>NZ_JQDZ01000013.1 GCF_000764205.1 Thalassotalea sp. ND16A
AGCCACAGATTACATTCTTATCTGGATTATAAAAGTCCAAATAACTTTGAAGCTGGCAATGATAGTTTAGGATTTGATTTGAAATTGGTTGCTTAACTGGGGTGTGTGAAATTAGTTGACCAGGTCACTGCTCCTTTTTCATTGTTCTTACCTCCTTGATGCTTATTTTTAAGATAAGTTGATGCTTTAACTCCAAACTTACTTTCAACCTCCTTTAAAATACCACACTGATTCATTCGTAAATTCCTATCTAATTATAAAAAATAAAGCATACATAAATATATGATGTCTAATAATTTTATTACAAGGTTTGTCCATTCAGCCTTTTAACTTTTTTTATTCAGAATATAAACCGAAATTTTTTAACACTTTGATAGACTATCATTATGATATTTTTAACCAAACTGACTTCTTAATAATCTTTCCTAATTTCTATAATTGTTCGGGGCTAGCTGTTTATCCAAAATTTAGCTATCAGCCAACTTCAACAAACCAAACACCAACCTCGAAAAGCCAGTAGCTTTATCGGGATTAGATAATAGCTGCATCATCTGATTTTCGTGAGCTTCACCACTGTCCTTAATTGCATCCATTAATGCCTTAGTGAAATCACCTAGCATTGCTTGCTCAGAGTGGTTGTAGTGGTATAACAAATTTGGCCACCTAAGTAGAGGTTGTTACAATACTTTGATTGGCAATCCGTAAATTCAATCCATTACCTATTACATACCTGCCATGTTCACCAAGTTTAATTAATAATTTATCTGTTTGTCGTTCATTTGGTTACAGTTTCAATAGGTTAGTTGTAACGTGGTGACATATAACTATGGAAATAGATCAAATGAGTAAGCTATAAAATTAATGACAGGCCCTTTATGTCACTACTTTTTTGAACAAAAGAAATCATATCGAAAACCAATAGAAATAAAACCGCTAAGTTAGCGGTTTTATTGATCATTTTAACTGGTGAAACACTACTCAATATTTTGGATCTGCTCACGCATCTGCTCAATTAACACCTTAAGTTCAACTGCGGCAGCAGTGATGTCGGTGTTGATAGATTTTGAACCTAAGGTGTTCGCTTCACGGTTAAATTCTTGCATCATGAAATCTAATCTGCGGCCTTGTGGGCCACCTTTTTTCAAGGTCTTGTTGGTTTCTTTTACGTGGCTGAACAGGCGATCAATTTCTTCATCTACGTCCATTTTTTGTGCCAGTAATACCAGTTCTTGTTCAAGGCGAGTCGAATCTGGGTCGATGCCGGCGTCTATAAATTTTTCAATAATGCGTTCACGTTGCCACAAAATGATTTCTGGCATGTGTGCTTTTACGGCTTCGGCTTGCGCGGTAATACCATCCAGGCGTTGCTGGATTACTTCGGCCATGTTCGCACCTTCGCTGGCACGGGCGGCTTTAAAGTCTTTTAATGCTTGATCAAAACCGGCTAACAGTTCTGCCGATACGGTATCCATGTCGGCTTCTTCTGCTTCCATTACGCCAGGCCATTTCATAATATCAACCGGGCTAAGTTTGCCGTCACCTGCTTTGTTGATCACCCAGTTGGCACTTTCGATCAGTTGCTCGGCGAGTTTTTGATTGATGGTTAAGTTGCTTTTGGCGGCCGGGTTGGCGTTAAAGCGCAGGTTACATTCTACTTTACCGCGGTTTAATTGCTTGCGAAAACGCTCACGCAATACCGGCTCTAAGCCACGAAATTGCTCTGGCATGCGAAAATAGGTTTCAAGAAAGCGTTGGTTTACCGAGCGGATTTCCCAAACGGCGTTACCCCAGTCACCTTTCACCTCGATGCGGGCGAAAGCAGTCATGCTATGGATCATAATAATTACCTGTAGTTTGATATTAAATCGATTAAATAAGGCAATCAGCACTGTTTAAATTGTATGGTGCCAATTGGTAACAGAATTATGCACTACAGATGGGGAACGGGCAATGTGTGACAGAGAGAAAGGTAAGAAACCGCTCATCAATTGCTTAATGAGCGGTATTGTATCTAAAGTTGAGGAAATTTAAGCGAGTTCTAACCGTTGCTTGATTTTATCGGCAACTCGAAACGAATTGGCGTAGATGGTATATGTATAAGGCACACTGCCGCCAGTGGGCATAAACGAGCCATCGGTCACGTATAGGTTATCGACATCATGGGCTTTGCAGTTTCTGTCTAACACGGAAGTTTTCGGATCATCACCGAAGCGACAACCGCCAGCTTGTAGGTTGGCGGGAGGGTATGAACTCACCGAGGAACTGACATTGGTGGCGCCCATGGCTGTTAATAGCGTTTCTGCTTTTTCGGTTAAATACTCGCCGACTTTTAAATCGTGCTGGTGGGCGCCAATTCTCACTTTCGCCACCGGGTCGCCCCATTTATCCGTTGTATCGGTGTCTAAACTGACAAAACAATCGTCGGTTGGCAGCCAGTCGTTGAACACTTCAAAGCGCAGGGTTTTGCCAAAATTAAAGGCGTACTGCAAATTCGTTTTTAACTGTTCGCCCCAGACTAAATTGTCGTCGCTGTCCCACTTTTCACCGCTGGCTTTGGCGATCGCGTTTTGATGAAAGAGAAAATCTATGGTGCCGCCTTTGGCCGGTTTGCCAAAGCTTTTGTCGTCTATTTTGTACCAGTCTTGCAGGGCGCGGTTGATAAACGGGCCGACAACCCGAAGTTGTTGTTCTTGTTCGTCGCTTAATTGCTCAAACAAAAAATCGCCCTGGCCATTGCCGCCGGCGGAAAAGATCACATTCTTGCCTACCTGATCTTGATTATTGGCTAATCCTTGCGGATGCTTTGGCCCGGTTGAGGCCAGTAACAATCTTGACGTTTCAATCGCCTGACAAGCGATGACGAAAATTTTTGCCTGCACTCGGTGTTTGCGGTTTTGTTTGTCGTAATACCAAATGCCGCTCACTTCGCCTTGGTCATCCGATTCTATTTTATACACTTTGGCGTGTGGTTTTATGGTGCAATTGCCCGATGCAACCGCATGGTTTAACAGTGCCGCTCGACCACTGCCTTTGGCGCCCGATGAGCAACCATAACTGGAACAGTAACCGGAATACTCACAGCTTTGTCGGCCCATGGCAGGTTGTGATAACACCGCCCTTGGCACCGGAAACGAGTGATAACCAATATCGCTTGCGGCTTTGTCTATCCAGGCCGAAATAGGGTGCTCAGCCGTAGGCGGGAAAGGGTAGTCGCTTTTGTGTGGCTCTAAGTAAGGGTGCTGTACCACTTTGCCAGATACGCCTACTTCATTATCGACTTTGTCATAATACGGCTCTAGCTCCTCGTAACTGATCGGCCAGTCGGCAATGTTGGCGCCTTTGATCTCGCCAAATTCGGATTTCAAGCGAAAATCCATCGGCTTTAACCGGTGGAAATAGCCACTCATTAAATTTGACGAGCCACCCACCATGTTGCCGTTCCAAAAATCCCAGCCCGATTCACTGGTGGCTTCGCCTTGCCAGTAACTTTTACCTTCATCGGTTTCATATTCTTCTTCAATGACGTGTTGTTCGTCTTTGAGCTCGGGCGAATAAGTAGTGCGGCGACAACAGGCCATTTCGTCTTTATAAAAATCTTCCTCGGTGAGCCACGGGCCTTTCTCTAGCACTAGTACTTTTGCACCGGCTTTCGCTAAGGTATAGGCCACAGGTGATGCCCCTGCGCCACTGCCAACTATGCAAACATCGTATTTGGGCGGGTGTTTGCGAATGGTGTCGTTGGGGTTAAAGTTTTTCAACTTTTCTTCGTTGTTTTTTATAACTTTGTCATTTTCTCTAGGCATTACAGTGCTTTCCCTGGCGGTTTAGTGGTAGCGGAACCGCTAGCAAGGTTGTCATCGATATTTTTGATGCTGATGGGTTGTGCCTCTTTTGCTGCATACGCGGGCAGTTCATAATAGCGTTTGCCTTCTTTGGGCAGTGGGAAGCCGGGTTTATGTTTAAGCCATTGCCAGCCAATGCCTTTGGGGTTGCCGCCGTAGGCCGGTGGCGCCAGCATGGCTTCAAACAAATAGCTTAATAAGGTACTGAGCCAATTTTCACCGGCACGCGACTGACTGATGGCGCGTAATGACGATTCTTTATCACTTGTGCTTAATTGCGCGAACGGTTGTTGAAATTGTTTGTTGGTATAACCGTTGAGCCAACCGACACCGTTGGTGATAAATTCTTTTTCATCCTGGTCAATGGGGTATTGTTTGATCACGTTATACAGATAATGAATGGCTTGCAGTTCTTTTGCGCCTGGCCCTGTCTTGGAGCTTGGCAGCAAGTGCTCTAGCGTGGCATTTAACGTTAACCATGGCTCTTGCGTTACATCGGCAACTTCAATGCTGGCAAAAGTTGCCAGCGGCACTGTGGTTAAGGCGCTCGCCATGGCGGCCGATTTGAGAAAGTTTCGGCGCGACAGACGTTGCTGTAAACATTGCGGTGTGCGGTAATCTTGATCGAAAAACGAATCCATAACTATCCCTGTTCTTTGCTGGTATTGGTGCTGGTATTGCTGTTAGCAGAGTTGCCGGTTATTTCATCTTTTATGGCGAGGTTTTGCGCATTGTTCTTGGCGGCCCACAGCGCAATAAATTCTAACCAGGCGGTTCTGGAATAGGTACCCGCTCTATCACCGCTATTTAAAAACTCGGCGGTATCTTTTGATAAGATCATTTTGCCTTTGCCGGTGGCTACATACATGTGCGGGTAACCCAATACCGGCGGTAAGCTTTTCATAAAATCGCTGTTTTCATTGCTGTCACTGACACTGACTTTTAACAACACAAAATTGGCATGCAATTGTTGATACACATCCGGGTTTTTCGCCAAAAACGCATCAATTTTGTGGCACCAGGTACACCAGTTACCGCCAATTTCGATTAATACATTGCGGTTGGTTTGCTTGGCTAAGGTGATTGCCGCTGCTGCGTCTTTAAAAGGGTCCCGTTGCTCGTCGTAAATTTTGCTGTATAACGGCAGGTCGTTGCCGGCAAAAGCGAGGCTGCTGGCCAATAATAGCGATAACAGCAGGGTATTTAACCAGGCCACAATAGATATTTTCATCGTAACTTTTCTTAACTCAATTAATACTTATCAAACATGACCTTGTTAGTATTAACTATATTTCATTTAGTTTCATCAGCTGTGTTCACTTACTTAGGTGTACTGAACAAGAAAACAGCTATAAAAATTGCCGATAAGCCTTTATAATGCGCAGCAATTAATAAATCCCAATTATCTCAATATTTAGGAATGTCTATGCGTCCAAGTGGCAGAACTGCTGGTCAAATACGCCCAGTAACCATTACCCGTCAATTCACCGCTCACGCTGAAGGTTCAGTGTTAATTGAATTTGGCGATACCAAAGTAATTTGTACCGCTAGTGCCGAAGAAGGTGTACCACGCTTTTTAAAAGGCCAGGGCAAAGGATGGATCACTGCCGAATACGGAATGTTACCGCGCTCAACTCATACTCGCATGCGTCGTGAAGCGGCTAGTGGCAAGCAAAGTGGCCGAACCTTAGAAATTTCACGGTTAATAGCTCGTGCCTTACGTGCTGCGGTTGACTTATCTGCGCTGGGTGAAAACACTATCGTTGTTGATTGTGATGTGATCCAGGCCGATGGTGGTACTCGTACTGCCTCTATTACCGGTGCTTGTGTGGCATTAGTCGACGCGTTAGATTATTTGCGTGCCAAAGGCGCGTTAAAAACTAACCCGCTTAAACATATGATTGCTGCCGTATCGGTGGGAATTTATCAAGGTACGCCAGTTGCCGATTTAGATTACCCGGAAGACAGCGCTGCTGAAACTGACATGAATGTAGTCATGACAGATACCGGCAAACTGATTGAAGTGCAGGGTACTGCCGAAGAAGCGCCATTTAGTTTTGAAGAAATGCAAGACATGATGCAATTGGCCAAAGCTGGTATTAATGAATTGTTTGATGCGCAAAAAGCGGCGTTAAGCTAAGCATTCAAGACAAAGTTTATAGGAAAGTATAATGAAAGATTATCAACGCGAATTTATTGAATTTGCCCTAGCGAAACAAGTATTAAGGTTTGGTGAGTTTACCTTAAAGTCTGGCCGTACCAGCCCTTACTTTTTTAATGCTGGCTTGTTCAATACCGGCAGAGATCTGGCTCGTTTAGGTCGTTTTTATGCGGCGGCATTGGCTGACTCTGATATCGACTTTGATTTACTGTTTGGCCCGGCGTATAAAGGTATTCCAATTGCGACTACCACAGCCGTAGCATTGGCAGATCATTACGATATGGATATGCCATATTGTTTTAACCGTAAAGAAGCAAAAACTCATGGTGAAGGTGGTTCACTGGTTGGTTCAGCGCTTGAAGGTAAAATCATGCTGGTGGACGATGTGATCACCGCAGGTACAGCCATTCGTGAGTCGATGGAAATCATCAAGGCGCATGGCGCTGAGCTGTCTGGGGTATTAATTGCACTGGACCGTCAGGAAAAAGGCCAGGGTGAATTATCGGCGATTCAAGAAGTTGAACGTGACTTTAATACCGCGGTAATTGCTATAGTTAGCTTAGGCGATGTGATTACTTACTTAGCCGACAAGCCAGAAATGCAGCAGCATTTAGAAAGTGTGAAAGCCTATCGCGAGCAATACGGGATCTAATGTCAGTTAGAAAGTTAGAAAGTTCTATAAAGGGGTCGTGCAGCTTTTGTTGTTACGGCCTTTTTTGTTTTATGATGGCCAGGAATTAGGAATTAGGAATTAGGAATTAGGAATTAGGAATTAGGACTAAGACCTAACTAATAATCGTTGGTTGTAACGGCTGCTGTATTTTCCCAGGTAAAGGGAGAACAGGGTAAACACCGTGATGCCGGTTAAGTTTGCCGCCATATCGTAAAGGCTGAAGGTTCTGGTGGCGATGAACATTTGGCTGAACTCTTCCATGGTACTAAACAGTAATACCAACGCGGTACCGTATTGGCTGAACACTTTACCTATTAATGATCTGAACTTAAAAGTCCTGAAGCGAAAGGCAAAGTTGGCAAAAAAAGCTAAGCTGCCATACATACAAATATGACCAACTTTATCGCCATTAGGAATTGCGTGTCTAATATCCAGCACAAAGCTATGCTGACCAGTATTGGTCATGAATAAAACCAGGCATAAAAATGCAAAAAATAATACTGCGATAAACTTCATTTTTGAGCATGCCTTACTGCGAATACTTCGATGGAAGCGTTTAAATAAACCGTTTTTGTTTGTCGGTGCTATGTTAACACTTGCTGATTTATTAGTCAGCTAACTCTTTCACTAGTTCAATCGCTTGCGCCGTGGTTTGACAAAAAATTTTTTCAATACAACATTGCTGGCTAATGGCCGCATGGGCGCGTACCAATTCCAATATATTATCGACACTGGCTATCGCCAGGTGTTGCTCCGCATTGATATTTTGTTGTAGCACCGATAACGAAAAGACTTTACCGCTGGCATCAATTAACACGTCACGTTCGGTGAAGATATACAGCAACATCTCTTCATCATTTTGCCACTGCGTTTGTGACTCAATATAAATGAGCTCGTCTTCACCGTCGTGTTTTATTAGCGCTGGCCAGGTTACCATTCGCGCTTACCCGGCCGATTTATCTTGGGCAAGGTTTAACTTGCCATCATCGTCAATGTTTGCCGCCGGTGGTGACATTGTTGCGGGAAATTCTTTAATGTAGACATCTTGTTTGGCGTAAGGGATCTCAATATTGTGGTCGGCGAATTTCTTATAAATTGCGCTATTTAGCTGATGTAAAATTCGACCGCGTAAGGCCGGTTCGGTGATCCAGCCCATCAGTTCAAAATCTAAACTTGAGCCGCCAAAGGTACGAAAGCGCACCACAGGGTCAGGGTAAGAACAAATAGCTTCATTGTTGTGCGCCACTTCCAGCAATACTTTTTCAACCAAATCGATGTCGGTGCCATAGGCTGCGCCAACTTGTGCCCGAATTCGATACTTAGTGCTTGGGCCACCCGATTCGTTGATCACTTTGGTATTGCCCATTACCGAGTTTGGTACGGTAACTTCAATATTGTCGCGGGTAAGAATACGTGTGCTGCGCAAGCCTATATGAGTCACTTCGCCGCGTTCGGCCGTTTCTAGCACGATGTAATCGCCAATTTTATAGGGCGCATCGGCCATAATAAACACCCCGGAAAATAGATTGGCCAGGGTATCTTTGGCGGCAAAACCCACGGCGATACCGACAATACCGGCAGAGGCCAGCCAGGCCGACATATCGATATCCCAAGAGGAGAATATGTAGTATACCGACAGCGCGAGAATTAAAATTAACGCCAAATTTTCAAACAGTGGCAAGGTTTGATTGTGCAATAAGTGAAAATGCTTTTCGTTTATTGCCATGCGTTTTAAGATAATTTTGGTAATGCGCAAACCAAATAATGTCCACAGCACCAATAAGAAGGTAAACAGTGCCGGGAATAATACTGAGGTTACCGATTCGGGTAACTTGATCACACTGCTGGCAATAGTCAAACCAAACACCAAAATGGAATAAAACATCGGTTTATGCAGCAATTCAACCAGTTTGTCATCAAAGTCAGCATTGGTTTTGGTGGTTAATTTACGCACCCAGGCCATGATCACTTTATCTAAGATCCAGGCGAATATTAACGACGCCAGAATGATCACTGCCGCATGCAAAACTGGGTTATCGCCGATATAACTTAAATAATGCTTTAATTCTGCTTTCCAGCTCGCGTCTTCCATTGTGTTTCTCTTTAGTTAAATGCTAACTTGCCTATTTTATTAAGTGCCAGGCGAAAAGTGAGTCATTTTTGTGTTCATTTATAGTGTATGCTCAAACACGTAATATTGAACATATGCTGACAAAATAAAGGCAATACTTTCAATGCCTTGTTCAATAGTGATCGATATTACCACTAATCCAATCGGTTAACACGGTGTAAAATTCATCGCTGTGGCTGATAAAGGGAGCGTGCGAGGCGCGATGAAAGGTATAACTGTCGCTATCTGGCAGCAATTTATCCATTTGTCCGATCATCGCTTTCGGTACTAAGGCATCGAGTCGACCGTACATTCTTAGCATCGGCTGTGTTAAGGCCAAAATCTTGGCGCGCAAATCCACCGTTTCCAACAGTGATAATGACTGATCTAAGGTTGTTGTTGTCGGCTCAGGGTAGTGTTTTATTAACGCTTTAATTTGCTTGATATCCTGGCGGATATGCTCAGAGCCCATCGCTTGAATTTTCAGGAATGCGTCAATGGTTTTATGCGCATCTATGCTCAGTTGCTGATGGAATGACTGTAACAGTTCGGCCTTTATGCCCGGCCAGTTGGGTTGTTCAACAAAGAAAGGTGAACTGGTAATGGTGACCAAAGCGCTGATGTTTTCAGGATAATGTAAGGCGATGTTGGTGGCCACCAAGCCACCCAGCGACCAACCAATAATAATGCTTGGTTGGTTAATCGTAACAAGGCATTGCGCCACCATGGCGCTGATATTATCTAACGAGTAATCATCTACCTGCAACTGACTGTTTTGACCAAAGCCGGGTAAATCTATGGTGGTCACTCGATAATGCTTGGCCAGTTTTTCGGCGAGCGGAGTGAAAATGGCACTGTTCAGGCCCCAGCCATGAAGAAATACCAATGAAAAGCCGCTACCTTGGGTGTGAAATTGCAATTGTTTTGCCATGCTTATTAATGATTGTGATTATTGGACTACATAGTCATTAATTTTAAGCAAAGGAAGGCGCTAATGGAAATCATCAATTCAACTATTCGTAGTTTTTTTCAATATTTTGGCTCGTGGTTGGTTAAATGTCTGTTAAAGCCGAGAAAATTCATCCAAATTTGCGATTTGTGCCTGCAACCCTCAGATAATCACTCGCTGTTATGTCGCACTTGCCAGCAAGACCTGGCAACCTTTAATTTAACGCTGGTAAAAGGAAATTTATTGAATCACCCTAAAATTGCCCGGCATTTGCCGCAAATTCATTTTCAGCAGTTAATTTGTTTAGCCCCTTATCAGTGGCCCTTTGCCAGTTGGGTACAACAACTCAAATACCAACAGCGTTTTGAAATTGGGCAATTATTGGCAAAACTACTGGTTGCGCAAATCACACATCATCAATTAGAACAGCAATTGCCGACATTATTATTGCCGGTGCCGATTCACCCACAGCGGTTAAGAGAGCGGCAGTACAATCAGGCCGCCTTGATTGCTAAGGAACTGGAACGGCACTTGCCATGTGCATACGATGAAAGCTTGATCATCAGGCAAAGCAAAACTGAGCAACAAGTCGGACAAAGTGGCGCTCAACGACGGCGAAATTTGCACGGCGCGTTTTGCTTAGTGAAACCGTGCCATTTACCCGCTCACGTTGGCATTGTTGACGATGTGTTAACCACGGGAGCGACGGTGAGTGAGATGGCAAAATTGTTAACTCAACACGGGGTGAAAAAAATTACCGTGTTGAGTGTCTGTTTGACCCTGCCCAATGATTGATACCAATCCGTATAATGATCTGGTCATTGAGTAACTCATATAAACAACATATGAGTTCCCCTTCGGGAATGTATATAAAGCTTGATAACTTCCTGAAATTTCAAAAAGATATGAATAACGATCTATTCAAAATTTCAGTTGTTCTAAAGCTTTCTATATCATTCTCAATTGCTCACTTCATTACGCGAACTGGTATGACTATTGGTCTTCGGTGCTCACGCTAAATGCTTTGGAGAAGAATAACGCATTGGCGACAATTTTCGAGGTGCCTTGCCAGTAACCGCGAAACACTAAGTTATTGGTACTGGCTATCACTCTGCCGTTACCGACATTATGGGCAATAATGGCGGCATTGCCGGCAACCTTATCGGTCATTTCTGGCGCCGCATAGCCACTTAATAGTGGTTCGCTGTCATATCTGGCCACGGTAACAAACGGTTTGGAAGGTTGCTCAATAATCACCGTACTGTTTTTAAATACCGGCAGTTTCTTGTCGTGATAGCCATAAGTTAACGGATGGCTTAAATCGATATTGGTGGAAAATATCGTGCCGGCAATGCGCTTTTGTGCGGCCAGGTCGGCTTTATTCTCATAGGTTAAATTGGCGCTATTGAATAAGCGATTAATTTCATTTTTAGAAGTGAAGCTGGCATTCAGTAAGTTTCTTGCGGCTAAATAACGCGTTGCCCCTTTTTGCGCATAAATGGTGCCACCGGCTTCAATCCAGGTCTTTAGCTTTTTACTGGTGCCATCGGGCATGTTTTTATACTCGCCATCAACCATGATGATATGGGTGTAGGCGGAGAAATCCACTGTGCTTAAGCGAAACGTATCAATAACGGATAACGGAATGCCTAAAGTGTCATCAAGGTAATACAGCATGTGGCCGGCTTCGTATTGCGATACCCCGTGACCAGCAATCATCATCGCTTTGATTGGCTTTAATGGTCTTAACGATGGGCTGCCGATATCGACACCTTTAATCGATAACCCGGTGTTGATAGCAACCAGTTCGATGGCGTTGTCTTTTTGGATATTGGTAAGGGTTTCTAACCAGTTGCTGCTGGTTTGTAAGCCCTGTGGAATGACGATACTCCCGGCGGCAAAGCCTTGTTGCTGTTCACCCTGGTTCAGCGAAAAACCCTTGGTGGCGACCTTTGCCACTATGCCTTGGTTTAACAGCGTATTTAACATTTTGGGGGCGTTATAGTTATCCCAGGAAAACGCATAGGCGTATGCCGCTGTCGTTGGGCTTGCCACTGCTATTCCGGTTGGTTGCCAAGGGGATGTCGACACACTTAAACCTCGGCTGGTTTCAACCCGTACCGATTTAATGTTGTAGGCCAGGGGTAAGGTCCAGCCAGAGACATCATAAAAGGTATTGTCTTTAAATGTGGTGACTCGCTCAAAAATGGTTTTTATCAACCGGTATTGCTGTTGTTTTAACGGAATAAAATAACTGCTGCCCTGATCATAGTTTTGATGTTCGCCACGATAGGTTTTGGTTAACGGATAACTTTCAATTTGATGACGATCGAGTAAGGTTAAAAAATCGCGCAAACGCTGGCTGTCATGATCTTCATTGATCAAATAACCGGCATAATCTTCTTTGCCGGCCAACTTGTTGATGCCGGCGTAGAAGTCATGTCTAAATTGGTGTAATTTTTGTTTGTTTTCCAGCGCCGCGGTGAGCGTCGAAAACGAGGTTAACAGATGATTTTTTACGCCAAAAGCTAAGGTGACATCACCATTATCGCTGTGTTGCACGTAGCCACGCGAACTTGCCTGTTCAAATAAAATGCCAACGCTGCCATTAATATCAGGATAAGTTGAGCCTTTGCCGTAGTAAAAATCATCAAAGCCTTCTTTGGAATAGTACAGGCGGTTATCACTGTCTAGCGCTTTGGCATGGTAGTTGGCAAATAATTCGGTTAACTCAATGTTTTTTGCAGGCGTTAGTGGGTTATTGCGCGACGGTACGCCAGGCTGGAAAAAGTAACTGCTATCTTTGCCCATTTCATGGAAATCGGCTAACACATTAGGTTTATAGTGATGAAAATTACGCACCCGATTTCTACTTTCTATTTGGGTGAGTGGTAACCAGTCACGATTTAAATCAAACATGTAATGATTGGTACGCCCAGACGGCCATTGAAATTGATGCTCGCGGTGATTCGGGTCATTGTTGTAACTTTTATTACGGTTGCCATTGGCGTAAGTGGTAAACCTGTCCATACCATCTGGGTTCATGCTAGGTTCAATCACAATGATCAAGTTGTCTAATAAGCGGTTAATGTCGTTATTGATCGCTGCCGCCAGTTGGTAGGCCACCAAAATTGAGGCATTTGCCCCTGAAATTTCATTGCCGTGAATACTGTAACCTAACCAGATCACCGCCGGCGCACCTTCTTCCTGCTTAGTGTTGGTGCGTCGGTCGGCGAGAATTTGTTCTAAGTTCTCCAGGTTTTTGACACTACTGATAGTGGCAATAACTTGCTTGCGGTGTTCATTGCTCAAACCTATCTCTTTCAAGACGACATTATCGCTTGCCGCGGCCAGTTGTTGAAAATAGCTGATTAACTGGTCATGACGCACATGCCGGTCGCCGACGTTAAAACCTAATACTGATTCAGGAGTTGGGATGGTCGATCGATAAGTGCCATTTTCGGGGAAAAAGTACTCTAGTGGTTCCGCTTGTACAAAGGCACTGCTAACTAACCAGGTTAGCAATAAGGCTTTTATCAGGTTCAACAACACAGACTCCTTAAAAGTGGGTAAAATTTTTTGTTGAAATAAAATTATAGCCTTTTTAACAGCTTAACAAGCAATTACCTAGTATATTTGCTAACTTTTCTGTGCTTTATTTAAATTGTTATAAATTTAACCATAACAAAACTGGCTCTTAGCCTTGGAGAATAGTATTATAGCCACATACCTGAGTAAATTAGTCGGGTATGTGGCATGTTAGGTACAAGGTACAAGGCATAAGATACAAAAGATAAGGTAGCAAGTTGCTATCCGGCAAAATCGTTAGTGTGAAGTGAGACAAACATGATCAAAATTTCTGAAACTGCCCAAGAGCATTTCGTTAAGTTATTATCGCAACAAGCCGAAGGCACTGCTATTCGGGTGTTTGTGGTAAACCCGGGCACTGCACAAGCCGAGTGTGGCGTTTCTTACTGCCCGCCAGAAGCGGTAGAACCTGACGACATTCGCATTGAATTTAATGGTTTTGCTGGCTTGGTGGATAAAGACAGTGAACGCTTTTTAGTGGACGCCGAAGTTGATTTTGTTACCGACCAAATGGGCTCACAAT
The DNA here is from genome assembly GCF_000764205.1 of Thalassotalea sp. ND16A. Taxonomy (GTDB): domain Bacteria; phylum Pseudomonadota; class Gammaproteobacteria; order Enterobacterales; family Alteromonadaceae; genus Thalassotalea_A. The sequence continues at coordinate 13,847 of NZ_JQDZ01000013.1, forward strand.
TAACCTTGAAAGCGCCAAACGCCAAATTAAGCAAAGTAAACGATGATGCACCGTTATTTGAACGAGTGAATTACTTCATTCAGTCGGAAGTAAACCCAAGCCTTGCCGGCCACGGTGGCGAATGTCAGTTAATGGAAATCACCGAAGACGGTTATGCGGTGTTACAATTCGGCGGTGGCTGTAATGGTTGTAGCCAAATTGATTTAACCGTGAAAGATGGTGTTGAGAAACAACTTATCGCCATTATGGGCGGTGAAATCAAAGGTGTTCGCGATGCTACCGAACATCAACGTGGTGAGCATTCTTACTACTAAAAGAACCATTGGAAATTCAATAAAAAAGACATCCAGGTGATGTCTTTTTTTTTGGCCAGGGATTGGCCTATCTGCCGTGGATACATGGAGTATGGAGCGGCGTGGCACAAGGAAGTGCTTATCCTCCCGGGCCATGGACCACGCCATCACATCCGGTGATCGTGGCATTCATTACTTCCTTGTAAATCATGGTGGATAGGGAGGGTTGCAGGGATCAGCCAGAGAAATTACTTTTCACCGCGGCGTCTTTATCAGGCTTTAAATTGAACTGTTTGGCATCGCTGAAGGCTTTGATAAATGCCGGACGTTTTGTCACCCTTGATAAATATTGGCTAAACACCTCATGCTGACAAAGGCCGTACATTTTCGCCCACATAATATTGTGGGTAATGATGATATCGGCGGCACAAAATTGCTCGGAGCAAATATAATCATGCTTGCTCAATCTGTCGATCAGCTGTGGTTCTACTTCAGTGGTAAACTTTTCACGATAACGCTCAACGGTTTTCTCATCGCGCTCGTTTTTCGCTAAGATATCTTGATGAATACGGATTTGCCAAAGCATCATGTCCATCCATGAGCTGGCAAAGTACAGCATCTGTAAATAATCGGCACGTTCAATACCTGCGCTATCCGCTTTCGGTGCCAGATTTGCGTCACCAAAGCTGTCGGCAAATAGGGTCACCATGGCACCACTTTCTAACATAGTAGTGGTGTCACCATTGTCCAGAGTGATCTCCAGCATAGGTACGTTGTGATTTGGGTTCATTGCCAAATATTCGGCGCTGTATTGCTTGCCTTCATATAAAGGCACAATTTCAACGTCAAAATTATCGCCTATGGTTTCATGCAACACCCATTTTACCCGCGCACTGCGGGTGGCGGGGTAATGATATAACTTAATTTTACGAAACTGCATGTTCATCCTTTGTTATTTGGTCAACCTGGACTCAGATTGATGAGTTTAATGACTTTGACTGCGATTACGGTAATGCCAAATACAGACAACAAGCATAATGGCAATAAAAGGCATGCTGCTATACATGAGTACGTTCCAGCTGCTTTTGAATAAAATCCAGCCAGCCAACAGCGAGGCAAAGCCTTGCACCACAAAAATGGCAAAATCATTTACTGCCTGTACTTTAAAGCGTTCACCGGCGTGATAACTTTCGGGCAATAACACGGTGCCGGTAATGAACAGAAAATTCCAGCCAATACCCAACAACACTAATGCCCACCAGTAATGCACCACTTGCTGGCCAGTTAAGGCAATGACGGCAACTACAGCAAACATCAAGGTACCCACCAATAACACATTGGCACTGTGAAAACGTTTGATCAATATGCCGGTAAATAAAGAAGGGAGAAACATGGCGGCAATGTGGCTTTGGATCACCCATTTGGTGTCTGCTAATGAATGACCATTCATTTCGTGCATACTCAATGGCGTTGCCGTCATGATAAAACTCATTAAGCCATAACCAATGGCAGCGGAAAATAAGGCGATAATAAAGATCGGCTGTTTGATGATGACAGTTAACGGCCTAACTTGGCTTTCATTGACATTGTCTTCACTCATTTGCGGGTTGCTAAACAGTTGAAACACTAGCCAAGACAAGATAACCACTAACGCCAGGGCGAGAAATGAACCGGCATAGCCATGTGGTGAATCGATCCAGTCTTTGCCTAAGAAGGCGATTTCAGGGCCAATCATGGCGGCAAAAATGCCGGACAACATCAGCGCAGAAAGGACTTTTGCCGCTTGCTCTTTATTGACACTTTCAATCGCGGCAAAGCGCATTTGCTGAGCAAAGGCTAAACTGCCACCAAGCAAGAAGGCGGCAACTAACAATAGGTAAAAGTGGGCAATAATGGCCGCATACATGGCTAACAACGTACCGGTTAAGGCCAGCACGAAACCTAAGTTGGTTGCCATTTTACGGCCATACTTTCTCGACAATCCGGCCACTAAAAAAGTAGAGGTGGCAATACCTATTATTAAGATGGTTAACGGTAGAGTCGCTAAACTCGGATCTGGTGCAATTTTACTGGCGAGCAAGCCGCCAACAAAGGTAATGGTCGGTGAAATGCATATCAGCATTGGCATACAAAAAAATAACACGGCAATATTGCGATGAAATTTTAATACTTTGCTGAGGATGAATAGCGCAAAAAGCATGGCTGCTATTACAACAAATAAGGTGGTCAGCACTTAGTTTCCTTCATTAATCCGGTTGTCCATTTTTGCCCGTTGATTAGTTTAGCAAAAGCTGTTTTTGTGGCGCTGGTAATGCCAATACAGGGTTAAGCCGCGGACAACCATGAACAGACTAAATGCTGCCCATAAACCGTGATTACCAAACCCTTGCAATACTAACCAGCACGGAAAGAAGCAGGCAAAAGTGGAAATAACCATCGAATTTCGCATGGTTGCACCTTGCGTTAATCCTATATATACACCATCAAACAAATAACACCAACAGGCAAGTACAGGTAGAACGATGATCCAGGGTAAAAATTCCCGGGCAAAGGCGATAACTTCAGGTATGTCGGTCAGCGCCATGATCAATTGCAAGCCGAACAGATAGAAAAACAGGCTGTAGATAAGGGCAAATATTACGTTGTATTTTAACGCAATGGCGACCGCAAGTTGCAGCGCAGGCTGGTCTTTAGCGCCTTTAGCCCGGCCCACACGTGCTTCTGCGCCATAGGCAATGCCATCGAGTCCAAAGGAGATCAGTAACAGAAAATTCAACAAAATGGCGTTGGCGGCAACCACTGTATCCCCGAGTCTTGCACCCTGGAAAGTGATAAAGACAAAGCAAATTTCTAAACACAAAGTTCTGATCACTATGTCTCGATTGAGCTTTAAATATGGGCTTAAGTCGGCCTTATCGAGTAACGACTGCTTTATTGATGCCAGGGTATTGAGCAAGTCTTTCGGCTTGATGTTCAGGGTTTTGCTAATTAAATATAAGCCCAATACGCAGCTGGAATATTCGGCGATTAAAGTGGCCAGTGCAACGCCCATCACCTGCCAGTTAAACACTAACACAAACAATAGATCTAAAATGACATTCACCAGGTTGGTGACAATTAATAGCCACATCGCATATTTGGCTTTGTGCATGCCTAACAACCAGCCCAGTATTACCAAATTCGCCAGCGCCGCAGGTATGCCCCAAACTCTTATGGTACTGTACTGCCTGGCAAAGAACTGTACTTGTTCACTGCCCCCCGATAACCATAGAGCAGAATTAATATAGGGGACTTGCAAGAGGATAATGATAATGCCGATCAACAGTGCTACCAGTAAGCCACGCACTAACACCAGTAAAATTTGCTGTTGATCCCTGCTGCCATAGGCTTGCGCCGACAAGCCAGAAGTAGACATGCGTAAAAAACCACAAAACCAGGTGATAAAGGTAATAATCATCGAGCCGACCGCAGTGGCTCCCAGATAATAGGCCTCTGGCAAATGACCAATAACACCGGTATCCACTAAGCCCAGTAATGGCACCGTGATATTGGAGAGGATCATCGGAATGGCTAACGCAAATAGCGCTTTGCGTTCGGTTAATGCATGTTGTGTCAAAAAAACACCTTATTAATTCGCATGATAATTGGCACCGGCTATCATAGCAATTTGATTAAGTATGTGATCTACTTTTTCATGATGTGAAACGGATAAATTCTATGTTCATTCAGCCGTGAATTAAAATGAGCAGATATTTATCCGACTTAGTATAATACACTATATCTTTTTGATTGATTCAGTTGTGTTAGGTATTTTAATGGCGTTTCGTATACTCATCTTTTTATTATTGATCTTTGCCAGTAGCGCCAGGGCAACCGTGGTGCTGGTTTACCACCATGTTAGTGACAAAACACCAAAAAGTACGTCGATAACGCCAGCGCAATTTAAATTGCACCTGCAATACTTTAAAGACAATGGTTTTAAAGTGATCCCGTTAAATACCATGGTAGATAGCTTAAAGGCAAAACAGCCGTTAGAAGATAAAACCCTAGTGATCACCTTTGATGATGGTTATAGCGATATCCTATACAACGGCCATCCGTTATTAACCGAATACGGTTACCCTTATACCCTATTTATCAACCCGGAAACGGTGCCAAAGAGCAGCGGTGCCTATTTAGACTGGGCGCAAATCAAACAAATGGCCGATGATGGCGTGTTAATTGCCAACCATGGTTTACGTCACGATTCTTTAATAAAAACCCCAAAGGGTATCGATGCAGCCACCTGGCTTGAGCAAAAACTTGACGAGTTAGCAGCCGCTGAGCAGGTCATTGCCGATAAAGTTGGCCAAAGTTGGCAATATTTTGCTCTGCCATACGGCGAGTATACGCCACAAGCACAACAAAAACTGGAACAGCTAGGCTTTGCCGTTTTCACTCAACAATCAGGCCCGGTTGGCGCAAGTACCGATTTAACCGCAATACCCAGATTTCCGGCGTCTATGCCCTATGACAGGCTTGGGCCGTTAAAAGATAAGCTCAACTCGGTTGCGTTCAATGTATCTAAAAAAAGCCAGCGGGCGATGACTATTGTGCCGTTTGGTGAGCAACCGAATAAAACCGTAGAAATTGAACTAATTGATTTTTATCCGAACATGCTCTCGTGCTTTATTGCCGGTGCGGGCATAGCCGAAATAAGCTGGCAAGGCAGAGAACGTTTTACCATGAATTTTGACGCCAAATTTAAACCGGGTCGAAATCGCAGTAATTGTACGGCGCCGAGCATTTCAAAACCTGGCCGTTTTTATTGGTACTCAAGACCCTGGTTTGTGCCAAAAGAGGATGGCACTTGGTATACCAACTAAACTGAATCTATACTGAACAGGCAATATTTTTATCGAATACTCTTAACAAAGGAAAATAACATGGCAAAGTTAACATTGTACGGCGTCGAACTTTCCCCCTATGTTCGTAAAGTGCGTTTGGCGCTGGCGTTCAAGGGCCTGGATTATCAGCAGATACCCGTTTTTCCGTTTATGGAAGATAAACCAGTAGAATTTGTTGATAACAGCCCGCTCGGTAAAATCCCTTTATTTGCCAGTGACGATAACTTTATCACCGACTCCGCAGTGATCATTGCCTACCTTGAGCGTGCATATCCACAACCGGCACTACTGCCAAGCGATGATATTGCCGCGGCACGGGCATTATGGTTTGCCGAATATGCCAGCAGCAAAATGGTGGAGGTGATAGGAGGGCATTTATTTGCAGAAGTAATTTTGGCGAAACAATTTTTCAATCGAGAGCCAATTCAAACCGATATCGATAAAGCAATCACTACCGAAATTCCGGAAATCTGCACTTACCTGGAAAATGAGTTGAGCAGTAATTTTCTGGTAGGGGACAGTTTCACTTTGGCGGATTTATGCGTGGGTGCAATGTTCTTGATGATGCATCATTGTCAACAAAGATGCGATGCCAGTAAATGGCCAAAAGTTGCTGCCTATATAGAACGCGTTCATGGCAGTAAATTATTTTGTGACCTGCAAGTGGAAGAAAAACAGTTGTTCGCCAAATATGGCATGACGGCTTAATGGATAACTGAAATTAGAGAGTTGCAAACAGACTCTAAAATGAACAAAGCCAGTAGCTGCCACTACTGGCTTTGTTCATTTTTATGGGTGAAGTTTAATAAATGATGGAATCAACAAATAAGGAATCATTAATCTCAATTTTTGAGTGAATTGATTTAACTCAAAACATATATGATATAAATCAATATATTAACATATTTGTTGATTGTTTTAAGATTAGTCTGTTAAGTTATTGTATGGATAAAAATGCGGTTTTTGAATTTAGAAAACCCTCCCCTCTTAAACAATGGAATGTTCAATATGAGATTCTCAAAATACCTATTCGCTTGCTTATTATTTACTTTAACTGCTTGTGGCGGTGGTGGTGGAGGAGATGCCACCCCCAAAAAACCAGATAACCCTATACCTCCCAAAAATTATTCGATAGAAATCAAACATTCTTATCTCAACAGCGGACCTATATGCGCAAACGGTGGTATTGAAGTACATACAGGTATCGATGAAAATGGTAATGGTACTTTAGATCAAGCAGAAGTTGATAATACTCGAACAGTCTGTAATGGCGAAGACGGTCAAAACGGCCAAGATGGTTCAGCAAGTTTATTAACTATTGTTGATGAGCCTGCGGGAGATATTTGCCTCAGCGGCGGAATTAATATCAATGCGGGGATGGATATTAATGCTGATGGTAATTTAGATGCTGATGAAATTACTAAAACGGCTACAGTCTGTTTTGCTAAAGATGGTGAAGATGGCTTAACTAGCTTGATTGCCACTACTGAAATTCTTGCCGGTGAAGTTTGTTTAACCGGTGGTTTCAAAATCGAAACTGGCATTGATTTAAATAATGATGGCATTTTAGATGCTGCAGAAGTGGAAAAAACCGAATCCATTTGTAACGGTCAAAATGGTGGCAACGGTAATGATGGCTTAACCAACTTAATTCTGACAAGTGAAATGGCAGCTGGAGAAGACTGTCCTACTGGCGGCTTCAAAATTGAGAGTGGCCTGGATCTTAATGGTGACAGCACTTTAAGTTCTGACGAGGTCGCTACGACTCAATTGATTTGTAACGGCCAAAATGGTGAAGATGGAACAGATGGCTTAAGCAGCTTGCTTGCCACTACTGAAATTCAGCCAGGTGATATTTGTTTAACCGGTGGTTTCCAAATTGAAACCGGCGTTGATTTAAATAATAATGGCATTTTAGATGCTGGCGAAGTGGAAAAAACCGAGTCCATTTGTAATGGTCATAATGGTGGCAACGGTGATGATGGCTTGACCAGCCTAATTCTAACGAGTGAAATCGCAGCTGGAGAAGATTGCCCTACTGGCGGCTTCAAAATTGAAACAGGCCTGGATCTTAATGGTGACAACACTTTAAGCTCTGACGAGGTTGCTACAACTCAACTGATTTGTAACGGCCAAAATGGTGCCGATGGTGAAGATGGAGCCAATGGCTTAACCAGCTTGCTTGTAACTAGTGAAATTCAGCCTGGTGAAGTTTGTTTATCTGGTGGTATTCAGTTAGATAGTGGCCTAGATCTCAATGAAAATGGCATTTTAGATGTAGAAGAGATTAGTCAATCTACAATAGTGTGTTTTACCAGTAGTGATACTTCTGAAGAGCCTGTTGTTTTCTCGGATAGAGCCACCATCAAGGGTAATATTGAGCAAGCCGTTGTTGCGCAAGTCAAATCCTTAAGGGCTCGTAGCATATTATCTAGTAAAGTTACTGAAAACACGACGACATTAATTTTAGCCCCATCAACCATTACCGCAACCGCAACTCAAAGCAATGTTAGCGACGATTCTGAAATCAGCCAACCTATTATCGACCCTGTGGTTCTAGCTGTCGATGCAGAAGGTAATTATCAAGCAGAAATTGCGGCAGGTACTGATTACTCCTTAGTCATGGTTGATCAAACAGCTAATGCCGGTGTAAAAATTGAAGAGCTATCTGTGGCTGCGGGTGAAACCTTAACGCAAAATATTACTGCTGAGGAGCAAACCGCTACTGGTTCGGTAAACATTACCGTGGCGAGTTTATCTTCAGGGCAAGTTATTGAAGGTGCTGTTGTTAAGGTTGTGGAGCTTGTTGAAGAACAAACTACGCCAATATCTGGCAACGTAGAATTTACAGGTTTACCAGAGGGCACATATACCTTAGTTGTCAGTAAAAATAATTTTGTTAGCAAACAATTAAATTTTTCCATTGTTTCAGGACAGGCTACCGACTTATCTAGCATTGAATTAAATAATCAAAAAGGTAGCGCTGCAGGGCAACTCACAGCCAGTGAAAATGAGAATCTTGCTAATGTATTAGTCTATGCAAGAGCGGTAGACAACAGTGTATATTCTACCATTACTAACACTAGTGGCACCTTTACGTTCCCGGCATTGCCAGTAGGTGATGGATATCGATTCATTGTTGTTTCAAACTATTTTGACAGTGCTAAAAGTACTGCAGTTAATATTTTGCGTAATCAAACAGCAATGGTTGAAACCTTTGAGTTATCAAGAAGGACGGTAGATACCGGTAGCTTAACTGGCTTTGTTAAGTATTCTGATAAAATACACGATATGGACCACGCCGGAATTATTGTTTCGGTTGAGGGGACCGATAAAGAGGCGGTGAGTGCAAGAGATGGTTCTTTTGTCATAAACAACCTTACTGCAGGTGCCTATAATTTAAACTTTACCGATTCTAATTATCAAACGATCACTCAAAGTGTAGAGATAGTTACTGGTACCGTGGTAAATCTTGAATTAATTAAACTGAACAGTTTAAAAGGTGCTTTAGTTGGTACCGTAACCAGTAATGATGATTCTCCTTTAGCTGGGGTTAATGTTGTTATTCATGAAACAGGGCAAAGTACCACCTCTGATGCTGCTGGCCAGTTTACCTTTACCAATCATCCCATTGGAAATTACACACTTATTGCTAGCCACGCTGGTTACGGAAGCCAACAAATTGATGTAGCGATAAATCAGGGCGAAACTACAACTTTAGCCGAGAATATCCTATTAACCCCATTCAATTTTAGTGGTCAAATAAGCTTGGGGACCGAGCAAACAGATCATAGTGGGGTAACAATCACTTTGTCGGGTACAGGTTATACTGAGCAAAGTAATGAAGATGGTTCTTTCGCATTTTATGCCATTAAACCTGGCAATTACCAGTTACAGTTTTCGCGTGCTGGCTATAAAGCGCAAGCCATTAGCGTGGTTATTTCTGAAGAAAATAATGAACTAGGTTATATAGTTTATCTCGAACCTCAATCGGGAATCGTGACAGGCCAAGCCTCACTTAATAAACGGGTTGATCATTCAGGGGTAGAAGTTGTTTTTACCGGCACAGAATTTAAAACCTTTACTGATAGTACCGGTAAATGGTCGATTAATTTACCGGTAGGAAACTATGGTGAAGGTATTAGCTACCATAAGGATTATTTTGCCCAGCAAAACAGTGTGCAAACTATTACAGTAACCGAAAACGGTCAATTTACGGTAGCGCCAGTAAAACTGATCCAAAATAACGCCAACTTATCGTTTAATGTGAGTGCGGCAAATACCTGTTCTGGCAGCTTAATCGTACAGGCGGAGGGGCTTAATGGCGATGCCACTGGATTTTCTGGCGCTCTGTCGGTTAGTGATACTGGTGACGTAAATCAAGCATTGTTGTTGGGCGAATACCAGTTCACCATATCTTGTAGTGATAGCGGTTGGGAAAGCGTTGTATTCAACGTAACTCTCAATGATACCCAAGAAAATTTTGTTATCGAAGATATCGCATTGCGTCAAAGCTTTATCATTATTGATGAAGGTGCAGAATATACCAATGACCAGCAAGTTAGTCTTGCCATGGGCAATACCGATGCCGTTGAAATGAGGATCGTTGACGGCATCAATGATAGTAACTGGCTTACTTTTGCTGAAGTTTACGAGCATACATTATCGGCGGGCGATGGTATCAAAACCGTAACCGTACGTTTTCGTGATATCAATAACGTTGAGTTGCCATCGGTAAGTGACACAATAAAACTCGATACCAAACTCAATATTGCGTATTTTACCGTTAGCGGCGCAAGCACTAAGGGTGACTTATTACATTTACAATTGAGTTTAAATCAAGAATTAGGGGCAACTGTTACCGCAACCATTCCTGGTTTAGTGCAAGAGTTGCCTTTATTAGACAATGGTTTTGGTGGTGATACCACAGCAAACGATGGCATTTACGAGCGTGATTTTTATATTGATACGCCGATAGACATTAACTTAGCTGCGCTCGCTACTGTAACCGATATCTCCGGTAATACTGCGTCATTAGAATCAGACACTAATATCGTGTTAAATACACCGCCAACCATTAAAAACTTAATTACCAGCTCTAATATTGCATCTGGTGAAATGATCTTAAACTTTGCGACCGACGAACCGGCAACAACGGTGATTGATTTTGGTAGCGATTTAGCGAACTTATCTAATCGTTTAGACGTTAATGCCACATTAAGTAAAACACACAGCATTACCTTGAATGGCCTGTCGCCAAACAGCATGACTTATTTCCGTATTACCGCCAATGATAGTGTGAATAATTACGCGGAGTTTGAAGGGCAAAGTAAATTGGCACCACCACCAGTTGCAGGGTTGGGGGCATACCCAGGTAGTGATGAAGTTGGGTTAATTTGGGATCCTGCCGAAAATGCGGCTGGGTATCGAATTTACCGCTCAGAAGATGGCGGCAATGTTTTCACCTTAATCAACGCCAATGCATTAATAAGCGAACGTTATTATGTTGATGCCCTTGCCAGCAATGGCACAACCTATTCATACCGGGTAACCGCAGAAGATATCGATGGTAATGAGAGTGACAATGGAGAAGCCGTTGAAGCAACACCAGAGCTTACTTTAGCAGGCCCAACTGAGATTGCGGGTGGTGTTATTGACGCAAATACGGTTTGGTTAAAATCTCGTTCACCATATAACATCAGCGCCAAAATGAAGGTGAAAACCGATATTGAATTATTGTTATTGCCGGCAACTGAAGTGGCATTTACCCAAGCCGATTTAAGCATGCATGTTTCAGGTAAAATTACCGCCTTGGGCCAAGCCGATAATTTAGTAAAACTGTCGGCGTTTGAAGGTGCCAACCAAAATTATTCTGGTGCATTAATTTTTGATACTGCCAACACCTCACCCAGTGCATTAAATTTTACTGAACTCAATTATATAAAAGCCTATCAGGATTACAGTGAGAGTTATCAAAGATCAAATTATTCTGCACCATTGGCACTTATTAACAGTACGGTAAATGGCAAGAATGATCACCTGCCAGACTTTTATATTAAATCCGCCAAAAATTCAGTCGTTAACGAATACGGCTATGGTTCATATTCAGGCAACTACGTATTAAGAGTCGATTCCGTTGATAATGTCACATTTAATAAACTCAATTCTAGTGGTGAAGTCGAAACGACAAGCAATTATATTGCACGCATTAACAGTGCCGTAAACAGTAAATTTAACGGTGCCAGCTTTTATTTTGAAAATGGCAATATTGATAACAGCCAATTTAAGGATGCCAAAATTGAGTATGCCACAAGCATCTCAAATAGCACGTTAACCAATACGAGGGTTACAGGTTCTAATTCATTGCGAATTAATGGCAGCACTTTAACGAATACCCAAGTGACATTGTCGGGTGACTATGCCCGTTTAACCATGCACTACAGCGTGTTAGATGCCCAGTCTAATGTCAGTGCTAAACAGTTGGATGTATCGTATAACTATTGGGGTTCTACCGACCTTGTTGCCATTACAGCACAAACCAGTTACACCGCTAATCAAACTTTAGACACCCATTTATATCCCATCATCACCACCGGAGCCTTGTACACTGCCGATTGGGATAACGATACCATCCCAGACTACATTGATTACGATAACGATAATGATGGTTACAGTGACTTGCAAGAAGACTGGTTATCCGATCCTGAATTTGGTGAAATCTTCAATCCTTTAGATGCTGATTCATACCCCGCAGGAGATAAAGACAATGATATGGATGGCATTGCCGATGTCGATGATTTAGATGACGATAACGATGGCTTGCTAGACAGTGACGAGCTAATCCGTTTAACCGATAAATTCCTTGCCGATAGTGATGGCGATGGCGTTAATGACGGCAATGAAGTCAGCTTTAAATATAACCCACTCGATAAAGCCAATTACCCATTAATGGGTAACATTAGCGGTAAAACCATTGATAACAGTAATGTAAATACCGAAGGAGTTGTTTATATTGCCGGTTATACCGTTAAAGATTCAATGTACGATGGTGGTGAATACGTTGCGCCAGTAAATCTTAATAACGTTACTGTTAATGCTGGTGCCGCATTGATGATCGAAAAAGATACCTCTGTTTATTTTAATAGCAGCGTGGTTGAGGGGACTGATGCTAATGTTATCACTATACGGGCTACTGGAGCTGGTAGTGGTCGTATAGAGTTTAATAATAGTCAGGTTGCATATGCCAATATAAAAGTGGCGATAGGTATCAATATTGATCAGGCTACAGTAATCAATAGAAGTGATTTAAGTTTTAATAAACATTGGAATGTAACTGTAAATGGAACGATTAAGAATAGCTTAATATCATCACAAGCGTATTGGCACAATTATGGATACATAGGCCAAAGTTATATAACCGGAAACAGTGCTTTTTGGAATCAGAATACAGGTGTTATTGAGCAAACATATATCAATCTTTCATCTATTTACCATGAACTATTTAACCAAGGTGAGATTAAAAATAGTTTTGCTAGTAACCACGTTTACATGGAAATGGGTGGTATCATTAATGATTCTGTAATGAAGCGCTTAGGTGGAGATCAAGCTGCAAATATAGCAAATTCAGATGTTCAGTTATATTCCAATGAAACAAGAGCTGCATTTTTTGATGGTAGTTATATAAGTAACCTTTCAGGTAGCACTTTTTACAATGGCTTTGGAGAGCCAGTTGATCAAATTGGTGATGGCGTTGCAGAGACGGTATTTGAACTTGGAGGTAATACATACACTGTTGATGGTATTAATAATCCGCGTTCAACTCCTAATTTCCCTAATCTGGTATTCAAACCTTACCTAGAGGCTAATGGCATTTGGTCGCCTGAGGGAGTAGGTGCCTGGTGGGATATGAATAATGCTGATAGCTTCCCGGAAAGTGATCCCACAGAGAATATGGGTACTATATCGGGACAAATTAACTTAGAGGGTTTTGTTAATCACTCTGGTGTTAAAGTTGAGTTAATCAACACTTCATTATCAACGGTAACAGATGCCGAAGGTAATTGGTCTGTCCGTTTGCCAGCCCGTGATTACCCGCAAGGCATTAGCTTTAGTAAAGATCATATTCAAACCTTAGTAAAAAATCGCTCTTATTCGGTTACAGCCCATTTGGATACCGACGTAGGCACTATCAATTTAATGCAAGCAACGGCCACGGTTTCTGGCGTACTAACCATAGATGAAAGCAATGACTATACACTGGCGACCATTACGGCTAGTAAAAACGGTCAAATCACTTCGATTAACCCAAGCGATGCGGGTGTATTTGATTTTCAAGCATTACCGTTAGGTGATTACATTTTTGAAATTACTTATCCAAATGGAAGTTGGGAAACGGTTAGCCATGAACTGAGTTTAGTTGCCGGAGAAACTGAATATACTCTGCCAGTAACTCGTGTACGTAATAGTTTTGTTTATATTAACGATGGTGCGTTATATACCAATAACCCGAATGTTAATTTAGCCATTACCAATGCAAACGCCAGCAACATGCAAATTACCGAAGGTGGGGTTGTTCAAACCGCGGAGGCATTTAATGCGAGTCGTGAATTAACATTAACGGCTGGAGATGGTGAAAAAACAGTGCAGGTAGACTTTACCGATGCAAGTGGTAATGCCTTAACGTCTGCGGTTAGTTCAATCACCCTGGATACTCAAGTCAACTTAACCAGTCTGATTCTGTCGAATGTTACAACCATGAATGATATTTTGCATCTAACCTTAACCGCTAACGAAACTGGTGGTATGGCAACGGTGACAATACCTGGTTTAGTCACAGATTTAGCGCTTTTTGACGACGGCTTAAATGGTGATAGCCTGGCTGATGATGGTGTGTACGAAACTGATTACTTAATTCAATCAGCAGAAGATATTACCGCAACCCCAATAGCGACTTTTGTTGATATCGCTGGCAACAGTGCCACGATTAATGCTTCTACCGACTTGGCAATAAGTACTTCACCGACAATCAGTGATTTACTGGCACAAACCGTTGATGGGCAGTTAATTATCACTTTTACTACCAATGAGCTAACAACGGCGACGATTTGGTATGGCACTGATCCAAATTATTTAGATCAATCTTTGGTTATTACCAGCGAAGAGTCACTTGAGCATATGATTGCTTTGGCAGCAGCTCAAGGGGAAACCATTTATTTTAAAATTATTACCGATGATGGTGTCACTCTGGCAACAGAAATTATCGCTGAGGCGAAAGTGGGCAATACGGCACTAACTGGCTTAAATGTGTCAGCTGGTGATAATGAAATTGGTTTGGTGTGGACAAAACAAGCTGAAGCTACGGCTTATCGTATTTATCGTTCTGAAGATAGCAATATCTTTACTCAAGTTGCTGAAGTCACTACTGATACCCCTTATTTTGTTGATAACAGCATTTGGAACGATGATAAGTTTTATTATCGCGTCACCTGGCTAGATGGTAACGCCTTAGAAAGTGATCAAACAGCCTCTGTATCAGCAACTGCATCGATTGAAAATGCTGGCGCTACTGAACTAAATGGTGGTGTGATAGCCGTTAATGAAATTTGGCTGAAATCGCGCTCGCCATACATCATCACCGGAAATATGTTGATCCGTGAAAGTGCTACATTAAGCTTAATGCCTGGTACAGAAATCGAGTTTAATGGCGCCAAACGCCATATTATGACGCGAGGTAATATTATGGCCTATGGTTCAGAAACAGAGATGGTGAAGATATCTACCGACCCGATTTCTAACTATAGTGATGGTGAAAATGGTGATCAGTCAGCAATTATTTATGATACGTCCAATAATACCGCCAGTGAGTTTAATTATACAGAACTTAATTATTTACAAGTTTATTACGATTATTCTGATATATGGAGTCGACCGAATTACCTAGTGCCTTTATCTTTGAGTAATAGCACCGTAAATGGTTATTATAATTCTCGACCAAACTTTTATATCAAATCGTTAAAAAATAGCATGTTCAATGAGTACGGCTATGGTACAGGTTCTTATAACAATTCAACACGCATTGGAACAGTTGATAATACTACTTTTAGTAAATTCAATCAGTACAGTGGTAACCCTGAAACAACTTCACGTTATATAGCTAAAATAAATAATACCGTAAACTCAACCTTTAACGGTGCAAGTTTTTACTTCGGAAATGGAAGTGTAGAAAATAGCTATTTCGTTGATGCAAGAATTGACCGAGCGACCACGATTAGAAACACAACTTTAATTGACAGTTCTATAACTGGCTCAAGTTCATTACGTTTAACTGATAATGTATTAACTAATTCTGATACTACATTAACGGGTGATAACACACGTTTAACGATGCGCTTTAATGTGTTGGATTCTGAATCATCGGTAAGTGCTAAATATCTTGATATATCACATAACTATTGGGGCAATACTGATCTAAGTACCATTGCGGAACAAACGGGCTATGCACCGGATAAAGAGCAAGATACCCATCTGTATCCTGTTATTACTGGCAACCAACTCTACCTCGCAGACTGGGATGATGACACCATTCCTGATTATCTAGATTACGATAACGACAATGATGGTTACAGTGATTTACAAGAAGATTGGGAATCTGATCCTGTCTACGGCTCTATATTTAACCCGTTAGATGCTGAATCACATCCTGCAACTGACCCAGACAATGATATGGATGGATTAATCGATAGCGAAGATTTCGATGACGATAACGATGGGTTATTAGATGCCGATGAGTCAACGTATGGTACTGACCCGTATTTGGCCGATAGTGATGGCGATGGCATTAACGATGGTGATGAAGTGCGCTACAACTATGATCCACTTGATAAAGCTAATCACCCATTAATGGGCAATATTACCGGTAAATCAATCGATAATAGCAATGTGAGTAGCGATGGTGTGGTTTATATTGTTGGTTATAGTATTGATAATGATGAAGGCAGTTATACGCAATCAGTTTCATTAACTAATGTTACTGTTAATGCTGGCACTGCAATTATGATTAATAAAGATACACCTGTGTATTTTTACGATAGTGTAATTTCAGGCACAGCAGAACAAGTGGTGACGGTACGATCTTCGGGTGCAGGCTCAGGTACACTTTATCTCTATAACACAGAAGTTAATTTTGCCAATATCAAACTGGCATTAAATTGGCATTTTGATAGCCAATCAACAGTAAACCGCAGTGATTTAAGTTTCAATCAATACGGTAATAACTATGGGACCATAAGTAATAGTTATATTACAGCTAGCACCAGTTGGAATAACTATGGCGTTGTTGAGCATAATTATTTGACAGGCAATGATACTTTGTGGAACCGAAATCAAGGATCTATTAAGGCTAGTTATCTATATTCAACATCTAGTTCCTTTTATATGAATAATTACGGTGAATTAGATAGTAGTTTCTCTAATAGTCGAGTGTATGGTAGATCCAATAGTTCTGTTAATGCTTCAATATTAGAACAATTTGTCGGTGCTGATACAGGAAGTGTAAAAAAATCTGATGTCCAGTTTGATTATAGTGGTCAAAATGCAGCAATTTTCTTTGATAATAGCTATTTATCAGACTCTAGTGGGACAGCTTTCTATGATGGTTACGGTAGCCCTGTTGACCAATTAGGTGATGGTGTTGCTGAAACAACATTCGCTATTGGAAGTGGCAGTTATACCGTTGATGGTATCAACAACCCAAGAAGCATGAAGAACTTTCCTAATGGAGTTGATGATATCTGGTCACCTATTGGAGTTGGTGCGCTTTGGGATGCCAATTCCGCAGACCCAACCGCATTTCCTGAGCCTGTATTATAGGCAGCTTAGCAATTGGGATAGCGACTAAAGTAAAGGCAACCAAATAAAAGCTAACGAGAAATCGTTAGCTTTTTTACTTCATGATGGAATGCAAACTATCAGGGATGGATTTAAGTTTGTAACAGGGAAGTGCTTATAAAGAATTACCATGGACGGTATTAATTCTAATTTGGGCAGGTCAGTGCTGAAATAAACTTATATACAGAACAAAATTTGCAAATTATGACTTTTCAATATAAACATTTAGCAATAAAAAACCGGTAACAAGTACCGGTTTATGTTTTAGCTTGTCGAGAAATAAAAATTAACTTTCGATTTCAGCATTGTGATAAATGTTTTGTACATCATCACTGTCGTTTAACATGCCCATGAATTTTTCAAAGGCAGCAATGTCGTCTTCATCGGAAATGGTTTTGTAATCTTGTGGTACCCAAGTGATCTCTTCCATTTCGAAGCTGATGTCTGGCATTTCTTCGGTTAAAGCGGTTTTCACTTTGAAGAACTCGGTATGGGGAGCAAACACGGTGATGATGCCGTCTTCCAGCTCGACATCGGTAACATCAACATCGGCCATCATTAACAGTTCCAAAATCGCGTCTTCGTCGTCGCCTTTGAAACAAAATAATGCCTGATGATCAAACATAAATGAGGCCGAACCCGGGCCACCAATTTTTGAATTGGTTTTAGTGAACGCCTGACGTACATCTTTGATGGTGCGGTTGGTGTTGTCGGTTAAACAATCGACAATGACCATACAGCCGCCGGGGCCAAAACCTTCATAACGTGCCGGCTCGTAGTTTTCACCACCGGCGCCACTGGCTTTATCTATCGCCTTGTCAATTACGTGCGTAGGTACCTGATCTTTTTTGGCTTTTTCAATTAAGCGACGTAATGCCAGATTGCCGTCCGGGTCAAGGCCACCATTTTTCGCCACTACGTAAATTTCTTTACCGTACTTAGAATAAACCTTGGTTTTTTGTCCCGCAGTTTTTGCCATATCGGCTTTACGGTTTTGGTAAGCTCTGCCCATCTTAAATCGCTCTATTACTGAATTTATATTATTCCTGATTTTATCAATAATACGCTCAAAGTTTCCAGTGCCTTTTGTGATAGCTCAAAGAAAATACGTTATTTTATCAATAATAATGCCATTTTCGATACTTTATTGGTGTTTCAGGCTAGGGACTGTTGACCTCTGCGGAACAAATTTTGTTCAAACAGGCCCTAGCGCCCAACGAGGGTATTCATTCATAATAGCCAAAAATCGCCTCTAACAAAGAGGCGAATAAATCATCTTAGTTTTTAAGTTGATAAATTTTATTAAAATCACTGAGCATGATTTCCGAATCAATACTGGGTACGCCGATGCCATCTTGTGGTGTCGGTTTAAAAATTGCCTGTATTTGCCCTTTCGGGTTAGTTAATACAATTGAGGCGCTGTGATTTACTAAATATTCTGCTTCGTTGGTGTCTTCGGTTAAGGCGTACATTAAGCCCAGGTTGCGAGCGAAAGGAAATAGCATTTCATGGCCGGCGCGCAGGGCAAAGAATTCTTCATTGAAATAGCGAATATAGCTGTTCAGCTTTGCTTCGGTATCACGCTTTGGATCGGCGGTTACTAATGCCACTTGCATCTTGTTCCCGGTGATTTGTTTTAACTCCGGGTAGATGTAATTCAGCTCTTGTAACGTCACCGGGCACACATCTGGACAGGAAGTATAGCCAAAGAAAAATAACGTCCATTTACCTAATAGCTGCTCATTGCCAAAACGGTTGCCGTTATGATCGGTTAGCTCAAAGTTTTTTATTGCTCGGGTTTGCTGATACAACAGCGCGTGTTCAGGTTGTTGACTCACTTGCTGTTGTTGGTAAAGAAATGCGCCTAAGGCGGCAGATACTACAGCCAGAATGATAATAAGAAGTTTGTTCATGCAATACCTTGTAGGTTTAAATCGCGCTCGGAAGAATATAATGATCGGCTAAGAGTACGACAAACAGCACCATTAAATGGACGATGGAAAAACGAAAGGTTTTCATCGCCGTATCGCTTTCCGGATTGAACTTTAATTTCCACGCATAGGCAAAAAATGCCAGGTTTAAGACGCAGGCGCCGATCAAGTAAATCCAGCCACTCATGCCCACCAAATACGGCATTAAGCCGACCACAAATAATAATATGGTGTAGAGCAATATTTGGGTTTTGGTAAAGGTGATGCCGTGGGTTACCGGCAACATTGGAATGTTCACTTTCGCATAATCATCGCGGCGATGAATGGCCAACGCCCAAAAATGCGGTGGGGTCCAGACAAAGACCAATAACACTAACAATAAGGCATGTGGATGCACTTCATTGGTCATCGCGGTCCACCCCAGCAATGGCGGAATGGCACCGGCTAAACCACCAATGGTAATGTTTTGTGGCGTCGCTCGTTTTAGATACATGGTATAGACCACCGAGTAGCCAACCAGGCCAGCAAACGTTAACCAGGCGGTAAGCGGATTCACCAGGACGTAAAGCATGACAAAGCCAGTAATCGATAACATGGCGGCAAAGGCAATGGCTTTAGGAGTACTTAGGCGGCCATTGGGTAGTGGCCGATTGTGAGTACGGGCCATTACCGCATCGATGCGTTTATCGACAATATGGTTAATCGCCGCCGCCGCAGCAGATAACATACCAATGCCGAGCATAGCCGGCAGTAAAATTTGCCAGGGTATGGCGCCTGGTACCGATAAACTCATGCCAACTAAGGCCGTTAGCACCAGCAGCGCAACGACTCGAGGTTTGGTGATTTCATAATATTCTTTCCAGGAAACCACTGTATCTTGCTCAGGTATAGGTAATGATTGTGCCGATGTTTTACTCATAATATTTCCTAAGTTTTGCGCTTCAAGCTGTAGGCCAGGGTAATAAGGCTCAGCATCAATAACGCCGCTACTACGTTATGGCTAACCGCCACTGGTAAAGGTAAAGCGAATACGATATTGCTCACTCCAAGGGCAACCTGACAGGTAAGGATGAAAGCTATTACCATGGCATTGCTTTTGAAAAAGCCTGATTGCGCATTGATAAAGACACTTATCGCTAACCAGGCCAAATATAGCGTAGTAATGATAGCGCCGATACGGTGCATCGAATGAATGGTGATGCGTTCGGCATGGTTTAAGAAACCAAATTCATATGTGTCACGCTCTGGTGGAATTAGATCAAACGAATTGGCAAAGGTTAGTTGTTCAAGCCAGCCATCCTGGCAAATGGGTAATTGCGTACACACCAGAGCCGCATAGTTACTGGATGTCCAGCCACCAAGGGCAATTTGTATCGTTAAAATTGCTACCCCAAGCAATGTCAGCTTTTGGTATTTTTTCAGGTTGAAATCGCCGCCAGGCACCCGATAAGGGGTTAAACGCAAATAGAGTAGATACAATAGGCATAAGGTAACAAAGCCACCAAGAAGATGTCCCATGACCACAATCGGCATCAGCTTCATCGTGACCGTCCACATCCCCAGAGCAGCCTGAAATATCACGGTGGCGACTAACAAGGTGGGTAAAAATAACGGATTGCCCTGATCTCGATGTTTGAACGAGAGAATAAAGATTAAGCCAATAAGCAAACCTAAGGTACCGGCAAAGTAGCGGTGGATCATTTCATTCCAGGCTTTTTCTGGTTCAACCGGACGCTCTGGAAACGCGGCTTCGGCTTGTTCAATCTTGGCTGCCGTTTCTGGTACATCGAGAAAACCGTAACAACCAGGCCAGTCTGGACAACCAAGACCCGCATGGGTCAAGCGGGTGTATGCGCCCAACGTGATTACGACAATGGCGAGCAATATGGCAACAAACACCAGCTTGCGGGTGTTGCGCCTGTTAATGATGCTTTTCTTTGAGCTGAGCATTAGCCAATCCTCGAATATTTGAGCAGCTTTTTCAGATCGCTTAACATCGACTTACCAAATGCCGGAATAGCGTCGCTATCGGTTGGTTGTTGATAGGTTAAGACAATATTGCCGAGTGGATCGGCAATGTATATTTGCATTTTGGCTAACGGCTTTTCTGCATTCATCGGCGTGTCGATAATACGCCAGTGATTTTTATTCACACGTTGCAATTGTTCGGCATTAAATGGCGAAGCGCTAATGGCAATGGGGGTGACTCTCGGGGTTTCACGACCTAGGGCTAAATAGGTATGCTCAATACCAACCAGCGTTTGCTGGCATTGTTGATCACAATTTTCTGGCAAGGTGTATATCACTAACCATTGTTTCTCTTGTTCGGCTTCTATCCCCGTTTGGTTGAGCGTCATCGGCTGTGTCAACAGCTCACCCTGGTTGGTGACGCCATAATTGAACCATTGGTATTGCAATGCCAGTTTCGCCAATACGATGGGGATTATGAATGCGGCCAGCACTAGTAATAAACTGCGTCTAGATTTTTGCTGAGTGGTTGTCATAGTTTGCCTATTATTATTTTTCTATTGTTGTTTTTTGCTGTTGTTTTGCTATAGCGCGCCATCGCGACTACGGTAAATTTTAACACTTGCCCAGCACATCAGGCTTAACCAGGCTATGGCTAAACTTAGCCATTGAAATGCATAACCCTGGTGTTTTTCAGGCGGCATTACTACCGGTTGCCAGTTTTTTTCATAACCCAGTGTATCTTTTTTATCTAAGAACACCACAAAGGGCAATAGCTGAATGTTAATTAATTGCGATATTTTTTCGATGTCGATTTGTTGAACGCGAATCGGTGACGATTGCGTCGATAATTGTTGTTCTGCTAAAACAATACCTTGCTCAATAATTCTGACATTGCCACTGAGGGTTTGCCGGCCCTTGATGGCAGCAACTGACGGGATAAAATTTCGATCGATGCTGCCAACAATCCAGCCCAGATTGACTAATAACTGTTGATTAGAGTTGCTGTCATGAAACACTTGCAGCACTCGATAGCCTAACTGACCTTGATGCGTTTGATTATCGAGTAAGAAAGTAAACTGGTTGTTAAAGCTACCGCTAAGCTGTACCGGTACATCATTAATATTATCAATGTTATTGGTTTTTGCCGAAGTTAACAGCTCGCTTAATGGCATTGCCTGTTGCTGACTTAATTGCGCGATGTTATCTAGTCGAGTTTGTTTTTCCTGGCCGCGATCATATTGCCACAGAGAGAGCTTGATTAATCCGCAAAATACCAGCAAGGTAAAGATAACCCAGGGCAAACGCCATGAAGCGAGATATGATTTAAGCAAATCGGTTTTTGAAGTTTTATGATGCACAGTGCCAACCATTACAACGACTACTAAAAATAAATGGGAGCAAAACAGTGGAGTATAAAATTATCATTGTCGCCTTATTAGCGATTATGATTTACAACTTGTTTCGAGCGATGGTGTTAATGAATAAAAACGACCCAGAAAAACCACCCATGTCTAAATATATCGGTCGCCGGGTGATGTTATCCGGCTTAATTGTACTTATTCTGATCATTGGTCTGTTAACCGGGTACATCAGCCCCAATCCAAGACCCTACTAGCAATTATCAGCAGGAAGATTAACCTTCCTGCTTGCACCTTGCACCTTGCACCTTTTTCCTAGTTCCTTTAGGCTCCTGGCAACTAGCTTCTGGCAGTCCGCGTTTACTCAAAGCACCGTTAAAATTCACACTGTAGTCCGAGAATACAACATACCGCCCGCAGCTCGTGACACTATCTGCCAGAGGACAAACATGCTGCCTGTACCCTGTACCCTGTATCTACTATCTAAAAGACTGTGCACCAATTAATGCACAGTCTTTGTAACCGCTTTATAGTATGTAAACAAACACAAACAACATTACCCACACAACATCAACAAAGTGCCAGTACCAACTTGCGGCCTGAAAGGCGAAGTGATTATCAGGAGTAAAGTGTCCTTTATATACCCGGCAGAACATCACGATTAACATGATGGTTCCCAGCGTTACGTGCATGCCATGGAAGCCGGTTAATAAGAAGAAGGTGTTACCATAGATACCACTGGCAAGCGTTAAGCCCATTGACGAGTAGGCATGGATGTATTCTTCCACTTGCAACACTAAAAAGGCTAAGCCCAATAATACCGTGATGCCTAACCAAATCTTTAATGTACCGCGTTTATTTTGCTCTAAGGCGACATGGGCAAAGTGGGCGGTAAACGATGACGTTAATAACAATATGGTGTTATACAGTGGCAAGCCACCCCAACCCATGGCTTCTGTGGTTGTGCCATCAGGCGTTTTGGTTAACGGCCAGGCCGCTAAAAACTCGGGCCATAATACTTGCATGGTTTCCAGGTTGTTACCGGCACCGCCTAACCAAGGTACCGAAAACACTCGGGCATAGAGTAATGCGCCGAAGAAAGCGGCAAAAAACATTACTTCTGAAAAAATAAACCAGCTCATCCCCTGGCGGAATGAATTGTCCATTTGCGCGCTGTATTTACCCGCCATCGATTCATCAATCACATTGCTGAACCAACCAAATACCATGTATATCACCATGGCGATACCGGCCAATAATACCCAGCCGCCAATGCCTTCACCGGTATCTAAATTAGCGACATAACTACCGGCGCCAATGGCAATTAAAAATAATGCGACTGCGCCGACAATTGGCCAGTGGCTTTGGTCTGGAACATAATAGCTTTCGTATTTTTCTGTTGTCATTATTATTTCCCCTACGCTTAATTTAGAAACCGAGTCATGATTTTGCGCTATCGGTTATGTCATACAAGGTATATGACAAAGTTAGCTCATTAATCTCTTCAGGTAAGTCGATATCCACATAAAATTGCAGTGGCATCCACACATCCTCTGTACTTTTTAATGGTTGCTGGTTAAAACAAAAACATTCTATTTTTTGAAAATAACTTGCCGCCAAGCCAGGAGACACCGAAGGTACCGCTTGCGCCACACCATCTCTGCCGGATTCATTTTTTGCGTAAAATTTTACAAATTTCATTTCGCCCGGGTGTACCTCAATCGAATTCATCTCTGGTGTAAATTGCCATGCTGCGCCTTGCGCGGTACGGCTGATAAATTGCACTTTGATGATTCTTGAAGTATCAATGCCATCGGCATTTACGGTGGCCGCAGTGGTTGCGGTTTTGCCATTTAACCCGGTAATGTCACAAAACACATCGTATAAAGGTACCAGCGCAAAACCAAAGGCGAACATCGCAAAAACGGTGACTACTAACTTAGTAACCCCTTTTTTCACTTGCTCATCCACAGGCTTTGCGTTGTCTTTATCCACGGTGTTTCCCTATTGTTACTTGATTTCTGGTGGTGTTGAGAAGGTGTGATACGGCGCCGGCGATGGCACTTCCCACTCTAGGCCTTCAGCACCATCCCACGGTTTCGCTGGCGCTTTTTCGCCACCTTTAATGCATTTGATCACCAACACTAAGAAAATCAATTGCGATAAACCAAAGGCGAAACCACCAATACTCACCCACTTGTTAAAGTCAGCAAATTGTAGCGCATAGTCAGGAATACGACGTGGCATACCGGCAAGCCCTAAGAAATGCATTGGGAAGAACAATAGGTTTACTGAAATAATTGAACACCAGAAATGCCATTTACCTAGTTTCTCACTGTACATATGGCCGGTCCATTTAGGCAACCAGTAGTAAGCTCCCGCATAAATTGAGAACAATGAACCGGTAACCAATACATAATGGAAATGGGCCACCACAAAGTAAGTGTCATGGTACTGGAAATCTACCGGTGTCATCGCCAGCATCAGGCCGGAGAAACCGCCAATGGTGAATAAAATCACAAAGGCGACAGAGAACAGCATCGGTGTTTCAAACGTCATCGACCCTTGCCACATCGTTGCCACCCAGTTAAACACTTTCACCCCGGTAGGCACGGCAATGAGCATGGTGCAGTACATAAAGAACAACTCACCGGCTAATGGCATACCTGTGGTAAACATGTGATGTGCCCAGACGATAAACGATAAGAACGCAATCGATGACGTGGCATAAACCATGGAACTGTAGCCAAACAATTGTTTACGGGCAAAAGCCGGAATGATGGTCGAGACAATACCAAACGCCGGTAAGATCATGATGTACACTTCCGGATGACCGAAGAACCAGAAAATGTGCTGGAACATGACCGGGTCACCGCCACCTGCGGCATTAAAGAATGAGGTACCAAAGTAGGTATCGGTTAATACCATAGTCACCGTACCGGCAAGCACCGGCATTACCGCAATCAATAAGTATGCGGTGATGAAGAAGGTCCATACAAATAATGGCATCTTCATGTAGGTCATACCTGGCGCACGCAAGTTCATGATGGTGACCACGATATTAATGGCGCCCATAATCGAAGAGATACCCATAATGTGTACGGCGAATACGAAAAACGCGGTACTGCCATTGGAGTAAGTGGTAGATAATGGCGCATAGAAGGTCCAGCCAAAGTTAGGACCACCGCTTTCCATAAACAGTGATGCCAATAAGATGCTAAAGGCAAATGGCAAAATCCAGAATGACCAGTTATTTAACCGTGGCAGCGCCATGTCTGGCGCACCAATCATCATCGGCAACATCCAGTTCGCCAGGCCGGTAAAGGCTGGCATGATGGCACCAAAGACCATGATTAAACCGTGTACTGTAGTCATTTGGTTAAAAAAGTCGGGTTCTACAATTTGCAATCCCGGCTGAAATAGTTCCGCCCGAATGACCATCGCCATGGCGCCACCGGTAAGTAGCATAATGAACGAGAACCAAAGGTACAGAGTACCAATGTCTTTATGGTTAGTGGTATATAACCAGCGCTTGATGCCGGTCATTTTATGATCATGATGATCGTCGTCATGGTGATCGAGTGTGTCTGTTGCTGTTGTCATAATCATTCCCCCTTATTTGGCAACGTTGCTGGCTTGCACGGTATCGCCGGTGTTATTACCCCAGGCGTTGCGTTCATATGTAATTACTGCCGCCATCTCCTGTGGAGATAACTGTGCAGCAAAGCCCATCATTGCAGTACCTGGTTTGCCGTTGGCAACCATGTCAATGTGAACATTAACATCGCCTAAAGCGACAGGGCTGCCTTTTAGGGCCGGGAATGCTGGTGGCATACCAGCGCCGCTAGCTTGATGACAAGCAGCACATGCCGTGCCATAAACCTGTTCACCTTTTGCCATTAACTCATCCATCGATAAATCACCCATATCAACTTCTGCAGCGGCTGCAGGAGTGGCATCGGTAGGGGCTGACTCACTAATTTCGACCGCTGGCTGAGCCGTTGCACCAGCCGCTCCTGCGGCAGTAGCATTTACATCGGCAGCCTGAACGGCTTGACCGGTATTGTTACCCCAAGCATTACGCTCGTAAGTAATAACGGCGGCAAGTTCTTTCAGGGTTAATTGTTTGCCATAGCCTTGCATCCCCGTTCCTGAACGGCCGTGGAATACCACATTGATGTGCTCATCAAGTTGGTCGGCATTCGTCGCTAGCGGACTTCCTTTTAACGCTGGAAATGCCGGTGGCAAGCCCTGGCCCGTTGCCTGGTGACACGCGGCACAATGAGCGGTGTAGATATTTTCACCTAAGCTCATTAACTCATCCATCGACATTGTAGCGGTTAATGATTGCGCCTCTGCTTCGGCGGCTTTGGTTTTGGCTATTTTCTGCTCATTAAGCCAAAGTTCATAATCGGCTTCACTGCGCACGTCAACCACAACCGGCATGTAGCCGTGGTCTTTACCACAAAGCTCCGCACATTGGCCGCGGTAAATGCCGGCCTCGTTGACTTTGGTCCAGGCTTCATTAATAAAGCCCGGGTTGGCATCTTGTTTCACCGCAAATGCCGGTACCCACCAAGAATGGATCACATCATCAGAGGTAATTAAAAAACGCACTTTACGATTAACCGGGATGACTAATGGCTTATCGACTTCGAGTAAATAGTTTGGATTTGACCATTTGTCTTCTTTGATGCCGTCACGGTTATCAAATTGTGAACTCGGCGTTGCCAGTACACTGTAAAACTCTATGCCCTGATCAAAATATTTGTAATGCCATTTCCACTGCGAGCCAGTTACCTGAATGGTGATATCGGAATTAGCGTTATCTTCCATATTGATCAAGGTAGTGGTAGCAGGCCAGGCCATACCGATGAGAATTAAAATTGGAATAGCGGTCCAGAGTATTTCTACTTTGGTGCTTTCATGGAAGGTCGCAGCTTTTGCGCCTTTTGATTTGCGATGGAATATCATCGACCAGAACATGGCGCCAAATACTACGATGCCAATTACCGTACATATCCACATTACCAGCATATGCAAATCGTAAACACTCTGGCTGACATCTGTCACCCCTTGTGTCATGTTCAATGGCATATCTTTTGCCCAAGCTGAACTGGAAAGCAAGCTTCCCAACACCAGCCAACCCAGGTTACGTCTTTTCACCCGACATCTCCTCTGCTTTATTAGCCTAGAAAATACAGAAACAGTGACAAGATACATCTGAACCCT
Organism: Thalassotalea sp. ND16A; assembly: GCF_000764205.1. Lineage (GTDB taxonomy): Bacteria > Pseudomonadota > Gammaproteobacteria > Enterobacterales > Alteromonadaceae > Thalassotalea_A. The sequence continues at coordinate 41,404 of NZ_JQDZ01000013.1, forward strand.
GTGGGAGTTCACTCGATGTCTCTAATTCCCGTACGTTATTATTTTTATTTTTCTGCCAACACTGTGCTAGTGATTGGCATCATACCAATTTGATTAAGTATGTGATCTACTTTTTCATGAGGGAAAACGGATAAATACAATGCATAAAATTTAGTAAGTAGTTATTCTACTTATCAATTTTATAAAGCCGTAGTTATTCGTTTTAACCATTAAAAATGAGCAGATATTTAATCAACTTGGTATCGTATGTACCTCAAATCTACATCGAAGGAAGTGGTAGATTTAGCGCATTTTTTATTATTATTTTACCGTTATATTTTTTTATCAAAGCCAGTGGCTTTGTTTACTTCCTATCCTAGAATTACTTAATTTTTAAGCAAGGTCTAGTGCTTTGTTATAAAAACGTTAATTTATTTTTGCGCTGTTGCGATAGAGTAAATGCTCTTAAATTGAATGGGTTACAGCGGGGGTAAGGTGTTAGGGGAATAAAAAAAGCCAGATTATTGTACATAATCTGGCTTCTGGGCAGTTTGTTTTTTGTACAGCTTTATTGGCTTGCAACCTGGTTTGTTATTGAGGTAAGGTTACATCCAGTCGGCATTGCGGATCACCCCGACGGCGATACCTTCAATATTAAAATGCTGGCTGGCCAAATCCACCACAATGGGTGAAAAGTCTTCGTTTTCAGCATGCAGATATACCACATTGCCTTCACGCTTATAACGCTTCACCGTAACGTCTTCTTCCACTCTGGCGACAACAACCTGACCATTTTGAATATCGGTGGTTTGATGAACGGCGAGTAAGTCACCATCTAAAATACCAATATCTTTCATACTCTCACCATTAACCCGTAATAAGTAATCGGCGGCAGGGTGGAACAGGCTGCCATCAATCTTATAATGATCCTCGACATGCTCTTGCGCCAGTATTGGCTCGCCGGCGGCCACACGACCAATTAAGGGCAGGCCTTCTTCTTCAATATGCGCCTCGGCTAAACGAATACCGCGTGAGGTGCCGGGCAGCATTTCAATAAAGCCCTTTTTCGCCAGCGCTTTCAAATGCTCTTCGGCAGCATTGGCGGATTTAAAGCCGAAAAAGCTGGCAATCTCGGCACGTGTTGGTGGCATACCGGTTTCGGCAATTTTTTCTTTTATTAAATCAAATATTTGTTGTTGTCTGTTGGTAAGCGGGCGCATAACATTCCTGTGTATCTGTACAGTACCTATGTACTGTTAGTATATACAGCTAAAGCGGAAACGCAACCGTAAATCCTTAAAATGATTAATTTAAGGCTGCAAAATCTTTTTGATAATCCATGAGTCTTTTATCGTTAGATTTTTCAGCTAGCTCAACGGCCTTTTGATAATACATTTTGGTGGTACTTTTTTTGATTCAATTGTAGATAAATATCGCCAAGTTCATGTTGAATTCTGGCGTTGTCGGGGTTTGCATTGGCCATCTTTTGGTATATCTCAATCGCTTTTTCATAGTGTTTATATTGCAAATAATATTGTGCACTTGAGTTGGAGCCATGCAGTTTAATCTTGGCTACCATCTCGGATGATTGAAATTCTTTCATAAACAATTCAAATTGTTCAAAGTCATCAGCCCTCCGGCTTTTTGGAATAGGTCAAGACTATCAATTTGGAACATTTTATAGCCATAGAAGTAATCTTTTAATCCCTGGTACAAGGTGGCATGGGCAGTCGTGAGGTGTTGTTCATCCGCAATGACTCGATACTGCCAGCGCAGTGAACTTGGTGCTTTGCTGCTTAATAGTGCATTTAATTTTTCTGTGCCGGCAATAACCGAACCTTCGCCTTCGCTGATGGTAAAGTACAAGTGTGATTTCAGCTCTGTATTGAGCGTTCCTTGCTGGTACGATAGTTTTTATCCACATAGCTGATAAGTTCTTTGTCGATGAACTGCAAAAACGCTGTTTTTTCAAAATGAGAAAATCGGTCTGGATATTTGTTGTTATGATGAACGTTATTTACGTTTATGGTCATTGTGAATATTTGTGAGACGATTCAATTTCTGCTGCATTGCTGCGGCATTCACATTCTCTTTACGATTCGCAATAGCAATCGTTGTTTCCATCGCTTTGATCGCTTGCGGATAATTTTCCGTGGCTTCATAGGCGTCAGCCAAACTGTCAAAGGCGTTTATTGAGTCTGGATTTGCCTGGGTTATGCGCTTAAATACCGATAACGCCTGCTGGTTTCTTTGTTCGCCAAGCAAGCGATAGCCATATCGATTCAAGCTGGCTTCTTGTTGCGGTGATAGCGGTTTACTGAAAATGTCAGTCAAAAGTTTTTTAACTTTTAACCGGTACTTGTTTGCTTGTTCAGTTTGTTGGTCTTGTTGATAAAGCGTCGCCAGGCGATCGAACGTGCTGACGGATGTCGGCATCGCCTTAGCCATTTGTTGTAACAGCGCAATGGCTGAGGCTTTATCATTTTGACGCAAGAAGTGACTGATGATACGGTTGGCATTATATACCTTATAAGGCGATTGCCAGACTGGCCATAAGGCAAATGCCTGCTCAAATTTTTTGGCCTTAAGGTAATAAAAAATAGTGTCAAAAACCGCAGACTGAAATTCTTTTTCAGATGTTTCGACCCGATATTTGGCCGCTCTTTGGTCAAAATAGTCCAGCAGCTGCTGGTGACCAACATTAGACGAGATGATCAGCTCTTTATCGGGTTGTCGATAGTCTTTAAAGTGTTTTCTCAAAGCACGGTTAAGACCTGGATAATAGACTGAGCCATGGGATTCTGATGGGAAGGTTTCAATGCTAATATTTACCCCTTTAGTGTTTGAACTCGCTACCTTTTCACTAAATTCTATGGCTTCGTGCAACATTATTGCGCCGCCCATGATGATCTGTAAGTCGCGGTCTTGCACTGAAATGCCCTGGTAGTTGGCGATGGCTTTTTCTAATTCGCCACTCGCTAAAACCGGTTCTATCGCTACGTAGCTGTTAAAACTATTGCGGCTGGTGGCTAGCGAATTTATCACGAAAACGGCGGAATACGATTGGCCAATCAAAATGCTATTGTCCAGGGTTCGGTAGTTATCTGTAACGTAGGCGGATAATTCGTTGGTTAAGTAGTCGCTGAAAGGTTTAGGGTTGCTGATAACGTTACTGAACCATTGGTTGCTGTTAAAAGGCACACCAACAATGATACTTTCGGGAATATCACCATGTTTCATCAACCGCTCAATTTGTGTCACCGCATGAAAATAGAGGTTTTCCATATAGGTTAAGGTTTCATTGTTGGCGTCGAGTAAATAGATCACCGGATAATTACGCTTGCTTTGCCCATAACTTTGGGGCAAACGCAGGTAAAACTCCCGCTGCTCGTCTAGGTTGGTGGAATGAAAAGCAATTTTTTCACCCAGATTCACTGTGATTTGCGGCACTTCACTACGGCGAATTTCATTGGCAAAGGCAAACTGACTTATCAACAGCAAGGGCAGTACGGTATAGTGGGTAATTAATCGGGTTAACTTTTTAACGGTGACTTTAGTCAGTGTTGCTAACGTTAGCGGGGCAAATAGTGTCTTCACAGTATCCTCTTCATTGGTGTGGTTGGCTGTTACTCAATTGTCATCAATATGGTTGCTTGCATACTGTTGACTAAGCTTTGGCTGTATTGTGCGCAACCGGGATAAAAAAACGCTACAGATTAACTGATAAAAAACTGATGGTTTGCTGATGATTTTGCAAATGTGCTTAATAACAACGGTTTGCGAGAATAAGTCGCTGAAAGCATCAATTTTTGTCGGTATACTGTTTTGACTTTTGTTTACTTTAAAATGAGGCGATAAAGAAAATTAATGAGTGATTTTTGGGTTGGTAACTTTCGGGTTGATGTGTCGCGGGGACAAGTTATTGTCAAAGACGACATCGTCTCGCTTGAACCCAGAGTGTTAAAGGTGCTGTTGCTCCTTGCCAAAAACCAGGGAGAAGTGGTCACTCATGAGGCACTGCTTGAAGGCGCATGGCCGAATGTTGTCGTAGCCCCTAATGCCGTGCAGCGTTGTATTGGCCAGCTGAGAAAAGCACTGGCAGATGATGCTAAGCAACAAAGGATGATCGCCACTCACCCTAAAGTGGGTTACAGCCTGGTTGCTAAAGTACAATGGCCTGAGGCTAATCTGGCTGAACAGGCGTCAAGCCTCAGTCAAAATAAGCATCGTAACATTCAATGGCCACTGGCGATTTTGCTATCCTGCATGTGTTTGTTGGCGCTGCTACTGTACTTTTTGCCATCAGCAGCAACTTCGCCACCCCTTAACCGCCTTACCCCCATTACCAGTACCGATGAAAAAGAGTATTACCCAAATTTTTCACCCGATGGACGTTATTTGGTCTTTAATCGGTTTGTCGGTGTTTGCCAGAACCAGCTTTGGGCGAAAGATTTAATTGAAAACCGTGAATTTCCGCTCACTAAAAGCGCCGGTGTTTATGGTCCTGCGGCCTGGTCTCCCGATGGCAATCAGCTCGCTTTTTCTCAACTAGGTGGCTGTGGACAACCACAAATAAAGAGCTGCCGTAACATCAGCGCAGTGTCCTTCTTGTTGGCGAAAACCGAGCCGCAAATTCCTCGTGAACTACTGGCATGTGACCAGCATAACTTTGGTGGTATTAATTGGTTAAGTAACAGTGAAATAGCCTTCATTGACTCTTATGCCCGGCAAGGAGAGGTAAAGTCTCTGGTTATTGATAGTGGCCTGGTTACTGTGCTGTATGCCGACAAGGCATATAAACCGCAAGCACTAACTTATTCTGGCAGAAATAAACAACTGGCCATTACCGTACATGACGAAGGGCAAAATACTGCTTTGGTATTGCTTAACACCGACACTAACGCGGCTGAGCATGTGCCATTAAAGGTGCCTGGCGAGTATAGTGATTATTTATGGTGGGATCCAAGCTGGCACCCGTTAAAAGACACCCTGTTGGCGTCTGCTGAAAATAGTTTGTTTGAAATTGACATGGCCGGAGTGTTTACCGAATACCCGGTAACAACGGTTTCTGACATCTACAATCCGCTGTATCATCCCGGCGGCGATAAAATAGTTGCGGTGATGGGGGGAGTCGATTTAGATATTGCCGAGTACAGTTTTGCTGCCAACAATCTGGCAGAAGATGACCGTGCTCAAATTTCGATGCAAGGGCTTCAAACGATACACCACTCAACCATGGAAGATTATCAGGCGAAATATCAACCAGCAACCACGAACATCAGTTTCGTCTCTACTCGAAGCGGCGAACAACAAATATGGTTTTCGCAACATAACCAACTCAGGCAACTCAGTCACTTTGATGCCAATACGCGCATTACCTCCTACGCCTGGTCATTAGATGGCCAGGCGCTGGCCTTGGCGGTCAGAGGAAAGTTGCAATTATTAACCTTAGACGGACAGGCGCAATCAATCGCAACGCCATTTAAGGTTGTTGATGTTTATCAATGGGTGAATAAACAACAAGTGTTATTGTCTATTATTGAGCAAGCCCCGGCACAGCTGCAACAAAAACAACGAAAAGTTGTGTTATTTGATATCAATACCGGTGCGCATCAAGTCATCTACCAGGGTTTTAGTCATTGGGCACAACTTGATGACGACCAATCGCTGTATTACACCGACTGGGACAAGACCCTGCATGTTTATCAAGACAACAAGTCAACCATTTCCCCCGCAACCACAGATATGGAATTTTCATCGGGGTTTATGATTAAGCAGGATCAGTTAGTGCTATTTGGGCAAAGTAAAATATGGCTTTACGACCTTGAAAAACGAGCGCTTTCCAGCATCGAGCTACCGTCACCGGCCACAACTGTCGCGAATTTAACTGATATAGATTATGCCAACAAACGGCTACTGTTCTCTATATACCAGGATTTTCGAAAAGACTTAGTGATGTTCCAACGCTGATAAAACCCGGTTGTGCTGTTTTATTCGCCGTTAAACAACCGTGCCGTCTTTGCCGATATTATTTGGTCAACCATGTTAACTTGTCGGTTTTGCCTGTATCATCCCGTTGCAACAGCAAGATAAAAACATTCATCCACCTGTGGAGTTATCGATGACCAGTAGTATTTATCGCCTTCCCTTAGTCGCAATAGCCCTATGTATCATGGGGTTAGTATCTTTTGAGTCATTGGCTCATGGCGTCGATGAAAATACCCGTAATTTTTTACAGAATAATAGCGGTGTGCAATTTATCGCGTTTATGTATATCGGCGCCAAGCATATGGTCACCGGGTATGATCACTTGTTTTTTTTAGCGGGGGTGATCTTCTTTTTATACAAAAGCAGAGACATCCTGCTGTACGTCAGCATGTTTACCTTAGGCCACAGCCTAACCTTGTTGTTAGGGGTGCTCTGGGATTTACAAGTGAATGCCTATCTCATTGACGCCATTATTGGCCTTTCTGTTGTCTATAAGGGCTTTGATAATCTCGGCGGCTTTAAACGAACCTTAGGCTACACCCCCAACCCGAAAGCCGCGGTTTTGATCTTCGGATTATTTCATGGTTTTGGCCTGGCGACGAAACTACAAGAGTTTCAACTGCCGCAAGATGGCTTGTTTACGAATCTTATCGCCTTTAATCTGGGGGTCGAGTTAGGACAATTTGTGGCGCTGACGTTTATTTTGCTGATCATCAGTTTTTGGCGAAAACACCATTCTTTTCAGCAATTCTCTACGGCTACCAATACGTTATTGATGAGTGCCGGTTTTATGCTGATGGGTTTTCAATTAACCGGCTATTTTATAAATTAAATGAATTTACAGGACGAATAAGAGATAACATTATGCAACAGACATTATCGACAGCGGCACTGCTCAAATCGACCATCATCGCCTTAATTATCGCAGTTCTTGCTTTAGTAAGTTTTATCCTGCCGGCAGAATACAATGTTGACCCAACCGGTGTCGGCGCCAAGCTTGGGCTGACGGCATTGGCCAACACTAATGAGAAAACGGCCGCTAAACCGAACGAAAAGACAGATACCAGACAAGCGTCGGATACCATTGAGGTTATCGTGCCTGCTGGTCGGGGGGTCGAATTCAAGTTTTCGATGCAGCAGTTTGAGAAAATGGAATATCAATGGCAGACCGATGGTGAGCCTTTGTATTTTGATTTGCATGGCGAACCAGCAGGCGATACCACGGGTTACTTTGAAAGTTACGCCATTGCCACATTAACTCAGATGAAAGGCAGCTTTACTGCGCCATTTGCCGGCTCTCATGGCTGGTACTGGAAAAATAAATCTGACAAGGCTGTCGCTGTTCAGCTTATGGCCAAAGGCGAATATGCCATAATTGGTTTAAAAAAATAGTCGGCTTGAAAAATAACCCGTAGAGAGAACGGCTGCACTTCTTTCTACTGCCAGGCAAACTACGCCGAAAATTTTATAAAATATTTTTCGGCACGATACGTCGCAGCTTTACCCTAAGCTGCTTTAACAGACTCTCTTCATTATCCGGGTTCCAGTCAAGGGTGGTTTGCCAGGCATTTTCCGGTTGCATTTCTTCTAGCATGCCTTGCTTAACCCGTTTGGCAATTTTCTCCGAAGGGATAATGGTGATACTTTCGGTATTGAGATTGGCACTTCTTGGGTCTAAATTAAAGGTGCCGATCATGGTGATTTTCTCATCAATGACCATAGATTTTGCATGCAAACCGAAGATCGGTGCTTGCGTTAATTGCTGGTGCATCACCTCTGACATGACCTTTTGTCTTATTTGCGCATCCGGCTTAAATTCGTAGATTTTCACCCCGGTTGTTAACAGCGCTTTGCGATCACGCTGATAGCCACTAAACGCTTCTAAATTATCGTTGGAGGCTAAACTGTTGGTGAGTATTTTCACTTCAACGCCTTTATCTACCAAAGCTTTGAAAATGTTTTTACTCAGGTCGGTGGTGATTAAATACGGAGTTTGAATAATCACGGATTTTTTCGCCTGCTGGACTAAATCAATGAGTCGCTCGGTGGTTAAGCCACTGCCTCCTAAAAATACCTCGCCACTATTTTTACCCGGTTGATCAGAGATGTATTCCACGCCGGTAAGCCAGTGTATTTCATCTTGTTCTGCTAGCTGCTTAAAAGCGTTGGGAAGATCGTTAATTTTTGCCCTTACTGCAGGAACAAAATTCATTGGATTGCAGGCGTATTGGTGCAGTTCATCAAAATTGCTACTCGTGCTTGCTTGTTTACTTGCTTTCACCAGTTTATCTACTGAAACGCTCAACTCACTCTGCCAAAATTGCTCAAACGAAGTATTCAGGGTTTTTGTCGCCCCGCCAATTAACAGTACGTCCCGGTCCCGAAAATTGTATTGATGATCATAACCAAAGTATTCATCGGCGATGTTTCTGCCGCCGGTGATCGAGACCTGCTGATCGACTATGAAGGTTTTGTTATGCATGCGTTGATTTACACCATGAAAATCTGTGGCCAAATTAACCACTTTATCGACGATATTCTTGCCGATATTGGCATTCGGATTATAAATCTTAATGGAGAAGTTCTCGTGCGATGCGAGTGTTAGCAGCTCTTCGCCGTTGGCTTCCACCATAATGTCATCCACCAATACTCGTACTTTCACCCCTCTTTCAGCTGCCTTTACCAGATAGTCTATCGCTATCAGGCCGATGTTATCGGTTGAAAAAATAAAGTACTGAACGTCAATACTCTGTTCGGCATTTTCACTGAGCCAGGCTCTCGCTAGCATGGCTTCAGTGCCTTGTTCCAATACATAAACACCAGTGCTGACCTTCATCTTTTCAGCAACAGGAGCCAGGTAGTCGGCTAAGGTACTCTGCTGGCTTTGATCAATGTCAGCACAGAAGTCTTGTTCTGTACCATTAAATCTAGGCTCTGCCGATGAACAAGCGCTAAGCAGGACCATAAGCAGTAAAATAATCACTTTAGGTAAAGACTTTACTGGCGTTGAATGATGAAAATGGATCATAAGCAATTACACTATTGTCGACACAAACGCCGGCAACTGTCCTTTATTATTTCTTTGGCATCAAATCAATTAACGCATGCACTGTGGCTTCTATACCCGATTTTACCGCCGGCTCCGGGCTGATCTTAAATTGTGGACTGTGGTGACTTGCTACCGGCGCGCCACCATTTTCGGCTCGTTCAAGATCGGCCTTTGGTGTGCCACCTACTTTAAAGTAAACGCTGGGAATGTAAGGCTCGGTGGTAAAAAAACCAAAATCTTCTGCGCCCATGCCCAATGTTACCGGTGGCGTTAGTTTTTCATCACCCATCTTACTGGCGACCACTTTTTTCAGGCGTTGCGCCAGTCCTTTATCATTAAAGGTGGGCGGGAAAGAAAATTCACTGACGCTAACCTCTGGCAGATTATCCTCACTCACCCCCGCTGTGCGCGCCGTGCCAAGTGCTACTCGTTTGATTGCGGTTAATAATTGCGCTCTAACTTCTGGTGTTAAGCTGCGTACCGTTAATTGCAAATGCGCGTTGTCGGAAATAATATTGTGCTTGGTGCCCGAGTGGAATGCGCCAACGGTAATGACTCCAGAATGTCTTGGGGCAAGCTCGCGGCTAATAATCGTTTGCAGGTTCATCACGATTTGCGCGCCGATCATAATCGGGTCTTTACCCTGGTGCGGCGATGCACCGTGAGCACCGACACCATGAACAATAATATCGACGGTATCGGCGCCCGCATAAGGCGAGCCCTCGTCGATTTCTATTTGCCCGGCTGCAACATTGGCATTGACATGCAGAGCCAGGGCATAATCTGGTTGGCCAAACGATTGCCAAATGTTGTCATCCATCATTGCCGATGCACCAGGACCACGCTCTTCGGCAGGTTGACCAATTAACATTAAGGTGCCAGACCATTCATCTTTATTGGCGGCCATATACCGGGCAGTTCCAACCAGTGAGGTGATGTGCACGTCATGGCCACAAGCGTGCATTACGCCAACTTCATTGCCGTCCCAATCGGTCATTTTCGCGGTAGAGGCATTTGCCAAACCCGATTGTTCCACAACCGGCAGGCCATCCATATCGGCTCGCACCATAACCATAGGGCCAGCGCCATTGTTCATGATTGCCACTATGCCTGTGCCACCAATGCCCTCACTGACAGTAAAACCGGCGCTGCGAATTTCTTCAGCAAGGCGTTTTGCGGTGTTGTGCTCCATTAATGACAATTCTGGGTTGCGATGAAAATGATCCCAGAGTGGCGCTAAGTGCTGCTGATAATCTTTGTTAATGGCGCTAGAAATTTCTGAAGCTTCGGTTGAATTAATGGTGAAAAGCAATGAACTTAACAGTAATGCGGTAGAAAAGTTTTTCATCTATTTATCCCTGTAATGCTATTTTAGCTATAGTTTGCAGTTTTTATGTACTAATCTTATACATTAAATTATAAAAAGTCTTGCCTGTTCAACATATTAACTGATAGCAGAGAGAACCTTATTGCTGCAATAAGGCCTATAATGTGGCTATAGTACATGCGCGGTGAATAATGTTATTATTGCGCCAATTTAATCCATTAACCCTTGAGTTATAACGAAAATGAGAGCTTTGTTTTATTTTTTACTGTCTTGGCCACTGCGTCTGTTGGTGCGTTGTAAAATTATTCCTGAAAGCGTTGATGCCGTTGGGCTTAGCGATAACAAAAATGTGTTTTACATTGTCCGTCATCAATCGGCTAGCGATTTACTGGCGCTGCAAATGGCCTGTAAAAAATTGAGCCTGCCAGATCCACTGGCCACGGTGGAAATTAATGGCAATTTAATGAATCGCTGTATTTGTTTAGACAAACCGAGTTCAATCTTTCCTTGGGTTAAACAACGTCAAACCAAAGTAATGTCGCAAGGTTTAGACTTATTAAAACATTTTGAAAAACACGATGAGCAAGACGCCAAGCTCATTCCGGTAAACCTGCTTTGGGGACGTAAACCGGCCAAAGAAAAAGCCAATATGGGCGATGTATTGGCCGATCAGGTGTCGCCAAATTTTTTACGTAAATTCTGGATAGTATTGTTTTTAGGGCGTGATACCTTAGCGCGCTTCTCGCCGGCGGTATCGTTTCGCGAAATGGTGCAAACCCAAGGCAGTGATGCAGTCGCGGCGCACAAGATGATCCGCATGACCCGGTTTCACTTTCATCGGCAAACGATTGCGGCCACCGGCCCGCGCTTGTTGGATCGCCAGCAAATGTTCAATGCACTTTTTGCCAGCCCAGCGATAAAGAGGTTAATCAAAGACGAAGCGAAATCAAAAGGCATTAGCGAAGCCGAAGTTAAGAAAAAAGCGCTGTTGATGATGAAAGAAATTGCTGCCGATTACCGACAAACGGTGATCCGTTTGGGCGCACGAGTGTTAACCTGGTTGTGGAATCGCTTATACGATGGCATTGAAGTGAAAAATGCCGATCGCTTACACCAGTTATCGCAAGAAGGACACGAGATCATTTATGTGCCTTGTCATCGCTCCCATATGGATTATCTGTTATTGACTCATGTGATTTATCAGCAAGGCTTGGTAACACCACGGATCGCCGCCGGTATTAATTTAAATTTCTGGCCGGCCGGGCCTTTCTTCAGAAAAGCCGGAGCATTTTTCATTCGTCGCAGTTTTCGTGGTAATCGTTTGTATTCCACCATATTTCGCGAATATTTGGGCTTGTTGTTCAATAAAGGCTATGCCGTTAAATATTATACCGAAGGCGGTCGCAGCCGGACCGGGCGCTTATTGCAGCCGAAAACGGGAATGTTGTCGATGACCATCCAAAGCATGTTAAAAGGTATCGACCGGCCGCTAACTTTAGTGCCGGTGTATATTGGTTACGAGCACGTAATGGAAGTGGCCAGTTACCATAAAGAGCTAAAAGGCAGCTCGAAACAAAAAGAGTCCGCATTTGGCATTATTAAAGCCATTCGTAAACTGCGTAACTACGGCAAAGGCTATGTCAGCTTTGGTCAGCCAATTAATATCAATGAGTATTTAAATACTGAAGTCCCCGAGTGGCGTGACAGTATCGACCCGGTTGAACCGGCAAAAGCAAAATGGTTAAGTCCGGCGGTAAACAGCATGTCGAACAAGGTAATGAATGAGATTAACAAAGCGGTAGCGTTAAACTCAGTGACGCTGACGGCATTAATTTTACTCTCCGCTGAAAACAATGCACTCACTCGTAAAGAGCTGGAAGAACAATTAGATTTCTTCTTGAATTTACAACGAACCGCGCCGTTTAGTGATGAAATGTTTATCCCTGAAGAGTCAGGCAAAGAACTTGTCGATTCAGTGATACGATTAAATAAAGTCGATGCAGCAGATGATAAGTTAGGGCAAATTATCTCACTGTCCAAACAGGCGACGTTAGAGATGAGTTATTATCGCAATAACATTATTCATGCCTATATGTTGCCATCGGTAATTTGTCGTATCTTAAAAACCTATGACAAGTTAAACACGGAAGAAATTAACCAAAAAGTGTTACAGCTAATGCAGTTGATGAAAGCCGAATTGTTCTTATGGCAGGACGATGCAACGGTAGCTGTGCAAAGCCAAAGAATATTAGCCGCCTTGCAGCAACAAGGCATGATAAAGCATAGTAAGGCAGGCTACTGGTCGATTAATGAAGACAGTGACATAGCTTTCATGCTGAACTTTATGTCTTCGTGTATCAGTGAAACGGTACAACGATACGCGATAGTGGTAAACATCATTAAGCAAACCGCGCCAATTAGCCGTTCAACGCTTGAGTCTGATGCCACCACATTAGCCCAACGTATGTCTAAGTTGCATAATATAAACGCACCAGAATTTATTGATAGAAAAGCACAATCTGCAGTAGTGAACGCTTTACGTGACTATGGTTACATAGAAAGCGATGATGATGGCTGTTTTGTTGCCACTGAGTCGATGCAAGCGCTTGATGAAACTTTAGTGCACTTGATTAAAGCCGACGTATTGCAAAGCATTTTGCATTCATAATTACCTAAGTTAATGCTTTGTTGATCTAGATCAGGGTTCGCTAACTCTGGCTCTTTTATGATATAGAAAATCTCGAAAAGGACAGAGTTATGAACAATTTACAATTTTTGTTAGCCGACCCTATTGTGTTATTTTCTGCCGGTGGTTTGGTCACGGTACTGGTTATTTGTGCGTTTTATGTGCACTTATTTATGACCAAAATGAATAACAACGAATAGCTCATAACTTCCCTTTTTAGTTTTTTGTTATTGTTATTGTTTTAGTTTTAGTTTTAGTTTTTTTGTTTTAACTGTTTCACCCTTCGCGATGTTACCAATGGATTCTCTGTGTGGCCGGTATCATCGCTTTTTTTTGCCTTTTTTTCCTAATTCCCTCAAGAATACCAAGTTGTTAAAATATCTGCTCATTTTTAATGGTTAAAACGAATAAAAAAGTAGATCACATGCTTATTCAAATTGGTATTTAATACTCATTTCGTCTCAAAATTGATGTTTTTTTCAACTGTATTTATTTCAAACTTGCAATTGTCTTTAACAAGGGTAAGCTTATTATTAATAACAATAACAAAATCATGGATATGGTTAGGAATTTCAGATGGGAAAAGTGAAAGTTTTTTTGGTACTTAGCTGCGTATTTCTTTTCAGTGTTTCTACCCAAGCCGCTGTGGTAAAACAGAAAGTACTAAGTAAAACTGCATTTACTATCAAAGACATGAAACTGGAAGCGATCTCAGGTGAGTTCACTTTCCACTTTGATCCTAACAGTGTCAGCAATCAACAAATTGTTGATATCGATATCGCCCCCACCAATAGTGCCGGTTTGGTGGAAGCCAAAGCCAATTTTTTTATTATTCAACACCAAGATCTGAAACAGCGTAAAGGCGCGTTGGTTGAAGTCAGCAATCGAGGCTCGAAAGCATCGTTAAGGTATTTTAACCATGCGCAGCGTGCAAATACCCCCAATAAAGCGTCAGCATTAGGCGATGGCTTAATTCAAGATTTAGGTTTATCGCTAGTGTGGGTAGGTTGGCAAGGTGATGTGCCAGTGAGTAAAAATAATATGTATGCATCACTGCCACGAATTATCGGCCTGGGCGGCTGGGCACGAAGCGACTGGACCATAGATAGTCGTAAATCGTTATTACCTTTGGCCCACCATGAAAATTTGGAAACGGTTTACCCGGTAGATTTTCTCAAGCAGAAAGACGCCTGGTTAACTCTAAGAATGGGACGAGACAACCTGCGCTCAGTGGTGCCCAGGTCGCAATGGCAATTTAGTGCTGATGGGAAAAGAATCTCGGGAAATTTTTTCCCTGGAATCTATGAGCTTGTCTATCCAACGAAAGATCCTTTGGTAACTGGTCTTGGTTTAGCGATATTGCGCGATACGGCTGAGTATATTAAAACCGAGAAAAATGACTATGTTGTTCCTAAGACCATTGCTTTTGGCGTTTCACAAACGGGACGTTTCTTACGGCAATTCCTCCACCAGGGATTTAATGAAACTGAAAATGGCGAAATTGCCTTCGATGGCATGCTGATTCATTCTGCTGGCGCTGGCCGTGGTAGCTTTAATCACCGGTTTGCCCAGCCATCTCGCGATGGCCATCGAATGTCATCGTTTTTATATCCAACCGATATTTTTCCGTTTACCAGCGCCAGGGTGCGTTCTAAATATACCAATAAAAAGGTGGGCTTGTTAAAGCGCAGGCACGAATATTTTTACCCTAAAACCTTTTTTACCAATACCGGTTATGAGTATTGGGGCAGAGCGGCTGGTCTTATTCATACTCATGATGTGTTTGATATCGCACCACTGAAAAATGAACGCATTTATCATTTTGCCTCGACCCAACATTATGTTGAAACTCCGAACAACTTACTGTTGATTGATAAAAAATCTGGCATGTACCGTGGTAATCCTTTGGATTTTAAATTGCATTTGCGGGCATTGTTAGCGCATTTAACTGGCTGGGTGGTAGATGAAAAACAACCACCGAAAAGCGTGTATCCGCGCTTTGCCAAGCAAACATTAATCAACTTTGCTCATTTTCAACTGCCTACCTGGTTGAACATGGAAAAGCCATACAAGCCTCATACTGCGTATGAAGTCGATTACGGGGAAAACTGGCAGCAAGGCGTTATTGATAACCAACCTCCGGTAATTGTCGCCGAAATATTGCCGCCGGTGCCGAAATTGGATCCTAATGGTCATGAATTAGGCGGCATAAAACATCCACTGATAAAAGCGCCAATTGCCACATTTTTGCCTTGGGTGTTTCGCTACGACTTATTTGCCAGTAATGAAATACAAGATTTTCGTGGCGCGCTGAAAAAGTGGCGAAAAAATCGAATATTAGAACGTTACGCAGATAAAAAATCGTATCTGAATCACCTCAATAAAATGACCCTGAAAAGCCTAGCCAATGGCTGGATTTTGGCTCGCGACGTCACCAGAGTTCGACAACAGGGTAATTGGTTATGGGACTGGAGTATGGATCAGCCTGATTATTTTCATGAACTCGCCGCGGATGATAGTGATTAATATCTTCGCCGATATACCAAGCGACTTAAGCGCTGAAGTATTTGAAACATTGGCCAGTAGCAGCAAAGTGAAAATTGAAAGGATAGTATCAAAGGGACATTGTTCACCGACTAAGGGCTGGCATCAACAAGAATGTCATGAGTGGGTGATAGTCTTACAAGGTGCTGCAATATTAACGTTCGAAGATCATTATTAACCCGTTAGCTATTTTCTTACACCAGAAATCATCACCCCGAGTTCAGCTTATTCATTGAGTTTTTGCTGATACTCCGTCAGATACTGGTTATGCTTATTTTGATGCCAGGTGCCCATCGATTGCGATTTCTCAACGGCTTGCGCCTGATATTTGACCGCACTATTATAATCTTCAAGCTCAGCATAGGCTTTTGCTAATGCAGAAAATGCATAGGCGGATGCTGGATAAAGTTCCGTGGTTTGCTGATAAATTTCGAGTGCCTGTTGCGGGGCATTTGCCATTAATGATTTCGCCAAATTCTTTAACGAGCCCTCCGCCGAAATTGGAAAGCCATATTTTTTGTCCGAAAGGCGCGCATAATAGTCGATGATTGCCTTGGCGCCACGCGCTGAAATCTCGGAATCTGCGGCTAGATTGGTATGTATGTCATCGAACAGTGCCTCAATGCCATTAATGGCGGCAACGATTGGGCGCGACATATAATAGTTTTCATTATTGCGCACCAAAGTCCAGGCAAGTTGCGCTGGCGCAGATTCTGCCAGTGCCCCGGCAAAGGATTCAACCGCAGGAACATGGCCTTGTTCATAACCATGCTCGCCAATGCTAAGGTATAAAAACCTTAACTTGTCGTGAGCTTACGAGAGCATAGCTCAACTTCTATTTTTCGATCTGATTTAATGACTGCGACTAATTCATCAGGACGCAAACATGTCGAACCAAGATCAACTTATCAACGTTGTTGCTGCATTTGAGCAA
>NZ_JQDZ01000014.1 GCF_000764205.1 Thalassotalea sp. ND16A
AACCTGAAGTATCCCCACAAATATTTGAGTAAGTGTTTGAAATCTGGTTAAATTAATTTCACCACAAAACAGAAATAACCAAACTTCAAACACTATGCGACCATTTTCAAACTTTTTTACCCAAGAATCAATCAAAATCGATCCTAGAATTACTCGTGCTCTTTTCACTTCTGTTGAAAGTGTTATTCATGGAGCTGCTCTAAGCCTGACAAGTATTGGCCGAACAAATGGTAGCTATAACAATAAGATAGAGAAGCATAGTATAAAACGAGTTGATAGGTTGTTGGGAAACAAGACTCTGCATGCTAGCCGTAATGAGTTTTATCAAATTATCATTAATCAATTTGTTACGACAAATAACCCGATTATCGTAGTTGATTGGTCATCCGTTTATGATTCTAACTTTGTGATGATAAGAGCATCCATTCCCGTTAGTGGGCGCGCCATTACGATTTATGAAGAAATTTATCCTGAAAGTGAATTAACTAGCCAAAAGGCTCATAAAAGATTTTTAGCTAACTTAGCAAAGTTACTCCCTATAAATTGTCGACCAATTATCTGTACCGATGCAGGCTTTCGTATTACCTGGCTAAAAATAGTTGATGAATATAATTGGTATTGGGTTGGCCGCGTACGAGGTCTTATTCATTGCCAGTTAGAAGGTGAAGATATGTGGCGCCATGTAGATACGCTGCATAGTAGAGCGTCTTCTCAAGCCTCAGAGTTGCCAACTTGTATGCTATCAAAAACTCATAAGTACACGTGCCGTGCCATAGTATTTAAAAAGAAAAGTAAGGGAAGAAAAAACCTAAATAATAAAGGTATTGTCACGAAAGATAATATTAACCGAAAGCAGGCAAAGTCAGCAAAAGACCCATGGTTCTTGATCAGCAACTTACCAAAAGAAAAGTTTCCAGCGCACAAGTTAGTTTCTATCTATCAAAGGCGAATGAGTATTGAAGAAACATTCCGAGATAATAAAAATGAGTACTATGGCCTTGGTTTATCAAGAAGCAGAAGTACCAGAATAGCAAGGCTTGAAAGCATATTACTGATAGCAATGCTTGCTCAGTTCGCTTTGTATGTTATTGGTAAAGCCGCTGAAATAAACGGTTATCATCGCCAATTTCAAGCCAACACCTTACAAAGGAGAGTTTTATCATATGGCTATTTAGCCTTGAGATTATTGCAGCACCAAGGAAGGCAATATCGACTAACTAAGAGCGAGCTTAGGCTCGCTCTGATTGAATTAGTGAATGAAACATGAGATTAAAGTTGTGGGGATCCTTCCGGTT
>NZ_JQDZ01000015.1 GCF_000764205.1 Thalassotalea sp. ND16A
ATCAACCCAATCGCGATGGACGAAGGTTTACGCTTCGCTATCCGTGAAGGTGGCAGAACAGTAGGCGCTGGTGTTGTTTCTAAAATCATTGAATAATCGATTTTAAGACACTAAGAAAAAGGTCGCTTACGCGGCCTTTTTTTTGTCTGAAATTTGAAGTTATCAATGCACGTTGTGAATTTAGGAGGTCCCGTTCAAAAGCATAACGGGATGACGTGGTGTAAATAAACAAACATCGTGTAAACTCCAATATTCTAAGAAAAAATTCACCGTCATTCCGACGAAGGTCGGAACCCCCATGCTTGACAGTGAGCACAAGTTAAATCACTTCATCTATCGTTCACGCGAACTGCCCGTTGCTCGAGGCCCGCAGCTCAAAGAGCCATTGTTTCAATGCACGTTTTGAATTTAGGAGGTCCCGGCCTGCGCCTAACACCATTCAGTTAAGAGGATCGTGTTTTAATTGGGTAGCGAGTTTTACTTACTCTAACGGTCCTGTCTTTGGGCCGTTTTCTTTTTTCTGGCAGTATAAACTGTTTGACGTTC
>NZ_JQDZ01000016.1 GCF_000764205.1 Thalassotalea sp. ND16A
TAACACCGATCAGTTAAGGAAAACGATCGGTTGACAAGAAAAACGATCATACGACAATAGCACCTTCTATTTAGACAGGGCTATTTTTCATGCTTTCAAATTGGTTAATTGATACAGAGTTATTTGCTGCACCAGAAGATTTATCGGTATTTCAAAAAGAACTACCTATGGAATGGATTGAGCAGGCATTAGACGAAACCAATAAAGCGAGTATGAGAAGGCGTAAGCTTCCCGCCGAACTTGTTGTTTGGCTTGTCGTTGGCCTTGGGCTTTACCGTAATAGACCAATCAGTGAAGTGGTTTCTAAACTAGATTTAACACTAACCAATAAACTTGGCGAATCAGTAGCCCCGAGTGCTGTGCCTCAAGCAAGAGAGCGACTAACGGCAAAGCCACTTGAGGCTCTATTCAATCTTACCTCAGAGCATTGGTGTCAGCGTGAAGATGCTGATGATAGGTGGAATGGCTTAGAGCTATTTTCTATTGATGGCACGACATTACGGTGTGCAGATGGCAAAGAAACCTCTGAGCACTTTGACCATATCAGTAATCAAAATAAGAAGTCTGTATACCCAATTGCTCGTCTATGCGCCCTGATGTCATTGAGAAGTCGAATGATACGTGATGTGAGATTTGGCCCGTGCAGCTCTGGCGAAATAACATATGCTAGACAACTTAAAGATTCGGCTCCATCAGACTCATTAACCATATTCGATAACTGCTATATAAGCGCGAAACTGATGACAGACTGGCAACAAAAAGATAAAAATATCCATTGGATGACTCCTATTAAATCCAACACTAAATACAAAGTGTTAGAGACATACGGTGACAATGATTTTCTTGTTGAAATGACAGTCTCTCGAGATGCTAAAAAACAACATCCGGATTTGCCTAAAACATGGCAGGCAAGACTTACCACCTATGGTGAAAGAAAGGAAAGCAATCATATAATTGGCGTGATCAGCTCATTGACCGATACAAATAAATATTCTGCCAAAGACATCCTAAATGTATATTTCGAGCGCTGGGAAATCGAAAATGGCTATGGAGAAATTAAGCAATATCAACTGGATGAGAATATCCTACTTAGAAGCAAAACGGTTGAAGGTATTTATCAAGAAATTTGGGGGATACTTATCGCTTATAATTTGATCCGAGTTGAAATAAGCCAAATAGCGAAAGAAGCCGATGTATCACCACTGAGAATAAGCTTTGTTATGGCAATGCGTTATATTCAAGATGAATTAATGTGGTGCGCTATCGCAACACCAGGAAGTATACCGAAAAAACTTCGGGCTATGCGCGAGAACGTCAAACAGTTTATACTACCAGAGAAAAGAAAGCGGCCCAAAGACAGGACCGTGAGAGTTAGCAAAACTCGTTACCATATTAAAAC
>NZ_JQDZ01000017.1 GCF_000764205.1 Thalassotalea sp. ND16A
CATTGAGATTATTGCAGCACCAAGGAAGGCAATATCGACTAACGAAGAGCGAACTTAGGCTCGCTCTAACTGAATTAGTTAATGAAACGTGAGATTAAACTTGTGGGGATCCTTCAGGTTGAAACCCCGCCAACCGGGTAAAAAAAACCTCGCAGAGCGAGGTTTTTTTATTGATAACCGAGTACGGTTATTCGGCAACAGGACGCATGTGCGGGAATAAAATTACGTCTTTAATGGTTGGTGAATCGGTAAATAGCATTACCAATCTATCGATACCAATCCCTTCACCAGCAGTTGGCGGTAAGCCATACTCAAGCGCGGTGATGTAATCTTCATCAAAGTGCATTGCTTCATCATCGCCGGCATCTTTTTCTTGCACTTGCTGCTTAAAGCGTGCGGCTTGATCTTCGGCATCGTTCAGCTCAGAGAACCCATTGGCGAGTTCACGGCCACCAACGAAAAATTCGAATCTGTCGGTGATAAAGGCATTATCATCATTACGACGTGCCAGTGGAGAGACTTCCCAAGGGTAGGCAGTGATGAACGTTGGTTGGTCAAGCATATGCTCAGCAACTTCTTCAAAGATCTCACAAAGGTACTTGCCCGGACCCCAAACGTTTTTACCTTCAGGCTCTTTCACGCCAACTTGTTTGGCAATGGCGCGTAACTCTGCAAAACGACCTTCTGGATCGTTAATCACTTCGGCATCTAACTGTGGCGCATGTTTAGTGATGGCATCCATCATCGATAAACGTTCAAATGGTTGGCCAAAATCGTAAAATTTCTCTTCTACCACTTCGCCGTCAGAGTTTTTCACGGTATTACGAATGACCGTAGTACCCATAACATCTTGCGCAAGAGTACGTAACATTTCTTCGGTCAAGTTCATTAAATCTTCATAGGTGGCATAAGCCTGATAGAACTCAATCATGGTGAATTCTGGATTATGACGAGTCGATAAACCTTCGTTTCTAAAGTTACGGTTAATTTCGAAAACGCGCTCAAAGCCGCCGACTACCAAACGTTTCAAGTAAAGCTCTGGCGCGATACGTAAAAACATGTCGATGTCTAAGGCATTGTGGAAGGTTTCGAATGGTTTTGCCGTAGCGCCACCCGGGATCACCTGTAACATCGGCGTTTCCACTTCCATGAAGTTGCGTTTTGCCAGGAAGTTACGAATGCCACTGACAATTTCTGAACGAACCTGAAAGGTATCGCGCGTATCCTGGTTGATAATTAAATCAACGTAACGCTGACGATATTTCATTTCTTGATCAGACAAGCCATGGAATTTCTCTGGTAACGGGCGCAATGATTTGGTTAATAATGAATATTCTTCCATATTCACATACAAATCACCTTTACCGGATTTATGCAGAATACCTTTAACACCAATAATGTCACCAATATCTAATAAACCCCAACGTGCTTTAATATCTTTTTGTACCGCTTTTTCAGCATAGGCCTGAATACGGCCTGACATGTCTTGTAAAACTAAAAATGGACCACGTTTAGCCATAACACGACCAGCAACAGCATAAGTTACTTGTAACTCTTCTAGCTCTTCTTTGGTTTTTTCACCATGCTCAGCTTGAATATCGGCAGCGTAATGCTCACGATTAAAATCATTTGGGTGGCCATTAGCTGGGCAGTTTGCACGAATGTTATCGAGTTTACCGCGACGTTCGGCGATTAACTTGTTTTCGTCTTTAGCTTGTTCTGTCATGTTTATGTCTCAGGTTATCTTGCTTGTTTAAAGGCCAAATTTGAAGTTTATAAACCAAACTTCAAACTGGCTTCAATAAATGGATCTAAACCACCGTCTAGCACTGCTTGTGTATTGCGTGATTCAACGCCGGTCCGTAAATCTTTTATACGGCTATCATCTAGCACGTAAGAACGAATTTGGCTGCCCCAGCCGATGTCAGACTTGCCATCTTCGAGCATTTGCTTATCTTCGTTTTGTTTTTGCATTTCTAATTCATACAGTTTAGCTTTTAATAGCTTCATTGCTTGCGCTCGGTTTTTATGCTGCGAGCGATCGCTTTGACACTGCACTACGGCATTCGTTGGAATGTGAGTTATACGGATGGCCGAGTCTGTTTTGTTAACATGCTGACCACCAGCTCCAGATGCTCTAAACGTATCAATGCGTAAATCAGCTGGATTTATATCTATTTCAATATTATCGTCTATTTCAGGGTAAATAAATGCTGATGCAAACGAGGTATGACGCTTACCGCTCGAATCAAATGGCGATTTGCGCACTAAACGGTGTACCCCGGTTTCGGTTTTTAACCAACCATAGGCATATTCACCCGAAAACTTAATAGTACAACCTTTGATTCCGGCCACATCACCATCGGTTTCTTCTAAAACTTCAGGCTTATAGCCGTGGGCATCGCCCCAACGTAAAAACATACGCTGGATCATTTGTGCCCAATCTTGTGCTTCAGTGCCGCCAGAGCCAGATTGAATATCAAGATAACAACTGTTCGCATCTTGCGGGCCAGAAAACATGCGACGAAATTCAAGTTTTGCCAACTGCGCTTCTAAGCCATCAATTTCGGCTTGAGCTTCATTTAATGTTTCTTCGTCTTCTTCTTCGACAGCTAATTCAATTAAACCACTGGCATCTTCACAACCACTATCCATATCGTCGATAGTTTTTACGATAAGCTCTAATGATGAACGTTCTTTGCCAAGTGCTTGCGCCCGCTCAGGTTCGTTCCAAACATCTGGAAGCTCTAACTCACGATTAACTTCAGTTAAGCGTTCAGCTTTTTGGTCATAGTCAAAGGTACCCCCGAAGCACACTGGTGCGTTCGCGAATGTCTTTGATTTGGTTATGTAAAGGATTGACTTCAAACATCAATAAAAACTCAGCTCAAAAACTTAGAAAAATAGTCGCGCATTGTAGCGTAATAACGTCCTACATAAAAGAGCAGAGCGCTATCTTTATGTTTTTTAATCGACTGATTTTACCCAGCGACAATATGATCAACCAAAAGCTGAACCGTTTGCTTGCCACGAAATTCATTTATGTCGAGTTTATAAGCCAAATGTACTGTTTCACATTTGTGATTGGGCCAAATGCTGGTGTCTACATTAAAAGCAATGGCGTCAATAGCTAAGTCATCAATTTGAACCATTAATTTCAGATGTTTTTCACCAACAATGCGTTGTTGAATAATTTTAAAATGATTATCAAATACTGGCTCAGCAAAACTTTGCCCCCATGGCCCTGATTCTCTCAGTAATTGCGCGAATTCAAGAGTAAAGGCATCGGTTGATAATTCGCCATCAGATAAAATTTTATTGTCTAGCATCTCAGCACTTAGCCATTTATTGGCATACTGCTCAAACAAACGCTGAAACTGTTGAAAATCCTCCACCTTTATCGATAAGCCGGCTGCCATCGCATGGCCGCCAAACTTTAAGATCAGCCCCGGATATTGTGAATCAATGTGCTCTAACAAATCGCGAATATGCAAACCCGAAATCGAACGAGCCGAACCTTTAATTTCGCCATTGCTACCATCGGCAAAAACTATCGTGGGCCGATGAAATTTTTCTTTTAACCTACCGGCGACAATGCCAATCACCCCTTGATGCCAGTCACTTTGATAAAGCGCGATAGACGAAGGTAAGTTAGCTTGATTGAAATTAAGGCTGTTCAATACCTGCTCAGCTTCCACTTGCATGCCGTGCTCAATTTCACGTCGGGTTTTATTGAGTGAGTCAAGCTCGGCCGCCATTAATCTGGCTTTATACAAATCCGTTTCCAGTAAACATTGTATTCCTAAGCCCATGTCATCGAGCCTGCCCGCGGCATTTAACCTCGGCCCCAGACCAAAGCCAAAATCACTGGCCACCAGCTTCTGCTGATTTTTGCCAGCAATTTCAATCAGTGCCTGAATCCCCGGTCTGGTTGCTCCGGCTCGAATGCGCTTAATTCCCTGCGTTACCAAAATGCGATTATTTTTATCCAGACTTACCACGTCGGCAACCGTGCCCAACGCGACCAAATCGAGTAACTGTGCCATATTCGGCTCAGTTATTCCTTTGCTGGTAAACCACTCTTGCTGACGCATCGTTTGTCTTAGTGCTGCCATTAAATAAAAGGCTACCCCAACGCCGGCAAGCGCCTTGCTGGGAAAGCTACAGCCTCGTTGGTTAGGATTGACAATCGCATCGGCATCGGGCAAGTGTTCACCGGGTAAATGATGATCGGTAACGACCACAATACAACCCAATTCTTTTGCCTTGGCGACACCTTTGATGCAACTTATGCCGTTATCCACGGTAACGATCACTTCGGCACCTTGTTGCACCGCAATTTCACTGATTTCAGGAGTCAACCCATAACCGTATTCAAAACGGTTGGGCACAATAAAGTCATGATTATCGGAGCCGAGTAAACTTAACCCCTGCATCATCAATGCCGAACTGGTAGCACCATCGGCATCAAAATCGCCAACCACAATAATGCGCTTATTTTGTTTTATTGCGGTAAACAGCAATGCACAAGCTTGGTCTAGTCCGAGCAGCTCGCCCGGTTTGTGCATTTGATCAGCAGTTTGCAATAATTCGGATTCACTTTTCACCCCTCGACTGGCATAAATTTGCTTTAAAATAGGGTGTAGGTGCGTAGGCAGTGTTGAGCAATCAACCGTTTCACGGCGACAAATTTGCTTGTCCATAAGAGTCAGTAATTCAGGGCAGAAATGAAAAGTGTACCGTAAAAGGCAGTGGATAGAAACAAGGCGCCGAATCGGCGCCTTGTTTAATTTTTTTGATTTGCTACACAGCCGTTATCGCTACAATTAACCCGCTTTATTGATCGAACTAGACTGTAAAATTTGTTGCATTTGTTGCGGTGTTTTATAACCAGGTACCATATTACCATCATTGAGAATGATGGCCGGAGTACCTGAAACGCCAACTTTACGGCCAAAATCGTATTGTTCGGCTACCGGTAACGCACACACTTTCTGCTCAACTTTTATCCCGCCCTTGGCTTGTGTCATTGCCGACTGCTGATCATCACTACACCATACACTGCGAATGTCAGTGTATGACTGACTCGCCAAACCACCACGAGGAAATGCTAAATACCGAACGGTAATGCCTAAATCATTATATTGATCAATTTGTTGGTGTAATTTACGGCAGTAGCCACAAGTTAAATCGGTAAATACGGTCATTTGGTATTTTTCATCCTTGGCCGGAAACACTATCATCGAATCCGAGAATGTTTGCATACCTTCAATACGAACTTTCGCTAAGCTTTCCTCGGTTAAGCTACTGATACCCTCATCAGTAATTTGATAAACTTTCCCTTGAATCAAAAAATCACCATCGGCGCTGGTATAAAATAGCCCCTGGTTAGTTATTACTTCGTACAAATTATCCATTTTGGACGGTTGCACAGACTCTGCTTGTAGCCCTAGTTTTTCCAGGTTCGCTTTAATTTTCGCCGTATTGTCTTCATTTGACGTAGCAGGCATTGCTATTAACATCGCTGTTGCGGCAACGATGGCAATGAATTTTTTCATCATATTCTGTATTCCTAAGACCATTTTGGTAACTCATTTACGAAAAATATCTTTCGAATTGGATGAGACCGAGATAAGGCGAATAAAATTACTCAGTTCTTGGCGCAAATGCAAGTGAAACCGCTCAGCTTGACCACACTTTTACCCTAATCGCCGTATTTTTACATTTCATTAACTAATTATAGTTCAGCAATGCCATTATTACTTTGAGTTCCATGGTTGAAATCTGCTAGAATCGCGGCAAATTTAATCATAGGTTCTGCAGTATCATGAAAATTGCCTTGTTTTATGGCTCAACAACTTGTTATACCGAAATGGCGGCCGAAAAAATTCAGGTCTCACTCGGCGCAGATTTGGTTGAACTATACAACATCAAAGACGTGCCATTATCCGATTGTGAGCAATTTGATATCATCATATTTGGCATCTCAACCTGGGATTTTGGTGAACTGCAAGAAGACTGGGAGTCGAGTTGGGACGATATCAGCTCACTTAGGTTAAATGGCAAAATTGTTGCCTTGTTTGGTTTGGGCGACCAGGTTGGTTATGGCCAATGGTTTCAGGATGCCCTGGGTATGCTGCACGATCAAATCATCCCACAAGGTGCCAATGTTATCGGTTACTGGCCCAATGAAGGTTATGAATTTGAAGCATCAAAAGCATTGACCGAAGATGGCGAGTTTTTTGTCGGTTTATCCCTCGATGATGAAACTCAATACAACTTAAGTGAGCAGCGCATTGAGCAGTGGACTGAACAAGTTCTTGACGAAATCAGTGAATTAATCGCCTAATAAAGTAAAAATACATAGCGATGGCAAACTTGTTTAGTAAATAAGCAATTAAGTCTCTATAATACGCAAAGAAAGCAGTGGCTTTCATATCAATATATATTTCTAAGGTAAAATCAATCCATGTTTACACAGTTTGATCTTGATGATGAACTGGTTGCCGGTACCATTAAAGCCGGTTTTAAAAAACCAACATCAATCCAACAAAAAGTATTACCTGCGGCAATGGCCGGTAAAGATGTGTTGGCATCAGCGCCAACCGGAACCGGTAAAACCGCGGCATTTATTTTACCTTGTGCGCAACATTTATTGGACTACCCCCGTACTAAACCAGGCTACCCAAGAGTCTTAGTGTTGGCCCCTACGCGTGAATTGGCGACGCAAATTCATCAACAAGCAGAGTTATTAACGGCTCATACCGAGATTAAAATCGGCCTGATCACTGGTGGCGTCAACTACGGATCACACAAAGAAATTTTAACGCAAACCACCGATATGCTCATTGCCACGCCAGGACGTTTGCTCGAATATATTGATAATGAACAGTTTGATGCTCGGGAAATTGAAATTCTCGTGCTCGATGAAGCCGATCGTATGTTGGATATGGGGTTTTCTGACAGCATTAACCGTATTGCCGGCGAAGCCAGATGGCGTAAACAAACCTTGTTGTTATCGGCAACGTTAGCCGGTGCTGGCATTATCCGTTTCTCTAAAGATCTATTAAACGAGCCGGTGTTTGTCGAGGCTGATCCCTCGCGTAAAGAAAAAGCCAAAACTCATCAATGGATCCACATTTCCGATGACAGAGAGCACAAGCTTAAGCAGTTAATTCATATTCTTAAGCAAGAAGAAGTAAGACGTGCGGTAGTCTTTGCCAATAAACGTGAAACCGTGCAAATGCTTGCTGGTTCGTTACAAAGTGAAGAATTGCGCAATGTTTGGCTTGAAGGCGAAATGCCGCAAGATAAACGCAATAACGCGGTAAAGAGAGTAAAAAATGGCACGGTAAATATTTTGATTGCCACCGACGTTGCCGCTCGCGGTTTAGATATCGATGATATTACCCATGTGATCAACTTTGACCTGCCACGTAAAGCCGATATTTATGTTCACCGCATTGGCCGTACCGGTCGTGCCGGTAAAAAAGGCACAGCAATCTCTTTAGTTGAAGCTCATGATATGTCATCAATTGCTAAAATTGAGCGCTTTACCGAAGAGCATTTACAACGCCGGGTGATTGACGAATTAAGACCAAAATTTAAAGAAGCACGGGTGCCGGTTAAGCGCAATAAAACCAAAGTGGTAAAGAAAAGCGCGGGCTTAAGCAAAAAAGCAAAAGCGGCGAAAAAAGCCAAGAAAGCGAAAAAAGCCAAGAAAAAATTAGCCTCTTAATTGCTCACTTTTCATCTATCCATATACCAGCCCTAAGCGATTTGCTTAGGGCTTAATTAAGCTTCTAGCAACGAGCTACTGGCTACGATCTGTGGATTTGATGAATTCACCTACCGTGTAACAATGCCCACTCTGCCCGAAGCCCGAACCCTGTAGCCCGAAGCTATTAATTAAGTTACAGTTGATGAATCTAATTATTCTTTATTATTAAAGGAACATTAAAATTATGGTACGTATTCTTTGTCTGAGCATGTTATTTATCCTTACCTGCACAGCTGTTGCGGCCCCTTCGGTTAAACAGCTTTTTAAAACTGTCAATGATGGCGTTGTTGAATTACATGTAACGGCTATCGCCAATCCAAAGCCTGGTCAGGTCAGTTATAAGTCGACAACGAGTGAATCACTGGGCTCAGGGGCAATCATAAGTAAGGACGGGCAGATCCTTACTGCCGCACATGTCGTTGGCAGAGCCACAAAAATTGAGGTGATTTTTGCCGATGGCAGTAAAACCAGCGGTCATGTGGTTTGGGTTGATAACCTTATCGACTTGGCAATGATCAGAGCAAGAAAAATGCCCGATAATGTACAAGTGCTCAAACTTGCCAAAGCCGGTGATTATACCATTGGTGAGCAAGTTATCGCCATTGGCGCCCCTTATGGCGTGAGTCATAGTTTATCGGTCGGTTATCTCAGCGGAGTACGTGATAGAGAAACCATTCCCGGAACCGATATTACTCCACGCCTGTTACAGACCGATGCCGCAATTAACCAGGGGAATTCAGGGGGACCGTTATTTAACCTTGACGGTGACATCATAGGCATCGTTAGCCATATTTTGTCAAAATCAGGAGGCAGCAATGGCCTTGGTTTTGTTGTCTCTGTTGATACAGTTCGCGATATCATTGCCTCAGAGCCGAGCGCTTTTGTTGGTTTTATCCCTCACCTGCTGAATCAAGTTCAGGCCAAAGCGATTAATAACCAATATGGTTATGGCATGCTAATACAACACGTTATCCCGGCAACGTTAGCTCACAAACTAGGTTTTCAAGGGGGCTATTTAAATGTGATGATCGGCAGAACGCCGGTATTGCTCGGTGGCGACATTATTCTTGAAGTGGATAATATCAAGATCAAAGACTTACCTGCCGCGATAAAAATAAAGCAACGCTTTGCCAATGCAAAAAAAGGCGAAAAAATTGCCTTTGTGTATTTACGCAATGGTGTAAAAAAAGAAATTTTTTGGGAAGTTGAATAATACCAAGTTTATTTTAAGAGCTGTTATTTACTTACTACTATGGTAACTCTGTACACTCAACTAACTGCTGACAAAGTCGTAAATACTCATATTTAGCAGCCGTTACCTGTTGCAAACTGGCTTTTTCGTACCAGAATATTGCCAGTTGTAAATCTTTTGCTACCCCCTCGCCATCTTTATACATATTGGCTAAATTCAGCTGTGCATAGGGATGACCTTTTTCCGCTGCTTGCTTAAATAAGCGAAAGGCTTCGCGCCAATCCTTTTCATAACCCATACTGCCCTGATAATACGCGATAGCCACTTGGTTGTCCTGACTACCAAGGCGGACCGTTCTTTTTTTCTTGACCGCCTTACCGATAATAACCCCACCGTACAAATGCATGCCATCAGTTGAGCGACCAACGTCATCGATGCCGTCATCAAGATACAATTGCTGCAGTCTAGTGCGTGGCATCACCAGCGGGGTAGCAGAGAAATAATTTTGGGTAAGAAATTTATCCGAACGGATACTCTGGATAGCATCTCTTACCCGAAGAAATAAAAAGTTACTCACCCGTAGGCTTACCTTGTCATCTTCAACGGCGCTTACCTGAGTGATCAGGTACTTTTCCCGAAGTCGTGACTGATTATTTAACACCTCGCTATTAATAACATAAACATCATTCAGCTTCGGGGTAGATATATGCTGATAGGCAAGTGTTTGTTGGTTATTCACATAACTAAAAGCTTGCCAAACGATGATAATTAGCAACAAAAAACCTGCGCTAACGAGCACTTTTGATTGTTGTGAGCTATCAGCATTTTTCAAAATATTTAACTTCATTGATTAACCAAATAACTTGCCAAGTTTTTCCTTTAATTTATCTTCCAGATCTTTCTTTTTGCTGTCAGCTATTTTCGATTTCATCAATTTTTTCAAGGCCTTGTCGGTGTCATTCAATAGCGTTTCTATATCGCCAAGTTCAGCGGCCTGAGTTTTATCCATTGCCAATGTCTGGCTCACTTTCTGTTTTAACCCCGATTGTAATTTTCGCTGAAAAGTAGTCACTTTCTGTTGCAACTGCGCCGCAATAGCATTACTGATGACATTATCGAGATCAGACTTTACCTGGTAACTTGGCGAGTGGATTTGCCCTGCGATGCCAACGCTTAATGAAAATTGCTCAACGCCATCAATTGCTCCAAGCAAAGCACGGCCAATTGAAGAGGTAGATGCGCCGGTGTACCTGGCGTTGCTGATGTTAAATTCGTTGGCACTATCGATCACAGAATCAATAAAAGAAAACTGGCCCACGCCGGCGACTTCGGCACTCGCCATAGCTAAAGATAAATTATCCTGCTCTCTGAGTTTTGCATCTTTTACCGGGATCTGCATAAACTGCCAGTCACCTTGAGCGCGAATATTTTCATTATTGTTAAATACTCTCGCCGATAATTCAGCCTCGCCACCAGCTAACAATTTAGTCGTATTTACCTTGACCAGGGTTGGTTGGTTTCGATGCCAATGTTCACTCGTTAATTCACTCAATTGAAATTCAAAACTACCTTCTGCTAATGTCAGTTGAAAATAGGCCTGTTTTATTAACCATGGCGGTAAAGGGTTTTCATCAATAAATTGCACGAATCGACCACTGGCCAGACTCTGTTGACGTTGCCCTTGCTCTGCTGCGTTCTCGCGGTTACTCGATTCAATAAAAGGTTTGATGCGCAGATAAAAACTTTCCGCTTGCTGATAATATTGACGAGCATTTTCACCGAATAGTATATGGGCAAAGTCGGCATTATCGACTTTGTCTAATTGATATTTTGATTTTAATTGTTGCCAGTCCTGTTTCGGCGCAGTTTTCACCGCGGTAACCGCTTTGGCAATATTATCTCTACTTTCTTTAAGCTGTAGTTTTGCGCTTTTAACCAGGGTTTGATCTTGTTTAAACTGTTTTTTTAACACTTCGAGTTCTTGCTTTAAACGGCTAAGATCGTCAACCGACTTCACTTTACTTTTGCTAAGTTGCTTCACTTTCGCCTGATATTCGCTAATGGCTTGCTTACTGGGCAACTGCGCTTTTAACAGGTTGAGTTTTTGCTTTTCTTGCTGATAAGTTAGCTCGAGCTGTTGACCTGCCTTTACCGTTAACAGGTTTGAGTCATTTAAAATATCATTTATCTCTGGCAATTGGTTTTCAATAGATGGCATTTGCTGTTCAAGTGACTGCACGGTTTCGTCGGTAATTGAGGTATTGGCATCGCGATACACTTCGCCCACAGTGTCTCGCTCTTGATCAATGCGAATACCGGTAATGGTTAATTCTTCGATCAGTAGGTTGCCAAACAGGTATTGGGCAAAATCAATACCGGCACTCGCCTTATCGAAAGCGACGACATTATGGCTTGGATTTTCATTATCGGTAATTTGCAGGTGATTAATTGTTAACACCAAGGGTGACCAATTGATGTCCACATCATCAATGTTCACTTCTGCACCCGAATACCAGGCAATACCTTTTTCCAGGCCTACTTTGGCAATACTCGGCGCGAGAATAAAGAGTAATGCCGCGATAACGGTTATGGTGGCAACAAAACCTAACAGTCCCTGCCAGCGAAAATACTTAGCCATTAGACCGCTCCCTTGTCAGATATTTTTAGATACAAACGATAAAACTTTGATGCTTTTAATGCTTGCACTATTTTAAAACGTTCGATGAAAGCCTTCAGATGATGGCGATACCTAACCACCAGGTATTGACTTAAAAACAGCATGGGGATGAAGCTTATAAGCGCACAAATGAAAGCGCCCAAGGTTAAGGTATGATGAAAATGCGCCAGTTTTAATAATTCAAACTGGTATAAGCCCTGCCAAAACCCGGCTAAATTGGCATTGGTTAACAAACTCTCACCAACACTGGCAAAAATAGAGGTTAAGCCTAATGCTAAGAGACTAAATGCAGCAATAGCAGCAAAGAATGCACTCAAGTTTACTCGTAGCACAAAAGCGGTTAATAGCACCAATACGTTATGCAAACTTAGCGTCGGGGTAAGCCCGATGATCATAGCCAAAGCAATCGCCAGGGCAATTTGCCGAGGCGAGCTTTCCGAATTTAATGCTTTTAATAATTTAGCCAGTAAGGTTAACAAAATAACTCCTTATATTTTCTTTATACCGTAGCGCAAATGATAGCTGTTTTTTTGAGGAAATTATTGCCGCCGCTAAAGTTAAATTTCTTTGCGAGTAAACACTGGCACAGATGGCGTTGATAACTCGTCATTATATCCATAGCCAGCGGCATCAAATTGCTTAATTTGTTCAACATCATTAAGTTGATTCTCAATGATGTATCGAGCCATTAAACCGCGAGCTTTTTTGGCAAAAAAGCTGATCATTTTATATTGACCGTTTTTCCAGTCTTTAAATGCTGGAGTAATGATCGTGGCATTTAATTCTTTCTTTTTCACCGACTTGAAATATTCCGTTGATGCTAAATTGATCAGCACGTCGTCGCCTTGCGCTTGCAGCGTTTGGTTAAGTTTATCGGTGATAACGTTGCCCCAGAACTGGTACAAATTCGCGCCGCGGTTATTATCAAGCTTAGTGCCCATTTCTAACCGATACGCTTGCATCAAATCAAGAGGCTTCAACAACCCATACAAGCCAGACAGTATTCTTAAATGTTGTTGGGCAAAACTAAAGTCTTGCTCACTCAATGTTTTTGCATCCAGACCGGTATAAACATCACCATTAAATGCCAATACTGCTTGCCGGGCATTCTTGACGGTAAAGGGCATGCTCCAGTCAGCAAAACGGGCAGCATTTAAGCCTGCCAGCTTATCGCTTATTCCCATTAACGAAGACAGATCCGCCGGTGTTAGTTTTAAACAACGTTTGATCAATTGTTCACTATGGTCCAACAATTCAGGTTGACTATACTCAGTGGTGGCGAGATCGGATTCGAAATCTAAATTTTTAGCAGGGGATACAACTATTAGCATGATAATACGCAGAAATTATTTAACATAAGCAAAACTATATCATGTTAACAGGCAGAATTTTAATAGCGAATTTGACAATAATGCCGATTAAAATGGATTATTTACTCTAAATAGTAATTTAGCCCTTGCCATATCTGGTTATTTTGTTACAAATAAGGTTAGGAAAACACTTATCGTCGCTTAACCTTGCAACAAAACTGTCTTTTTCTGAAATTATATTACATTTTTTTTCCTTGAATTTATTACATTAGGTGACTTATGACCTCGCAATTATCTCAATTAAAAGCCATGACCACAGTCGTTGCCGATACCGGTGATGTGGGTGCGATCGGACAATATCAACCAATTGATGCAACCACCAACCCATCGCTGTTATTAAAAGCCACCAGCATTGACAGTTATCAACCATTACTTGCGGAAGCAGTCCGTTGGGCAAAACAACAGTCCGATAATGCAGAGCAACAAATTCTCGATGCCGGAGATAAATTATCGGTATTGATTGGCCTGGAAATTTTAAAGGTAATTCCCGGTAGAATTTCTACCGAAGTCGACTCACGGTTGTCGTTTGATATAACAAGCACAGTTGCCAAAGCCGAAAAATTAATTGCTTTATACAATGACGCCGGCATCAGTAATGACCGGATATTAATTAAAATGGCTTCTACCTGGGAAGGTATCAGAGCAGCAGAAATTCTGGAAGCGAAAGGCATTAACTGTAACCTGACGCTATTGTTTAGTTTTTCTCAGGCGCAGGCCTGTGCCGAAGCCGGAGTATTTTTAATTTCTCCATTTGTCGGCCGAATTTTAGATTGGTACAAAAAAAGCTCCGGCAAAGACAGCTATCCAGCGGATGAAGACCCGGGGGTAGTGTCAGTCACCAGTATTTATAATTACTACAAAAAATTTGATTATAAAACCATAGTGATGGGCGCAAGTTTCCGAAATAAAGAAGAAATTTTAGCGCTTGCCGGTTGTGATCGTCTGACGATTAGCCCGCAATTACTCGCCGAGCTCGAGCAGAGTAGCGAATCGGTTAGCCAAAAACTGGTGAAAGGCGAAGTCACCACAGCACGCCCTACGCCATTAACAGAGCAAGCTTTCCGCTGGCAGATGAACGAAGACGCGATGGCAACGGAAAAACTGGCCGAAGGCATCCGCGGTTTTACCGCCGACCAGATCAAACTTGAAGAAAAACTCGCCAGTTTGTTTTAAATTACCGCAACTTATGTTGCTTTAACGGTCAAAACGTAACAAGTGTACAAAAAGTCGCCAAGCGCGACTTTTTTCTTATTATTTTGTATTCAAAGTGTTTCATTTTGTAATTCGCTGTGTTATTAAAAGAGGGCGTTGTAAAAATAATAAGGAGCTTTAACATGGATCCAATTGATAGTTTAGTGGAGTTAATTGAAGGTAAGTCGAAGGCCAAAACGAAACAAAAACGTAAATGGCGTGAGATTGAGCAACTTAAAGAAAGACTAGAACTAGAAAAAGAAATAGAGTTTTTTAACGGTTCATTTGAGCATCTGCTCGAAGAGTACTAAACGGATAAGTAGAACCACAAAACTTACAACGAAAGCCCCGCAATCACGGGGCTTTTTATTGCCCGAAAATGTAAACCACTGAGTGGCATTGCCAGCCAACGGTTAATTATCGTACAATTTAAAGTTTGTAATTCCCCCCTCAACTGGTCATACTAGTTGAAATCCCTTATCACTGACAGTGACAAAAAGACAATAGCATTATGGCAACGCAGGTAATTAAGCAAAAAATCTCTCAAGGCTACTCATTCGTTGAAGAATTAGTGAACTCGATCACCCATGGGCTGGGGGCATTGTTAAGTGTTGCGGCGCTAACCTTGATGATAATTGTTGCTAACGACGCCTTTGAACTCACCAGTGCCATTATCTATGGTACCAGCATGGTGGTGCTGTTTTTAGCATCGACTCTGTATCACGCCATTACCCATGCATCAGCGAAAAAAGTGTTAAAGCTAGTTGATCATTGTGCCATTTACTTATTGATAGCAGGTACCTATACGCCATTTATGTTGATCAGTTTAAAAGGCGCATGGGGTTATTCAATTTTGTCTGTTGTTTGGACCATGGCGATAGTCGGTATTTATTTTAAGTTAGTGTATAAACAACGCTTCCCGAAAGTTTCACTGTTTACTTACCTGGCAATGGGCTGGTTAATTATTATTGCGGCGCCGCAAATGATTGCCAATGTCGCCACCGGCGGCCTTATTTTATTAGCCTCTGGTGGTGCAGCCTACAGTTTAGGGGCGGTTTTTTATGCCTTCAAAAACATTCCATTCAACCATGCGATTTGGCATGTGTTTGTACTCGCTGGCAGTATTTGCCACTTTTTAGCAATTTATATTTACGTTATCGAATAAACTGATAATAATACTCTAACCCTATTTTTTACTGCGCTGATCTTGCCATCAGTTCTACTTCAGGAAATACCATGCAATACGCTGACATTACCGGCTGGGGAAAATATACTCCACCAGCCAAACTAAGCAATGATGACTTAGCCACCTTTATTGACACCAGTGATGAGTGGATTTCATCACGTACCGGCATTAAAGAACGTCGCATCTCTCACATCAACACCGCTCATATGGCAGCATTGGCAGGTCAGCAAGCATTGGCGAGAGCCGGAATTGTAGCCGACGATATTGATTTGATCATAGTGGCAACCTGTACACCCGATACTTTAGTGCCAAACACCGCGTCGAAAGTACAACAGTTATTAGGCACCAACAACAGCGCCTGCTTTGATTTAAGTTCGGCCTGTACCGGCTTCTTATATGCGTTGCAAAATGCTACCGCACAAATTCGTACGGGCATGGTTAAAAAGGCATTAGTGATTGGCGCCGAGAGAATGAGCTGGTTCGTTAACTGGTCATTGCGTGACACCGCGGTATTATTTGGTGATGGCGCAGGCGCCATGGTGTTAGAAGCAACAGATAAAGAATGCGGTCTGCTTGAAGCGAAACTCGGTTGCGATTCAAAGTCTCGAGAAATATTAAGTATCAGTAACTTTGGTACCGATATGGATCGTTATGAAAATCCGCCCGGAGCCTTACAAATTGATTTTTTAGGACAAGATATTTTCAAACGGGCTGTTCGCGGCATGGGCAAAGCCACGGAAACCGTTATGGCTAATGCTAATTTGTCGGTCAGCGATGTTGATTTGCTGGTTCCCCACCAGGCCAATTTGCGCATTATCGAAACCTTGCAGCACAAATTAAAATTAAGCGATGAGCAATGTATGGTTAACATTCAACATTATGGCAATACCTCTGCCGCTACGGTGCCAATTGCCTTATGCGAAGCTTTAGAACAAGATAAAATAAAAGCCGGAGATAATATCATGTCTGCGGCTTTTGGTGCCGGGTTAACCTGGGGCGCGGGCTATATCAAATGGGGTGAGCGCGTTACTGCGGTAAATGACTACACTCAGCAAGAACAACAATGCGAGCAAAGTGCAAAAGAGTTATTATCGGTTGCCATTAACCATTGTTTGCAAAAGTAAGATAAGCTGCGCGCAGCGGGCTACTAGCAAGAAAAGCTACGACCAGCGGGCTACTAGCTACTGGCAGCCCGCGTAATTGGAAATAATTCCGGTACAAATTCTAATCATAGGCAATTGGCTGCGGGCTATTGGCAACGGGCAGCCCGCACATATAAAACCTTCAGGCTCAAACTCTAACCTTCGGGCTTCGGGAAATCTGTTTAGATAAAAACCTTCAGGCACAAACTCTATCTATTTATATAAATCAGATTTAATTACCCAACCGATCTGCCAGTAGCTCGTAGCCAGAAGCCAGAAGCCTTTCTTACTCTTCCTCTCTGACAAAAGCAATGTCAGAAAATCCCATGCGGGCAAACTCTTTTTGACGGAAGTTTTTGACGATGCCCTGCCCGCGTGATGTTAATTCAAGTTGCTGTTCCATTGCCAAAAAATTTTTAATATCAACACCTTCAGCCGCCGCAGCCGCTTCATACATATCGTGAAAACGTGAGAACGAGAAAGGTATGGTTTTCGTTACCCCGTTAAACTTATACGTTACTACTCTTGCCATAACTATTCCTATTCTTACGAATTTCTATCCAATTAAACGTTGTTGTAGCCAAGCCGAAATATCTGCGACTTGCTCAGCACATACCGCATGTTGCATTGGGTAGGTTTGATAGCTTGGGCTAAAGCCTTTTGCTTGTAACGCACTCATTGCTTGCTCACCTAATACCGGGCTGACCACGGGATCTTGCGTACCATGCATTACCGCTACATTTATTGAACTATTGCTTTGATGTATGGCAATACTATCTTGGGTCGCAAAATAGGTCGACATTGCCAGTAAACCCGCCAGTGGTTTATCAAAACTTAACGCGGCCTGATACCCCACGGCGCCACCTTGCGAAAAGCCGGCCACAATAATTCGCTCACTGGCGATGCCACGTGAGATCTCGCGTTCAATCAAATCTTGTACCGATTTAGCCGAGGCCAGTAATTGTTTGCTATCGACCTTGCGTTCAATGCTCATGTCCAATATGTCGTACCACGCCGGCATAACCATGCCGCCATTGATGGTAACCGCTATTTTCGGAGAGTGAGGGAATACGAAACGCACCGGCAAATAATCAGGCAATTGCAGTGCCGGTACTATAGGTTCAAAATCATGGCCATCGGCACCTAAGCCATGCAACCAAATAACACTTGCCGTCGCCTGTTGTTTAGGCTCAACTTCCACACAATTTAAATAATTCATTTTTTCATCTAATCAATAACAATGCAGGCATTATATCAAGGTTCGATACCAAGTTAATCAAATATCTGCTCATATTTAATGGCTTCTGGCTACGAGCTTCGGGCAGAGTTGGAATTGTTACGCGATAGGTGAATTCATCAAATACACAGCCCGTAGCTAGAAGCTCGTTGCTAGAAGCTTAAATCAAAGGCATCCTGCCTGCCGGGTGGATTGGCGATATTTTATTCTCGCAAAAAAAAACCGATATTTTTAAAATATCAGTTTTTATCGAGTAAGTGTATTTTACTTTTTCAAAAGTTTAATTGAGCCATTTACGCTTTCTAAATTGATATCGCTGCTGCCATCTCCGATGGTACCTTTCATGTCATTACCATAGTAGCGTCCTTTCACCCCTTGAATACCGTAATCGGTTTTGATTGAACCATTACCCGTTTCTGCGGTTACTTTGGCACCAAAGTTTGCCGGTAGGTGTAAACGAATGCTGCCATTAACCGTTTCGGTTTCAATATCAATGTTTTTCGCCGAATCGGCAAACGTTAACTCGACCGCGCCGTTAACCGACTCTACTTCTACATCAGATGCTAAGCCTGAAGCCTCTACCGAGCCATTTACCACATCGGCGTTCAATTCGCCCGAAACATTAACCACGGTTAGCGAACCATTAACCACATCAATTTCACGTAAATCAATATTCGCCGGTACCATAATGGTATAATCGACACTGCCACCACCAGAGTTATGGCCCCAGCCACCATGATTTTCCTCATAGTCGGTTTCAACGGTAATGCGATTGCCGCTTTGCTTCATTTTAATTTGTACGCGATCTCTTGCCTCTTGATCTTCGGCGGTGATATCTGCAGTCACTTGTACTACTTTTTTATCCCAGGATTCAATCGTTACATCGCCATTAACATTGTCCAGCATCAATTGGCCTTTGCCGCTCATATCGAAACTTTTTTCCACCGTATCGTGAATGCTTGCCTGCGCATTAAATGCCAGTAGTGTCGCAAATGTTAATGCCGGAGCTAATGCGGCTTTTCTTAAAAAATTAGAGTTTAGCGTTGTCATGTTCTTTCCTTACAGCGAGTAATTCATTTTATTTGTTAGTTATGATGCAGCAAAAAGGCAAAAGGTTTAAACGAATTTAAATTTATTTTAAAAAATCATTCTCATTCATTATTTTAACGTTATGATAGCTGGCAAGAGCATGCAAATAAATAGGCCACGACTTTGATGTTAAATGTGCAATTATTATTAACCGGTAACGAATTAATGAGTGGCGACATTATCGATACCAACTCAGTCTTTATTGCCAGAGAATTAAAAAACCTGGGCATTGAACTCACTCGCAAAGTCACCGTAGGCGACGATATTAAGCTGTTAATCAATGAAATGCAGCAATTAAGTCAATATGCCGACATCCTGATTGTTAACGGCGGCCTGGGCCCTACGGTAGATGATATGACCGCCCAGGCGTTAGCGAAAGTAACCGGTAAAGAATTAACCATTCATCCAACCGCCCTTGAACAGTTGAAACTATGGTGTCAAAGAAGAAGTTATAAACTGACCGGTCCCAACATGAAGCAAGCAGTGCTGCCAGCAGGTTGTGACGTTGTTTTTAACCCTCTAGGCAGTGCCCCAGGGTTTGCGATGAACCACAATGATTGCCAAATTATCTGTACTCCGGGTGTGCCGGCTGAATTAAAAGCGATGTTGCGTGAACAAATTCTACCCGGCATTGCCAAAACACTCCCTGATGAGTTGCAAACGGTTACGCAAAAAATGCAGGTATTTGGCTTGGGAGAGTCTGGCTTACAGAAAATGGTAGATGAGCAATATCCCAATTGGCCAGAAGAAATCGAACTGGGCTTTCGCGCCGGTTCGCCCTTGCTTGAAATTAAACTCACCAGCAGAAGCCACACCTCATCGACATTAAGAGAGGAGTGCTATCAAAATTTAAAACAACTCTTGGGCCAGCACATTGTCAGCGAAAATGGTAATTCAATGGCAGGAAAAGTGGTTGAGTTATTAACTGAAAACAACAAAACCATTACTACGGCTGAATCTTGTACTGGCGGCATAATAGCTTCTTTACTGACTGGCATTGCCGGTTCATCAAATGTTTTCAACGCTGGCTTTGTTACCTATTCAAATAAGATGAAAACAAAACTGACTCAGGTCAGTGAAGATACCCTTAACCAACACGGTGCGGTAAGTGAAGCGGTAGTGATTGAAATGGTAAAAGGGGCATTACAAGTGAGCGGTGCCGATTATGGCATTGCCGTATCTGGCATAGCAGGACCTGATGGTGGCACAAAAGAGAAACCGGTTGGTACCGTATGGCTTGCCTGGGGGGATAAGGCAAACGTTCGTACGCAAAGATTATATTTCCCGTCGCATCGTAATCATTTTCAAACCTTTATCGCCAATACTGGCTTAGATTTAATCCGCCGTTTGCTATTAAATTTTAATGACCAACCCAAATACGTTATTGAACGGCAACAACAGCAAAGATAATTATCCGGATAATGGCAATATATAATGAATAGTTGGTCAAATTCGCTAAGGTTATTAGTCAAAACAACAACAATGATAATTAGTAACGCCAACAACTTTATGTAATCGATTGATTTATATAGATATTCACTACATGGCTAGTTTTTTGCTTTCTATACAGCAATGATAAGTAAAAAATTAATAACGTAATGGGATCTCAAAATGAAAAAATTAATGATAAGCACTGTCGCTTCTGCATTGTTATTAAGCGGTACCGCATTTGCTCATGATGATCATGATGGCAACTATTCTTTTAGCAGTGATAACTGTTCGGTCGATGTCAACTACGGCATTGTCGTGGAAAAAAATAACATTCGTTTTGTAAATGACGATGAAACTTACGTACAAATTAATGACCATCAACAACTCTTTGTTGAGGGCAAACAAGTAACGTTAACCGACAGACAACAAGCCCTGGTGAGCGAATACTCAGAACAAATTAATCAACAAGTACCTGAAGTCGTTAACCTGGCGAACGATGCTATCGACATTGCTTTTGACGCCCTTACGCAGGTAATGAATGGCTTGAATGGTGAAAACAGCGATAACCATGACCGGCTTGCGCAAGTATTTAGTGAAATTAGAGAAAAAGTAGATACTCGTTTCAATGAAACCGATGGCAACTATTATTTAGCGCAACAAGACTTTGATGAATTTGATCAATTTATTGAAGATGAACTTGAAGGCGAGATTGAAGAACTAGTGTCGAGTTCGGTGGGTAATTTATTAATTGCTGTTGGCAGCGCGATGAGTAATGAAGAAGGTGACTTTGATCAAAAAATGGAAGCCTTTGGTGAGCGCATGGAACGTATGGGTGAAGACATAGAAGTTGCGGTGGAAGCCAAAGCCGAACAAATTGGTTTGCAAGCGGAACAATTATGCAGCAACCTAAAAGAATTAGATCAATTGGAAGATGAATTAACCGCTAGCGTTGACGAACTTGCTAAATTTAACTTACTAACGGTTAGTGCTGATTAGTTTATTAAAACAGTTAAAGCACTTTTCGATGAAAACATAAAACCTGCTGACGCAGGTTTTTTATTGGCTAAATTTTTTCTTAAACCTCATGCAGGTTATGCGTCAGTTACTTTTAATAAAATCGATGGAATGTTTATTAAACTCAGCACTCTTTTCAACATTACAAACATGACCACAATCGGCCAACTCTAAAATTTGACAACTCTCATGTTGAGCCGCCATTTCTTTTGCCGGGTCAAGAAACATATAGTCATTTTCACCCATCAAGTACAAGGTAGGCGTGTTAATGTCATGTTGTTGGTAAAACTTCATTAACGGATTGACATCACTGGCCAGTTTAAACCAACGTTTAAATTCTTTTTGGCACAGTTTTTTGGCATCTTTAATGAACATATTTCTTGATTGTGCCTGGCCTTTTTGCGGCATTAAGATAAAGGCAAATAAGCGATACAACCACATGTAAGGCATCACGTGCTTAAAAAAACCACCTATTTTCACTAACGAATTTGAGCGAAAATCGAAACGTGTTACCGCACCACCAAGCACCATAGATTTAACCCTGTCTGGGGCTAACTCAGCAAGCTTTTGAATTAATATCGTGCCTAATGAAATACCGACAAAATGCGCACCTTTAATTTTCAAATGATCCAATACTTTCAGAATATCTAAAGATACATCTTTGAAAGTGTAACCATTTTTCCACATCTCTTTAAATGTAACGGCGCTTGAACGACCATGGCCGCGCAAATCAATAAGCAGCAGATTAAAGTGCTTTTTATATTCTTTAATTTGTTTAAACCAAATAGAAGAACTGCCGCCGGCGCCGTGCACAAAAACGACCCAATCATTGCTGTTCGGGTTGATATAGGTTTTGTGGAATAACAGGGATGGAGCCATTTACTACTCTTCTGGATTAAATAATGGAAAATGTTAATAGGTTTAATAAGTACAGAACGTAAGCTATATGTAACAAACAGCTAGCGTTACTAGCCTAACATTATTGATTGTGCGATGTAATAAAAATACGCTCGTCTTTTATGACAATTATTTGAAATAGCTAAACTGCAGATCTATGGTTAGTCTGTTCTGCCCTATCAAATCCGGTTAATCGAACATAACATGTTGACATTTTTATGCCTGATTAGCATTGTAGATGTAATCATTTCATATTCTTTAGTGACATGAAAAATAAATACTAACCGCAGCAACTTGGAAAATTGATGAATCAAAACATAGGCTTACAGCGGCGTTTATTAATCATTTTCAGCATTGTTTTTGCGGGTGAAATTATTTTCAGTTTGCCCTTTCATGTGGCGCGATTTTTTCGACCAACTCTACTTGATGTGTTCGGCATCACCAATACACAACTAGGGGATATCTTTGGTCTTTATGGGATTTTGGCGATGTTGGCTTATTTTCCCGGCGGAGCGATAGCCGATCGGTTTTCTGGACGTCGATTAATGAGTTTTTCGTTATTTGCCACGGCGCTTGGCGGTGTCTATTTTGTGCAAATTCCCAACCATAACGGCCTTACCCTGTTGTTTGCCTATTGGGGCGTGACCACAATACTTCTATTTTGGGCGTCGATGATTAAAGTCACACGGCAATGGGGCGGTGAAACCAGCCAAGGCAGAGCGTTTGGTATTCTC
Organism: Thalassotalea sp. ND16A; assembly: GCF_000764205.1. GTDB lineage: Bacteria > Pseudomonadota > Gammaproteobacteria > Enterobacterales > Alteromonadaceae > Thalassotalea_A. The sequence continues at coordinate 22,941 of NZ_JQDZ01000017.1, forward strand.
GATGGCGGTCGGGGCTTAGTTGCTGCCGGGGTCGCATCGATTGCCGTATTGATATTGACTATGCTGTTGCCGACCAATACTGCGGTAATGACTGCCGCCCAGCAGACAAGCGCACTAAAAGCGGTGATCACGTTTTATTCATCGATGACCTTGTTTGCCGCCATGCTGGTTTTCTTTGCCATTCCAACAGACAACTCTGACAAAAATAAAGCTATCAAGGTAGAAAGTGAATTTAGCACACTTAAAGGCATTCTCGCGGTAATAAGACAACCTAAGGTTTGGTTGCAGGCACTCATTGTCCTTGCCGCTTATTGCGCCTATAAAAGCCTGGATTATTTTGGCCTTTACGCCACCACAGTGCTTGGCTTCAATGAATTGGATTCTGCTCGCTTAGTGGCTAACGCCTCTTACCTGAGACCCATAGCGGCAATAACCGCAGGCATTATTGCCGACAAATTAGGTGCTGGCAGAGTGATCTCGTGGGGCTTTGTGCTGTTATCGGGGTGTTATTTGCTTTTCTCATTGCTCGAGCCGGATTCAGCAAACCCTAGCTTCATTATTGAAATGAACTTGCTGCTGACCTTTTTATTGGTGTTTGCCATTCGCGGCGTGTATTTCGCCCTGTTGGAAGAAAGCAAACTGTCGGGCCAGTTAACCGGAACGGCGGTTGGGGTAATTTCAGTGATAGGGTTTACCCCGGATATCTTTTTTGCCCCCGTCGCCGGACGAATTATCGACTCCGCCCCGGGCATTGACGGATTTAACCAGCTATTTTTATTACTAGGGAGTTTGTCTGCACTGGGATTTATTGTGGCGTACACCTTGGCGAAACGAGTGAAATCAGCTTCACCATAATATGAACAAGGCTGCATTCAGCAGCAGCCTTTAATCATGTTGATGGCTAAGATTAATTACTCTTTAAGATGAAACTCGATATCCACTTTACGTCCCTGAGGTTGTTCATTGTCTTTCAACAAGATAAAGTTCGTTGTAATTGATATATCAATACCTTCAGACTTTAATAGCTCTGCAACCTTATTTGCGCGACTAGACGCTAATTCTTTTAAACCAGCATCATTGCCCGGGGATTTAGCATAGGCAACAACCGATACATGATTTAGTTTTTCGAGATCAACTTTCGCTACCGCCTGTTTGATTTTATCGACATCGGCAGCAACCAATTTATCTGAGAATATACCAAAGTTAATGGTGGTTTTTTCTGCCACCATTAAGTTTTTCGGCACGCGTACAAAAATGATATCAACACGTTGGCTTTTTGGTGTTGCATCCTGGGTTACATCGCCTTGATAAGCCGTACTTAATCGTGAAATGCGCACATCATTTAAATATAACAATTTAGCCACTTGATGAACTCGCCAGTTTGACAATTGGTAGTTCCAGTCAGGTAAACCTATGGTTGATGAATAACCGGTCATGATGGCGATTAAATCAGGCTCGTTAGCTAATATGTTTTGCGCTTGTTTCACTTTTTTATGGCTTTGCGCATCGATATTAAACTTATCCAGGGCGAAATAAATGGAAATTGGCTCTGGCGCTTTTACCAGTTGCATCACTTCTGGTTCCACAATTTCAGGTTCGGTCACTACAGGCTCGACAATGACTGGCGCAACCTTAGCAATAACTGGCAATGCTTTTTTCGGTAACGCTGGTATTGCTTTCGGGGTTGACTGACCAAAGAAGTAGCGGATACCTAAGCTAAACTGGTCTACATCATGATTTTTTAACGTTATCGTTTCATAAGAGGCAAAAAATTGCAGATCTCGCCGAAAGTGATAACCCGCCTCAATACCTAACATTAAATCAGTACCCGAGATATCATCAGAGCCGACATCATCGTTATTGGTAAAGGTGTCATAATCGCGTTGCCAATCAAAAAGACCGGCTTTACCAGAAAGCTTCCATCGTTCGGTGAGCGGATAGGATACTATCGCCGACAGGTTAAAGCCTTTACCAGTATCGGGGTAGATATGCTCTGCCGCATCGTAAAAATCTGGCAGCTCATGGGCTTCACCGGTAAAGCGAACTTCCCGCTCTCCCAGGTCTAGGTAGCCCAGTTGCAAAGCAAAGTATTGGTTAAACTGATAACCGCCAAACACGCCATAACTCATATCACTATCGTCGACACTGACACTGCTGGCGATAATACCAACCTCGTTAAACGCATCATCTATCTCTTGTTGACTAACATCGGTTTGCGCCTGACCCAATTGTCCGCCAATATACCAGCCATTATAAGGCGAACAATCAACGCTAACAGCACTACCACAAGTGCTGCTGCTGGCAACAGCAAGGTTTTGGTTGAAGATGCTAATAAACACCAAACCAGCAAGCGCCAAATGGCGCATCGTTGTTAACGATAAGCGACGATAAGCAATGAACATGATTGCCAACATTAATAACCAACTAAACGCACCGCCAGAAGATTTAGTGACTGAGGAAACCTCGGTTCGAGCGATCACCTCTACGGTAAATGTTGCCATAGTAATGTGGCCATAAGCATCACGAACGGCGACGGTTATGGTATCGGTACCAGAGAAACTATCATTAGGCAGATAAATCAAATTACCATCGGCATCAAAGCTGACGCTACCATTTAATGCCGTAGCACTGATCAGTTCGAGTGCATCATCATCTGCATCTGTGGTAACAGCAATAATGTTAATCGGCTCAGCCTCTGCCCCCTGTTTCATATCGGACATGGTTATATCGGCGATAACCGGTGCTCGGTTGATGATAAAATTAATTGTTATTTCTCCATAGGCGGTGCCGCCCTTTCCATCAGATACGCCATAACGGATAATATCGGTTCCGGCATACCCCTCTAATGCCTGATAAATGATTTGCTCATCAACCACACTCACCGTGCCGAAGATTGGCGTAGCTGAGGTTAGCGATAATGTATCACCATCAGGGTCACTGACTAAGTCAAAGATGTTTATGTTAGTTGTGCCATTTAGCGGCAACAGTAATTGTAAGTTGTCAGCAATTGGTGGTTGATTGCCGTCAGCCAAGACACCAACATAACCGGTGCCAACCACAGTTGCATTGCGGTAACCATCATTATCGTTAACTCCTCCATCGGTGATCATTAACTGCACACACCAGGCGCCCGGAGTTAAGCCAGCTTGCCATAAATCACTTTGTGGTGGCGGACAATACCCCGGTTCACCTTGAGTTGACCAAAGACTGTTGCTGTTATTTTCAACAAAATCTAACCACCCTTCAGTAACCGCGTATTTGCGATATACGGCATTCTCAGGTACTGGTTTTCGTTGTGGAATCACAATACTTAATGCTTGCTGGCTCTGTGGCAACCCATAGCCAATGAAGTCAAAGATACCACCAATATTTACTGCGGCATTATCAATTGCGAGTCCATTTAATTCAGCCGTCGCATCGGCATCAGTAATATGAGCGGCGCCAGTTCTGCCACCCAGAGTTATTTCGCCGCGGCGTAAACATACCCCAGGGTTCGCTTCAATTAAGAATCCATTTTCTACATGGCTATATTCGGGTATGACATTACACTCGCTAATTCGATCAGCATAATCAACGATACCATCGCCATCCAAGTCTTGATGACCTTCAATATTATCGGCAATATTGTCTCCATCTAAATCCTTATTCGACAATATATCTAATTGCTCAACCAGTTGAAGATAGACATCCGCAATATCAAATTTTGCCTCTATGGCTCGGTCAGTTGCCACCAGTGTTACATGATAAATACCAACGGCCAGCTCACTCGGATCAAATATGAATTTATCACTTTCGCTGCTTTGGTTAACCATATTGTCAGCATCCGTTGACCAGTCAAAGCTGAACGTATCACCTAGGTTTGGATCATAAATATCTGCATCTACGGTCACTAAACCAGAATGTTGACTAACAATTAAACGCTGTTGATTATCTTGCAGCACGGCTAATTCTACTTCTGGTGCCAAGTTGCCTTGGCTAATCGTGATCTGATGCTGATATTTGGCGCCGCGATTTAACTCATCACTTAGTGTGATAATCAGGGTTTCGTCGGTTTCATCAACACCATCAAGTATGGTAGTTAGATCGATATTCGCTCTGCTGCCCTCGGTAATAATCACTTCACCGCTAAGCAAGCTATAATCGTCCTGCTCGGCACTGCCTGATACGGTATAAGGCACAATCACCGGATAACTTGGCGCAGCACCATTTAAATAGACACCGACCTGTACAGCTTCACCTTCGACAACCACTTGATCTTTTGCAATCGACACTAATGGCTGCACACAAATTTGTTGTGGCGCTATTGCGGTATTGCCTTCGGCATCTACCGTTTGCCAGTAAGTGGTATTTAATCCTGGAGGAAATAGCGATACACCATCTAGGATTGAGACTGGCAGTTGGTTACCAAACCTGTCGGCGGCCGAAGCAATACCCAGCTCAACTCGCGTGTATAAGGCATTGGCTTGCACGGTTAAATCCGCACAAAGATCATCAGGCACCGATAGTTCAGGTAACAGTTCCGCTTGCTCAATAGTGAAGTTTATCTTAACTTGTGCCTGAGCTAGTGCACCTTCACTATCGATAATAACGTACTCCACGATCACAAACTCTGTCATCCCCGACACTGGCGTATAAAGCAGCTGATTTTCATTAACTGTAACCTCACCCAAAACAGCACTCGCCGAAATCAGAGTAATTTCATCACCATCGGGATCACTATCATTATCGAGCACAGATATCGACGTTTGCAGCCAATCGCTCAAGGTGACTTCATCATCATTAGCAATTGGAGGTTGATTGATAGCACCTTTATTTGCACCTGTAGAAACAATAATTTCAACCGTTGCCGTCGCCGTTAAATCGCCATCACTAATGGTATAATGAATATACGCGGAGCCAATAAAGTCGGTCTCGGGGGTAAACAATAACACACCTTCGGCGGTTACTTCGGCGGCACCCGAAAGCACGGTAAAATCAATGGTAGTTAAGTCATCACTGTCGATATCGCTATCGTTTTCAAGATGAGACAAGGTTACCGGTATATTCATGTACGTTACCGCAATATCATTAACCGCCAATGGCGCATCGTTAACCGCTAAAACAGTGATAAATACTTGCGCACTTGCCATGGAACTGCCATCGGTAATGATGTAATCAATGATGGCTTCACCATAAAAATCAGCCTCCGGAGTAAATACTAATTGGCCATCGTCAAAAATGGTAACCGTGCCCTGGCTTGTGCTGGCACTAACAACCGATATTTCGGCACTGTCCAAGTCACTATCATTAGCCAGTACTACCACGTTTATTGCGCTGTCTTCGTCGACAGTAACAAAATCATCAAGGGCAACAGGCGCATCATTAACACCGGTAATGGTGATGGTAACCAGCATTTCGGTACCATCAATGGAGGTTACCACAAAGGTTTCCGTTAAAGTTTCACCATCAGTTAAAGCGACTATGGCGCTATTATCTTCATTGATGACATACTGCCAATCACCGTTAGCATCCACCGAAAATTGACCGTGTTCACCAGCAGTATTTTGTTGCTCAGTAAATATAGCTTCGTTCGCGTCATCATCTTCGACCATTAACGCGCCTGAAGTTGTTTCGCCACTGTCGCCTGAAGAGGTTCCGGTAGCCCCTCCACTAATCACTGCAGGATCATTAACAGGGGTCACACTAAACGTGACGGTTGCGATATTAGAATCAAGTTCACCATCATTAATCTTATAGGTGAAAGAATCACTTGTGGTTTCACTGCCATCATGATGGTAAGTAAAGCTGCCATCATTATTTAGTGTTACGCTGCCATTGCTTGGCTGTGTGACTAACAGTGCGGTAAATGCACTGTCGATATCGGAATCGTTCGAGGTTAACGCAGTCATGATCCCAACGGTAAGAGATGCCCCTTCGTCCACTATATAACTGTCATCTACTGCCACAGGTGCATCATTCAGCGGATTAACCACTATCGAAACAGTTGCCAGTACTGAGTCTTGCAAAGAGTCATTCACCCTAAAGATGAAGCTGTCATTGCCATTAAAATCAGCACTTGGGGTATAGACTAAATTAGGCGCGGTTCCCGTTAATTGGCCATTATCTGGGGTGCTGACAATGGTATAGGTGAGAATGTCATTTTCAGCATCTTCACCGGTTAAGATAATAGCTAATGGCATGTCCTCTGCTGTTTCTAGTGATTGTGGCAAGGCTTTAGGTGGATCATTTACCGGTGTCACTTCAATATTGACAATAGCAACAGTTGAGTCGATCACACCATCAAAGACTTTGAAAGTGAAACTGTCGCTGCCATTATAATCAGCATTTGGTGTGTAAGTTAAATTTTCACCCGTGCCTGACAAACTACCATTTTGCGGAGCAATAACCAGGGTATAAGTTAAATTATCATTATCGACATCCGTTCCGGTTAAGGTGATATCTAATGCAATATCTTCAACGGTAACAAGCGATTGTCCTTCAGCTTCCGGAGCATCATTTAGCGGTGATAACTGTAAAGTAACCGTTGCTTCGTTGCTGCTGAGGCCAAGGTTGTCATTCACCGTGTAAGTAAAACTCGTCTCGCCGGCAAAATTTAAGCTTGGTGTATAGTCTATCCATCCAGTAACAGGATCTACTGCTACACTGCCTTGCTCTGGCTGACTGGTTACCACAACACTGTCTAAAGCTAACTGACCATCCAGGTCACTGTCATTACCCAACACGTTCAGTGAAATCTTCTCGTCTTCAAATAGTACGATAGAGTCGTCACTTGCCTCCGGAGCATCATTGACCGCATTAATGGTGATTGTCACTTGGGCCACATTCGAACTGATCACAGGTTGGCCGAAATCGTTAACGGAATAGGCAAAGCTGTCGCTACCGTTATAATCGTCAGCTGGGGTGTAAGTAACTTCACCGGTAATAGCATCTACCACAACCTCACCATGTTCTGCTGCGGTGGTAATTGTGACCGTAGTCGAGTCTGGGCTGATATCTTCAATGTCGGTATCGTTGTTCACAACATCGATAACCACGGCATTATCCTCATCGGTTATCGCACTGTCATTAACTGCGACAGGGGCATCGTTTTCACCAATCACGGTTATAGTAATCGTTGCGGCAGCACTCACCAAGCCATCATTATCTAATACGGTATACTCTAAAGTGTCGTTACCCACATAGTTAGCTGCTGGCGTGTAGTTCAATTTACCATCAACAATACTGACCCTTAGCGCATGACTTGCCGCTTTAGTGATAGTCACACTTGCCGCATCTAGCGAACCATCAGCATCACTGTCATTAGCAATCAAACTGACTAAGCTAATGGCGGTATCTTCGGCTGTTGAAAATGCATCGTTATTGGCAATTGGTGCATCATTCAGAGAATTAACAGTAATGGTTACAGTGGCGTTATTGGACTGCACATTGTGGCTATCAGTTACTTGATAAGAAAAACTATCCTTACCGTGAAAATTAGCCTCTGGCGTATACGTTACTTCACCGGTTGATGGATTCACCGATAATGTGCCATGTTCTGGCGCCACCAATATCGATACCCCGGCAGTATTGAGTTGGTTCTCATCATCACTGTCGTTATCAAGAATATCAATAATAACCAAACTGTCTTCGTCTAAGGTAACATCGTCATCGGTCGCGATTGGGGCATCGTTTTCTGCCGTCACACTGATGGTAAAGGTTTGCGAGTCCGGCAACGCGCCGTCTTCTTTGCCATCTTCGACGGTTAAAGTAACCACACCGGAAGAGCTCACGCCATTGGCTGGCGTCCACGTCACCTTACCAATCGATGACACCGTCATTCCTGTTGGCGCGTTGGTTAAGCCCCAGGTGAGATCGGTACCGTTGTTGATATCGTCGACATCAGTCACCGTCGCCGTATAGGTATATTCAACGTCCTCAACCGCCGTTGATGGCGCAGTTGAAGTAATGGTCGGTGCCTGATTCACTGGCGTTACTGTAATGGTAAATATTTGCGAGTCCGGCAATGCTCCGTCTTCTTTACCGTCTTCAACGGTTAAGGTAACCTCACCAGATGTGGTGACACCATCGCCTGGCGTCCACGTCACTTTACCGGTAGACGTTACTGTCATTCCTGCAGGCGCGTTGGTTAAACTCCACGTGAGATCCGTACCGTTATTGGCATCGTCGACATCTTCCACGGTTGCGATATAGCTATATTCATTTCCTTCCGTCGCCGTTACTGGCGCAGTGGAGGTGATAGTTGGGGTCTGGTTAGCATCCGTTACCGTAATGGTAAAGGTCTGCGAGTCTGGTAATGCACCGTCTTCTTTACCATCTTCAACACTTAAAGTAACCGCACCAGATGTGGCCACGCCACCACTTGGCGTCCACGTCACTTTACCGGTAGACGTTACTGTCATGCCAGCTGGCGCATTAGTTAAGCTCCAGGTTAGATCCGTACCGTTATTATCATCGTCAACATCGGTCACCGTTGCCGTATAGGCATATTCACTTCCTTCCGTCGCGGTTAGTGGTGCAATTGAAGTAATGGTTGGTGCCTGATTCACTGGCGTTACCGTAATGGTAAATATTTGCGCATCCGGTAACGCACCGTTTTCACCGCCATCCTGAACGGTTAGCGTCACCGCACCGGAAGTGGTGACACCATCGCCTGGCGTCC
>NZ_JQDZ01000018.1 GCF_000764205.1 Thalassotalea sp. ND16A
GAAAATCCTGAGCATTACCTCCCTTGGAACTACCAACAAAATCAAGAGATAACTCAGTCATAGACTGGGTTAGCGCCATTCTAAATAACTCAACTTGCCATGTCACACTATCCCGCCGTAAGCTCACACTATAAGCAGTTTTATGACCCCCGCATTTGGCTATATAAAGCAGAAGAGAGTATGGATGAAAGGCTGAAAAATGCTTTCGCGATTTTAATTGTATTAATCGATAAAGATGTTGAAATTATCGCAGGTGCTATTCGTACTCATTGGCATGTAGAGACAAGTTACACTGGCAACTAGATGGTAGCTTTAATGAAGATCAAAATCGTTTGCGTAACGGCTTTGCCGATCAAAACATAACGTAGAATAATAAAAGAGCACTTAATTTATTGAAAACAAAAAAAGTGTAAAGTAGGCATCAAAATAAACGGCAAAAAGCTGGCTGGTACAATGCTTATATGATGAAAGTGTGAACTGATGGATTCTCTGTATAAAATCAATCCGTATGCCCTGATTATGTTGTACAACAGATAATTTCGAGGCCACTGCCGTATTCGAGCCATTAAGACAGCTTGTCGCTTAGAGGTAAAAAGATGTCGCCGTTAACAAGCGCTTTGCTGCAGAAATGGTATATTAATCCAGTTCGAATTAGTTCAAACTGACTAAGTAAAATAAATAGAATAAGTAAAATAAATAGAATAAATGAGGAAACACATGAATCAAATAAATCGACCGGTTAAAACAGTATTAACCATGGCCATTGCCCTCGCATTAAGTAATGGCACGGTACAAGCTCAGGAAAAGAGTAAGCTAGAAGAAAAAGAAGTTGAGAGCAAACGCCAGATAGAATCTATAGTTATTACTGCAACTCGCCGTTCAGAGAACCAACAAGCTGTGCCGCTCGCTGTACAGGCAATGAGTGGTGAAAAACTTCAAGAACTAGGCATTGACAGCTTTGAAGATTACATCTCATTGCTACCAGGTGTCAGCTCTGATGGTCAAGGGCCCGGAAAACAGGAAACATATATCCGTGGGGTATCCGCGGGTCGTGCCGATGTCAGGCTTGCCGGAATTGGAGGTGAGCCAAGTGTGGCCTTCTATCTTGACGAGGCACCGATCACCACTCCCGGTCGTAATATTGACTTATATGCAGTTGACCTGCAACGGATTGAAGTTTTAAAAGGTCCTCAAGGCACATTATTCGGCGCCAGTTCGCAGGCAGGTACTGTACGTCTTATCACCAACAAACCAGCATTGGACGAATTCAGCGCAGGTGGTGAGATCGGTATGTCATCCACGAAGAGCGGTGGCATCAGTAATAAAGCTGAGGGTTATGTCAATATTCCAATTGTAGAAGATACCTTTGCGCTACGGTTTGCCGGTTATAATTCCACTGATGGGGGATTTATTGATAATGTCCTTGCTACGACTCAATTACCACTGACAAATCCAGGATTGGCTGGACACGTTCCTTCATCTCGACAGGAAGTAAGTAACTCCACGTTTGCAAAAGATGATTACAATGAAGCGACACATCGAGGCATGAGAATAAGTGCATTATGGCAAATCGATGACGACTGGGATTTGTTAATACAGCACACCAACCAACAGCTTGATACTGAAGGTTCTTTCGAATATGACCCGTCTATTAGTACCGAGGACGACTTGAATGTCACGACTTTTTCGCCCACTGAAGGTGATGACAAGGTGGACCTCACGCAATGGACGGTGAATGGTATGCTCGGCGGGCTCGAAGTGATCTATAACGGCTCGTTCACAAACCGAACGTATCAAGGTAATACCGACTATACCGCTTATATTGAAATCGGTCCCTTCGTTCCTTACTACATTTGTAGCTATCCAGGTTACGATGAATGCTTTAGTCCGGTGATGACCACCTCTGAGGAATTCGAATCGGAACGTATTGTTCAGGAGATCCGGGTCGCAACCAATACTGAAGATCGTTTTCGGGTGATTGGTGGTGTGTTCTATGATGATCAGCAAATCAACACGTTAACCGATTTCGCCTACGCTGGCTCTATTGCCGCGGGTTTTTCACCCAACTATCCGATACCGGGCGCTTATACGAATACAGATGGCAGTGCTCGCCCCCCTGGCGTAACATTCTTCAATGATTACCAAGCAGATCGTGAAGAAATATCGATATTTGGTGAACTCGCTTTTGATATTACCGACGATGTTACAGTAACCTTAGGTGCCCGTCACTACGAGATAGAAATGGGATTGAAGGGACAATCTCCTTGGGGTCAAAGGGCATCTGGACCGGAAGCGGATGCTGGAACAAATGTAGATGAAAATCTGGCAGGTTTGACTCCAGAGACGATATCAGGAACCATTTATAAAGCGAATATACGTTGGCAAATGAATGCTGATGCAATGTTTTATGGGACCTATTCCGAAGGCTTCCGAGGAGGCGGATTCAACCGTGCAGCCGGCGTTGGTGGCATTCCCGCCACCTTTGATACCGATGATGTTGTGAGTGTTGAATTTGGCTGGAAAACAACTTGGCTCGATAATACTTTGCGTTTTAACGGCGCTATTTATAATGTTGACTTCAGTGATCTTCAACAAGGCGTTTTGGATCTCTCTATCGCCAATAGCTCATTCTTTGACAATGTTGGAGAGGCCGAAATTAATGGTGCTGAATTTGAAGTTAATTGGGCTGCGCACGACAACCTCGATCTTTTCGGCTCATTTAGCTATATCGACTCCGAATTGACCGATATTCCAACTACGCTTGTGAATATCACACCTGTAGGGTCAAATCTCCCCTACGCACCAGAGAGCGAAGGCGTGATAGGGGCACGTTACTACCAAGAAATCGGTGAATTTTCTGCTGTTTTCCAAGGAGTATTTAAGTGGACAGATTCACGGTTTAATAGCCTGATCGCTGCTGATCGTGTCGAGTTGCCGTCTTATACTCAGCTCAACTTGTCAGCCGGTATTGGCAAAGATGACTGGAAAGCAACGCTCTTTATTGACAATGCCACTGACTCTCTCGGGCAAGTTGCCGCTGGTTCGGCCGATAATGTTTTCAGGGTTTCGCCAACACGACCCCGCACTATCGGTTTCAGAATAAGCTATGATTATTAGCATTTAAAATCGTTTTAAATCATTTCTAACTATGCAAGGGTCGGCGTTTAATAACGCTGCCCCTTTTCCTTTTTGGACCCTATATACAATATCAAATGTATCCTGATATTTATCGAGATATTATTATGCCAAATCAATTGAAAAACTCCCAACCTGAACAGGTTATTAAACAGTGTCAAATCTTGATTAAGAAAGGTCACTTAAGCGAAGCATCTGAAAGTCTTGATAAGTTGCTTGCAAAAAATCCAGGACATATTGAAGGTATTTATTGTCTTGCAGTCTGCCAGCGTAAACAACAGAAACATAGCCAGGCCATGGAAAATCTTGACCAAATTCTGGCACAAGTACCCGATCACGGCAGGGCTCATCAAGAGCAAGGTTATCTTCACAAAGCGTTGGGGAACACCGCCAAAGCCATCGCCGCGTTTGAAAAAGCCGTCGCCTTGAACCCTGCATTGTTTGGAAGTTGGCGTGTGCTGGCCGATGAACCTGACTATTCAATGCGTCAGGAAGCGAGCAAGCATGTTGATTGGCTCTCCAGTCTACCTCCCGCATTGGTCTCCGTTTCCAGCCTAATACACCAAAAACAATTGCACCGCGCAGAATGGCTGTGCCGTCACTTTCTCAAAGACAATCCGCATCAACCAGAAGCTATGCGCTTGCTGGCTGAGTTAGCGACAAAGTTTCAAATTCTTGACGACGCAGAATTCTTATTAGCAAGCTGCGTTCAATTTGAACCAAACTATAAAAGGGCCCGTCTGGATTATGTCCATGTTCTGCATAAGCGGCAGAAATTTCATCAGGCACTGGAACAAGCAACAACCTTGCTAGATTCTGACCCTAAAAATTCAACATTCAAAATTGGCCTCGGCAATGCCCAACAAGCAACTGGGGATTTTGCCGCCGCGATCAGGACCTTTGAAAGTGTATTGCATAACAGCGGCGACAATTATTCAATACATCTGACACTCGGCCATGCGTTAAAAACAATGGGACGCGTAGAAGACGCAATTAAAGCGTACCGTAAGAGCTATAACATCAAACCCGATTTTGGAGATGCGTTCTGGAGTCTGGCAAATCTAAAAACTTATCGGTTTTCATCGGATGAACGTCAGCAAATGCGGGAACAGGAAGCAAGCGCTACAACAGCGATAAACGATAAAATCCACTTCTGCTTTGCCCTCGGCAAGGATCTGGAGGACAGCGGACAATATGACGAAGCCTTCTCTTTTTACCATCGTGGCAACAAGCTGAAAAGTGAGCAGGACCGATTTGATAGTAAACGCCTGGAGTTATCGTTTGATATCCAGAAAAACAATTTTGATGCGGCGTTTTTTGAACGCAATGCACAGGCGGGTTGCTCGGCCCCCGACCCTATATTTATTGTAGGACTACCACGGGCGGGCTCAACACTTTTAGAACAAATTCTCTCTTCACACTCACAGGTCGACGGGACGATGGAATTGGCCAATATCATCGGCCTAGCGCACCGCTTGAACGGACGACAAGTCATCCAGGATACCCCCCGATATCCTGGTATCCTAAACAAGATATCGGCTGATGACCTGACTAAAATGGGCGAGCTTTATATTGAAGAGACCCAGCATCACCGCCAGGGAGCAATGTTTTTCATCGACAAGATGCCGAACAATTTCCGACATATTGCCCTTATCCATCTGATCCTGCCTAACGCCAAAATAATCGATGCGAGACGGGATCCTTTGTCTTGTTGTTTTAGCGGTTTTAAACAACTGTTCGGCGAGGGCCAGCAGTTTTCCTATGATCTTGGTGATATTGGACACTATTATCGCAGTTATGTTGATATCATGGATCATTGGGATAAAGAATTACCGGGCAAGATTTTACGGGTACAGTATGAGGATGTGGTTGCAGATCTGGAGACCCAGGTTCGGCGCATATTGGACTATTGCGGTCTCCCTTTTGAGCAGGCTTGTATTGATTTTCACAGGAACAGACGTGCTGTTCGCACACCAAGCTCTGAGCAAGTTCGCCAACCCATTTACCAAAGTGGTCTTGAACAATGGCGCAATTATGATTCACACTTAGAGCCACTGAAAAAAGCACTGAGTAAACCTACGCAAATCGACTAAAAATCAGTCAAGGTACTAGTTGCAATGAAGAAAATGTTGTGACTGAAATCAAAGACGCTTATATACCCGTCGCCATTCAAGATGCAAGTTTCAGAGCGCTTCTTCGATGGGTTTAAAAGTGTGCATTGGGTACTTGATATGACATTTAGATTTTATATTTCGGTCAACGTAACGAAATAAATAAAGAAGTTAAAAGCGTTACTATGATGGCGGCAGATAAGGTTGCTGCATATTTATTCCTTATCAACGGGGTTAAAAATCTCATTTGGTGATCTTGACCCAAATGGGATTACTAAAAGCTTTTTTAGCGATTGCATCTTCAACAACCAGGCTATACCAGGTATCTTTATTCGGTTGAACGGTAAAACTTACCGACGTTAGTTTTTCGCTACTGTTGAACGATCTTTCCTGAACAGTTTTCCCATGTTCGATTAGCTTGACACTTTTTAAACCATTAACTGCTTGAATATCAAAATCCAAATTTGTTTTACTATGAGCCTTAAGGGGTAATTCAGTACCAAACATCTGTTTAGGAAATATTATCGGACCAAAGGTAACGTAACTATGCCCTTCTCTGAGGTTGTCGACATAAGTTGTCGGTGTCAATTTTCCTTTAACATGAGTATATGCCCTGACTAGACCAGAGAGTTCATTCCAAACATGGTGGGTATCTGATCCTGCGGACAAATAATAACGCTTACCGTCATTCCAAAGTTGCCAAGCACGTTCAATCGTTTTCATATAATCAGCATGCGCATTAATCTCTAACAAATGGTAATTAGGATTATATTTGCCCGGCACAGTGTCATTATCAATACTGGTCAGATAGCCGAAGGGGATCAGTGGATGGTTAACCTGTATTGTGCTCGCGCCCAATTCCTGGGCAGCTTTGAATACTTCATTAATCGTTGCCGTACCGGTATCAATGCGCAAAGATTCAGATAAATTTAAAGGATAGGCATTGAAATGTCCCCATGAAGGCGATATTTCCATAGAGGGAATAAAAGGTATGTTACGGCTATTGGCAAGTTTTGCCATCATCTGATGATTTTTTGAAGAATCATGATCACTTAAAAAAGCGAGGTCTAACCCTACTGACAGTTGTGAGCGCAGCACAAATTCGGTGGCCGTAGAACCATCTAAAACATCGGAGTGATGATGCAGATCTGCGCTATACCAATTCAAATCTTCGGGTTGCACTAATACTTCGACACTTGCTTTTGCTAACTGGGTTTGTGATGGCTTGATAGTCAGATCAAGCATAGTTGCTTTAGCTTTAAAGCCTTCTCCCGCACTGACTTTGAATTGATACTCTCCTGGGGCTATGAATAATTTACGGTTGCCAATGGTGTTCAGCTCGGTAAAATATGTTTTTTGTCCTAGGTATTCGATCAGAGGTACTGCGCCCTTTTCAATGCTAATGCGCGCATCTAACGGAGTACCGCTATTGAGTTCCGTTACTTGAAATTCTATTTCACTGGGTGGTAGCAGACTATCAAAATCAAGTCTCAGAGCTTGACCCTTGATAACATTTATCGTTACTGTCGGACTTTGTGAAAATTGCTTCCCTGTGGCATAAACCTGATATTCCCCCACGGGTAATTCCAAATCATATTGCCCATGGCTCCCCATCACCCAAGTATAAGGCTGGCCTGCCTTTAGTACAATAATAGCAGGGGATTCCACCTTGACCCCTTTATTGGTTTTAACCTCTCCAAGGATATGGCCTGAAGTTAATTTATGCAGTTTAATTTCGCTTGCAACCATTGCCGATAAATCGCCCTTAGCAGAGACTTGTAACCAGCCTTCAAAAATACGTTTTTGACCGGGCGCAAGTGCATGGCTAAGGTAAAGATCACGAGCTTCATAATTAATCATATCGGCGTACGGTGCATGAAGACCAATACTCCAGTCTTTATCATAAGCTGCATTCCACTTAGCTATCGCCTGCGTCATTTTCCCCTTACCAATGCCATGCATGCCAGGAACGCCGAACAAATATCCGCCATCAGGCCAATATACATAACCAGAGAGTAAGCTAGGATAATTCTTAACACTGCTATTAACCATTTGAGTCACAATATGTAGCCTAGTCGCGCCGGCTTTAAGGCTATAATGGCTTATCAGTGTCACAGCGCCCCAATCGCGAATGGTTTTAATGATCACTTCTTCAGGGGTGTTTTTCTCAATAGTAATTTTTTGATAGGTGGTTGGCCAACTAGACCAATTATTAGGAATGAAATCAACGAGCGAGGCTTTATCAGGGCCAATTTCTCCCTGCCTTACTACCGCAACATCTATGATGCCACCTCGAGCTACCCCCCAGGGTGGAGCAGACTCAACGGCAATGGCAATAGCTAAATGTTCATTGCGTACGGTAATATCTTTAGCAAGTATGGCATTACCCAACGGAATAATGGTTGGTCCAATGGTAACTGACACTGCGGCCATCAAACTAAAACTAAACCAATAACTTGCTAGCAACAATCGCGCAGCGATGCGGAAAAAAGAGCTTGTTTTTATCATTATTTATCCTAAGTATTCATTTTATTCATTGCCGCTCATTAGTTTTGCTAAATTTCAGTAAATAGTTACGGCTTTACTTACCATTAACGACTAGTGACTCATTATTCGCGATCAAATATCTCTAACCGGTGCATTCTGACGCTGCTGAGTTTGCCAATTCTCATCGGAGATTATATTATTGCCTGGTTGAACTTCATCGCCCCGATACAGATCGAGGCGAGCTGGTTCCATAATCTCTCGAGTCAGACGAATACAAGCGTAAATCTTCTCGATCAGGTTCGCCTACAAGGTAATTAAATAATATGCTAGGTTTGTCGCCAGGATTTTTAGGGACAAATTGTACCCGACCACGACTATGAGGTTTATTAGGCCCAACATGCACTTGAAAACCGTGGCCATCGATGGCCGCATTGCCATCGTAACGCATGGCCGCAGGTAAGAAATGATATTGAATATCAGGCCATTTCTGACCCGCTTTCGAGCGAATAAAAGCGCATGAGTGCCACTAATTGTCGGCGTTAAACCGGCAAAATATTCGATCCGATCCGCTCCAGAAGCAACATCAACACAATCGGCTTACCCGCATCCATAACTTCCAGTTCTGCTAATACTTGATTCCTAAAACGTAACAAAGCAACTGCTTTATTACTAATATCAATTTTGTTGTCAGATTTTGTCCTTGAGTCATATTGATTAATTTTGTTCTATTGCCATTGCTTTATAATGCGCGGTTTCATGCTTCATTGTCAGGCCTATCAATAAAATTGCAGCCACACACCCCATAACCAGCAGCATAAAACCACCATCCCAGCCATAAATATCTACGGTATAACCCAAAACAATATTAGCGACAACCGCGCCTCCCAAATAACCGAACAATCCTGTCAAGCCTGCTGCAGTACCAGCAGCTTTTTTCGGTACCAACTCTAATGCATATAACCCAATTAACATAACAGGACCATAAATAAGAAAACCAATAGCGACCAATGCGGCCATATCTATGCCCGGATTCCCCGCAGGATTAGACCAGTAAACCAATAAAGCAACCAGTACCAGTACCATATATAAGATAGCGGCCGGTGCGCGGCGCCCTTTAAACCAGCGATCACTTATCCAACCACAAAGTAATGTGCCGGGAATGCCTGCCCATTCATATAAAAAATAAGCCCAGGAACTTTTATCAACATCAAAATCCTTAACTTCATGTAGATAGGTTGGTGCCCAGTCAAGCACACCGTATCGAATAAGATAAACAAAGGCATTGGCAAAAGCGATGAACCACAAAAGTTTGTTATTTAATACATAGCGCATGAAGATTTCTTTACCGCTAAATTCTTGCTCATGTTCTGAGCTATAATCGCTAGGGTAATCATTTCTATGCTCCTCTATGGATGGTAATCCACAAGACTGAGGGGTATCTCGCACAGTAAAAAAAATAAAGACTGCAATAAAAGCGGCGCAGGCAGCAGGTAAATAAAATGCGCTATGCCAGTCATTAAACCAAGCCATGCCTAATATAAATATTGGCCCAATTAAACCACCACCGACATTATGCGCCACATTCCAGAATGACACCGTTCTTCCACGCTCATCACCTGAAAACCAATGCACCATAGTTCGCCCACAAGCTGGCCATCCCATGCCTTGAGCCCAACCATTGATAAATAACAAAATAAATATCGCGGTGACACTTTCTGTTGCCCAAGGGGCGAAACCAAAAATAAACATTATGATAGCGGAAACTAACAAACCCGCAGACATAAAATAGCGAGGATTACTGCGATCGGAAACACTGCCCATCAGGAATTTACTCAAACCATAAGCAATTGATACTGCCGACAAGGCTATCCCCAACTCTCCTTTAGTAAACCCTTCTTCTTCAATAAGAAATGGCATAGCCAGTGAGAAATTTTTCCGGACAAGATAATAACCAGCGTAACCGATAAAAATACCTAAAAATATTTGCCAGCGCAATTTTTTATATTCACCATCAATACAATCATCAGCCAGTCTGGGCTGATGTGCTGCTGGCCTAAATATACCATACATATAAGGCATCCTTATTCGAACTTATAATTTACGCCAATAACACTCATTAATATAATTGGCTAAGTAGTAGTTAAGTGTGTCTGAGATCACACCAAACGGTTTAAACTCTTTTAGTAAAGAAAAAAGACAAGTCACCAAACTTGTCTTTTCACAATAACAAAGGGAATAATTAAAGCCCACTGTAACATTAAATGTAGCAGTACAAGGACCACCAATAAAATAATCCCCCCCATATCTTGGACTGAACCCGCTACCGTATTCCCTTTGGTGATGCCTCTAACTCAATCTTGGTTAAACTTTATCTATTTCGTTGGTTTTTATTATCTCATTACATGTCCAGAATACATAAAAAAACCAAACTTATGTACCTAATAACGACTCATGCATGCCACCAAAGTTCGTTTTTGTTCGAAAAGCATCCATACATTTCACTTTGTCCCACGTTAACTTTTACTAAGCACTGCTTATTTTAACAAAGTAACTATTCACCTCACTTTTGCTGGCATTATTTTTTAGTAGAATAAATTATTTTGGTTAAGTTTCATTTCAACTGAATCAAGAAGATAACGTTGTCTATCCATTGATGAATTAGTGACGCATGTTCATCTGACTGAACTTGTTGAGCAAATCCCTGACGGGCCTCATTCTTTATAACATTGGTATCAGTAGCATTCATACTGATAGTTCATTACTCGATTTTGACTATCGGGAAGTGAGAATAGCGCAAGTAGTCACTTGCTAAGTTCATAATATCGGCATCTAGCGAATAGCAATGTCATTAATCAATTGATCACCAGTAAAAGGTATTAAACTTTTTTGTTTACAAGAAAAATTGTAGTTCCATAATTCACTTTTTAACTATCCAACAAACTTAAACAATGACAGAAATATTTGTTTTTGTTTTATTATATTCGAAAACGAACCCTGTAATTGTGAGAATTCAGTATACTAAGTAATCAAATAATACTAGATATGCGTTTAAAAACCGCTTCGAAGTCGTTATCACGGCAGCAGACAAGTAGTGATGAGCACTAAACAATACATTCACGATGTGCTAATTATAGGTGGAGTTATCAATGGTGTGGGTATAGCTTTAGACGCCGTTTGCCGTGGACTTAAAGTAACTCTTTGCGAAATGAACGATCTAGCATCGGCCACTTCTTCTAATCGCAGTAAATCAATTTATCGAGGTCTTCGTTTCAGGTTACAACATCAACCTCATTTACGTCCCGCCTGGATGATACTAGCA
This sequence comes from Thalassotalea sp. ND16A, assembly GCF_000764205.1. GTDB lineage: Bacteria > Pseudomonadota > Gammaproteobacteria > Enterobacterales > Alteromonadaceae > Thalassotalea_A. The sequence goes on from NZ_JQDZ01000018.1 coordinate 11,053, forward strand.
GGACTTTTCTTATATGATCAGCTGAGCAAGGGCATTACTTTACCAGGCTCAAAAGGGATAAAATTTCCCGAAAATAGTCCCTTGGTAAATTCAATCAGTAAAGGTTTCGAATATTCAGATGCTTGGGTTGACGACGTCAGACTAGCAGTTTCAAACGCTATGCCCCCGGGCAACAGGTGCTCTGATAAAAACCTGAGTTCAGCTTAAGTACTGTATTTTTCTAAACAGTCATCAATCCAAATTCACTAGGGAATAGCTTAATACGTGGCTTTTGTTTTTTAAACAATAGCCACTATGCCTGATATTAAATTGAGTATAACCCTGTTTCACTACGATGCCGACCATGCTCTAACTGAGCTATATTTTTTAACTGACCATTTATCGTTTCAATGATGTACCTCATTGATAGCATTGCTTTTGGTTGTCGGGCAACGTCAGAAACGGAGTTACCACAGATGTTATTTCGAGACTTTAACCGCGGGCCTTTTAATGTGTCTCATAGCGAACCGCAGCAATAACCAAGTTAGGCATAAAATCATTGGTACTGCGAAGCCTTTGACTAGAATTTTATTCAGATCAAAACCTGAAATATTCACGGCGTCAAGCATATAGTCGAGCAAGCCTATCAAGTAATAAGCCATTGCCGCAATAGAGACACCTTCAACCATTTGCTGTAAACGCAATTGCACTTTACCGCGCTGATTAATCGCAGACAATAATTGTTGATTTTGCTGCTCTATCGTTAAGTCCACACGCGTTCTGAGTAAGCTGCTTGCACGCGCAATACGAAGGGTTAGCCCTTCCAGACGAATAGACAATGCCTGACAGGTGCGAATGCCAGGGCTTAATCGCCTAGTAACGAATTCATTGATCCGTTCAATCCCTTCGATATCGGTTTCTTTTAATTGTTCAAGTCGCGAACAAACCAGTTCGTAATAAGCGTTTGTTGCGCTAAAACGATAACTAATATCGGAAATAAGTTGCTCGGTTTTTCCGGCCAAATCGGAAAGTTTATCGAGCATTTCACTGTCATTTTTCTCACAAAAACCTGCCATCTTTTGATTGATATCTACTAAATCAAGTTCCATTTTAGTCACTTTAGGTGATAAAGAGCGAGCAATTGGCAAACTAAGCAATGCCATCATTTGATAGGTTTCTATTTCTAACATTCGCTGTATTAACCGACCCGCTTGGCATCTGTTTAGCATGTTACTTTGAATAATAATACGTCCAAAACCATCACTGTGCAGTCTGAATGAGGCATAAACATTTGCTCGATTATCAGCAACATTACTACCAAGTACTTGATGACCTTCAAATGCGTGATATAGATCTTGTTCCGGCAGTTTTTCTGGGATAATAACCAGATTCACCGCACTGACCAGTTCACCAACAATGTTGTCAAACCACTCTTGGGGCACGTACTCTATCGAATAGCCATCAAATAACTGCTTCCCTAAACCCTTGCGAATAAAGCTATAACTTGAAAATTCCAGATGGCGTTCCCAACGCAATTCAAAGCCACCAAAATCTTGATAATAGCAACTTGCCTCAATACAGGGAGGATTAACATTGTAGCGCTCACACAAAGAATATAGCTGTTGATACTCTTGCTCTCGCTGCTTTTCAGTCAAACGTACTGCCATATGTGCGATTGAGGTAGGTACACTTACTTGTGGCGACGGTCTGTTATGCAACTCTTGCGATATTTGCTGTCGTAACGACGATACGGTAATACGTGGTAGGTCAGCATGAGTGGGATAATTTGATTCTGTAGGACAAATAACGGTCACTGGTTCACTCCAATATATTAATCAATGTGCTGGCAAGTAAATTGGGAAACTTAACGTTGCATCAATCAGCTGCTGCCTGCGTAATGGTTTCATACCTATTTTCGGTATTTTTGACCTTCCCCTCTTGTTAATTGAATGCTCAATTAACAGCAACGGTAATGGTTAGGAATCAAGCTGTCAAGCATGTGAACCTGGGGGTTAAAGCAGAGAATTTCCTGTCATAATTTGATTTAAAACAGACGAAAATGGTTAGCAATTTAACTAGTGCACGAATTAAATTTGATCTTCATTCATTTATAATCAAACGAAAACTTGCTTATTTTTTGATTGAATTTGAACATTCGCCGCTATTGATAAGAATATTGTCGGCACTAGTTAAGTTATAATTGACTGCTCACCTTTAACTATTTTTTTGTTGAATCGATTTTCAGGGCTAGCAGGCACACTGCACTGTGTCCTTAGCAGCCCAGAAAGCCGATTTTTTAACATAAAAAAAATGAATTAAATTTAAAATAATTCATTTATCGACCCGAAATGAGTAAAAACCATGCAAACTTTTGGGTTATTTACGCTCAGCTGTAGCGACAAAACAGTGTAAATTTTGATTCATTTAGGAGGTTACGGGAGATTTGGCGTCGGCTGTGCGTCATAAAAGGGTTAATTAATCGGCGAATATAGCTCGACCTATCGCCTCTAAGTGAGCGCGTATGGCTGGGCCAAAGGTGCTGTCCCCTGGACGTACAGCAGCCATGTCAACTCTGGTTATTAACGGTAATTGAGCGACTACTAACGATCCCAGAGCTCGCACGCATCATGATTAAAGTTAGCAACACCATTAACGATACCGTAACGGTCACGATGAGATAAACAAGCTCCAGTGAACCGGTGGTGTCACGAATATATCCGGCTAACAGATTACCCACAGTCCCGCCTAAACCGGAAGTCACCATGCAGATAATGCTAATTTGCATGGTGGCAGTGGAAGAGAAAGATTGCCGAACCCAGCCAGCCAAAATGCCCCAGACAGGAAAGTACATCAGTCCGTAACCGAAGCCAGCTAAAGCGGCAAATTGGCTCGGATCATAAACAAAGGCCATTAAGCTAAGGGCTAAACCGCTGAAGATGATCATTAATGCCATGCCATGGCTGGTACGATCGGCAATCCACCCGGCAATGAAGCCGGCGAACATGCCGGTCACGCCAACGATGGTCCAGGCATAACCGCCTACGGCGGCGGGCAATTGTAATTCATTCAAGTAGGTATTAAGCCAGTTGGCAAATGGCATGGTGGAAAAACCGAGCAAAAAGCAGACGGTGCAGGCAAATAGTGCGGTACGTTCCTGCATAATGGTGCGCAGTAGTTTTGATACTGGGATCATCGCTTGTTCAGAGATCGCTTGAGTTGCTGACTGGCGGTTCAATTTAGCGAGTAAGCGCCAGGTAAGGCCAAGGACTGTCATGCCGATAAGTGCCGCAATCTGCCAACTACTTTGCCAACCAAACGCGGGGACTACCAGTAAAATAAGTAAACCGTTTAGCCCATAGCCCCAAGCAGTACCACTTGAGGCAAAAGACAATTTAGTTGAACATTGCTCTGGTTTAGTGCTGCGACTGACGATCTCTACAATGGCGCCCCAGCTAATCGCCGCACTGGCGGCTAACAAAACCAGCACCGCAGTAATGATCATCGGATCTTGTAATTGTGACATGCTAAATAGCAATACGGTGCTGACAGTGCCAGTGACTAACACCAGTCGTGCGGAACAAATTTTATTGCCAATAAAGCCAAGTAACAAGGCTCCAGTAATATATGACAATTGGGTGAGAGCAGCAATAGCGGCTAAATGCCAGTTTGTGATGGCGATAGAATCACGCATCATCGGTACTAAAGCCGCGAAGAGGAACACCCCAAACCCGTGGCTGACAACCTGATTCAAGCCAAAAACAGCAGCAACTCGCAAAATATATTCTCCAACTTAATTCTTATATCATAAATATTAAAAGTTTTTCATGGGATGGTTTGGGAAGATATGAAAAATTTGCAATTGATTTTCGCTCAACGTCCAGAGGGCAGATAAGTTTACAGCGTTAAACACAACTGTGTTTAACGCTGTAAATCAGCTTGAAATTTTAAAACATAGTTTTAAACAAGTCCTTCTTCCACCAGCAAATCTAGGATCGCTTGTGCTGATTCTTCTACGCCATGTACCACTTTACCACCGCCGCCAGAGGCTTTGGCAGTAGCCGCTTTAAAGCGATCAGCCGCGGTTTTCGCCTTGACTATTTTAAGCCGTTTCGGCCGTTTTTTGGCGTCAGTTGTTTGCCATAACGGCGACTCTTGATCGGCGAAGATACCACCAAGTGTTGCTTCAAACTGTCCACGCATCGCCGGGCCAAAGGCACTTTGCCTTGGCAGAGCTGCGGCCATGTCGACACTGGCGACAAAGGGTAAATCCACTTTCAACTTCCGGCGCTGGCCACGCGGCAAGGCTTGTAACACTTCCGCCTGTTTATTGACTTCATCGACAGATAAAATATCGGTAACTGAGGTGACCATTGCCATGCCAAGCTGTTCTGCCAGTAAATAAGGCAGCATGCCGGACGACTCGCCACTTTCGGCCCGTACACCGGTCAAAATAATATCTGAATTTTGCTGTTTTAAATGTTCAGCAAGAACCAAAATAGCGTCTGCTTGCTCTGGCATTTCTAACAAATTTATCTCCGCAAGCCCCATGCCCAGGTAACTGCGCAATGCCGTTTGCTGTCTTGGATCGTCAGAAACCTGACCAGCGTGCAAGGTTTGCAAATTATTGCCGACCAGTTTGAGACCCAATTCTATCGCTCTCGCGTCTTGCTCGGCACGTCTTGGTCGACGCGAGGTTGGATGTTCGCCGATAGAAACCAGCGATATCACCGACAAGTTATCATTGCTCATTTGTCGCCCCTTCATTAATGGTTTGTTTTCTGTGCTCAACCAGTTCTACCAATCGAGTTAATATTTCAGTACTGTCACCAATGGCACTTAAGTCGGCACGTTTGACCATGTCACAACCCTCATCAGTATTGATCGCCACAACTTTGTCACATGGAGCAATACCTTGCATGTGCTGGATAGCGCCAGATATACCAACCGCAATATAAACCTGTGCGGTCACCCAGGTACCCGTTGCGCCCACCTGTCGCTCACGTGGCATATTGCCATCGTCGACCGCGACCCGGCTCGCACCTTCAGTCGCCCCCAACACACTCGCGGTGTGATGAAATTGTGGCCAGTCGTTAATACCATTACCACCGGAGAGAATAAAACCAGCCTCTGCCAGCGGAATAGCATTGGGATCAACACTAATGTTGCCGTGATCAAACAATTTACCGTCAGCGAATTGGCTTGACTGTTGTGGCATTAATATACTTTCATGTCGCGTTTCACTGATTGGTTCACAACACTCTTCCATCACCAGCAACAGCTTGCTTAACGGTCGGGTAATATCACTCTTACCAGCACTGCCTCGACAAATAACGGTGTCGTCATTTAATTTCCATACCCCACAAGCAGGTCGCAGCTCTAATGCAGCTGCCAAGCGACGGCCTAAATCGCCGCCACCATTAATGCTATCCGGCAACAGGATATGTTGCGGCACCAACTCAGCAATAATGCCTTGCAGATCATTACATCGTTGCTCAGGGTTATAACTGGCATATTGCTGCCCGTCGAGATGGATCAGGCGATCAACACCAGTTTTATCCAACGAGTCATCTTTTAGCTCACCAAAGGCAATGGCGACGACTGCGCCACCGCCATTGTTGCGATTCGCCAATTGTTGTGCCAGACCTAGGGTGTCTTTGTCATGGCCATTCAAACGCCCGGATACCAGGTCAAGCACTACGACAATATAAAATGCTGGCTCAGCGACTTGATGCAACGGCAATACCACTTCGCGCGCTGCAGCTGTACGGCGAGTGCTTTGGCCAGTATCATTAGATGCCCCTGAGCGGTCGATGCGTTTCAGGCCATTGGGACCAATAAAACCAATGATATGCGGGTTTTTACGCAGTAATCCTGTTGGTCCGAATACCGGCCCACTATCCAGAGTTTGATGCAGTGGATGCAGACGATTACGCGCTATCCACTCTGCTCTTGGGTCACGGCGGAATAATTCACTCATGATCCACCTCCAACTTGGTCTGCAACCACACCTTCACCCGTGCTTTCAATGAGCGCATCCAGCATTAATTCGGCAATGTCTTTCACTTCCGGCCTTGGTTCAACCACGCCCTCTAACATCAAATTACACTGCGGACAGGCGACGGCGACAATCTCAGCCTTGGTCTCGGTGACATCCGCCATGCGCATGTCTGGAATACGTTGCTCGCCCGGAATGTCGGTAACCGGTGCACCACCACCACCGCCACAACAACGAGCGGTTGATTTACTGCGCTGCATTTCTTTTATTTTGACCCCCATGCTCTCTAACAAGAAACGCGGAGCGTCATATTCACCGTTATAACGACCTAAATAACAAGGATCGTGATAAGTCAGCGCCAGTTCTTTGCTATTGTCTAGCTTAAGTTTCTGTTGGTTAACCAGCTCGGCAAAGAATCCGGTGTGATGCAATACGTTATAGTTGCCACCAAGCTCGCCATATTCATTCTTAAGACAATGAAAGGCATGCGGGTCGGCAGTCACTATGGTATTAAAATTGTATTGATTCATTGTTTCGATATTGCTGTTCGCCAGACGCTGAAAATTGGCTTCATCACCCAAGCGTCTTGCCAGGTCACCACTGTCACATTCGGCATCACCCAATACGGCAAAGTCGACATTGGCGGCGCGCAGTAATTTAATAATGGCCCGCAATGTGCGTTGGTTGCGCATATCAAAAGCCGCGTCACCAATCCATAACAGTACGTCAGCCTGAGTGACTTCTTGTTTATCCGCATTATGACCAAACACAGTAAGGTTTTGATCCGCCGCCCAGTTCATCCGGGTATTCGGTGCATAACCGTTGGGGTTATCGGTCGCGCTCAGGTTTTCTAGAATTTCGTTGCCCTTGCCCGGGGTTTGCCCTTTCTCCAACGTTTCAAAACGGCGCATATCGACAATCGCATCAACGTGTTCAATCATCATTGGACAGGCTTCAACACAAGCTCGACAAGTGGTACACGACCACAAGGTTTCGCTCTCTACCAGGATGTTGACGATAGGAATGATCGCCCCGCCTTTATGGGTGCCAACTTTAATGCCCGGATACGGGCTGCCAGCAAATTTTGCGTCATCGCCGCCGGCCATGCCAATCACCATATCCTGGATCAGCTTCTTCGGGTTTAACGGTTGCCCTGCGGCAAATGCCGGACAGTTGTTTTCACAGCGGCCACATTCAACACAAGCATCGAAACTTAATAGCTGATTCCACTTAAAGTCGACCGGCTTTTCTACGCCAAGTTTATTCGCGGTTAAATCTATCGCTTTTAGGCCGGTTGACTGACCGTCGCCAAATCGGTCCTGGCGTCGATGTAAGCCCAAATGTAAAGCACCAGCAAAGGCGTGTTTCATCGGTCCGCCCCAGGTCATGCCAAAAAACATTTCGCCAATGCCCCAGATAATGCCAATCACTAACAGCAGTGCTAATAACCAACCACCGGTGTCACTTGGCAATATTCCCGTTGCCGGTAAGGTGAGGATAAAAAAACTCAATGAAAACACCATCAAGCTTTTTGGTAATCGTTGCCATTTACCCAAAGATAAATTAGGTGGCGGGTTACGGCGCCTTATCATGACAAAGATGCTGCCAACAAACATTAACAACGATGAGCCGAGTAATGCCCAGGTCAATAGCTGCAGCTGTAGCTGAAATACATAAAGCAATACGATTAATATCGCCGACAACACAAAACCACCCGCTGTCGCGACGTGGGTATTGGACATATATTTATCACGGGCAACCACATGATGTAAGTCAACCAGGTAGCGGCGCGGGATCTGCAATAAACCACGCCAATGTACCGTTGATGATTGTCCCTGTGACCACAACAACACACGTTTAACTGCACCGATTAACGTCAGCAACAAGGCTGCTGATATGAGGGTAAACAGAAATTGGGAAAGAAATTCCGATGATGACATAACAATACCTATTAATTATCCTAGGCATATACCACCGCACAGAGCGGTGGTATACAATCTAAAAGCTGTTGGGACTCTAGAAATCCTTACATAAACGCAATGCGTCATATATTGCCGCATGAGTATTACGCTGCGACACACAATCGCCAATGCGATACAACAAATAGCCCTCACCTTCTTCTGCCAATATTGGCTGTGGCTGTGCTGCATAAAGCGCTTCAATATCGATTTGACCTTTGTTACGAGAATCGCTTTTCAGTTGCAGATAAATTTCTTCATCAGGACGGACGCCATTCTCAATCACCACCTGATCGACGACACGCTCTTCTTGCTGGCCGGTATACTCATTCTCTAATACCGCCACCAGTTTATCGCCTTCACGATAGACTTTTTCCAGTATTAAATCAGAGCTCATGATCACTTCTTTTTCATACAAGCTACGGTAATAAGTCGGGAACGTGGTGCCACCAACCGCGGCACCCGGTTTAATATCATCGGTGACCATCTCAACCAAGGAGCCATTTTGCGCTAAAAAGTCGGCGGCTGATAAACCACTAAATTCACAAATGGTGTCATACACCAGGACATTTTTACCTGGTGCAACGTCGCCATTTAAGATATCCCAGGTACTTACCGATAGTCCTTCTTCGACCCCCCAATGCGGGTTTTGTGCTAAGAAAGGTTTACCGCCAACAGCCAAAATGACCACATCGGCATTGAGCTCGCGGATCATCGCTTCATCGGCAGCGGTATTAAGGCGCAGATCGATACCCAAGCGGTCGAGTTCTAACGCAAACCAGCGAGTGATACCGGCAATTTGGTCACGCTGCGGTGCTTTCGAGGCGATGGTAATTTGCCCGCCAAGCTCGGCATTTTTTTCAATTAAAATAACCTCATGACCACGCTCGGCAGAAACCCGTGCCGCTTCCATACCGGCAGGACCGCCACCAATAACCACGACTTTACGAACTTTGCCTTCGGTTTTGTCGATAATGTGTGGCATCGTCGATTCACGCGACGTCGCCGCATTTTGAATACACAGTACATCCAAGCCTTGGTACTGACGGTCGATACAATAGTTGGCACCAACACACTGTTTGATTTGATCTACCTGGTTCAGTTTGATTTTGGCAATCAAATGCGGGTCGGCAATATGTGCACGGGTCATCCCAACAAAATCAACATAACCACTCTCGAGAATACGTTGTGCCTGATTCGGATCTTTAATGTTTTGCGCATGCATTACTGGCGAATTCACCACTTCTTTAATGCCTGCGGCTAGATGTAAAAATGGTTCCGGTGGATAGCTCATATTCGGGATAACATTGGCCAGAGTATTATGCGTGTCACAGCCAGAGCCAATAACGCTGAAGAAATCGAGCAAACCGGTGGCATCATAATAAGCGGCAATCTCTTTCATATCGTCATGGTTTAGCCCATCGGGATGAAATTCATCACCACAAATGCGCAGACCAACAGCAAAGTCACGACCCACTTCTGCACGAATCGCATGCAATACTTCCATACCAAAACGCATGCGGTTTTCAAAACTTCCGCCGTATTCATCGTCACGCTGGTTAACCCGTGGGCTCCAGAATTGATCGATTAAATGCTGATGTACCGCGGACAGTTCAATACCATCTAAACCACCGGCTTTTGCCCGCCCTGCAGCCTTGGCATAATCACCAATAATGCGTTGCATTTCTTCAATTTCAATGGTTTTACAAGTGGCGCGATGCACTGGCTCACGGATACCACTCGGGCTCACTAGCGTCGACCAATTGCCACCATCCCAACGAGAGCGACGTCCCATGTGGGTAATTTGGATCATGATTTTGCCGCCGTGCTTGTGCACCGCGTCGGCTAAATTTTGAAAATGAGGAATGATCCTGTCGGTAGATAAGTTAACTGACTTCCACCAACCTTGTGGACTGTCAATAGAGACGACACTGGAGCCGCCACAAATTGACAGGCCAACTCCACCTTTGGCTTTTTCTTCGTAATACTTTACATATCGTTCGGTCGTCATGCCACCTTCGGTAGCATATACTTCGGCGTGTGCCGTACTTACCACACGATTTCGTATGGTAAGTTGATTAATTTTTAATGGCTGAAATAGTGCATCGAACTGCGCCATGATGAGCTCCTGATATTTATCGTTCTTTAAAAAGCTGTTTTATTAAAAAGTTATAGTGGTGTGACTTCAAAGTAACCAACATCACAGCCATCTTCGGCAGCGCATTGTGTCTGCTCTGCCTGGGTTTTCACCGGGTAGCCCAAGGTGGCCGCGATTTGATCCATCGCCCCGGCAAACCAACCGGTAAACATATAATCCACTTTGCGATTCACCTTGCCGTATTGATAGACAAAGGCCGAGTTTTCTAATCGTACCTTGGCAGTGCCCTGTTCAAGATCGAGTTGTTCGGTGATGAAAAATCCCCAACCGCGTTGTGATAAACGCTTCATGTAGTGCTCAAACAAGGCTTCACCACCAATACCGTGCTCTTCGCCTTCTTTTTCACACCAGTAAAAAGCAGATTTATAACCGGCTTTGTATAACACCTCGGCGTATTTTTCGGCGCCTAGCTCTTCTTCAATGCCCATATGATTGTTGACAAAAAAGTGACGTGGTACATACAACATTGGCAATGCATCTGTGGTCCAAACGCCAGTCTCATTGTCGACCTCAATCGGCATATCCGGACTGTGGCTCGCGGTATTTAAATTGCTCATTGTCTATTCTCCCCAGACGTCTTTTAGAACGCGAACCCAGTTCTCGCCCATGATTTTTTTGATTTTAGATTCAGACCAGCCATGTTGTAACATCGCGGCAGTCAGGTTAGGAAATTCACCTAAGGTACGAATGCCCTCAGGGTTTATGATCTTGCCAAAGTCGGTTAACCGACGGGCATAGCCTTTGTCGTGCGTTAACATATCGAAGAATTGTTGATCATGGCCTTGAGTGAAATCGGTACCAATACCAACGCAGTCTTCGCCGGCAATATCAACCACATAATCAATCGCTTCAATATAGTCATGGACCGTAGAGTTGATGCCATTTTTCAAGAACGGGGCAAACATGGTCACGCCGATAAAACCACCGTGCTCGGCGATAAAACGTAATTCTTCATCCGATTTGTTGCGTGGATGTTCTTTTAACCCATAAGGCAAGCAGTGGGAATAACACACCGGCTTAGTGGAGGCTAAAATCACTTCTTCTGAGGTTTGTGGGCCAACATGCGACAAATCACACATGATGCCAACCCGATTCATTTCAGCAACGATTTCACGACCAAAGCCCGACAAGCCACCGTCACGTTCATAACAGCCGGTGCCTATCAGGTTTTGCGTGTTGTAAGCCATTTGCACAACGCCAACACCCAATTTTTTGAATATTTCGACGTAACCAATTTGATCTTCAAAGGCATTGGCATTTTGAAAGCCTAGAATGATGCCGGTTTTGCCCTGCTGTTTCGCTTTGGCGATGTCGCTAGTGGTATGCACTGGCATGATTAAATCACTGTTATCACGGAAGAATTGATTAAATTCGGTGATATTGTCGATGGTATCTTTAAACCCTTCCCACACCGAGACAGTACAGTTGGCGGCAGTTAGACCACCTTTTGCCATGTCTTCGAATAAATCGCGGTTCCATTTTGCGATGACTAAACCATCGAAAATTATTGAGCTTTGATGTAACGCTAAAGCTTTTGCTGTGTTCATTAAACTGACCTCATCAATGCTGTGAGATCGATGTTGATCAATCACAGGCAAATTTAAACTAAAGTCAGTCTAACAAAGGCAAATAGCATGGTATGGGAGAATGCGACACCGACCATACTAAAAACGGCGTAAATGTCGTTAATTGAATTGTGAAGCTGAGCTCGGGAAAAACAGCAATTGCTCAATACTCCCATTTTTCAGATTTTCGGTGTTAGCAGAATTTACGCCATGATTTACACGATGTAATGAATGCCGTGATCACACGGATGTGAATGAACGGTCCGTGGCAATTCTAAGTGTATTCATCCGTGAATCAAAACCTCAGAATTTGATATGCTCGCGGTACAATATTAATGTTTTACGCCAGGCAAATTTATCCGCGGGGATCATTAATGGCGGACGCGGCTCAAATACATTACTAGATTGCTCGCCTTGTTCATTTTCAACATAATAGTCAATAACGTACTGTTTATCCATGCCATAGGTTTGATGCATAAAGTCGAGCTCTTCGTCCCCTAAACAAATGCCATAGTAGCGATGGATCGCTTGTGCCAGTTGTCCCGAAGCCTTGACCATATCTTTTTGCACTTCTTTTGCTACCGACTCGCCCCAGCCAACTTTGGTGGTGGTGCTCAAACCGGGTTCAAAGCTGCCTAAATCGACGGCGTTAGAAGTATAGATGGCACGTTGCACCTCAGGTAAACTGATAAAGACACAAGGGTCCAGGGCCAATGCCAAGTCTATTGCCAATTGTTTCGCCGCCCGAACCTGTTGATTACTTACCAACCAATTGCTCTGTTGGCTGCGATTTTTTATCGCCTTTGACAGTATGCTATTGCTGTTAAAGTGATGAGCGATTTTTTTAACCACGGTGATTTTATCCGCATCACTTAACTGTATTTGCCGTTCAACAATGTGCAGGCCGCGCTTACCGGTGACCGATACTTTGGTGTTGGCATCCGCGTATTTTCGATTCACTCGCTGCCAGCTATTAATGTCTTGTAAGAAATCAGCATGCTCACGGAGAGCCATGGCACTACTTTGGTAGGCTTGCTGATATAACTCCAGTGCCTTAATCAATACACTATGATTGAGTTTTAACGCTCGCATATCGACGACTTCACGCTTTTCTACACTCTCGATATCGGAGCAAATGTGTTGGCAAAGTTGATCTAGGGTGTCGAGGCAAATTTGCAATAAATCACGGCTTGGCAAGCGCTCTGCTACGGTCGAATAATCGAGTAAATTACTGTCACTTAAAAAGTTAGCCAAGGCCAACAGCTGGCTATAACCACGTGCTCTGGCGATGCGATATTTGGAGCGCTCTTTTTCCAGTTTTTCGGTGGCGATGGCCATTTGCGATGAGCCAACACAGTTAACCACCAACATAGGTATGCGTCGTCCGGATAAGAGTTCAAAAGCCAAGGTTAATACTTCTTCAACATCGCTCAAGCCCATGATGTCTTCGTTATCTTCTTCAATTGCCGAAAATATACGTTCAATGAAAAATGGCTCTCGTTCTACACCGCTACGCAGAGTATTTTTTTTACCATGTAAGCGTTGTTCTAACAATCGGGCCAGGCGCGGACGGTCTGGCTCTAAACTCGCCAGTGCGGCCGAGATGTCAGTGCTAAGTTCTTGGTTAATATCGTGAATACGACTGTACATGCCCGCACGCCAATAAATTTCAATATCGGCTACGGCACGAGAAATCACCGGTGAATCAATAATACTATTTACCGCCAGGGACAGCCATTGCGGACCAAGATCAGACTTTTGTAACAATATTCGCGCCGATTCATAGCGTCGAGATTCGGGTTCCATACGAGAAAGAGTGAGATCTCTGACGGAGAAAATAAAATCAGGTAAGCCACCGATAACTAACAACAACTGCTCTTTGGCATCTGCTAGCACTTGCCCTTTGGTCGCCTTGTAGATGAACTTGACCAAGACGGCAATCACGCCCATTAATACGGTGTAACCGACAAAGAAGATCAGGTTTTCATTGGGTAACCAGCTACCAAACCCCAGGTAATAACCACCTTGAGCCGCTAAAAAGGTCACCGGGCCCGCGGTCCAACCTACTTCGGCAAGACTCCATAATGATGATTTACCCACTCCAGACTGCGCCATGCGATCGATACGACGCTGGCCACTCTGCTGAATTTGGAGATGGTCTTTTGCGGAATTTTCAGAATTTAAAAAAGATAATAATTTCATATTGCCAAGTATGCATATAGTCAGGTATGAGAATACCGTTTCACTTCAATAATAAACGGTATCCTGCTGTGCCTTATTTGGCAACTAATACTAATACTAATACTAATACTTTTGTCCTTAGTCCTTAGTCCTTAGTCCTTAGTCCTTAGTCCTTAGTCCTTAGTCCTTAGTCTTTGCATTATTGATTAAACGGCAGCTGGCAATGCAACTTTTATCGCCTTAATGATGATTAACCGTAACCGAGCCTAAACTCGATTCTTTACTGGCAGCGGATTGCAGCTTTGTTGCGATAACGTTGCGCTCATCGCGCGGCGGGATGTTAAACGAATTACGATAGCATTTACTAAAATGTGGCGTAGAGACAAAGCCACAGGCGATGGCGATTTCAATGATAGACATATTGGTTTGCTTTAACAGCTGCCGAGCTCTGGTTAAGCGTAACTGTAAATAATAACGATGCGGCGAGCAGTCGAGGTATTTTTGAAACAGTCGCTCTAACTGACGACGTGATAAATCAACATATTTCGCCAATTCATCGAGGCATAACACTTCTTCAATGTTTGCTTCCATTAACGCCACTACATCTTGCAATTTTGACTGCGTGGCGCCGACAATATGCTGTAATGGTATGCGTTGCTGGTCATTTTCATCACGAATATGCTCATGGGTAAACATGTCTGAAATCGCCGTCGACAACTCTTTACCATATTCTTTGCAGATCACGTGCAACATCATGTCTATCGGTGCCGTGCCGCCTGAACTAGTCATCCGTTCGCGATCAAGGGTAAACAATTGATTTGAGCTTTGCAAAAAAGGAAACTCTTCCTGCCAGCTCGCCAATAACTCCCAATGAATGGTACATTGATAGCCGTCTAACAAACCAGCTTTGGCTAGCAAATAACTGCCGGTGCAAATGCCGCCTAAAACGATATTACAGCGTGATAAATGGGTTAACCAGCTGAGGGTTTTCCGGGTGACTGTGCCTTTAATATCGACACCGCCACAAACCAATACAGTATCGAAATTAACATGATTATTGATGCAGGAATCAACCTCAACCTTTAGCCCGTCACTGGCAGTGACTGAGCGACCATCTTCACTAAGAATAGTCCAACGATATAGGGTTTTGCCGGACAATTGATTGGCCATGCGCATTGGTTCGATTGCTGATGACAGGGCTAACATGGTAAAATTTGGCTGTAATAAAAAACCAACGTGCGAACATTTTATCGGTGACTGACTGCTATTCGATTGTGCTAATGGCATGTAGCTGTTCCTCTTGTTTATTGCTGTTCAGGTTAAAAATCGGTTAATGATTTACCCCTAATAACTTTGTTTATTTTTTGTTATATTTTTATCTTTGTTATTTTTCTGTTTTAATCTAACTGACAACACCTCATTATCGCTCAAAAATTGATCTGGATCAAAAAAAACAAAAATCAATCTAGAGCAAGACATGATCTAGATCAACAAAACGACCGAAATCAAAAAGTGGTATAACAATAGATATACGGTACTTTAAAACCATTCGAATTACGACACTCGCCATACCCAAAAGCGACATTTGTTAACAAGCCTGTAACTTTTCATTAAGGTTTCATTTAATTTTTCAATTATGCGTGCAGCGAACAAATGTCTTAATTAGCTATGAAGATGTCTTAATCGGCACGATCCAGGGTCAGCAGTTATTTGATAATGCTTTAAATGTGACAATGCCCAGAGGATTATTATGGCTGCCACCAACGAGCAAGGCCTGCTACAGATTGCAACTATTATTGAGCAACACCAATCATTGCCCGGAGCAATGTTACCTATACTACATGCCATCCAGGATGACTTATCTTTTATTCCGTCCAATGCACTACCGTTAATCGCCAAGGCATTAAATGTGTCTAAGGCGGAAGTGCATGGGGTGATCAGCTTTTATCATCATTTTCGCAGCGAAAAACCCGGCACTCATGTTATCGAAGTCTGTCGTGGCGAATCATGCCAGGCCATGGGCTCAAGAGCGTTAGAGCAAAATATCAAACAACGTTTGGCCATCGATTATCATCAGACCAGCAAAGACAGGCAATATACCCTAGAACCGGTTTATTGTTTGGGCAATTGTGCGTGTTCTCCGGCGATGCGCATTGGTGATGATATTCATGGCGAATTAGACCAACAAAAATTTGAGCAAATTCTCGAGTCGTTAAATACTTATTCGTTGGAGTTAAAATGAATCACTCACCTTCAGCTGACAGCTCAATGCCATTAGCCGCACGAAAAATTTACGTTTCTTTAGATACTACCGCCCGCTCTAAAGGTAGCGACAATATAGCAACACAGGTTGACAAAATACTGAGCTCGCAACCTGATTTAGCGGCAACATTAGTCAGGAATGGCTCTCGCGGCATGTTTTGGTTAGAGCCTTTATTAGAAATTAACACCGCCAAGGGACGTGTCGCTTATGGTCCGGTGACGCCTAAAGATGTGAGCGACATCATTAACCAGCAGTGTTTTGATGATGTCGTTGAGCATCCATTATGTCTGGGTTTCACCGAAGAGTTGCCATGGTTTAAATCTCAACAACGATTAACGTTTGCCCGAGTCGGCATTATCGACCCCATCGATGTTGATGATTACATTAGTCATGGCGGCTTTGTCGGTTTAACCAACGCCCTGGCAAAAACCCCGCAACAGTTAGTCGATGAAGTAAAAGACTCAGGTCTTAGAGGACGTGGCGGTGCCGCATTTCCCACCGGAATTAAATGGCAAACGGTATTGGATGAGCCAGAGCAGCAAAAATATATCGTCTGTAACGCCGACGAAGGCGATTCAGGTACCTTTGCCGATCGCATGCTAATGGAAGGCGATCCCCTGGTGTTAGTCGAAGGCATGATCATCGCCGGCCTTAGTGTCGGGGCAAATCAGGGCTATATCTATTTACGCAGTGAGTATCCGCAAGCCCAGCACATTTTAAACCAGGCGATAAAAAACGCGAAAGCGGCGGGTTATCTCGGCGAGAATATATGTGGCAGTGAACATAGCTTTCATTTAGAAGTGCGTTTGGGCGCTGGCGCTTACATTTGCGGTGAGGAAACTTCATTGCTGGAAAGCCTCGAAGGCAAGCGTGGTTTAGTTCGCGCCAAACCGCCATTGCCAGCCATCGAAGGTTTATTTGGTCAACCAACCGTGGTGAATAACGTCATATCACTAGCCTCTGTGCCTTATATTTTAAGCCATGGTGGTGCCAGTTATCGTGACTTTGGCATGGGTCGCTCTCGTGGCACCTTACCGATCCAATTGGCGGGAAACATCGCCCAGGGCGGTCTGGTTGAATTGGCTTTTGGTATCACCCTAAATGAATTACTGCAGCAATACGGCAATGGCTGCAAAAGCAAACGAGCGATGCGTAGCGTACAAGTGGGTGGGCCTTTGGGGGCTTATTTACCTGCAGAACAATGGCATACGGCGCTCGATTATGAAGAATTTGCCAGCATTGGTGCGGTACTGGGCCACGGTGGCATCGTCGCCTTTGACGATACCGTGGATATGGCAGCACAAGCTCGCTTTGCCATGGAGTTTTGTGAAGTCGAGTCTTGTGGTAAATGTACGCCATGTCGTATCGGCTCGGTTCGTGGTGTTGAGGTCATTGATAAGATCATCAGTACCGATAATGACGAACAGCAGCGACAAGACAGCGTAAACCTATTACACGATTTATGCGATACCATGGAATTTGGATCTTTGTGTGCTATGGGTGGCATGACCCCATTCCCGGTGCGCAGTGCGCTGAAATATTTCCCCGATGATTTTTTGCCGCAACCATCAACCGAAAAGGCTCAATAAGATGATAAATTATTACGACCCCAAAACCGAGTCAGCGGCGAGCCAAGGAGCCGATCTTAGTAAAGACTTAGGCACGCCAATATCGAAATCCAGCGTGCAAGTTAGCGTACAAATCGATGGCGTAAATATTGTCGTCCCCGAGGGTACGTCGGTATTACGAGCCGCCGCTATCGCCGATATAAATATTCCCAAACTGTGTGCCAGTGACAATTTAGAAGCCTTTGGCTCGTGTCGGTTGTGTGCGGTGGAAATTGAAGGCATGCGTGGCATGCCTGCCTCTTGTACCACGCCGGTCAGAGATGGCATGAAGGTGCAAACGCAAAATGCGAACATCGCAAAACTGCGCCGCAACATTATGGAACTGTACATTTCCGATCACCCGCTAGATTGCCTTACCTGTCCAGCCAATGGTGATTGTGAGCTTCAGGATATGTCGGGTGCCGTTGGTTTACGTGAAGTGCGTTATGGCTTTGATGGCAAAAATCACCTCGATGGCGCCACCGACTCATCGAACCCCTACTTTAGCTTTGACGATTCTAAATGCATTGTCTGTTCTCGCTGTGTCAGAGCGTGTGAAGAAGTGCAAGGTACCTTCGCCTTAACGGTGGATGGTAGAGGGTTTGACTCGCGTATCAGCGCCGGTCAAAACCAGGATTTTATCGACTCCGACTGTGTGTCATGTGGTGCTTGTGTGCAAGCTTGTCCAACCGCGACATTAACCGAAAAATCAGTGATCGATAATGGTCAGCCCGATCACAGCATAGTTACCACTTGCGCCTATTGTGGCGTCGGCTGCTCGTTCCGTGCTGATATGCAAGGCGATAAGGTGCTGAGAATGGTGCCGGATAAAAATGGCCTGGCGAATCAGGGACATTCCTGCGTTAAAGGCCGATTTGCTTTTGGCTACGCTACCCACCAGGACAGGATCACCAGCCCGATGATCCGCGATAATATTGAACAAGACTGGCGAGAAGTCAGTTGGCAAGAGGCATTGGAGTTTGCCGGCAAACGCTTAACCGACATTCAGGATGAGTATGGGCGCAATAGCATAGGTGCCATTACCTCGTCGCGCTGTACCAACGAAGAAACCTATTTGGTGCAAAAACTGGTACGGGCAGTGTTTCAAAATAACAATGTCGATACCTGCGCCCGGGTTTGTCATTCACCAACGGGTTATGGTCTAAAGGCCACCTTAAACGAGTCAGCCGGTACCCAAACTTTTGAGTCGGTGATGCAATCTGATGTGGTGCTTGTTATTGGCGCTAACCCAACCGATGCGCACCCGGTGTTTGGCTCATTGCTTAAGCGTCGTTTGCGCCAGGGGGCCAAATTAATTGTGGCCGACCCGCGCAGCATAGATCTTATCGACAGCCCACATTCCAAAGCACAACATCATCTTAAGCTGCGCCCAGGTACCAATGTTGCGTTAATCAACGCTCTGGCTCACGTCATTGTTGACGAAGGCCTGGAGGATGCTGACTTTATTAACCGTCGTTGTGATGATGCGAGTTTCCAGCAATGGCTTCAACATATAAAAGATCAACGCCATTCACCGGAAAACACCATGGCAATCACCGGAGTCGACGCTGGCGAATTACGTGCCGCCGCCAGACTTTATGCCACCGCGAACAACGGTGCCATTTATTATGGCTTAGGCGTTACCGAACACTCACAAGGCAGTTCATCGGTGATGGCGATTGCTAACTTAGCGATGGTTACCGGTAATATTGGCCGGGAAGGTGTCGGGGTGAATCCACTGCGCGGCCAAAATAACGTGCAAGGCTCTTGTGACATGGGTTCGTTTCCACACGAGCTGCCAGGCTACCGTCATGTTGGCGAAGCAAGCACGCGCAACTTATTCGAACAAGAATGGCAGGTTTCATTAGATAGTGAGCCCGGTTTGCGCATTCCCAATATGTTCGAGGCCGCAATACACGGCGACTTCAAGGGCTTGTATTGTCAAGGCGAAGACATTGCCCAGTCGGATCCTAACACCCAACATGTGCAAAAAGCGTTAAGTTCGATGCACTGCATAATTGTGCAAGATATCTTCCTTAATGAAACGGCAAAATACGCGCATGTATTTTTACCGGGCTCGTCATTTATGGAAAAAAATGGCACCTTTACCAATGCCGAGCGCCGCATTTCTCGGGTGCGTAAACTCATGCCGGCGCTGGCAGGCAAGGAAGACTGGCAAGTCACCGTCGATCTGGCCAAAGCACTCGGTTATGAGATGAATTATCAGCATCCAAGTGAGATCATGGATGAAATAGCGCGTTTAACGCCAACATTTAGTGGTGTAAGTTATCAAAAGTTAGAACAACTTGGCTCGATTCAATGGCCGTGTAATGACCAGGCACCATTAGGCACGCCAATCATGCACACCGAAAATTTTGTCGGTGAAAAAGGTAAATTTGCCATTACTGAATATGTGGCAACAGCGGAAAAGGCGAATAAACGTTTTCCGTTATTATTAACTACAGGTCGCATCTTAAGCCAATACAACGTCGGCGCGCAAACCAGACGTACCGACAACCAGGTTTGGCATGATCAAGACGTGTTGGAGATCCATCCTAATGACGCCGAAGACAGAGGCATCAATAATGGCGATTGGGTCGGTATTGCCAGTCGTGCCGGCACTACCGCATTACGCGCGCGCATTAGTCAACGCATGCAACCAGGGGTTGTTTATACTACCTTCCATCATCCGTTAAGCGGCGCCAATGTGGTCACCACTGAAAATTCTGATTGGGCAACTAACTGCCCTGAATATAAGGTAACCGCAGTGCAAGCAACCCGGGTCGATGAGCCGTCGCAATGGCAAGCAGAGTATGAGCAGTTCAGCCAGCGCCAGGCGCAATATTTAAAGAATAAAAACGGGGGGCAAATTGCTGAAACATAACATCATGGTAGCAGACACCGACGTCAATATGCCCACAGCGCAGCAACAGCAAGTGCTGCGCGTCTTGAATGACTCGCTAACATCAGCGATGGATAACATCGCTGAAGAAACTGCCGTTGCTTTGGTCTATAACGGCATTTCTCATGTGGTGATGATGAGTACGCCAAGCGATTTGTACGACTTGGCCATGGGCTTTAGTTTAACCGAAAAAATTGTCCGTGATGCCAGTGAAATACTGGACATTAGTGCCTCCGAGCAAGAATTAGGCATTGAATTAAATATCACAGTTACCAGCAGAGCGATATGGCGGTTAAAACAACAGCGGCGTAATATGACCGGTCGCACCGGTTGTGGCTTGTGCGGCGCAGAATCGTTGCAACAAGCGATGAATAATCAACCAACAGCATCAACTTCAAGCCAAAGCAATAAGCAGCAACCGCGAGAACTAAGCGAGGTTACCAATCAGGCAATACAAAAAGCGGTGGTCAGCTTACAAGCGCATCAACCACTGCAACAACTGACCGGTGCCGTTCATGGGGCGGCCTGGTGTGATGAGAGCGGTAACATTAAACTGATCCGCGAAGATATTGGTCGCCACAACGCATTAGACAAACTCATTGGCGCACTCAATACGTCAAAAGTTGACATCAATCATAGCAGTTTTGTGCTGATATCCAGTCGTGCCAGTTATGAAATGATCAGCAAAGCACAAGTTGCTGGTATCACCATGTTGGTGGCAGTTTCGGCGCCGACAGCGTTGGCGATAAACATAGCAAAAAATACTGGCATGACGCTAGTCGGTTTTGCCCGTAATGGTCGCCATACAATTTACAGTTAAGTAGAGAACCAAGAGAGCAGCATATGTCAGATGATCGTTTAAAATATGTGGTAGATATGGCCAATCAAATTGCGCTTAATTTATTGCATGGTAAAGAGCAACAACAATGCGTGACTGAGATCAGTCATCACATCAATCGCTTCTGGGCGCCAAGCATGCGTGCTCAACTTGCAGAGGCGGCAAACAATGACAACTACCAATTGGAAGGCATGGTTATTTTGGCACTGAGAGAAATCAAAATAACTGCTGAAAATTAAATCTAGATGGCGATGATAATCGCCATTTTTTTTGCGAGATTAAAGTCCCGCCAACCAGAAAACCATCCAATCACGACACCCATTTATCCAATCGCTACACCTTACAAATATTAGATAGCGCGTGGCTTTGCACGCTGTTATGTTGTCACGAATAAGTTATTTAAACTCAGCGAGATTCATTAACATGGCACACAGTATTTTCGATTTATTTAAAATTGGCGTCGGCCCATCGAGCTCCCATACCGTCGGACCTATGGTCGCCGGCAATCGTTTTGTGGCAACCTTAAAGCAGCAAGACTTGTTAACACACACCAGCAGAGTCCGCATCGATTTATACGGTTCTTTGGCGTTAACCGGTCGAGGTCACGGCACCGATACCGCTTGCATCTTAGGCTTAATGGCAGAAACACCGAGCGAGGTCGACCCTGACAATATCCAGCCTTATATTGAACGGGTAAAAGAGAGTAACGAGCTCATTCTTGCCGGCGAGCGCTGCATCAACTTTGACATCAGCGATGACTTACGTTTCAACTTTACCAAGTTCTTAGAGCAACATGCCAATGGCATGCAAATTTGTGCTTATGATAAAAACAACAATGCCCTGCTCAGCCGCCGTTACTTCTCTATCGGTGGCGGTTTTGTGATGGAGGAGTCTGAGCTTGCTCAGCAACAGAGTGAACAAATTTGTCTACCCTACGCTTATGACTCGGCGCGTGAATTACTCACTTTGTGTCAACAGGAAAACAAGTCTATTGCTGAAATCATGTTAGCCAACGAAACACAATTAGGCGCGCCAGACATCAATAACAGCATATTAAACATATGGCGGGTCATGGATGCCTGCATCAAACGCGGCATTAAAACGCCCGGTGTGTTACCTGGCAGTTTAAAACTAAAACGCCGTGCTCATCAAATGCACCAAAAGTTAATCGACCAAAGCAACAAGGATAAATTCGACACACTGGATTGGCTAAACCTGTTTGCCATGGCCACCAACGAAGAGAATGCTGCCGGCGGACGCGTGGTTACCGCACCAACCAATGGTGCTGCTGGGGTTATTCCTGCCGTTCTTGCCTGGTATTTAAAGTTCCACAGTAAAAGTGATGAAGAAGCAATTATCGAGTTTTTAGCCACCGCCGCGGCCATTGGCTTGTTATATCATCGCAATGCCTCTATTTCGGCCGCGGAAGTGGGTTGCCAGGGTGAGATTGGTGTCGCCTGTTCAATGGCAGCAGCGGGTCTGGCAGCCGTAATGGGAGGCACGCCATTGCAAGTAGAAAACGCAGCAGAGATTGGCATGGAACATAATCTGGGGTTAACCTGCGACCCCATCGATGGCTTAGTGCAGGTACCGTGTATTGAACGTAACACTATGGGCGCGGTAAAGGCCATCAATGCCAGTAAACTGGCGCTGCAAGATGATGGTATCCATCATGTGCACTTAGATGATGTTATCGCCACCATGCACCAAACCGGCTTAGATATGATGAGTAAATATAAGGAAACCTCTTTAGGTGGCTTAGCCATTAATGTGGTGGCCTGTTAAAAGAGAACCATCTAGAAGATAACTATCAAAGCATAATGAAAGCAGGTTAGCGTTAGCGCTGACCTGCTTTTTTTATCCAAAAAATTAACTACGTCCAGGGCAGTTACGCGAGGCAGGGACCTCATCAGAAAGTAGCGTGCTTGAGTTCGATACCTGGTTGGCGGGAATTCATTCTCGCGTTATTGTGAGAGCCACTTTCGGTTACCTGCGGTAATTACCCGAGGTTGCCCCCCGCCCCCCCCTCAAAAGGCTTCCTGCCTGCCGGGTTTAAGTACTTCCTTGTACAAAAAAGCCAGAGCATTTTATTGCTCTGGCTTTTTCAATTTTAAATACAACCAATCTGAAATCGTAACTAGGTACTGCTTAGTTTAGATTGGCGATGTACCAAAGGGACCACGCCCTCCTGTTTGAGCGATCTCATCAAGCCCCACATCATGATTATCATCACAAAGGAGAATGGTAATGCCGCGGTAATCGAAGCTGTTTGCAGAGCCTTGAGTCCGCCTACCATTAATAAGATGGCGGCGACAGCGCCTTCCCCCAATCCCCAAAACACACGATGGCTGGTTGGTGGATGTGAGTCACCCATTGACAAAATTGTTGTCACCACTAAGGTGCCTGAGTCTGATGAAGTAATGAAGTATGTGGCAATCAGCAACGTCGCTAAAAATGCTGCGATAGTGCCAATGAAGCCGGCATCAAGCTTGTCTAATGTCACATACAACGCTTGCGTAACATCGGCCTTAACGGCGTCAACGATGCCCGCTTGGCCAACAGCCGAAACCAGCTCACCCGCGTCGTTGGTAATTTGATGGAACAGCTCAAGATATATTGCGGTGCTACCGAACAGAGTTAACCAAACAAAACCTAACATCGTTGGTACCAGTAGTACGCCGACAATAAATTCACGAATGGTGCGACCCTTAGAAATACGCGCAATAAACATACCGACAAATGGTGCCCAGGCCATCCACCAGCCCCAGTAGAATGCGGTCCACCAGGATTGCCACTGGCTATTATCGTTCGCATCTGTCCAAGTACTTAGTGATAAAACATTACCTAAATAATCGCCAGTATTTTGCAATAAGCTGCCGAGTAAATAACGAGTAGGACCAAAGCAAAGTAAAAATACTAAAATACCAATCGTTAGCCACATATTGACTTCCGACAAGATTTTAACCCCTTTACCGACACCTGAGACTACCGATATTGTTGCAACAGCCGAAATAACGGCAATAAGCATAATTTGATTACCGAGGGAAACCTCCATACCAAACATGGTATTAAGGCCCGTATTCATTTGAGTAACGCCTAAGCCTAACGACGTTGCTACCCCAAATACAGTACCAAATACCGCAAGCACATCAACCGCATGCCCCATCGGTCCATACATTTTATCACCAATCAATGGGTAAAGTGCAGAGCGAATGGTTAACGGTAATTTCTTTCTGTAAGAAAAATAAGACAACGACAAACCGACAATGACATAAATTGCCCATGGGTGAAGTCCCCAATGGAAAAAGGTCAGTCGCATAGCAACTTGTGCCGCTTCCGCCGTTAGTCCCTCAGTGATAAATGGATTACTTTGAAAGTGGTAAATAGGTTCAGCAATCGACCAAAACACTAAACCTATGCCCATTCCTGCGCTAAACAGCATGGCAAACCACGAGAAGTTACTATATTCAGGTCGTGAATCATCATCGCCTAAACGTAAGTTACCGTAGCGACTAAACGCCAGCCAGATACAGAAAAATAAGAATATTGCGACAATGCCAATGTAATACCATTTCAGATAAGCCAAGATCCAACCCGATATCGCTGTAAATACCGCCGCCGATTGTTCGGTGAAAAATACACCGGCCAATACGAACAACGTAATGATTGCCATTGATACAAGGGTTGATACTGGATTCATGCCTTTTAACAGGCCATGATTCGCCACCATGATAAACCACCTTTTGTAGTTGTTATAAGTAAAAGTAAAGATGTCTATAAACTGTTAATTTAGGTATCAGTTTATAATCATCTGGGTGAAGGGTGTAAAATTCACATCCTCTATTGAAAGTGAGTTACTCGATTAATACGAGAGTGCCACTCAAAATAAATTTGTGTTGCCAAGTTCACGGCAGAAACACCAACTGATTCCATTAAGTCAGAGTTGATCTAAATCAAACTATCCAAATACGAGACGCAGGTAACATGTACCGACTTATGCCCAGGCTAATAACTTTATACGCAATTCAGAACTCTGACAGACGTTTAAAAAAATCAGTGGCAGGCTTGCAATAGACTTGTAATAAAAGGCATTTTTCGTCAAAAGGCATACGGCCTGCCGCGTATATTATAGCAATAATAGTTAATTATTTCCTGCTCAGCGAGGATAGCTAGGCAATTAGCTATGCGAGGTTAAAGCCACGCCAACCAGTAAAAAAAATCCAGTGATATCAATCACTGGATTTGAGGGCGACAGATCTTTAAATATGTGAGGTTAAAACCCCGCCAACCGGTAAAGGTAGGATACCAAGTTGATTAACGCTTTACGATGACTCTTTAATGTTTTTCTGCATCGTATCGCTGAACCAATCGATGAAATTTACTACGCCATACTCATAAGTGGTCGAATAAGGACCTGGCTGGTAGGCCTTCGAATTAATGCCTTTCTGATTGTTCTCGGCTAACGTTCGGTCTTGCACATTGGTTGCATCCCAAACTCGGCGTAAGTGTTCTACGTCATAGTCAACGCCTTCCACCGCGTCTTTATGGACTAACCACTTAGTGGTTACTTGCGTTTTTTGTGGTCCTAATGGCAACACCTGAAAAGCAATTAAATGATCCGCCATCGCATGATTCCATGAGTTTGGCAGATGCAAAATTCGCATTGAACCCAGATCAGGGTTTTGAATACGACCCATTAATTTTTTACAACCCGCTTTACCATCAATGGTCATCGACACGGTGCCCTCGAGTAACGGCATCCGCACAATGCGATTACGCAGGCCATGACCATGAGAAACATGTTTATATGGAATGCCTTCGGCTTCCCACATCGCTTGTTTGGCCGCAACTTGCGCCTTAAATTCATCACTGGCGCGTGGATCTTCGGTGTCGTCCCACTCCAGTAAGGTATTGAGTAATTCCGGATGGCTGCCGTTACAATGGTAACACTCACGGTTATTTTCAATCACTAACTTCCAGTTAGCATCTTCAATTAAGGTACTTTCGACTGCGACCTTACAATTATCTAAGTCATAAGGTTCCAAATAATGAGTCAAGTCTTCAAAGAAGCCGTCGATATTGGTGGGGTTATCACTTAAAGAGATAAAAATATAACCACCGGCTACACGACAATTGACTTTGTGCAGACCATAATCATTCTTATCAAAATCATCGCCCATTTCCGTACCGGCAAACAGTAAATCGCCGTCTAATTCGTAAGTCCACTGATGGTAAGGACATACTAACTTAGGCACCTTGCCTTGCTTAACCAGACAAATTTTAGAACCGCGGTGACGACAGGTATTATGAAAAGCGCGTACTTCGCCATTTTGATCTCTAATCACGGTGATCGGGTTATCGCCAATATCCAGGGTGATAAAATTACCATTGTCCGGGATTTCGCCGGTGATACCAACAAACAGCCATTCTTTATAAAAAATTTGTTCCATTTCCACTTGAAAAACATCGGCGTCAGTATAAAACTGCTGTGGTAAAGAAAACGTTATGGGGTGTTTTTCTAGCGTTTCAGCAACGGCCTGGGTCGATTCGTTTGCTGGCGTAACCAGTAAATTTTGCTGTTCATGGGAACAAGTCATGAGTAATTCCTTAATGCTTTAAAGGCGACAATATTAGATGTCGATGTTTATTGAGATAATGAACAACTTCAACCAACGAGATGTTCGTATTCTTTCTTGGTTAAGATAGTGAGTGTCACCGCGCCAATCGATTTGCCTAAAAACGACCAAAAAACTCATTAATACCGACCAAAAATTGCAATTCCCCGCGGATATTGATCTAGATCAACATTATAGCCTCAAGGGTAAGGTCAGAAGATGGCAAAAACGACTATATCGATGTCGTTTTTAGTTAAGCGGCAAATAAGCACTCGGCGCTATGGTATGTACCATAAAGATAATACTCGGGCCCTTCTTATGACAAATACCTTTCAGCAAGCCGTAAACACTCAAGCATGGACCAACGGACGTCACGACGTCCAATGCGTCAAGGTGATTGACGAAACTATTGATGTACGTACTTATTGTTTTGCCAGCACTAAGCCAGTAATGCACTTTTTCAAACCTGGTCAATTCGTCACGCTCGAATTGGAAATTGATGGCATACAGGTATTGCGTAGTTACACCATATCGTCATCTCCTTCGGTTCCTTACAGTTTCTCAATCACGGTAAAGCGAGCGCCTGGCGGACAAGTTTCAAACTGGCTGCACGACAACCTTAAACAAGGTGACCAAATTGCGGTACATGGCCCGGTAGGCATATTTAACTGCATCGATATCACCGGCGATAAGGTGTTATTGCTTTCCGGCGGCGTCGGCATTACGCCAGTAATGTCGATGGCCCGTTGGTGGTTTGATACCAACGGTGAAGTCGACATGATCTTTGCCCACAGCGCCCGTACCCCGAGCGACATCATTTATCGTCGCGAACTCGAGTACATGGACTCAAGAATAACTAACTTCAACCTCAATTTAATCTGTGAAAAATACGACATCGGTGAAAGTTGGAGTGGTTATACCGGTTTCTTCGATGAACATAAGCTGAGAATAATCGCACCAGATTTCATGGACCGCACCGTTTATTGTTGTGGGCCAACGCCTTATATGACGGCAGTTAAAAAAATGCTGGAACGCCTCGGCTTTGACATGAATAACTACCATGAAGAAAGTTTTGGCGCGCCGCCAGAAGAAGCAAAACTCGACGCCGAACAGCAAGCGGAAGACGCCGCCGGTGTCACGGTTGATGACGATACTTTGCTATCGGTTGAATTTAGCAAAACCGGAAAGTCGGTCAAGATCATACCGGGTGACACGGTTCATTCCGCCGCCTCGAAAGTTGGCCTGCACATACCTAAAGCCTGTGGTATGGGCATATGCGGCACTTGCAAAGTGAAAAAGACCGAGGGCGAAGTGGTGATGACACATAACGGCGGCATCACCGACGAAGATGTTGCCGAAGGTTACATTTTAAGTTGTTGCAGCGTTCCCCAGGGTGACGTCGCGGTGGAATATTAATATTACCAATAGTCAAAACAAACAATTGAAGATGCGATTTTTTAGCGCAATTACGACGATAATTATTATGTCGTAAATAGATCTAAGCAAGACGTTAGCGGAATGGTTACCCCCTATATAGCAAGCTAGTATCGAATCTAATCTTAATACCAAAACTACGGCTTGTTTTAGCCGCGGAGAAAGTGAAATGTTTTATAAAAATGATCAAATAGCAGGCTTCGACGACAATATCTGGCAAGCAATTCAGGCGGAAGATAAGCGTCAACAAGATCACGTTGAACTAATTGCCTCAGAAAACTATACCAGTACTCGCGTCATGGAAGCTCAAGGCACTCAGCTTACCAACAAATATGCCGAAGGCTATCCGGCGAAGCGTTATTACGGCGGCTGTGAACACGTCGATGTGATTGAACAATTGGCGATTGACCGTGCCAAAGAATTATTCGGTGCCGATTATGCCAATGTGCAACCTCACTCTGGTTCGCAAGCCAATGCCGCGGTATTTATGGCATTACTTAAGCCAGGTGAAACTGTCCTTGGCATGAGCCTAGCTCACGGTGGTCATTTGACTCATGGCTCGAAAGTAAGCTTCTCCGGTAAAATTTACAACTCAGTACAGTACGGTTTAAATGAAGCAACCGGTGAAATTGACTACGACGAAGTGGCACGTCTGGCCAAAGAGCATCAACCGAAGATGATCATTGCCGGCTTCTCAGCTTATTCACGAGTGGTTGACTGGCAGCGTTTTCGTGACATTGCCGACAGCGTTGGCGCCTGGTTCTTTGTCGATATGGCCCACGTAGCCGGTTTGGTAGCAGCAGGTCTCTACCCGAACCCGGTGCCAATTGCCGATGTGGTGACTACCACTACCCACAAAACATTGCGCGGCCCTCGTGGCGGTCTAATTTTGGCAAAAGAGAATGAAGAACTGGCGAAAAAACTAAACTCGGCGGTATTCCCCGCCGGCCAGGGTGGACCGTTGATGCACGTTATCGCCGCCAAAGCCATTTCGTTTAAGGAAGCATTATCGGAAGGCTATGTCGAATATCAGCAACAAGTCATCGACAATGCTCGCGAGATGGCAAAAGTATTTCAGCAACGCGGTTATAATGTGGTCTCTGGTGGTACCGACAATCATTTGTTCTTACTCGATTTAATCGATAAAGGTATTACCGGTAAAGACGCCGATGCTGCGCTTGGCCGTGCCAACATCACGGTGAATAAGAATTCAGTACCAAACGACCCACAATCGCCGTTTGTCACTAGTGGCTTGCGCATTGGTACACCGGCAATCACCAGTCGTGGCTTTGGCATTAATGAGGCTGCAGAACTCACCGGCTGGATTTGTGATGTACTAGACGACATTGACAATGAACAAACGATTACGGATGTACGTAATAAAGTGTTGGGCTTATGTGACAAAAACCCTGTGTATCGTTAAATGATACCCCGGTGACCTAAATGTATTTAGGTCACTTTTTCACGTCCAACAATGCAATTTAGAAAAGGGTAAGACCATGCAACAATATTCAGGATTTGGCTTGTTAAAACACTCGTTAAGCTACCACGAGAACTGGCAACGGGTTTGGAGTAATCCGACCCCAAAAAAACATTACGATGTGGTTATCATCGGTGGTGGTGGACATGGTCTGGCAACCGCCTATTACTTAGCCAAAGAACATGGCATCACCAACATTGCGGTGATTGAGAAAGGCTATCTGGGTGGCGGTAATACCGCCCGTAATACTACCATAGTGCGGTCTAACTATTTGTGGGACGAAGCGTCGCACTTATATGAACACTCATTAAAACTGTGGGAAGGCCTGGCACAAGAATTAAACTACAATTTGATGTTTAGTCAACGTGGGGTATTGAACCTTGGTCATACCCTGCAAGACATGCGCGACATCGAACGTCGGGTTAATGCCAACCGTTTGAACGGCATCGATGGTGAAGTACTGACCACCGCGCAAGTGCAAGAAATGGTGCCTATTTTAGATTGCTCGAAAGGTGCGCGTTACCCGGTAATGGGCGCTTCATGGCAAGCTCGTGCGGGTACGGCTCGACATGACGCCGTCGCCTGGGGT
Organism: Thalassotalea sp. ND16A; assembly: GCF_000764205.1. Lineage (GTDB taxonomy): Bacteria > Pseudomonadota > Gammaproteobacteria > Enterobacterales > Alteromonadaceae > Thalassotalea_A. Next base: position 41,617 of record NZ_JQDZ01000018.1, read on the forward strand.
TATGCTCGTGCCGCCGATGCATTAGGTGTAGATTTATTGCAACAAACCGAAGTCACCGGCATTCGTCGTAAAGATGGTGCGGTAGAAGGCGTTGAAACTACTCGTGGCTTTATTTCCGCCGGTAAGGTTGCTTGTGTTGCCGCCGGTAACTCGAGTGTGATTGCCAAAATGGTTGGCATGGAATTACCGCTTGAATCACATCCGCTACAGGCCATGGTGTCAGAGCCGTTGAAACCCATTCTCGATACCGTAGTGATGTCGAATCATGTACACGGTTATGTCAGTCAATCCGATAAGGGGGACCTGGTGATTGGTGCCGGTATTGATGGTTATGTCGGCTATGGTCAACGCGGTTCATTCAATGTGGTTGAGCATACCATAGCTGCGATCATCGAAATGTTCCCTATCTTTAGTCGGGTTCGCCTCAATCGTGCCTGGGGCGGCATTGTTGATACCTGCCCTGACGCCTGTCCGATTATTTCGAAAACGCATATTAAGGGCCTGTATTTTAACTGCGGTTGGGGTACTGGTGGCTTCAAGGCGACGCCTGGCGCTGGCCATGTGTTTGCCCATACGATTGCTCACGATGATCCACATCCGTTAGCGAAACCATTTAGCATCGATCGCTTTACATCGGGCGAATTAATTGACGAGCACGGCGCTGCCGGCGTTGCCCACTAGGAAGAATTAATTATGTTACATATCCACTGTCCTTATTGTGAAGAGATGCGCGAAGAAGAAGAGTTTAGTCCGGCCGGACAAGCACATATTCAGCGTCCACTAAACCCGGAAGAATTGTCTGATGAACAATGGGCACGTTATTTATTCTTTCGTAAGAACCCACGCGGTTTGCATCACGAATTGTGGCTGCACGCTCATGGTTGTCGTAAATATTTTAACATGACCAGAAACTCCGTGACTTATCAGATCATGGAAACTTACAAAATGGGTGCAAAACCCAGTATCACCGCTAGTGAAGAGGGCCAATCATGAGCCAAGTTAATCGAATCGCTGCCAGCAGCAAGCGCATTAATCGCAACCGCACCTTAACTTTTACCTTCAACGGCAAAGAGTATCAGGGTTTTGAAGGTGATACCGTGGCGTCAGCCTTGCTGGCCAACGGTGTTGATGTCGTCGGTCGTAGTTTTAAGTACTCACGTCCGCGTGGCATCATTACCAGTGACTCACAAGAGCCAAATGCCATTTTTCAAATTGGTTCGACCCAAGCCACGACTATCCCGAACCCGCGCGCCACGCAAACCGATCTTTATCACGGGTTAGCGGCAAGCTCGACCAACGGCTGGCCGAATGTTGACTTTGATTTAATGTCGACGGTGGGCAAGCTAGGTGGCTCGATGATGCCACCAGGTTTCTATTACAAAACCTTTATGTTTCCACAGTCGTTATGGATGTCTTATGAGCACTTGATCCGCAAAGGCGCGGGCTTAGGCTCTAGCCCGCAACAGGCCGATCCGGACAGTTACGATAAAATGCATCATCATTGCGATGTGATGATCGTTGGCGCTGGTCCTGCCGGGCTGGCGGCAGCATTGTCTGCCGCACAAACTGGCGCACGGGTGATCATTAGCGATGAGCAAAACGAATTTGGCGGCAGTCTATTGTGCTCTAAACAGCAAATTGATGGTGAGCTACCCAGCCAGTGGGTTGAGAAAACTGTGGCCCAACTTGCGACCATGGACAACGTGTTATTACTGCCACGCAGTACGGTTTTTGGGTATTACGATCATAACCTGGTGGGTATTAACGAGCGCCGCACCGATCATTTAGGTGAGAACCAGCTGCAAAGCACACGCCAGCGAGTACACAAAGTTAGAGCTAAACAGGTGATTTTGGCCACCGGTGCTCATGAACGACCTCTTGTCTATGGTAACAATGACGTACCAGGCTGTATGCTAGCGAATGCGGTGTCTACTTATATTAATCGCTACGATGTTGTGCCTGGCAACCAATTGGTGTTAATGACCACCAATGACAATGCTTACAAGACGGCAATCGACTGGCATCAGGCCGGACGTAAGGTAGTCACCATAGTTGACACCCGCGAATCGTCAAATGGCGAATTAGTAAAGAAAGCCAAAAAATTAGGCATCAACGTCATCTTTGGCCATGCCGTTATCGAAGTCAGCGGCAGCAAACGCGTTAAAGGGGTTGATATTGCGCCAATAAATGCCGTGAACCATAGCGTTACCGGCGCCGCAAAACATTTTCCTTGTGACACCGTCGCCAGCTCTGGCGGCTGGAGCCCGGTTATTCATCTATCATCACATACTGGCTCTCGTCCGGTATGGAATGAAGACATAGCAGGGTTTGTGCCGGGTGAAACCGTACAACAGCAACATATTTGTGGTGGTCTCGAAGGCGTTTACGACTTATCGAAAGTGATCAGTGCTGGCTTTACCACTGGCGCGGTGGCGGCACAAGCGGCAGGTAAAGGTGAAGGCAGTTATGCCGGCACATTACCGCAAACCAGCGATCCACAAGAAGATGCATCAATGGCATTATTCCACGTGCCGCACAGCAAGAAAACCAGCCGGGCGCCGAAGCAGTTTGTCGATTATCAAAACGATGTGACCGCTGCCGGCATCGAGCTGGCAAACCGTGAAGGTTTCGAGTCTATCGAGCATGTGAAACGCTATACCGCGTTAGGATTTGGTACCGATCAAGGTAAGCTAGGCAATATTAACGGCATGGCCATCACCGCCAAATCGTTAGGCAAAACAATCCCGGAAACCGGCACCACTATCTTCCGTCCAATGTACACACCAACAACATTTGGTGCCTTGGCCGGAGCGGATGTTAAGCACCTGTTTGATCCGGCGCGTTTTAGTGCCATGCACAAATGGCACCTTGATAATGGCGCCGAATTTGAAGATGTTGGCCAATGGAAGCGTCCTTGGTATTTCCCAAAACCTGGCGAAGCCATGCAAGACGCGCTTGAACGAGAATGTTTGGCTACGCGTAACAGTGTCGGCATTTTGGATGCCTCAACCTTAGGTAAAATTGATATTCAGGGTAAAGACGCTCGAGAATTTTTAAACCGTGTCTATACCAACCCGTGGAGCAAGTTAGCCGTTGGCAAATGTCGCTATGGGGTAATGTGTAAAGAAGACGGCATGGTCTTCGATGATGGCGTAACGGCTTGTCTTGAAGAAAACCGTTTTATCATGACCACGACTACTGGCGGCGCCGCCGGCGTATTGCAATGGTTAGAGTTATGGCATCAAACCGAGTGGCCGGAGCTTGAGGTGTATTTCTCAACGGTGACCGATCATTGGTCAACGATGACCATATCCGGGCCGAATTCGCGCAAGGTATTAGAGAAAATCTGTGATGTCGATGTCAGCAACGATAATTTCAAATATATGGATTGGATCGAGGCTAAGGTAGCTGGTGTTAAGGCGCGAATTTTCCGCATCTCCTTTACCGGTGAGCTGTCTTTTGAAATTAACGTGCAAGCGAACTACGGCATGCATACCTGGCAAGCGGTAATGGCAGCGGGCGAAGAGTTTGATATTACCCCGTACGGCACCGAAACCATGCATATATTGCGAGCAGAGAAAGGCTTTATCATTGTTGGCCAGGACACCGATGGTTCGGTTACGCCACAAGATTTAGACATGGACTGGGTAGTCGGCAAGAAGAAAGAGTTTAGCTTTATCGGCAAACGCTCCTGGACTCGCTACGACAACAAACGCGATGATCGCAAACAAATGGTCGGCTTAAAACCGAAAGATCCTAACTTTGTCTTGCCGGAAGGTGCGCAAATTGTGTTTGAGAAAAATCAAAGCATTCCAATGACCATGGTCGGCCATGTAACCTCGAGTTATTACAGTGCTTGCATGGGTTATTCTTTCGCCTTAGCCGTAGTCAAAGGCGGCATTAGCCGCAAGGGACAAAGTGTATTTTTGCCATTAAGCGATGGCACCACTGTGGAAGCTGAAATTTGCAGCCCAGTATTTTATGATCCAAAGGGAGACCGTCAAAATGTCTAATTCTGTACAGGTAGAATCACCGTTGCACCATGCCCAGCTTGACCAGTTAATTGGCCAATCGAATTCAGGCGGTATTGTATTACACGAGGCAGCATTATTGGGCCACCTTAACTTACGTGGCAACAGCGATGATGCCGAGTTTTTGGCTGGCGTGCAAGAAGCCTTAGGCATCGCACTGCCAATCACGCCGTGTAGCAGTGCCAACAGTGAACTCGCACAAATCATGTGGTTAGCGCCTGATGAATGGTTGATTGTCGTTGCCTCAGGCAGCGAATATGAGGTCGAGCAAAAACTCCGCTCTTATCTAAAAGGCCACTTTGCGGTCAGTGATATCAGTGGTGCGCAAACCATTCTTGAACTGAGTGGCAGCAATGTGGTCGAGCTGATGAAGAAATCGACCGGCTATGATCTGCATTTGGACAGTTTTCCTGTTGGCAAAGTCATTGGCACCACCTTTGCCAAGGCCGGCGCCCACATTTTGCGGGTCAGTGAAGATAAGTTTCAGTTAGTGGTACGCCGGAGTTTTTCTGACTATATTTGGTTATGGATACAACAAGGCAGCCAAGAATACGGCTTAACTATTGTTTAAATAACATGACTATTAACATCCCCTTAAGCATGGTATTTCAATGCGTTCAGGGGATATATACCGACAATAATAAAGCCGCTCAAGTTTGAAACAATCAGACTAAGCGGTTTTTTAAATTTCAATAGAGGATCAAAATGTCCGATATCAAAGCAGCACAAACCCACATTATCACCGCAGACTGCCCTAGCCGACCTGGTACGGTTGATGTGGTGACCCGTTTTTTGTATGAACAAGGGTTTTACATTAATGAAATCCACTCGTTTGATGATACTGCTGAAAACCGTTTTTTCATCCGCATCGAGTTTAGAGCCGATACGGCAACAGCATTTAACCGAGAAGCGTTTTGTCAACAATTCGAACAACGAGCCAATGAATTTGAGATGCAATGGCAACTGGCATCAACCCCGTATAAATCAAAAGTGGTGATCATGGTATCGAAACACGATCATTGTCTCAATGATTTATTATATCGTTATCGAACTGGCGACTTGGATATTGAAATTCCGGCGATTATCTCTAATCATCCAGATTTAGAAGAGCTGGCAAAATGGCATGGCATTCCTTATTATCACTTGCCAATTAGCAAGGAAACCAAACCAGAACAAGAAGCCAAGGTGTGGCAGATAATTCAGGATTGTCAAGCCGACTTGGTGGTCTTAGCACGTTACATGCAAGTGCTCTCGAGTGACATGTGTAAAAAACTTGCCGGTAGAGCCATTAACATTCACCATTCGTTGTTGCCAGGTTTTAAAGGCGCCAGACCTTATTATCAAGCCTATGATCGTGGCATAAAATTAGTGGGCGCGACCGCGCATTACGTCAGTGATGATCTCGATGAAGGGCCTATCATTAGCCAAGGTGTGGAGACCGTTGATCACTGTTACTATCCTCAGGATCTGGCCGCTAAAGGACGTGATATCGAATGTTTAACGTTATCGCGCGCGGTACGTTGTCATATCGAGCATCGAATTTTCATGCACGGTAAAAAAACAGTGGTATTTGCCAAATAATATAAAAGCTGACCCGCGGAAGCCATTAACGCAAGGTTGTTCAGCCCAAACCAACGATTTTGTTTCAATCCATTTCATTAAGTAGATATAAATACAGTCGTTGGTTTTCTTTTTCTTTTTCCTTTTTGTCTACATTTTCTCGTCATTGTTCAAAAATCAGTTTTTGTCTGTTTCAGGCATGCCGATGTCTTTTTCAGATATGCCGGTATCAGCGGCAAAACGTTATTCTGACCTATGTGTTTTTCGCCTTAGCCAACAACTATTCCAATAACGATAAGGAAATTGGCTTTGATCCTTAATTAATGACCAAAAACAAACCATCAAAAAAATTGTTCGTGTCATTTAACCAACAAGAGAGCTTGATATGTGTTCAAATCATGGAAACCGCGGCGTTGTTTACACTGGCCCGGGAAGTGTTGAAATTCAAAATATTGCCTACCCTAAGCTTGCCATAGGCAACCGCAAGTGTGAGCACGGGGTTATTTTAAAAGTAGTGACCACCAATATCTGTGGCAGTGACCAACATATGGTGCGCGGCCGTACTACCGCCGAGCCGGGACTTATCTTAGGTCATGAAATTACCGGAATGATCATCGAAAAAGGCAGCGATGTTGAATTTTTAGAGGTTGGTGACATTGTCTCAGTACCCTTTAATATCGCCTGTGGTCGTTGTCGCAATTGCCGCGAAGGAAAAACCGGTATTTGTTTAAACGTTAACCCAGGTCGCGCTGGTGCCGCCTTTGGTTACGTCGATATGGGCGGCTGGGTTGGCGGTCAATCTGAATATGTGATGGTGCCTTATGCCGACTTCAATCTGTTAAAATTTCCCGATAAAGATCAGGCATTAGAAAAAATTCGTGACTTAACCATGCTCTCTGACATATTCCCGACCGGTTATCATGGTGCCGTAACCGCTGGTGTTGTACCTGGCGCTACGGTTTATGTTGCCGGTGCAGGTCCTGTTGGCCTTGCGGCTGCGGCATCGTCGCAATTGCTCGGTGCGGCTTGTGTCATCGTTGGTGATATGAACCCGGATCGTTTGGCCCAGGCGCGTAGCTTTGGTTGTGAAACCATAGATTTACGCCAAGATGCGACCGTGCCAGACATGATCGAACAGATATTAGGTGTGCCGGAAGTCGATGCGGCGGTGGATTGTGTTGGTTTTGAAGCGCATAGCCACGGCTGTAGCCATCATAAAGAACAACCGGCAATTGTACTGAATACGATGATGGAAGTAACTCGTGCCGGTGGTGGTATCGGAATTCCAGGGCTTTACGTCACTGGCGATCCTGGTGCGGCTACTGAAGCGGCTAAAACCGGTCAACTGAGCATGAATTTTGGTCTTGGTTGGGCGAAATCGCATTACTTTGTTACTGGTCAGTGCCCGGTGATGAAGTATCATCGCAACCTGATGCAAGCCATTTTGTGGGATAAAGTACAAATTGCCAAGGCAGTTAACGTGCAAGTAATTTCACTCGATGGTGCACCGGAAGGTTATGAAGCCTTTGATCATGGCGCGGCGAAGAAATTTGTTATCGATCCACATTCAATGGTCGCTTAATAAAGGAAAGCTTGCCTTTCACTTTTAGCAAACGGCGCATTTATTGCGCCGTTTGACTATACCAACGAATGTTAGCCTCAATATTTTCTTTTACCGCTATCGTTAATTCATTGTTCGCGTTAACGTCGTAACTCCAAATAAATTTACCTGATCTTAGCAATTGCGGAGCTTGGTTGAGCTTAGTGTCGAATTGCCAGATATGATCTTGCTGGTCAAGTTGATTTTTCCAATACAAGCTATCAGCAACCATTCTAATATCAGACACTTTAGTCGCTTGCTCTGCTGATAACTGTTGCCGTTGTTCAAGATGCTCGCTATTGAGCAGTTCTCCAGCAACCGAGTAAAGTTGCTTACCTTCGAATAGCCACCACTTTTTAGCATCCGATTGATAATATAAAGAGTCGGCGTTGACTCTAAACTCTGCCACTTTGTCACCGGTAACGGCATAGTAACGCAGGTACTCGCCATCAAAACTGTAAATTTTTTCATTGCTCAACCAGCCAAAACTTATCGATAAGTTATTGGTGATTAACTCAAAACTTTGAATTAATCCTTTGCGATTATAGAGATAAGCAGTATTGTCGTGATTGGTTAAAATCAGACTTAAAGCTGGGCTCCATTTCACAATGGAGCCGTATCGTAGTTATTAATATAAGGAAAAACGATGAAACGAGTCAGCACCATAATGATACTATTAACATTATCACCGCTATTATTCGCAGCCCCAGAAAACGACAGCGCTCTAATTAAAGAAGCTGCGAGAAACTACATAGTGTCTCAACACACATCTCAACAGCAGTTAATGGCGAAGGCCTTACATAAAAAACTGACTAAACGGACTTTTTGGCAACAGCAAAATGGCGGCGAGTTTATTATGGAAACGAACTATAACAACATGCTTAATGTTGCTAAAAACTATAACAAACTAGGCGATAAGTTCCCTACGTCGCCGCGCATTGATATCAAAATACTGGATATCGAGCAAAGAGTGGCGTCGGTGAAACTCACTGCCGATGACTGGATTGACTATATGCACTTAGTCAAAACGGATGAAGGCGATTGGAAAATCATTAATGTGCTTTGGCAATACCATGACATTACTAAACATCAAGCCAAAGGGAGAAAGTAACCGATGCTGCGTATCAAATGTAACGCTTTTTCATTAGCTGTGCTGTTATTACTAATTTCGACAAATTCGTGGGCCGATAGACAACCAAAAAATGCTTCAATTTGCTTTAATAATATTGAGCTTCCTGCTAATTTTATCGCCTTGAAAACTGACTTTGATAGCAAACTGGCTAATTGGTATCAGCAAGTTTTCAGGTTAGAAATCGTTAAAGAATATCAATGAAAAATCGACTACTACAGCAGCAACAACTCGAGGCGTGATGAAATTCGGTTTTTATATCAACACCAATCTATCGAAATTGCAACAGTGCTTACAAGAGCATAAGGTGAATGCCAGCAAAAGCCATTCACTAAACCTGTTAAAAAGCGCCAAAGAAGCACGCACATTAGGAGAAAAGTAGTACCGTCATCCCACGGCGCTTTTGTAGAGGTTGGGCGGGAAGATATCTATGGCCGCTATTCGCTCACTATAGCCATAGATGGCACATTTATTGAGCGCCAACTTTGTCATTAGCAGACATTAGACAAGTTTTTCCAATCTGAGTATATTTACAGTTGAGTTTGAAGCTTCAAATATGGCCTAGACCCCTGAACCTTTTCTAAGCATTTTATCTCTGCAACATCAAACTTATTTCTATCCTGAAGTAATACCGTTTCAGCATTCTCACACTTCGCCCTAAACGAATTGTATGCATTAAGTCCGTCACGGAAAATATCCAATCCACCTACAAACTGAATTTCCATACTTTGTCCGAATGAGTTACAGCCATCAATGGGATAAGTTTTTACATAGTCATCATAGCTACTGAAGCTGATACTTTTACAGTGTGATTTCATCAGGTTATAAATAACTTGTTTTCCCCAATGTCTGACAACTGATTTGGGATAGTCTTCTGAATATGTGGTTGATATCTCAGATTGTTTGAACCACGAAGCAATTTCTATTTGGTTATCTAGATCACTGCTACTGCTAAACTTTTCAAATGCTTTGGATAGTTGTTCTGAGTCTGTTAGCTGATTCAAAGCATTAAAATAATCCTGCTGGTTATAAGTTCTGTCTACAATATTTGCATTAAAAATATGTTTCCAAACATCAAAAACTGATTTACTGGAATCTTTTATTTTCACTGTAACATGGCTTGCCAATCCCATAGTTGCACCACAAGTATAATAATTACGGTAACGCCAGAGCTTCGCTGATTGCTCTAGCGATTCATCACCTTTATTTAAAGAACAGCTATTAGCAGCATCCTCGAACTTTTGAACCATCTGTTCATAGTTTATTAAGCCAAACTCCAACATCGCAAAATTAGCAAATGTGTCCGCACCGCCTTCATGCATCCAAGAATGGTTCTTCTCTTCAAAAGCTAACATTTGACCATTCCAGAAGTGAGCAGCCTCGTGAGCTAAAAAGTGAAATAACATATTAAATTGTTCTACATTCTCAGACTGCCAGCGCTGACCATTAATAGTCAGTTGAACTAGCCCATCCAAAGTTCCACCACTGTAATTTGAGTAGTCACCTTCAACTTGATCGTAATTGAAAAACACAACAGGCTTGAAGCTTAAGGGTTGCCCAGTTTTTGATTTATAAAAATCAAACAGTTTTGGAAAATACTTCTGAGTTTTGCTCCATGCCCATTTAGGTATTGCAGGGTCAACAATGGCAATCATGTTTTCGTTTTCAATAGGTTTTATATTACCGAAATATATATAGGTGCCTTCCCCCTCTAAACTCCACTCAGCTTTGTTCTTAAAACTTTGACCAAGAAAGACTATATTTTGATTTGGGCCAGAGAAATGAAATCTTGTGCCACTAAATGATACTCCAATGGGACTTACAGATTTATCTTTAATTATGTTAGCGCCTAGAGCTAAATGATTGGTGTACAACAGTACACTGCCATCTGTATATTTTATGTTATGCGTATAGTCTTTTTGAATAAAGTTATAGTAAGAAGAAAAAATGATACTCAGCGAGTTAAATTTATTACCATCTACACTTCTGATAAGCAGCACATCTCCCTCTTTATCCCACTTAAATTTCGTTTCATCTATCTTATAAAGTTCACTTCGATCAAAGTTACTTTGTCTGCTAAATGCAATATGATCTACAGCAAAAGGTAACTCATATCGAGCTTTCCATGAGTCTGATTCCTGCTGATAATGAACGTGAATGTGTAGTTGATAATCTATGTCAGATGCAAAAACGCTTGTTGCTAAAAAGATCATCAGAGTACAAAGGAGCGTATATGTTATTTTCTGTCCATAGCCCATTATTATTACTTCCTTTTCATTTAGGTAACTGATTTAATTAATATTAAATTATTTAATAATGTAATTCCAATTATTAAAACATCTTCAGTGAGCGTTCACACCAAAAAAAAGAAAGCTGTTGATATTGTCTAGCTGAATTTCGATAGTTCAATGACCGCTTATCGCTCAATAGCCTATTACCACATTGAAGTGAACGGCATAATGAGCTTGGAGCAGACCATCAGGTTACTAACCTTTCAACTTCCGTTGATTCGCTCTTTATAACTGCCGTTAGGGCTTTGATTAATTGACGTTATGTATACATTCAACCATGATGTCGGCGAATGTGAGTTATTTGGCCTTGATCATTAAACTCTAATGAAACAATATTGGTTTTAGTGTACTCGATTATTTTATTTAGATGGCTAGGCTTGCCTTTGATAGTTTCTGTCATTTTAATAAAAGCAGCGTTGCCACCGACTATCATCTGATCAATTTTGATCGAGCTGAAAATGATTTCACTATCCATTTTGGCAATCATATCGTCTCTTAATTTGACTTTATCAGTGTAGGTAAAGTTGAACTTGATATGTTCATCAATGAAATCGTCAGCTAATAGGGATATATAATGATCGATGTCTTCAATTTTAGTGTCTGGCTGTTGACGAGCATCAATAGCTTGTACAAATTTTTGCGCCAGCTGCTCTAGTTGTGGAGAACTAAAGGTATTTTTAGCTTGAGCTGACATTGAAAATATCATTAGTAAACTTACTACAAATTTTTGCATCTATTTTTCCTTTTTGGCTAATTAGGTTTAGCATACAATTTAAGTTATATACTGTAAATCATTGCTTAATATACTTATTTGCAGTTAAGCAGCAAAGGTGAGTCATAGTTAAGGTTCCTTTTACTTAAAGGTTAAGCCATGCGGTGAGTCTAGATTTTTCTCGGATCAAGCCATCCTGATTGAAATGATGAATACAAAAGTGCGCCCATGAATCCTCGAACGCCATCTCCATGTCCCCGGTAACAGCAGTCGTTCCAACTCCGATTTCTGCGTAAATAAATTCAAAACTGCCACTAGAACGAGCCAGTGCAATGTGGAACTGTTCGCCATTGAACTCGTTGATTATTGGGTTGCCACGGCTTGTCATTATGCCAGGAATATCAACCTTAGCGGTTCTATTTTGCAAGTTTGCTTCGAGCCGTATTGGCAGAAACAATGTTTCGAAAAATTCGGAGCAGGTGGATGAGAATACGGAGAAAATATTGCTTAGTGGTTCGCATTCACCGCCAGAGATAATGCTTTCTATTGCGACTCGCTGAGCATCATTTGCGCGCTCATCGATAATGATTTGGCGCTTACCATTGCCATCAGCGATTTCTCCAGGCCACTTGTATAGCCCAGCCCAATTAAGTCCCGCAAGTGGCGTATCATTGAAATAGCCTTCAACGATATTTCCAACGAAGGCTGATTGACAATAGCCATGGGTGCTCGGTAAGTTGAACTGGCAGCCACAATTCACCGCACAATTGCAGTTGTCGTAAGTTTCGCTCTTAAATAACCATTGATTAGCCATCTGGTCGACCCTTTGTACTTCATGATGGGCACACCCTAAAGAATAGTCTGGTGGTCTATTGTTGTCTAGGATGGAAAACTACTTATAAAACTGATTAGTATTTAATAGGGTTGGTGTGCGTTGGGTAAAGCGTATATATGTTTGCTTGTCTTCTTCGATGTAGCCAGAAAACTTTAGCCCCAATCTTTTTATTATTTTTATAGAAGCAACATTGTCTGCCATTGCATCGGCAAAATATCTGCTAATGCCTAGTTCTTTCTGTCCATAATATTTACAAGCCAGAGCAGTTTCAGAGCCGAACCCCTTACCCCAGTATTCCGGTAAAAAACGATAGCCAAAGTCAGGCATGGCTAAATCTGCAATGTATTTAAAACCACAGAACCCTATGACTTGATGAGAGAAACGGTCAACTACGGCCCAGCGTCCATAGCCGTGTTGCTGGTATTCAGCGAGCCAAATATTGGCAATAATATGCTCTGCATCGGGCAATTTTTTTACCATGTTAGCATCACCGGTATATTTGGTAACTCTGCTATCGCCATTAAACCTCAGCACCGCTTCGGCGTCGGTCATTTTAAATTCACGCAGATAGGTTCGAGCGGTGGTTAGTATTCTTTCCATCAGATATTCTCTCCAAAACTGTACTGCTTTATATATTAGTTTTTGATAAACTTTTAATACAGATACAGTTTTCTATCAATAAAGCAGTACAGCAACATGGCAATATTTAAATATCAGGTGATAAAAACGGAGTTAGAACAGGCGATAGACGTTGGCGTGTATGACGAAAGAGTACCTTCTATTCGAAATTACGCCGGAGAGAAACAGGTAAGTATCTCCACGGTACAAAAAGCATTTTACGCCTTAGAGCTGGAAGGAAAAATTTATTCGTGCCCGCAAAAGGGTTACTTTATTCGCAACACAGACGATGATGAAAAAAGCCCGTATGGTGTTGCTATTGAGCAAACATACACTGGCGATGTGCTGGAACACCAAGTTCTACATTCTCTAAATGATAGCGCCATTATTCCGTTATCTTCAACGGCGCCTAGCTCTATCGTTAACAACGAATATATTCTCAATAAACATCATAAAAAAGCCTTAGATAAAAGACCCTATATGTTTGATTTCGTAGATGAAGTTCAAGGGTGTCTGGGGTTGAGACGAGCGTTGAGCCAGCACCTTTACAAACAAGGTCATATTTGTGAGCCTGCTCATATTCATATAACCTCAGGCCGCAGAGAAGGTCTATTAGTCGCGTTAATTGCGACAAAATCCGTTGCTTCATCGGTTGCCATAGAATCACCCAGTTCGTTCTATTTTCAAGCTTTGGTTAAACACTTTTGTAAAGAAGTCATTGAAGTGCCTATGCAAAATGACTATCTACTAGAGCTAAAATTACTTGACCAGGCGTGGCACAAACATAAATTTAAAACCTATCTGGTTAATCCCAATTTCAATGATCCAACGGGGCGAGTGTTATCTGTTCAGGATAAAATGAATTTAATAAAGTGGGCCGTGTCCAGAGACGTAACGCTGATAGAGTATGATCGGGGGGAGTTATACTTTGGCACAGAGAAACCGGCTTCATTAGCGTCTTTGGCAAATTCAGTTTCAGCAATAAAACTGATTAGTATCCAGGATTTTTTCGACACCATTTCGAGCAGAATAAACCTGGGTTTTATGATTGGTATTAACATGAATGAGGCAATACATCATGCTAAACACACGGCAACAGAAGATCCTAACCTGCATACCCAAAATTTAATGCATTCACTCATTTTATCAGGAGATTATCAGCAATCGTTGGATAAATTACGCAAGCAGCTGTACAAGAATTACTTAGAGAGTCAAAAAATCTTAATCGCCCATTTACCATCAAAAATTACGTATTCAGCTCAAACTGGTGGCCCATGTATTTGGATGAAACTTGATGACAACAATTCGAGTATCGAATTATGGCAAACGCTTGTCGACAAAGGCATCGCGATAGCGCCCGGAACTGTGTTCAGTTTCAACGATAAATTCGAGCAGTATTTTCGTATCACCTTTGCATTGCCCTGGAATGCTCGTTTGGCAGCTGGACTGAAGACTCTGTGTCATGCTATCTGAGATAGATTGCCTAACTTCACGGCCCGTTCAGGACACGGATTGGTTATTAACTATGCCATCTTTGCATTAATATTTTTAGCGCTATCTAAAGTTACCCTGTTACAATACCAAGTCGATTAAATATCTGCTGATACTTAATTAACTTGCTATAATCAGCAAAAATGTTCGCTATAATCGTTCAAATTTCAAGCTAACTGTTTCAAACGGCCTGTAACTAAGGTATAACACCACGATGAAAATCCCCAGTAGAATACAACCTCTTGTTGAAGATGGTTTAGTCGATGAAGTTATTTGCCAGTTAATGAGTGGCAAAGAAGCCACGGTATATATGGTTCGTAGTGGCGCTGAAATTATTTGCGCTAAGGTGTACAAAGAGGCAATCAAACGCAGTTTTAAAAAAGCCGCGCAATATCAGGAAGGCCGTAAAAGTCGTAACAGCCGACGCGCTCGGGCGATGGAGAAAGGCTCAAAATATGGACGAGATCAGCAAGAGCAAGCCTGGCAAAATGCTGAAGTTGATGCACTGAAGCGGTTAGCCGATGCTGGCGTACGGGTACCAGAAGCCTACGGTTGCTATGACGGCGTACTGTTAATGGAGTTAATTACCGATGACGATGGTGATGTTGCGCCGCGGTTAAATGACGTCGTGATGTCGGCAGAACAAGCCATTGAAGATTTTGAAGAAGTCATAATTTACATATTGCGGATGCTATGTGCAGGCATTATTCATGGTGATTTATCTGAGTTTAATGTGTTAGTGGATGCCTACGGGCCGGTGATCATTGATTTGCCGCAAGCGGTAGATGCATCGGCCAATAACAATGCCAAAGCGATGTTAATTCGTGATGTTGAAAACATAACAACCTATTACGGCCAATTTGCCCCACAGTTATTGGGTAGCAGATATGCTGAAGAAATGTGGGCGCTTTATGAAAAAAGTGAATTAACCCCAGAGACTGAGCTAACCGGTATTTTTGCTGAGCAAAACAAGACCGCCAACGTTAGCAGCGTAATAGAAGAAATTAAAGCCGCTTTTGCAGAAAATGAAGCAAACCTTGAACGCATAAGGGAAGCCAATGAAATGGGTTAATGGACTAATTACCCCATATGCTCGCAATGGCGGTCTAATACCAAGTTGATTAAATTGTTATAATGCACCTTTCAACGAATGCAAATAATCTAGCCACAAAAAATAAACGCTGGCCTAGCTATCACAAGGCAAATAGTTTTCATTTTTTGACCGTAAAATGGCTTCTTCAATCAATAAGTTTGCGGCTTCGGTTTCACCATAATCATCCGAATTGTTTAGCCAAAATCGTAACAGCTCCTCATCAAAGAACATTAGCGTAGCAGCTTTTTGATGTTGCTCTGAATATGACCCAGCCATATTTAACTCTCTGTCAATCTCAGCGGAGGACTCTAGATTATCTTCCGCTTGATAAATCATTCGTTGAATTGCCAGCCCGAAAGTTTTTGTCATGTGCCTTTGACCACGCTCTTTGATATCAATACCTAATTGCAGGCAAGCATGAACTTTTTCACTACGATTAATTCCTTGCTTGCACCACTCGAATAACCCACTGAACCCTATTGATTTGGCCGCCTCAATGCCAATAGCAGCAACAGTGTTAAGGTTAAAATCATTAAATCTAGAACCGGCAAGGGCTTTACTATAACGTTGTACATTTCGGCCAAAATGTTCATTAAAGTATGGTGCCTTTAATAGCTCTTGGATGGCGAAAATTGTTTGCTGATCATTATTTCGATTGGCGTGAAAATAAACGATCTCAAGCCACATCGCGCCATTATTACCATCGGCAGCTATCGCCATATCGATAAGATTTTGATCACAATGCTTATTGTCTAGTTGCGTGGAACATAAACGGACTGATTCCAGTAACGCGGTAGGGTTGTTAGGGTACCGTTGGTTAAACGATACTAGCAAGTCTAATTGAGATCGATCATCGGGTGCAAGCGCAAACAACGCATAATCAAGTTGCTTATCTACTTGATTTGAATTAACCAGAGACTGAAAAAATAACTGGCGCGCTGCAAAGACGGCCTCATCCTCCAATAGAGACCTCTCGTCGCAATGAACGATGTATTCATCCTCTTGGGTTTCTAGCTGCTCAGGCAAGTGAACACTGGTCAAATGTGTTTTATTCGCTTCTCTATTGATGATTTCAGCGGGGAGAGTTTCTTTTGCAAAAATGAGAGCAGGACCATCCAAATGAAAAGGAGTTTCGTTATGCGGTGAGCTAAAAGACAATATTGCAAGCACACCAATAATGATAAGCAGTACTAATGTTCTAATTTTTAAAAGCATTATGTAAATCCATTTTCATTTTTTCGATAAAACAGTCCAGTACCTAGCATGCACTTATCCGCTATCAACGTTCAAATGCAACATTCTCTCGGTAAAAATACAAATTTTACGACCAAGGCGGGTCAGCAGACTGTCTACAACCACAATACCTGATATTAAGCTCAATGCGCAAATTTCAACGGCCCTTCTTTGATCGCAATGAGGGCTATAGTGATTCACAAAAACGTTAAACGCTCTAAACCCCATGTTCGCCAGTGAAGTTCAAAGTAATACTAAGATGCTGATAAATAGAGTTATTTATTTGACAAAGAACGTTGCCCTGGCTATTTTAAATGAAATACCAAACAAATTTACATGGACTGTTTTATGAATCGTTTCGTTTTGCTCTTATCCCCTTTGTTATTGGTCGCCTGTAACAGCACATCACCCCCTATCGAGCAAAGCTTTGCTCATCTGCAAGTTGTTGAAGCAGAATTAACCAGCAAGAAATGGCACCCACTGACAAGATTCCCACCCCGCTATCCTATTGAAGAAGCGCGCGCGGGGAAAGAAGGCTGTGCCACCGTTGAGTATGTGATCACTGCCGATTATGAAATAAAAAACGTGAAAGTCACTGGTTCAACAAGTAAATATTTCGCCAAACAAGCAAAGTTAAATGTCACTAAATGGAAATGGGCAGACTTACCCAAAGGCATTATAGAAGAGCCGGTTAAGACTCACACCCGGTTTGAATATTGCCTGGAGCAAGGGGATGGTCATTGTTCGGCAACCGGCTTTGCCGCAAAAAGTCAATGTCGCGGCGAAGATGTAGTAGCGTCTATCGGCTATAAAATTAAACGATGATTGAACTTGCTTGGTAAATAGCCGTTAACGCTACTGACTTTTTTGCTGTAGTGTTTTTTTACACTCCGATTTATCTTTATGCCTGGCTTTAATCTGTTCACAATCTGGCTTTAGCGGATCGACGGTAAATATCATATCCGAGTGTTCTTCGCCGGTGATGCGTTTAATTTCTTTCAACATTGCCGCTTTTCTCTCTTCGGTTAATTCGCCTTCAACACCCACTTGAATTTCGTAACCGCCACCTTCAAGCTTTTCGATATACAAATCAGGGAAGGGAAATTCTTCAGCCTGTTGATTGTCATTAACAAACCAGTACAGACCGAAACTTATCAGCGCGGCAACAATGCATAAGTACGTTATCGCTTTGCCATACCTATGGGTATTGTTAGCGGCTGCTTTTATGATGCTGACATCTTGCAGCCATAAATAGCCTTTGCGTTGTACTGTTTTAATAAACTTTGGACTTTTCGCATCATCCGCAAGTACCCGGCGTAATTTTGCAATGGTGTTTGCTAGTGAATCGGGTCCGACAACGGTATCCGGCCATAGCGCTTCCGTGAGTTCCTGCTTGCTCAATGTTTGACCCTTAGCGGCGCAAAGTAACACTAAAAGCTCTAACACTTTTGGCTGCAGATCTAACGGCTTATCGTTATAGATGATACGATTTTGACTGACATTTACGATCACTCCGCCAGTATTAAATGGCGTTAGCATTAATTGGTCGCTCGTTAGTGTTGCTTTGGAGTTTCTGTCATTCATTAATTTATATATATTTCAATTAGTTAAGTTAGATATATTTTGGATAGGGAAAAGATAGAATTTGTTAAGTCGCTAACACTGGTATTTCATTTCAATTTCCATGATAAAGGCTAGCAATGAACAATACCAGTCTGCACAAACATTTAAGGAATTTATGAAACATTTAATTTTACTGGCCATATTATTCTCATTGCCAAGTTATGCCATCGTAATTCGCCATGACGTGAGTGATTCGAAATATCAGGCTGAGTTAACCGACTTTCCCGCTTTGGCAACTTTCTATATCGATGGCGCGCATGGCACGTTAATAAAATCGAAGTGGATTGTTACCGCGGCGCACGCGACTTTTTGTATCAAACCAAATGCAAAGGTGTTAATTAATAACAAAGCAAGAGTGATAAAAAACCTCTACATCCATCCAGATTATACCCCAGGACAAAGTCATGATATTGCCTTAGTTGAACTGGTAGAGGAAGTATTGGATGTCGCCCCTGCGGATACTTATCAGCAAAGCGATGAGTCGGGCAAACAAATTTGGTTTATCGGTATCGGTGGCACAGGTACCGGTATTACTGGCGAAACGATTGATAATGCCGCAAATAATGGAGTACTGAGAAAAGCCCAAAATACCATCATTGCCGCACCAGGTCCGTTAATTAAATTTATTTTTAACCGCGACGATGAGGCACTGCCGTTAGAAGGTGTTTCGGGTGGCGGTGACAGTGGCGGACCGGCTTTTATCGCCAGTGAAGACGGCTTTAAATTATTGGGAGTGAGTTCGCGTCCGGAAGGAAAATTCACCAATATAGGGGAATATGGGATAACCGAGGTATATTCTAGGGTATCGTTTTTTTCTTCATGGATTGAGCAAGTTATTGCTGGTAATGAGTTAACTCGAAAACATCTTTCTGTACAAACTCTAAAACACCTACCCGCAGGTCTTACTGAAGATATTTTACCTGCAGTATGTAAAGATATTGGTATTAGCAGCGAAGTAATGGAAAAGCAATAATAGGATTTCAATGCCCTTATCTGTTTTACTACATGACAATTTCGTGAAATTTTGTCCCTGCCCTTGTATCTTAGCTTTCTGCTCCTTACTATCTGGTCTAGACCAGTAAGAATTTAGGTAGTAAGATGAAACATTACAAATTATTAACACCCGGCCCCTTAACAACAACCCAAACAGTTAAAGAGGCCATGCTAAGGGATTGGTGTACATGGGATGATGACTACAATATTGAAATTGTTGAAAACATTCGCCAACAATTAGTGTCTTTAGCGACGACTCAATCAGGTTATACAAGTGTCTTGATGCAAGGCAGCGGAACGGCATCAGTAGAGTCAGTGCTTGGCAGCGCCATTGGTGATTCGGACAAAATATTAATTATCAATAATGGTGCTTACGGCAAAAGAATGGCTGAAATTTGTCATATATTGTCCATTGATCATACTGTACTTAACTTTACAGAAACCGAACAGCCAGATCTAAAACTGATCACTAAAACACTACAACAAGATGAAAAGATCAGCCATCTTGCCATGGTGCATTGTGAAACAACTACCGGCATGTTAAACCCACTGGAAGCCGTTGCTAAGATATGTCGTGAAAATAAAATTGTCTTTATTTTAGATGCCATGTCGAGTTTTGGTGGTATTGAATTCGATATTGCTGATTTGGATATAGGTTTTATGATCAGCTCTGCCAATAAATGCATTCAAGGTGTGCCAGGATTTGGTTTTATTATTGCAAAACAGTCCCTGATTAAAGCGACTAAAGGGCAAGCAAGATCGTTAAGTTTAGATCTCTATGATCAGTGGCACACGATGGAAGAAAATAATGGTAAATGGCGCTTTACTTCACCTACCCATGTGGTTCGTGCATTTGCACAAGCTCTAATAGAGCTGACTGAAGAAAAAGGAATTGCAGCGAGAGCCAAGCGATATGCTACCAATCAATCTTTGTTGGTACATGGAATGCGCGAGTTAGGATTTGAAGCCTTGTTAGAAGACAGTAAGCATTCACCTATCATTACCTCGTTCCTCTCACCTGACAGCGATAACTATAACTTTAAACAATTTTACTTAGCACTAAAAAGCATGGGCTTTGTTATTTACCCAGGTAAAGTATCAAACGCCGATTGTTTCAGAATTGGCAATATAGGAGAAATATACCCTGAGGACATAAAAAGTCTATTGACCGCAATAAAAGCCGCACAATTTTGGTAAATTTGATCCGTCAAAGTCGCTCATAGGCGATTTTGACGGACGATTAAAAAAGAATCAGCAAACTTGATATCAACTACTTTCAACTGCAATCTCTATCGCACTATGGACCCAATATTCAATATTATAATCGACTAAACTAGCGTCTGCACTAAACCGTTTTCGGATGATTTTCAAGCACGATGCACCACTATTAAGCTGTAGATGTTGCGCTTTATTTTCAGGTAAAGTAGTCACTGATATGGTACTGCTTTCTTTTGTCACTTCAATACCGTAATCATTAGTAAAAATAGTTGTAATTGACCCTTCAAGCGCTTTATCATCCAAGCCATGAAATTGCTCTACTTGGCAATAAATCTCTTCGACCATAACAGGTCTGTCATCGAGCGAGCGTACTCGACAAATCTCATAAAGAGACGGTGAAGTTGAGTCGCGACTAAAAGCCAGGCTAATATCATTGGTCAAATTTATTTTTTTGATTGAAATCAATTGAGTACGAGCAATAAAATGATGTTCTTGAGCTAATTGATAAAAGTTTACTTTTTGGATTGGATCCCATTGCAGGCGTGGCGGACAAATGAACCAGCCCTTGCGCTTAAGTCGATAAATCATACCTTCAGCTTCTAAGCTAATTAATGCTTCTCGGACAGTAATACGTGTTGATTTAAAGGTATCAACCAATTCTCGCTCAGAGGGCAATTTTTTCGTTTTGGGTTGTTGAGCAATCAACGTAAAAAGGTATTGTCTTATTTCTAGGTAAAGTAACATTTTTTTTCTATTCTCAATTGAAAATGCAGTTGCGGTGTTTTTACTTGCCAAATATCATTTTGCCAAAACATGATAACGCATCGGCGGATAAACGCTAGCGCGAAATCCTTGTTGCGCCAACCAATCGGCACCAATATCGGCATGCAATATGTGACCCTACCCTCAATGACAGCCATTATTTATCCGCCTTACCTGCGGCAGCGGCAAATTTTGACATTTGCCGATCCAGCCATAATGAAGATCGCCCTTGATCTTCAGCACGCTCTTTCCTAAGCACAGAGTGTTTCACTAGGTTGGCACCAAGGTAACGAATAGGCTCTGGCGGAAATCGACCTAGTGGACCTTTGGCCATAGGTGATTGGGTCCAGGCATTATCCAATGACAAAGCCATTGAGGATAAAATATCGCCCCCTAAAAAGCTCTGTACCACCCCATTCCCCGAATAACCTAAGCCATAAAATACATTGTTATCTGCTGATAAACTACCAAAAAATGGTAGCCCTGTGGTTGAACGATCCGAAGCCCCGGTCCACGTTCTTTCTACCGCATTAGGTAATGTTGGAAAAAAACGCGTGAAGGCTTGCTCTAGCATGGGTCGATACTGACTTGGTTGCTCAAAGGCAGGTAACATGCGATTGTTAAAAGCAAACATGTTTCCGCCTTTTCCTAACATTAAACGCCCGTCCTGAGTCGTTCGATAATAATGAACAAATATACGAGAATCAGCAATGGCCTTGCCATGAACCAAGCCTATATCTTCCAGCAGTTCCGGCATAGGTTGAGTGATCAGCATATCAGAAGAGACTAAAGTGATATGACGATTAAAACGTTTAAAGTGCTTGCCCATCCACGCATTAATGGCAAAAACAACTTTTTTGGCGATGATTTTGGCAGCATTGGTTTTAATAATGGCTAATTCGCCATACTGAATATCTTGATATTCAGTATGCTGAAATATTTCAATGCCTATTGATAAGGCATGCTTAACCAAGCCTAATACTAATTTCCCTGGGTGCACCGATCCACCAGCATGGCTAGCAATGCCGGCTAAATTAGCCGAAGATCCGCTCTGCTTAATGACCTGCTCGGTACTTAATTGTTGCCAATTATTAATGCCATGTTGGCTGAGTAAATCTATTGGTTGGGTTAGAGAGCGTGCTTGTGGTTGATTCGTTGCAGTATAAATACAGCCATCAACCTTTACCTCGGCATCAATGTGATTGTGTTGACAAAACGAAGCAATATCATCAACCGCTTGTTCCGAAGCTTGCACTAGCCGGATAGCTTCGGCAAGACCAAAAAAGCGGATTAACGATTGGAACTTAGTGGCAAAAGTAAGCATGCAACCACCGTTACGGCCCGAAGCGCCTTGCCCACACACTCCTTTTTCAATGAGCACCACTCGTTGTTCGGGCGCTTGTTGCTTGATTTTGATCGCTGTCCATAACCCGGTATAGCCGCCGCCAACAATACAGACATCTGCCGATATATTCTTGTTAAGTTTTGCGATTTCAGGCAGTTCTACACTTTTCAACGCTTGCTCAAACCAAAATGGCTGGATTAAACTCATGGTCGCTGATTTCTCGCTCTGGCGGCCTGTATTGATTGTACCGCGGGTAACGCATCCGCGAGAGAATCAACGACATAATGAGCTCCCGCTTGATATAGCGTATCGTATGCTTTTTCTTTTGCTATTTTTTGCTGTGCTGACGATAAATTTAACCACTCTTGTTCGGTTAAACCTACTGAGTTCCCGGTGATGGCTATGCCCACTGTCCACATGCCCGCAGTAAGCCCTTCCGTAATGCCAGGGGCAGAATCATCAAACTTGATGCAATTGGCCACATTCGTAATGCCAAGTTGCTGAACATTTTGCAGTGCCATCCAAGGACCCGGTCGAGAGCCTGCAGCGATATCATCGCTAGCCACCCAACAGTCAGGCTTGTAACCATAATTAGCAGCAGCAGGCACAAGGATTTCCATGACTTCGCGAGGATAGCCTGAACAAGAGCCTATTTTGATGCCTTGGCCTTTTAACCGGGCTAAGGTATCAAGCACACCGGCAATTGGTTTCGCATGCTCTGCCACTTTAGCCTTTTGTAACGGCATAAAAGTTCGGTAAATTTCATCAACCACATCATCGGTCATGACATTACCAAACTGTTTTTGCCATCGAGCACTTACTTCCGGTAATTGCCCTAGTGTTTTGATATGATCCCATTTTCCCATGCCCATAGGCACTCTTGCCTCAGCAAGGGATATGTCAAAGTTATACGCTTGTTTTAATGCTTCAACAAAAATAGTTGTTGGGGCTACTGAACCAAAATCAACGACAGTACCGGCCCAATCTAAAATAACAGCTTCAATTTGCTGCATGGTAAATCTCCTAATAATAGATAAAAATTTATTGCAAAATCGGCTTTGATGTATTCAGCTTCATTGGTGCAGTATGTTGACCAACACGCAATTTATAACTGAAATATAGCACCGACGAAATAACTAAAAAACCACCCGAAATCGCTACGAAGTAGCAAAGGTGCATAAAAAACTGTAACCAACTAACATCTGGGGATGCAAATGTGCGGTAAAGCAAAATACTGACACTGCCCAAATAACCAGCCGAGTCGGCTAAATAAAGTAAAAAACCGGCATTGGCGGTAGAGCCAACGGCTGAAATCATGCGGTCGAAGAGAAAACAATTGTAAGGGATATAAGCGGTATAAAGCCCAGCCCCTAACCAAACCATCCAAGTTTTACCGTCAAGCCATTGTTGTTCAAAAGCAAAGGTGGCTCCGCCAAGCAAGCAACAACCAAAGAGGATAAAGCCATGATTGCTTAGAAAAGCTTTCCTATTATTTTTTATCATCACCATAGCACCAAGCACCACGAGTACAACTAGAGCGATTCGAATACCCGCATAGGCGAATATTGACGGCTCTTCACCGTGCCCGAGTGCTTGCCAAATTTCTGATGAAAAGTTATCACGAAAATCTCTTAACCCGGTAAAGAGTAAAAAACTTGAAATTAACAATAAAATACCTGGATAAAAACGTTTAAAAAAGGCCCAGCGCTGTGCCCCATTCATCGGTTCTCTTTTATGTCTGGCTGCGTTATCTGCTGCTGATGGAGGGGGAATTTGAGCCAAGAAAAATACTGATAAGGTAAAAGGAATAATGAAAATTGCCCCAGTAGCTACCGGCATCCAATACTCTGGTACAGAAAAATCAAGGATTAACCACTGCCCAACGGTTCGCACCAAACCTGACGCGACAATAAAAGTAATACTCAATACAGCACCCAATATTTCGGAGGTTTGTCGGCCTTCTAAAAAACTAAAAACAATGCCCCAAATCATGCCTAAGGGAATACCGTTTAGAAACATCATTAATGGTTTCCATGGTTCAGGAACTACGGCAAACAGTAATAATGCTAGTTCAGCGGCCAAAATTAATCCGAGTAAAATACCAATACGTTTATTCGCAGTTAATTCGGAGATAACTTTTATACCGATAAATTTTGATAATAAATAGCCTAATACTTGAGCGAGTACTATCGCTATTTTAAAATCTAATAAAGCCAAGATCTCGGGTGCATTTTGATAACTCGCTACCACAAACGGCTTTCGGTATGCATACATACAAAAGTAAGTCATAAATGCCGCAGAAGATGCGTAAATGACAAAAATAAGGGTATGGCAACGCTGTAAGAAATTCTTCAACAAAGACATTGTTCATTTACCTAAAGAAATAAAAATATTGAATTTGAATATGAATATGAATATGGGAAGGTTACCCTTCCCATATGACCGAACAATTAATAGAAATCGTATTTAATGCCGATTTGTCCTTTAATACCGTAGTATTCGATTTGGTTTGGACGTTGTTCTGAACCGGTAAAATACTGTAATGGTTCATCGGTTAAATTGTTCAATTCAATATAAATCATGGCATTGTCGTTAATGTAGTATGAGGCACTGGCATCGACACTGGTATAATCGCCATAGTAAGTATCTAAATCACTATTACTGCCATGGTCTTCGATATATTGGCCTTTATGATTAACCGCGATTCGCGCAGCAAAATCTCCGTTGTCGTAATACATAGCGGCGTTGTAAAGTTCGTCTGCTTGTCTGGAAATGGTCACTTTATCACTACGCCCCGGTATATCCATTTCCGAATCCATTAAGGTGAAATTAAAGCTAAAACCAAAGTCTTTAAGCTCATCACTAATAAAGCTAAGATTGGTATTCGTCGCAAACTCTATGCCATGCAGCCAGGCATCATCGCCGTTCAATGGGCTTTTGACCGTAACTGATTGATCACGATAGCTGCCTTGGTATGTTTGTGAAAAAACCGGGTCAATAATTTGCTTATAAAAGTAGCCTACCGAAATAACACCGGCATCATCAAAGTACTGCTCAAACATTAAATCGAAGTTATTAGAGTAGGTTGGCTCTAGTTCTGGGTTCCCTGACTTTAGTAGGTTTTCCATTTCAAGATAGGTGGCACCGGGCGATAACTGACCAAAGTCGGGTCTAGCAAAAGTCCGTGTTAATGCTAAACGAACATTACTCATATCCGTTATATGATAAGTCGCATGCAATGACGGGAGAATTGACCAGTAATCTTTACTGCCTTGCTCTTGTTCAACTGACATACCATCATCATTTTCTACTGCAACAAAACCATCAACGTCTGTTTTTGTTTGTGTTGCCCGTAAACCACCTAGTATTGTCCACTTATCTGACGGTTTATAAGTTGCCATACCGTATAAAGATAAATGTGTTTCTTCTAAATCGAAGTTACGACTTAAACCACCACCATTTTCAACGACTTCAGAATCACCATCTAAAAAGCTTAGTTTATGATTGTTTTCATCCCACCAACGTTTCAAATCATTCACCGGGATCACTTGTGAAAATATCGATTGATAATCGATAGCAAAATTGTCTAAGTAATCACTACGCCCTGGTTGATCAGTAAGAGAAACCCCTAAATCATTCGCGACTTGTGCTAGTGTTGGTGTCGGCCCATACAAGTCTTCATTCCAACCATAGAATTTGTCGTAAAAACTCGCGTTTCTCTCTTTACTACGATATTTAGCCCCGGCTTTTAACTCTAGTTTTTCATTATATGAGTGGATTACATCAAACTGTGCAACAATTTTGTCGCGCTCTTTAATATCAATACCATAAAGCTCAACATCGGCTAAAACTGCCTGGGTAGGATCCATAGACCAATCACTTGGTAAATGAGTGCCTATCTCAAATGCAGGATCAGTACCGCCATCAATGGTGTTGTAGATCAAACCTGTACCTTGATCAACACCATTTCGAACACCAACATCACCATCAAAATCAACCCCTTGCTTGAACTTTACGACGTAGTAAGCGTTGTCTTCTCCATTGGGAATGTCGCCATACTCAAATTGATTCTGATAGGTACTCAACTTCCATTCAAGGCGAGTGTTAAAATCAATGTCGTACTCGCCACCAAATTCGAAACCGTGCATTTCAGTGATCAATTCATTGTAAATGTGTTGAAGTTCTACCCGATTTTTGTTGTACCTTACCCGATGCTTATAATGAGTTTCTTCATCACTTAACGTGCCATACATAGCTTTGGCATAGATTAAACCGTTGTCGAGTAAATATTCTCCAGCCATATTTAGACCATAAGTACTACGAGTTCCGGTATAGTCTCTTAATTCTAAACGATGCACACCTGCAACACCGTCATCATCAATTGCACGTCGTGGCTCATAGTTATCTGTTGCCCAATCGCGAACCCACGCGCTACCATTAATTAAAAAACCAAATCTTCCGTCTTCTGATCGGTCGCCATAGAGTACATTGAAAGAGGTACTGCCATCTTCCGCTTTTTCTGAGGCACCTAAACCAAGGTTTACAGACAATATTTTTTCATCTGGTGCACGACGAGTGGTAAAGTTGATATTGCCACCAATCGCATCCCCTTCCATATCCGGGGTGATCGCTTTTGAAACCTCAACCAATTCAATCATATCCGTAGGAAAAAAATCAAAAGCAACGGCGCGGCTGGTCGTTTCTTCTTCCGCCGTAGGCAGTCGGTCACCATTTATTGAGGTAGAATTCCATTGAGCCGGTAAGCCCCGAACAGCTACGAATCGGCCTTCACCCTGGTCGCGTTCAATCGAAACACCTGGCATGCGCTGTACCGCTTCGGCGGCATTTCTATCCGGCAGCTTGCCAATACCATCCGCCGAGAGAAAGTTCTTAATATTATTTGATTCTTTTTGCATATTCATCGCCAGCATAGCTCCGCGACGCATGTAGCCAACTGCTACGACTTCTTCCATCGTTTCTTGGCTTACATTAAGTAACAAATCTCCCAATTCAACAATTTGATTGTCAACGACTTCTATATCAAAATCTGCTGAAGGGTAGCCTAAATACTCGATGCGAATTGTTTGTTTACCCGCGGGTAAATGAGTTAGCGTAAACTGCCCTTTATGGTTGGTTGCTGTCTGTGATTCACCCCCGACTAAAATAACTTTAGCACCCGATAAATTGCCCGTTTTATCACTGACTAAACCAGAAATAGAACCATCTGCAAATGTGTTAAAGCTACATAGTGCCAGCAAGGCCGCAGCAATTGGTGTTAACTTTGTCATCATATCCCCTGAAAGTATTAATATTTAATCTAACTACTGGTCTAGACCAGATTCATGATTAAATTCTAAAACAGTTTTATGACATTAATATTTCAGAAAATTGAAGAGTTTAAGACAAAGCTTAGCAATGACTGATCTTTGCCGAATAATGTAGACATATTTTAAAATGGTGAGACATGTGGAAATAGTGGATGAGGAACAGGCCTAACTTCGGTCATCATCGCAAACTCTGTATTAGCAGCGGACCGTGACCAAACGGATTTACCGATTGTGGGCATTAGATAGGTATTTTCAGCTATTCCTCCATAAACGAAAAAAGGGTAATAACATCAATCTGTTATTACCCTTTCATTGAATCAATTTAAAAGTCAATTAATGATTTTCAGACACCATGTTGATGGTATATTTTGGTATTTCTACCACTAAATCTTCATCATTAACCACTGCCTGACAGCCCAAACGCGAGTCGGGTTCTAAGCCCCACGCTTTGTCGAGTAAATCGTCTTCGAGTTCATCGCTTTCTGCCAGCGAGTCAAAACCTTCGCGAATGATGACATGACAAGTGGTACATGCGCATACTTTTTCACAGGCGTGTTCTATGCCAATGTCATTTTTTAAGGCGACATTTAGCACACTTTCGCCCTTTTCTGCTTCTACTACTAAGCCCTCTGGGCATAATTCTTCGTTAGGAAGAAAAATAATTTGTGGCATGGTTAAACCTCATCTACCGAGTGACCTGCAAGCGCGGTGCGAATTGAAGAATCCATACGACGCTCGGCAAAGGTTGCTGTAACTTTATCAACCGCTTCAATTGCCTGTTCAATAGCAGCAATTTCGTCAGTTTGACTAATCGTTAATAAATTAGAAAGGGCAGTATTGATTGCTGCCAATTCGTCTGTTGTTAATAAACGTTCACCATCCTGGCTAATCGCTGCTGTAACGCCTTCAAACACACGCGACGCTTCTACTTGCTGCTCTTTTAGCATCCGGGCGTTCATATCTTCTTTGGCATTACTCATTGAATCTTTTAACATGTTAATAATGTCATTTTCTTCAAGACCAAATGATGGTTTGACTTCAATGGAAGATTCAACGCCAGTGGATTTCTCCATCGCGCTTACACTCAATAAACCATCGGCATCCACTTTAAAGGTAACGCGGATATGGGCGGCGCCAGCGGTCATTGCCGGAATGTTCCGCAGTTCAAAACGGGCCAGTGAACGACAATCTTCAACCAGTTCACGTTCACCCTGCAATACATGAATTGCCATCGCCGTTTGGCCATCTTTAAAGGTGGTAAACTCTTGTGCCTTGGCAACAGGAATGGTGGTATTTCGGGCGATCACTTTTTCAACCAGTCCACCCATGGTTTCTAAACCGAGTGACAGAGGGATAACATCGAGTAATAACATGTCGCTGTCTGGTTTATTACCCGCCAGCACATCGGCTTGAATGGCGGCGCCAATAGCAACCACTTTATCAGGGTCAATCGTGGTTAATGGCTGACGTTTAAAGTAATTTCCCACTTCGCTACGCACTAATGGCACTCTTGTAGAACCGCCGACCATAACGACTTCATGCACTTCATCAATGCCAACATCGGCATCTTTTAGTGAACGACGACAGGCACGAAGGGTTTTGGCGACTAACGGCTCGATCAATTGCTCAAAACTTTCACGAGTGATCGCACAACTAAATTCACTGCCATCTTCCAGGCTCAGACTCACCTTGGTATTGTCACTATCGGTTAACTGTTCTTTTACCGCACAAGCTTGTTGCAATATCTGACGTTCCATTGAGTTTGATAATGGCCGCACCAAACTGGCTTTTGCGAGAATATAGTCGACTAACGCCAAATCAAAATCATCACCACCTAAGGCGGAATCACCGCCGGTGGCCAACACTTCAAATACGCCTTTTGATAACCGTAATATCGAAATATCGAAGGTACCGCCACCTAAGTCAAAAACCGCGACGATACCTTCCTGGCCACTGTCTAAACCGTAGGCTACGGCCGCAGCGGTTGGTTCATTCAGTAATCGTAACACGTTGACACCAGCAATCGTCGCCGCATCTTTGGTGCTTTGCCGTTGCGCGTCATCGAAATATGCCGGCACGGTAATCACCACGCCTTCAAGATCGCCACCTAAAGATTGCTGCGCTCGTGCTACCAGGGTAGATAAGATTTCAGCCGATACTTGCACCGGGTTTTTCGCGCCTTTGCGTGTGTTGATTGACGGATGCGAGTCATCACCACAAAACTGGTAAGCTAGTGTTGGATATTTATTATTGATATCGGTTAATGAACGCCCCATCAGGCGTTTCACCGAAACAATGGTATTTTCAGGATCGCTAATCGACACATTTTTTGCAGCATTACCCACTAATGTGTCTTTCGCTTGATAACTGACAATGGATGGCAGAATATCTTGCCCATTGGAATCGGGTAAGGTTTCTGCTAACCCACTTTTCACACTCGCAACTAACGAGTTGGTGGTGCCTAAATCAATGCCTGCCGCTAAGCGGTGCTGATGAGGAACGGTACTTTGACCGGGTTCAGCAATTTGTAATAAAGCCATGGTATTTATCTATGTCGTAAAAATTTAAAGCAAGTTTAAGCTAGTCAAACAAGCTATCTTCAATGCGATCGAGTTCCACTTGTAATTTCAAATAGAACTTCAACTTTCTTAATAACTCACCAGCGCTCAGGTTGTGAGCTTGGTCGTCTACCAGCAACTTTTCTTGCAGTTGTTGCCATAAGTGCTGCGATTGTACGTCTATGGTTTCTTGTGCTGCAAACAACGCCGCATCAACATCACTGGCGTGTTCGATATCGGCAAGCATTTCTCTCAGTTCCATTTGCTCCATTAAGAAGCCGACGTCGCCTAAGGTTTCCTGCTCCGCGGGTAAATCAGTATTGCGTAATTTTAGCAGATACTCGCCACGAGAAATAGGCTGTTTCAGTGTTTGAAACGCATCATTAATTTCAGCCGATTTTTGTACGGCCAATAATTGTTGTTGTGCTGATGAATGAGCAAAACGGTCGGGGTGGACCGTTTTTTGTAATGCTTGATAGGTTGCAGACAATTCAGCTAAATCAAGTGTGAATTCAGCCTCCAGGCCAAACAGTTGAAAGTAATTCAATGCTGTATCCGCTTATACTTAGGTTAAAAACAAGGTTAAAAATAACTATTAATTCGTTGCTTAAACAAGTCGTTAAACATTAAAGCTTTCACCACAACCACATTCACCTTTGGCATTTGGGTTGGTAAATTTGAAACCTTCGTTTAACCCTTCTTTAACAAAGTCTAACTGGGTGCCATCAATATGCACCAGGCTTTTGCCATCAACGATGATATTTACATTGTCGATAGTAAACACTTGGTCATCTTCATTAAGCTCGTCAACAAATTCCAAAACATAAGCCAAACCAGAACAACCCGTGGTTTTTATGCCCAGGCGCAAACCTAAACCTTTGCCGCGGTTATCGATAAACGATCTTACTCGCTCCGTTGCTGCTGGAGTCATTGATATTGCCATTACCTGTTCACCTAAAGTTAGTTTTTCGCTTTGTAATCTTCAATTGCCGCTTTAATCGCGTCTTCCGCTAAAATAGAGCAATGAATTTTTACTGGCGGTAGTGCTAGTTCTTCAGCAATTGCCGTGTTTTTAATTTCACTTGCTTCATCAATAGACTTGCCTTTAACCCACTCAGTCACTAATGAACTTGAGGCGATTGCAGAACCACAACCGTAGGTTTTAAATTTTGCATCTTCGATAATGCCTTGATCATCAATTTTCAACTGTAACTTCATCACATCGCCACACGCTGGTGCACCCACCATGCCAGTGGCAACGCTTGGATCATTTTTATCGAATGACCCTACGTTACGTGGATTTTCATAATGATCGATTACTTTTTCGCTATAAGCCATAAATTACCCCTAATACTTTAATTGCACTTCACTAGTTGCTACTAATGTTAGTGACCTACCCACTCAACTTTGTCTAAATCAACACCATCCTGGAACATTTCCCATAATGGCGACATTTCACGTAAGTGGCTAATTGCGCCCTGAATTAATTCAATCGCGTAATCAACTTCTTCTGTGGTGGTAAAACGACCAAAGCTGAAACGAATTGAACTATGTGCCATTTCATCATTTAAGCCCAATGCACGCAGTACATAAGACGGCTCTAAACTTGCTGAAGTACAAGCAGAACCCGATGAAACCGCTAAATCTTTTAATGCCATAATTAACGACTCGCCTTCAACAAAGTTGAAGCTCACGTTTAAATTACCGTTGTAACGTTTATCGAAATCACCGTTGACAAAAACTTGTTCCATGCCTTTTAAGCCGGCCCATAAACGATCACGCATCGCCGTTACGTGGGCTAAGTCTTGCGCCATTTCTTCTTTCGCAATACGACATGCTTCACCAAAACCAACAATTTGATGGGTTGCTAAGGTGCCACTACGCATACCACGTTCATGACCACCACCGTGCATTTGTGCTTCTAAACGAATACGAGGTTTACGACGAACGTAAAGCGCGCCAATGCCTTTCGGGCCATACATTTTATGGGCCGAAATCGACAACAAATCGACTTTGCTTTGTTGCATGTCTAATGGAATTTTACCCACTGACTGAGCAGCATCGACATGGAAAATGATTTTACGAGAACGACATAATTCGCCAATCTCATTAATGTCTTGAATCACACCAATTTCGTTATTTACGTGCATAATCGACACTAACACTGTGTCATCACGCATTGCCGCTTCTAATTTGTTTAAGTCAATTAAACCATTATCTTCCGGGTCTAAATACGTTACTTCAAAACCTTGACGCTCTAATTCACGACAAGTATCTAACACCGCTTTGTGCTCAGTTTTAGCAGTGATGATGTGCTTACCACGTTTGTTATAAAAATGCGCAGCACCTTTAATGGCAAGGTTATCTGACTCTGTTGCGCCAGAAGTAATCACAATTTCTCGAGGATCAGCGTTGATTAAATCAGCAATTTGATTACGTGCGATATCGACCGCTTCTTCTGCCTGCCAGCCAAATTTGTGCGAACGTGACGCCGGATTACCAAAAAAACCGTCGCTAGTCATGTATTGCATCATTTTTTCGGCAACACGCTTATCTACGGGTGTTGTTGCAGAATAATCAAGATAAATTGGTAACTTCATGAATGTTCTCTCTCAATAAACGGTGGTTGTATTACCACTCGCCAATAATATTTCGTGTTGATATCAAAGTGCCAACCGGCTTGCCATGCGCATGAGTTTCATACTCTTCATCCTGGCGCTTTGCTACTTGTTTCACATCACCTTGCTGAACCAGCTCACTTAGGGTGATATTGCTTAAAAAGTCGGTAATTCTATTGCTTAATTGATCCCATAAATTATGAGTTAAGCATTGATGTCCGCCCTGACAATTTCCCTGGCCCTGACATTTTGTTGCGTCTACGCTTTCATCTACGGCGCGAATAACATCGGCGACAGCAATTTGTGCTGAACACTTACCCAAACGGTAACCGCCGCCTGGACCCCGAACGCTGCTAACTAAACCGTTTTTGCGTAAACGGGAAAATAATTGTTCCAAATAGGATAGTGAAATGCCTTGTCGTTCCGATATGTCGGCCAAAGGAACAGGACCACTTTCAGCGTGTATTGCTACATCAAGCATCGCGGTTACCGCATAGCGGCCTTTGGAAGTTAATTTCATCGCATATTCCTATAATTATCACCTAAACGTTCACTTTTCAGACGATTCATTCTCGAATTTGAACAGTTTTGGTATTCATTGAGCGCATTTTACTTACTTGAGTAAAATAGTCAACTAAATACCCGACCATTTTACTCAAGTAATAGCAATTGAGCAAGATTAAATTATAGGATCGAAGGAATCTTTTTCTTGTTCACGACGTTTAGCCGCCGCTTTTTCCGCCTCATCAAACTCGGTGACATGCAATGTTGGCAATTCAATTTCGCAAACTTCACCACCCACTTGATTAACCGCTTTGGTTACTTCCAGCAATTTGGCATCCATTAAATTAACATGATCTAACACTCTGCCAATCGCTTTTGCTACCGGATCTGGATTATCGTTCGATACCGCGTACGCATCAAAGCCAAAT
Source organism: Thalassotalea sp. ND16A (assembly GCF_000764205.1). Lineage (GTDB taxonomy): Bacteria > Pseudomonadota > Gammaproteobacteria > Enterobacterales > Alteromonadaceae > Thalassotalea_A. The sequence continues at coordinate 75,586 of NZ_JQDZ01000018.1, forward strand.
TTACTGGCGAGTTTGTGACGTTCGCTCCCTTCAGGCTCTTTCGAGTTACTCACTACACGGCCAGGAATACCAACCACAGTTGCCCCTTCAGGCACATCTTTAACCACTACCGCGTTAGAGCCAATACGAGCATTTTCGCCAATCATTAATGGCCCGAGAACTTTTGCTCCGGCACCAATAACAACATTGTTGCCTAAGGTTGGATGACGTTTTCCGGCATTCCAGCTAGTACCGCCTAAGGTGACACCATGATAAACCGTACAATCTTCGCCGATTTCTGCGGTTTCGCCAATGACGATGCCCATGCCATGGTCAATAAAGAAACGGCGACCGATAGTAGCACCCGGATGTATTTCGACTCCGGTTAACCAGCGAAACAAGGTAGAAATTGTGCGCGCCAACCATTTAAATTTGCGCTGCCATAACCAATTAGAGATACAGTGCCCCCAGATGGCGTGAAGCCCTGGGTAGTTGGTTAACACTTCAAAGGTCGTTCTGGCTGCGGGGTCGCGGTCAAACACACTTTTTATATCTTCTTTAATTCGGCTAAACATTTTGTTCCTACTTGTATGATTGGTATTAGTTAACTTTCTTTTTGAAAATTTGCTCAAGCTGAAAGCAGCTTAAGTCGCATATTGAAAGTAAACCTACAATCAATAGCTTAGTCTTTATTCGCTGTTGCCGCCGCTTTATCAATTGACGCCAAGATGCCGCGCAGCATTTTTAATTCTTTCCCATCAGGACGAGCACGGTTAAATAAACGACGCACTTTGGTCATTATAATGCCCGGATGCTTTGGTTGAATAAACCCGGTTTTTTGCATTGCACTTTCAAAGTGGTCATAAAAACGCTCGGTTTCTTCAACTAATTGATACTTCGCTTCACCGTCTTCATCAACCACAGCGGTAGCCGTTACTGCTGATTTGTTATTCTCAAATTTAGCCTCTTCGGCTTCTAAGAAATTCATGCGAATTTCATAGCTTAACGTTTGTACTGCCATTGCTAAATTTAATGAGCTGTATTCCGGATTTGCCGGAATCGCCACATGGTAATGGCACAGTTGAAGTTCATCGTTGGTTAAACCACTGCTTTCGCGGCCAAATACTAACGCCACCGGGTATTGATTACCCTCTTCAACCATTTTTTTACCACAACGTCTTGGCTCAAGCATTGGCCAGGGCAAAGTACGCGATCTGGCACTGGTGCCAACTACTAGACCGCAATCTTCAATTGCTTCTTTCAACGTGGCTACAACTTTGGCATTACCTAACACATCACTTGCGCCTGCAGAGAGTGCTTGCGCCTGACCATTAGGCATTTCAATTGGGTCTACCAAAATCAAATTTTTAAGGCCCATGGTTTTCATGGCACGAGCTGCTGAGCCGATATTTCGACAATCTGAAGTATTTACTAAAACAATACGGACGTTATCTAACATGTGGTTTTTCTATGCGATTCAAATTGGCCGCGATTTTAACACATGCATTGCCATTATGTAGCTAAAATTACCATAAAAACGTTACAATAAAGAAAAAAATAGAGTATTTACTTAGTTCATTTCTTTATTATCAAGTTAAATTCTATATATCGTAGTTGACCAGTGGTTTCACTGGCAAAGCCTAATTTTTAGTCTATAAATAACCTCAATACAGAATATTTTTCTCTTGAGAGAGGCAATTTTAGCTGCGGCTCGCATAAACAAAAAATATTTGCTATACTGTGCGCCGTTTTGTCAATCCTGTCGGGATTGGCTATAGAATTGTTCTTTTTAAAATTAGGGTAGTCATTTATGCATCCGATGCTAAATATCGCAATACGCGCCGCGCGTAGTGCAGGTAGTGTAATTGCTCGCGCTTTCGAAAATACTGACAAAGTGTCAGTTGAATCTAAAGGCAGCAATGATATTGTAACAAACATAGACTTAGAAGCTGAGCAAATCATCATTGATACGCTGCTTAAGTCGTATCCTGAACACTCGATTGTGAGTGAAGAACGAGGTGTTATTGAAGGAACAAACCCTGACTACCAATGGATCATCGACCCGCTTGATGGTACCTCTAATTTTGTCAAAGGCATCCCTCATTTCGCCGTATCGATTGCCCTAAAAGTAAAGGGTAAGTTAGACCAAGCGGTTATTTATGATCCAATTCGTGGTGAATTATTTACTGCCAGCCGTGGTAATGGCGCGCAATTAAACAGCCTTCGTGTTCGCGTTCAAGCACATAAAGAAGTTGCAGGTACCATATTGGCAACAGGCTTCCCATTCAAGCAAAAAGCCAGTACCGATGCCTATCTTGAAATGTTTAAAACATTATTCTTGAAAACTGCAGACATTCGCCGTGCCGGTTGTGCTTCTTTAGATTTAGCTTATGTAGCCGCAGGCCGTGTTGATGGTTTTTGGGAACTTGGTTTAAAGCCGTGGGATACTGCCGCGGGTGAGTTAATGGTCATTGAAGCCGGTGGCTTAGTAACCGATTTAATGGGTGGTCATAACCATTCTAAATCTGGCAACATTGTTGCCGGAAGCCCACGCTTATTGAAAGAAATTTTAACAGACATTCGTCCGCATTTAACTCCGGCGATGAAACTGTAAATTAAAAAAATACTTTTTTTAATAGGGCTAAACCTTCGCAGGTTTAGCCTTTTTTTTTAATTCAAGGATGAATTAACTTAGAATTGCCACGGATGGCATAAATTCTGTAATTCAAGGATGAATTAAATAAGGCTAAATCTTCGCAGGTTTAGCCTTTTTTTTGCCCAAAGAAGTGTATATATCAAAAATGCATTAACACATGGATGTACCTAAGTAGAATGCGATCTGACCTGACAGCCCAGCTGTTCACTCTTGCCACAATGTATGGACTCCTCCAACCTATAAGCTAGGTTTATTAGTGTCGACCAAAACACAAATAGAGGGATCCATACATGAACAAAGTTAATACTATTGGCGTAGATTTAGCAAAAAATGTTATTCAAGTTTCTATTCTTTCGCCTTCAAATAAAGAACTAACAAACAAAGAGCTTGCTCGAACAAAGTTCGCCGAGTTTCTCGCAAAGCAACCTGTAAGCCTTGTTGCCTTCGAAGCATGCTCAACAGCTCACCACTGGGCGAGGTTAGCTAGAAATTGTGGGCATCAGATAAAAATCTTGCCAGCAAAGGTTGTATCAACGTTTCGCCAAGGCCATAAAACAGATAAGAACGATGCACTAGCTGTCGCTGAAGCAGCGAACAGACCAAACGTTAAAGAAGCACCACTGAAAGAACTTGAGCAGCAAGGTATGCAGTCTATCCAACGTTCAAGAGAACTGCTGGTTCAAAATAAAACGTGCTTATCAAATCACATTCGTGGCTTGTTGATGGAATTTGGCGTGTTTATCCCCAAAGGTTTCGCTTCTCTTTTTAAAAACATTCCAGACATTTTGGAAGACGGTGAAAACGATGTACCCGTCATGTTCAGGGCAACACTTAATCTCATGTATCAACGTTTACTCGACCTTCGTGATGATGTGGCATTATTGGATGAACAAGTTAAACAATTAGTGAAAAACAACGAAGCATGTTCGAACCTAACTAACATGGAAGGTGTTGGGCCAATCAGTGCAATCTTGTTATTTTCTACACTCGGTACAGGCGAAGCGTTTAAAAATGGTCGAGAATTCTCGGCCTATATTGGCTTAACGCCAAAGCAACACAGTAGCGGTGGTAAAGCGAGTTTGATGGGCATCAGTAAATTTGTTGCTAATAAGCGTCTTCGCTCAGTATTAATACAAGGCGCTCGCTCATACGTTCATCGTATGAAATCAGTCACCACTAAAAAAGATGAGTGGTTAGTCAAATTAATTGAACGTGCGGGGTATGGTAAAGCAGCCGTTGCACTGGCGAATAAAAACGTTCGAACTGCCTGGGCATTATTAACTCAGGGAACAGAATATAGGAAAGAACTAATCGCTTAAATTACCGTTATTTATGGTATTTAAAATGTTTTAAAAGAGTTTCGCCAAGTAAGCCAAGATTAGATAAAGATATCCATCTTGATAAAACCTGTTCCGCAAAGTGGGATTTAAACCCGTTGCCACATATAGGAATCGAGATGCGCATACATTGAGGGTTAGGAGATAGCTTCTCCAAATAAAAACCGAATATACGTACGCGCCTTAACCTAATAACGGAATACTTGATGAAATGGAGGAGTCCACTTTGCGGAAATAAACATTGCTTGAATCATTGTGTTTTTGGGGCCAGAAAGTTCGCATAGCCGACGTTAGCGCTTGCTTCAACAATGACAGCTCTTCCGACAAAGAACATTTCGGACATTAATGATTAAATCTGCTTGCTCAGAAAACCCATGTTATTGCATGGGGCTTCTGAGCAGATTTAAAACAGTTTTGAGTCTGTTTAGTCCAAATTAGCTGTTAGGTGATAAATTTCCATTTACGTTTTTACAGCCTTGCCAAGGCTGATAAATATTATCTATGTGAATCCATTGTTCGGAGCTATAGCCAGAGAGTTTTACTGAAAGAGCTAATTTAAACATAGTCTGGTTACTGTTTGCTTCGATTACTCTTCCACAGAATGTGTTGTCACCAACCTTAACAGTCTTCCGCCATTTATTTAGACTTTCCAATTTAGCGATACGGCGGGCCTGAGCAAGTTCTTGCGCTTGTTTTCTTTTATTGGCTCGATCAACTTCAAATTTAAGTGCTAACTTTTCTTTACTCTTTGCTGAAGCAATTAAGTTAGCGTAATCTGAATTGGAGTATTTCTCGATAAAAGAGTGCCAAGCTAGGCTCGAATTTGTGTTTTTTAGACGCTTGAATCTCAGGATTTGTTCAGAACGATTAACATGTAATAACGCAGTAGATGTATCAAGACCAAGCAATTCTTCTTGTTTTTGTAACCTTTTCATTTTAATTCTAGCGTTCTCAATTTCATCTACAGAATTAAATGAAGCTTTACTATAATAATTGATGGAATCAGCCGCAAGTAAGTCATAATATTTGTCATATTCACTTGTAATTCTTAATTTTTCTTGTTCGTAATAATCTGAAATTTGTGAGGTGAAATAATTATCTAAATCCTCTAATGAGCTTGGTAAGTTAATTGAATAAGGAGCGATTTCCCTTAGATAATGTGTACGAGATGATTTTGATGATGTTCTTAAATTGTCCAGTTTATATGACTTAAAGTTAAGTTCTTTGTTAAGGTTTTCTAGGTATTTTTGATTTTTATTGTCAGCGATTACAATTTGGGAAATTACTTTTTTATAAGTAGCAAAAGATCCAAATTTAAGCTTAACTTGCTCTCGAATCTCATTAGTAAATGCTACGTGATCAAAATATACATTCTTATTTATTCTTTTAGTAAGGAATGAATCTCCGTCATCAGCAAGATCAGCAACCCCAGCCACTAACAACCATGGTGATATAGCCGCTACAAACACTCCAGCGGTAGCATCTTTTGCATACTCGCTTAAATTATTTTGATCTTTAAAGGGGTCATACTGTTCATATGAAAGGCCCTTTCGTTTAGTCATTTCCTCAAAGGTGTCACCTCTCATTGCGCTTGCAAAGCTCAATCCTATGAAAGGATTCGCTAATTCTTCAAGGGCTTCACACGCGCTTTCCTCACAAGTAAATTGCTTAGTTTCAAAGCCAGGATAAAATGTTGCCGCATCAAAAATCCATTCGTTAGTTTTTCGATCTGAGTTTATTATAGATTTTCGTGCTTGAGGAGAAGATGAATAAAATTGATCTTTTATATAAAAGCCATCTCCATTTTGAACTAATTTTCCGTAAATTGAGCCTCGCAGTATTTTCTGACTATCTACTGATGATGACTTGTTTTCCGTTCCATTTATGGCACATCCGGTTAAAATCAATACACTCAATGTTGTACTGAACAACTTTCCTAACATTTCACAATTCCTTTTTTTTATTATTAAACGTGTTGAGGTTATTTCAATTTATATGAGTTAAATAATTAATGATACTGAGTATGATGATAGCAAAAATGTAGCAAACTGTAATTGATTTCTAATAACTTGTATTGGCAGGATTTTTTATGATCTTTTTTCTGTTTAAAGGTGGCAATAATAAGTGTCACAAATGAATTTAACTAACGTATATTTAAAGTACACTCTAAACTTCAGCATTCAGCGCAATATCGTAGTTTTTCGGTATAGCCATCGTTTAATCTGGAAAGTGTTTACTTTGAGCCTACTTAAGAAACAAATCAACCAAATTATTTTTCTAAATTAATCTCGACTTTTCCTTTGACGATATTGTATAACATAACATGATTCTTAGCGTATAAAGTGGTCTATAGAAAGAACGCTGTATACTTCTGCTATTGGCATCCCAGAATCAATCGTAGTTGACGTATGTGATTGAAATGATTAACGTCTCCTATTAGCTGAGATGAAGACGTATAGCTAACACGAGTGCTACGGTCTCCAATGTGGCAAAAGTGATCATCAGGAGCCAGCCTTATTCTAACTGCCTTTCTATTTTTGTAAGATCAAATCCTAGCTATCACAAAAAATATTTATATTTTATTTTTTACTTATAGTTAATTAACATTAATTCTGTTTGTCTTGGCGCTAAATAAGACACTTTATCGCGACTAAAGATGGCGTTTTCTTCGAGCATGATGCTGATATCCTTTTGCCATTCAGCGCTTGCTACTTGCACATTTAACTCAATCGCATATGCGGTATCCTGGTGAAGTGCTCTGTCCCCTTCTCCGGGTACGCCGAATTGCGAGTCCCATTTGCCAATAGTGGTGCCTGCTGCATGGCCGTAAGAGCCAATCGGGTGCGAGTAAATCATCGGCTTAATGCCGGCTAACATTGCCTGTTCACGGGTTCTCGATAATATTTCATTACCGCTTCTGCCAACAACAAAGTTATTGGTGAGGATATCCTGCAACTGATTGCCTTGCTTTAACGCATTTTGTAAAAACTTAGGTGCCGTTGTTTCTTCCGGCTTTAACACATAAGCGTGTTGTTGAATATCGGTATTCAGCCGTAAGTAACTTATACCGAAATCCACATGCAAAAAATCACCGGGCAAAATGATCAAACTGGGATCTTCACTGACCCCAAGTTTTTTATATTTTCGTTGTAATCGAATTGACGGCTGAAACCAGGTTTGTAACCCTAACTGGCTCACTCGGTCACGAAACCACCAGACTAAATCGCCTACCGTGGTTTTGCGAGGGCGGATCACTTCGTTGGAAAAGCCTTGTTTAATGATAGTCTTAGTTAATGCCACCATTTCAGTTAGCAGTTCTACTTCTTCCTTAATGCGAGTTTCTAACCAGCTTACCGCCAACGGCTCGGCCGACACAATGCGCTCACGATATTGAGTTGGCAAATACGAAAACAGTAAGTCGCGTTCGCTTGCCACCAGGCCATCGGCAAGTTCGTAGTCAGAAGATTGATTAATGGCAATGCGATTAGGGTTGCGTGCTTTAATTAGCTCAAGCAAAGCCTGCATCTGATCTGGTTGCTTTTCTTTATCCCAGGCTTTTTTGAAAATACTTCCCACATCATAGCGAGCGATAGCTTGCGCACTTATGCCTGCCTTGCCCATGTCGGTAAACACTAAAATGGTTCTGCGACGTGCTCCCATCCAGGTTGCTGGCAAAAACGTTTTCAATATTGGATCTTCATTATATTCACGTGAAATCAATATCCACATGTCAACATTTGCCTGCCGCATTAGGCCAGGCAATAATTGTTTAACTCGTTTATCTAAAATGTTGTCAATGACCAAACTGCGTTGTTGCATAGATAAAATGTTATGTTCAGTTTTAAATTTGTTTTTAACCGTTGTAGCAAAAGCGGGGGAAGTATAGAGCAGCAGAAAATTAATCAATAAAACAATAAAGATGAGCAATTTATGCTGGCCAAAGCTAAGCACAGAACAGTAATTTTGATTGGTTTTTATGGTCATTGTTAAATCTTTTGGTAAATGAAACATCGATAATTTCAGCATAGCTAACAACTTCAATTCACTCAAGTCATTAAATTTTAACAGAATTTATTTTTTTATTGATACAGATTAAGCTTTAATAGCTTTTTGATATATAAAAGTATAAAGCAATTCTTTAAAGTTATTATAATTTCGATATGATGACAGGGTACTTAACATTTTAATGCCAATCGGTTTTTGATTGGCATTGGTTAACACATTATCAAATCATAATACGAGTAAAGATGAACACAGGTAAGCAAGTTTTAGCAAAATCACAATTTCTTCATGGCGAGGTGGCGTTAATTGGCGCTGGACCTGGCGATGCCGAATTGTTGACGCTTAAAGCTTTGCGTTTTATTGAAAACGCCGATGTGATCATTTATGACCGCTTAGTGAGTAATGAAATTTTAACCCTGACACCCGCTCATTGTCATCGCATTTACGTAGGTAAAGCGATTCATAAACATTGCGTTTCTCAGGATAAAATTAATGACACCTTGGTTGAGTGGGCACAAAAAGGCAAAAAGGTGGTACGACTAAAGGGTGGCGACAGCTTTATCTTTGGTCGCGGCTCAGAAGAAGTAAATTATTTACTCGAGCACAATATTGCCAGTCATGTGATCCCCGGAATCACCGCAGCGTCAGGTTGTACGACCTATGCCGGTATTCCGTTAACACACCGCAATATTGCGCACAGTTGTAGCTTTATTACCGGTCACTTCAGCCATGACGGTGAACTTGACTTGCCTTGGCAAAATTATGCCAATAGCACCCAAACCTTAGTGTTTTATATGGGCATAAAATCAGTGTCTACCATTGCCGAGCAATTAATTGCCCATGGTCGAGCAGCGACTACCCCTGCAGCGATTATTCGCAAAGGTACGCAAAATGATCAAAAAGTTTGGCGCAGCACACTCGCCACTTTGCCTGATCTGGTTGCCAATGATGAGATAAAACCACCGAGTTTATTAGTAATAGGTGATGTCGTTAACGCTGTGCAACAGCACAGTAGTGAAAATGTTGATGGAGTTGGCCAGGTGGCCTATTTTGCCCCCAAGTTAGCAGCAACTCCAGATAACCGTTTTGCCCAACACGCAAGTAATACAGTACTCCCTGGAATTGCTATTTAGCGGGCAGTTGGTTGAGTCCGCTCAACCTTTTTTTATAACTGGCTAGTGGCAGATACACTGCCATACCCAGAAATTGTGTAAGCGTTTAAAAGCCTCGTGCTAAACAATCAGGCCTGCGTCAATGCCGGCTTATAGCCACCAATTAATGAGTATACATTGTCATACCTCATTAATTGGATGCTTTGACAGAATCAGGCTACTAGCAGCAAGCACCTAGTTCCTTTACCTAACTTCCTAATTTCCCCTAGTGTTGGTCAATTCAAACATACTGCCCGAAGCCTCTTCAGCCCGCAGCCAGTAGCTAAACTGCTGGTACCTTGTACCTTGTACCTTGTACCCAACGTCTAAATTTACCCTATTGCAGAACGACTCAAACATACAGCCCGCAGCTTTTTTTTGCCCGCAGCCCGCTGCCGCTTAAAAAAACAAAAAGGCAGCTAAAAAGCTGCCTTTGTCGTCAAAATGTATAACTCTTCGAGTTACATTCTTAACTCTTCTTGATCCGCACCTTCTTTTTCAATCACTTCCGGTATTAAGTCTTCTTTTGAAATACCTAATGCCAAAGCAACGGTTGAAGCTACGTAAATTGATGAGTATGTACCGACGATGATACCGAATAATAAAGCGGTAGCAAAACCGTGAATGAGCGCACCGCCTTTAAAGAATAAGGCCAGTAATACGATAAATGTGGTTAATGAGGTGATCATGGTACGGCTTAGCGTTTGTGTTAACGAGATATTGATGATCTCTTCCGACGTACCCTTACGTACCTTTCTGAAATTCTCACGAATACGATCCGAGACCACGATAGTATCATTTAACGAATACCCTATTACCGCGAGTATGGCGGCCAGTACGGTTAAATCAAACTCTAATTGCAATGCCGAGAACAAGCCTAGCGTTAAAATAACATCGTGTGCCAAAGCGGAAACTGAACCGAGTGCAAAACGCCATTCAAAACGAAAGGCAACGTACATCAAAATACAGATCAGCGCCGTTAACATTGCCAGGCCACCTTGCTCCGTCAGCTCATCGCCGACGTTAGCGCCAACAAATTCAATACGACGCATGTCGATTGCCTGGCCGGTTCCCTGCTCAAGAATGCTTAGGATTTGGTTGCCTAACATTTCCGCTTTCACGTTTTCACGTTGGCCTAAACGAATGAGTACGTCTTCCGAGCTACCAAACAGCTGCACTACGGCATCGTCATAGCCGCCCGCTTCCAGTACTTCACGAACTTTGACCAAATCAGCCGGTTGTGAAAAACCAATTTCCAATAAGGTTCCGCCAGTAAAATCCAGGCCTAAATTTAGCTTATTTGTTGCCAATGAAAAGAGAGCAGCAACAACCAGTAAAATGCTGATCATTGACGCCAATTTTCGCTGTGACATAAAGGCTATGGTGTCTTTAATTTTTAAAAATTGCATAATTTCTTCCTAGCCTAAATGGGTAGCTTATCAAGTTTCTTGCCACCCCACAGGGCGTTTACCACTGCACGAGTACCAATAATTGAAGTAAACATTGAAGTCACAATACCGATTGATAAGGTAATCGCGAAACCTTTAACTGGGCCGGTTCCCACCGCAAATAATATAAGGGCGGCGATCAAGGTGGTGATGTTGGCATCAAAAATGGTTGAGAATGCTGAATCATAGCCTTGATGGATAGATTGCTGAATGGTTTTGCCTTCACGGATTTCTTCACGAATACGCTCAAAAATAAGTACGTTGGCATCAACCGCCATCCCCACCGTTAGGACGATACCCGCCATACCTGGAAGCGTTAATGCCGCACCCGGGATCAATGACATAACACCAACTATCAATACCAAGTTAGCGGCAAGTGCCAGGTTGGCAACAAGACCAAAGGCACGATAGTAAACCATCATAAATAGCAGTACCAAGGCAAAACCCCAAAGGATTGCTTGCATGCCCAGCTCTACGTTTTCAGCGCCAAGCGATGGACCAACGGTACGCTCTTCGACAATGGCGATAGGCGCTATTAATGCACCGGCACGAAGCAGTAGTGCTAAGTTATGGGCTGCTGCAGGAGAGTCTTGTCCGGTAATACGGAAGCTTTTACCAAGACGCGCCTGTATGGTTGCTACGCTAATCACTTCTTGTTGTTGGGTAAACTTCAAGCTGCCATCCGGGTTTTTCTCTCCGGTGGCTTTGCTTTCAATAAACATTGTCGCCATCGGCTTACCAATGTTATTTTTCGTCGCATTAGAGAATAAACTGCCGCCTTTATTATCAAGGTCGATGTTTACTTGTGGTTGGCTGGTTTGTTGATCAAGCGAAGATTTTGCACCGATGATGTGTTCACCACGCAGCATAATACGCTTTTTCAGTAATTGTGGACGACCGTCTTGATCATTGACTAAGAATGACCCCGGCGGTACACGACCATTTATCGCATCACGAATGTCATGCTCCTGATCAACCATATGAAATTGCAGAGTTGCGGTTGCACCTAAAATCTCTTTGGCGCGAGCCGTATCTTGTATGCCTGGTAATTCAACCACAATGTGTTTAGCACCCTGGCGTTGTACCAGTGGCTCGGAGACACCTAGCTCATTTACCCGGTTACGAATAATGGTAATGTTTTGCTGCAGTGCGTATTCACGAGTTTCTTTTAACTTGGCATCAGTCATGGTGATTTTTAGTGATAACTTATCTTCATTATCAACAAACAGGTAATCACCATAAGTACGTTTTAACAGAGATTCCGCTTTCGCTAAGTCATCGCTGTTACGGAAAATCACTTCAACCCCGTTACCCGCTTCTTTGACACTGCGGTAACGAATGTTTTCACCACGTAAGTTAGTACGAAAATCGCCAATCATGCTTTCCTGGGCACGACCCATCGCCGTTTTCATGTCCACTTCCATTAAGAAGTGCACACCACCACTTAAGTCCAAACCAAGTTTCATTGGTACGCCACCAAGGCTGGCAAGCCAGTCTGGAGTCGCCGGAGTTAAGTTAAGCGCTACCGAATATTCATCACCAAGATTTTTTGATAACAAAGTGTTCGCCGTTTGCTGGCTTTTATAATCGCTAAAACGAACCAGCACTTGCCCGTTGGCAAGAGCGGCACTTTGGTAACTTAGCTCAGCCGCGGCTAAATTTTCTTTTACCGCATCTAACGTAGCAAGGTCCGCTTGTACCCCTTTCGTTCCCGAAATTTGGACCGCAGGATCTTCACCATAATAATTTGGTAAAGCATACAAAGCACCAATGGCGACGATAAACACCACCATTAATGTTTTCCATAATGGATATTTGTTTAACACAACTAGTCCTTATAGAGACTTCATAGTCCCTTTTGGTAATACCGCTGTAATCGCGCCTTTTTGTACTGTTAATTCAGTACCTTCGGCAACGTTTACAATGATGAAATCTTTCTCGCTTGATACTTTAGTAACTTTGCCAACGATACCGCCTTGCGTTAATACTTCATCACCTTTAGAAATGGCTTCCATTAGGCTTTTGTGCTCTTTAACACGCTTAGCTTGTGGGCGGTAAATCATAAAGTAAAATACCACACCAAACACACCCAACATGATCAACATCTCAAAACCACCACCTTGTTGAGGGGCGTCTGCTGCGTATGCTTTGCTAATTAAAAAGTCCATAAAATCCTCTTACTACTATTATTATAAAATTGAAAAAAAATGAAAAATAATTCAGTTTATAGAAACAAAAATGCTACGTTTTATTATTCTTCTTCTGTTGTTGTTTTAACTTTTGTTGCTAACGGTGGAACAGGCAAATCCCGTAAGGCATAAAACTGTTCCACATATTGGTCTAATTTACCTTGCTCAATGGCATCACGCAATTGTTGCATAATGCGTTGATAAAAACGCAAGTTGTGTACGGTGTTCAATTGCGAGCCCAGTATTTCATTACATTTATCTAAATGATGCAAGTAGGCACGCGAATAATTTTTACAGGTATAACAATCACACTCAGCATCTAATGGCCCGGTGTCCGTTTTATGACGTGCATTACGGAGTTTTACCACACCATTGGTCACAAATAAATGACCGTTACGGGCGTTACGGGTTGGCATCACACAATCAAACATATCGATACCGCGACGTACCCCTTCCACCAGGTCTTCTGGTTTACCAACTCCCATAAGATATCGGGGCTTATTTTCAGGGATCAAGTCTGGGGTATGATCTAATATTTTTATCATTTCATCTTTTGGTTCACCTACCGACAAACCGCCAATGGCATAACCATCAAAATCAATATCTAACAGCCCGGCCGCAGAAACTTCACGCAAGTCTTCGTACATGCCGCCCTGGACAATACCAAACAATGCCGAAGGGTTATCGGCGTGTGCCGCCTTTGAGCGTTTTGCCCAGCGCAACGATAATTCCATTGAGGTTTTTGCCTCTTGATGAGTGGCCGGATATGGCGTACATTCATCAAAAATCATCACTACATCAGAGCCTAAGCTGCGCTGCACTTCCATTGAACGCTCAGGGGTGAGCATAATTTTTTCGCCATTTACCGGCGAGCGAAATTCAACGCCCTTTTCGCTAATTTTGCGCATTTGGCCTAAGCTGAATACCTGGAAACCACCCGAGTCAGTAAGAATAGGCTTGTGCCAATTCATAAAGCCGTGCAAACCACCATGTTTTTCGATAATTTCGGTGCCGGGACGTAACATTAAATGGAAGGTGTTACCTAATAAGATATGAGCACCGGTGGCTTCTACCTCTTCGCTTTTCATGCCTTTAACGGTACCGTATGTTCCTACCGGCATAAATGCCGGTGTTTCGACTACACCGCGATCGAAAGTAAGACGGCCGCGACGGGCTTTGCCATCTTTATTGATTAATTGATATTTCATTGTGTTTCCTTACCATGTAGCAAAACAGGCCACAGGTGACTATTACAGTTTAGGCTAATCTCAGAAGTGTCCAAGTGTTAACCGAATTTTTAACTAATTTCATATTAGTTAGCTTATAAATTTGTTGATTTTGTTTCGCTTTTAGTTAAAAACATCGCATCGCCATAAGAAAAGAAGCGATACTTTTCCTCGATGGCCACATTATAGGCATTCATCATGTGCTGATACCCGGCAAACGCGCTGACCAGCATGAGCAAGGTTGATTCTGATAAATGAAAATTAGTCACCAGGGCATCAATTAACTGGAACTGATAACCCGGGGTGATAAATATATCGGTATCCCCGTAAAATTCCGCTAACGGCTGATTATTTTTCAACGCGAACTGGGCGGCACTTTCTAGAGAGCGCACCGAGGTAGTACCAACGGCAACCACTCTTTTGCCCGCCGCTTTGGTGGCATTAATTTTTTCGATGACATCCTGACTCACTTCGACGTATTCAGAATGCATCACATGATCTTCAATTTTGTCAACACGTACCGGTTGAAAGGTACCCGCACCTACGTGCAGAGTAACAAATGCCAATTGCACGCCTTTCGCTTCGATTTGCGCCAACAGTTCTTTTTCAAAGTGTAACCCGGCCGTAGGAGCTGCTACTGCACCCGGTTTTTCGTTATAAACGGTTTGATAGCGTTCACGGTCTGAATTTTCATCAGGACGGTCAATGTAAGGTGGCAAAGGCATATGGCCGATTTCTTCCAGCACTTCCAGGACGCTTTTTTCGCCTTGGAACTCAAGTTCAAATAATGCATCGTGGCGAGCAACCATAATCGCTTTTACTTTGCCTTCGAGTAATACTTCATTGCCAATTTTTAATGATTTGCTGGCTCGCACATGAGCAAGTACCCGGTGTTGATCAACAATTCGCTCTACCAAGATCTCAACCTTGCCACCGGTTGATTTGGTACCAAACACGCGTGCAGGGATCACTCGGGTATTATTAAATACCAATAAATCGCCGGCGTTTAACTGCCCAATAATTTGATTAAATTTAAGGTGTGCAAGTGAGCCGGAATTACCGTTAACCGTCATTAAACGGCTAGCCGAACGCTCAGCTTGTGGATAACGAGCAATTAGTTCGTCCGGTAAATTAAATGAAAAGTCAGAAACACGCATATTGGGCACTATTAGAAAGCTTTGAAAAAACGCGTAATTTTAGTGCTGAGGCCAGCGAATAGCAAGGAAAATGTGCAAAAAGCACACTTTCTTAGCAACAAAGGGGATAAGGGATATTATTTACGGTAACGCTAAGGTTATTTACAATTTTGGCTTTCTTTGTGCTCACATTCAGAGTCATCCAAACTCATCGTTTGTCCAAAAAAAGAGCCTGGTTCGACATGCGATTGTACATAATTGATGTCAACCTGAACTTTGTTGGTGTTAGGTTGTTTTTTAATGCCGGTAAGTTTTGATAATAATTTTAGAAAACTCATACTTAAAATCCTTTTAAGTTAATTGTTATTGTTTGTTTAATAGACATAGTAGTGAGTAACATATTGAATTTCAAATTTATCATCAAATTAATTTACATTTAATTAACAAGGTGTATATAGAAGATTGATGACTATGGGTTAAAGGGAAGGCAATAATATTCTGCCCGCGATTAAATGACTCATGAAATCGCGACAATTTTTCACTAAATTCCGACGATATTGCTTTTTAATCGATAAAACGGTGAATAAATAGGCGCTTAAACAATTTTATTAATTTTTCTCTTTACAGCGAATCATCGATAAGTATAATGCACAGCCATTGCAGGGGTGTAGTTCCAATTGGTAGAACAGCGGTCTCCAAAACCGACGGTTGGGAGTTCGAATCTCTCCACCCCTGCCATACTTTCCTCTCGACACTCTTTATTTTCAAATTACTGCCTTTTTATTAAACCTCAGCAAGATTTAATTTAACTATTAGCTTTTCGTTTCTCGTTTCTCGTTTCTCGTTTCTCGTTTCTCGTTTCTCGTTTCTCGTTTCTCGTTTCTCGTTTCTCGTTTCTCGTTTCTCGTTTCTCGCAATCATGAGCCCAGCAAAATCAGCCTCACAATATTTTTTCAGCCGCGATATCGCTAATTATTCTATTGTGCCAATTCGGTGATTCTGTCATCATAACTACAACATTCAGCAGAGCTTTTTTGAAGCCACTCCAGTGAATAACAATGAACATTAGCGAGCGACAATTTCAATATTTACAGACTATGGGCGTCAGCTTATGGCAATCGCGCGAACAGTTCTTTAAAAAGCCGGAACAAGCGAATACTGAGCATGAAAGCACTGAACCAGAAAACATTGAACAACCTGATTTAAGCGCATCATCGCCAGCGATAACTCCAACAGAGCAAGCGAGAAAAGCGCCAGTTGTTGTCAAAAAGCATTCGTTCGACAACATTGAACAAGTTCTTCAAGCTAAATTAATTACCGACATTGCTATCGTTTTGGATATAACATCGGCCAGCATTAAATTAACCGATGAAGGCGTTATATTTGGGCCACTATTATGGCAATTTAATGCCACAGACAGCATCGAGTATAAAGACAATAGGTTAATATCGCCTGAGCTTGGGGCGATTACAAGCAATGCAATGAAAGCCAAATTATGGGTCTGCCTGGCAGCTCATATCAACAACCACTAACAACAAACGATACAACACTATGAGCAAACCGTGTCTGCAAAACTTCAGCAAAAGCGATGCTGAAACCATTTACGCAATAGAAACCGCCAGTAACCCGTTTCCCTGGAGCAAGAAAACCTTACTGAGCTGCATCGGTGGTCGTTACATCACCCGCCAGTTAACGGTGAATGATGTTGTGGTTGGCTTTTACGTCGGCGATTTGGTCATTGATGAATTTACGTTAATGGAAATTTGCGTTCACCCAGAAAGTCAGGGCAAAGGTTACGGGCAGCTTTTACTGACGGACTTTTTAGCCATGGCGAAACAAAAACAAGTCGTTACCTGCCATTTAGAAGTGCGTTCGAAAAACATTGCCGCGCAAATGTTGTACATGAAAAATGGCTTCATTCAGGTACATCGCCGGACCGGTTATTACCCAGCGGCAATCGGTTATGAAGATGCCATAGTGATGAGTTTATCGCTTTAGCTACTGAGTTTATCGTTACCGCTCACGAACCAAACCAAGCCGGTGCTGCGTTCAAGCTAAAATTTTATTAATTTTGGCAAAATCTCTGTCAAACTTGCTGCTCTTGCTGCGCAATTTCTGTATAATATTGCGCTTTTATGTCTGTGCACTTTTTAATCGACTTATCTGATCACAGCAGCATACAGGCAAAACCAAATTATTAGTTAAATTAATGGCGTATTGTTGTTAATTAACATTTATTGAAGTTACTAGTGAGCAATTGTAAAACATGACAATTCAACAGCAGGAAGTAAACAAGCGAAGGACTTTCGCTATAATATCGCATCCCGATGCCGGTAAAACCACCATTACCGAAAAAGTCTTACTTTTTGGTCAAGCGCTACAAAAAGCGGGTACCGTAAAAGGTAAAAAGTCGGGCCAACACGCCAAGTCTGACTGGATGGAAATGGAAAAAGACCGTGGTATCTCCATTACCACCTCAGTGATGCAGTTTCCTTATCAAGATTGTTTGGTGAACCTGCTAGATACCCCGGGCCATGAAGACTTCTCGGAAGATACTTACCGAACTCTTACCGCGGTAGATTCTTGTTTAATGGTTATCGATACCGCCAAAGGTGTCGAGGACCGAACCGTTAAATTAATGGAAGTCACCCGATTGCGTGATACCCCTATCATTACCTTTATGAATAAAATGGACCGTGATGTACGCGATCCCATTGAAGTAATGGATGAAGTTGAAGAAGTATTAAAAATAAAGTGTTCACCGGTCACCTGGCCTATCGGCATGGGTAAAGAGTTTAAAGGGGTATATAACCTTTTAACTGACGAGACCATTTTATACAAAACTGGCCAGGGCCATACCATTCAGGAGAAAGTGGTCATTAAAGGCTTGGATAACCCAGCGCTGGATGTTGAAGTTGGTGCTTTTGCTGATGATTTACGTGAAGAACTGGAATTGGTTCTTGGTGCCTGTCATGAGTTTAACCTGGAAGAATTTTTAGCCGGTGAGCTAACACCCGTTTACTTTGGTACGGCATTGGGTAACTTTGGCGTCGACCATATGCTTGACGGCTTAACCCAGTGGGCACCAACACCGCAACCTCGTCAAACCGACAAGCGTGAAGTGCTCGCCACAGAAGAAAAATTTTCAGGGTTTGTTTTTAAAATCCAAGCGAATATGGACCCGAAACATCGTGACCGTATCGCCTTTATGCGTATTTGCTCAGGTAACTACACCAAAGGCATGAAGATGAAGCAAGTGCGGTTGGCTAAAGACGTGAAAATTGCCGATGCGGTAACCTTTATGGCCGGCGATCGCTCAAACGTCGAACAAGCGTTTGCCGGTGACATTATCGGCTTACACAACCATGGTTCGATCCAAATTGGTGATACCTTTACTGCTGGTGAAGAGATGAAGTTTAGTGGCATTCCAAACTTTGCCCCGGAAATGTTCCGCCGTATTCGCCTGCGTGACCCGTTAAAAGCCAAGCAATTGCAAAAGGGCTTAATCCAACTTTCAGAAGAAGGTGCGGTGCAGGTGTTTAGACCACTGAGCAATAACGACATGATTGTTGGTGCTGTAGGTGTGTTGCAGTTTGAGGTGGTGGTACATCGCTTGAAAAATGAATATAACGTAGACGCATTATACGAGCCAATTTCAGTTGCCACGGCCCGTTGGGTAAATTGTGATGACAACAAAATCATGGCCACTTTTGAGAAGAAAGCGTACGACAATTTAGCCCTGGATGGCGGCGATAACTTAACCTACATTGCTCCAACTATGGTAAATTTAAATTTAATGCAAGAACGTTACCCTGAAGTTGTGTTCCACAAAACCCGTGAACACTAAATGCCCTTTTAAAAGAACAGCAAAAGAGAACAGACAGAAGATATGAATATTCGTCAACTTTTAAATGAAAAAGTAAAAGCCGCAATGGTAGCCGCCGGCTTACCAGAAGACACTAACCCTGCGGTTAGTGCTTCCTCTCGTCCTCAATTTGGTGACTACCAGGCAAATGGGGTAATGGGCGCCGCGAAAAAATTAAAAACTAACCCTAGAGCGTTAGCGCAAACGGTGCTAGATAACCTTGAGCTGAACGACATTGCAGAAAAGCTTGAACTGGCTGGTCCTGGCTTTATTAACATCCATTTAAATAAAGACTGGTTAGCCCAGCAGTTAGCTGTTGCGGCTACTGATAGCAAGCTAAACGTCAGCCAAAACCCAAGTCCGAAAACGGTTGTGGTGGATTACTCTGCCCCTAACCTTGCCAAAGAAATGCACGTTGGTCATTTACGTTCAACCATTATTGGTGATGCCGTAGTGCGCGCTTTGGAGTTTCGTGGCGAAAACGTTATCCGTCAGAATCACATGGGGGACTGGGGTACGCAATTTGGCATGTTACTGGCACATTTAAGCGACAAGCTTAGCAGTAACGAAGTGGCTGAAACCGCCCTTGCCGATTTAGAAAACTTTTACCGTGAAGCGAAAATTCGCTTTGACGAAGAAGACGGCTTTGCCGATCGTGCTCGTGAATTCGTAGTAAAACTTCAAGGGGGCGACAGCGAGTGTTTAACCCTTTGGAAACAGTTTATCGATATTTCGATTCATCACTCAGAAGAGATTTACCAAGCACTTAACGTTACCTTGACTCGTGATGACATTATGGGCGAAAGTGCCTACAACCCTGACTTGCCAAACGTGATTAGTGAATTAATGGCAAAAGGCATTGCGGTTGAAGATCAAGGCGCTAAAGTTGTGTTCATTAAAGAAATGGCCAACAAAGATGGTGACCCTTCGGTATTTATCGTACAAAAATCTGGTGGCGGTTACTTGTATGCCACAACCGACTTATCTGCCTGTCGATATCGCAGTACCGATTTAGCCGCTGATCGCATCATTATCTTCACCGATGCTCGCCAGGCATTGCACTTTAAACAAGTTGAAATCACTGCCCGTAACGCCGGTTTCTTACCCGCGACGACCGGTTACGATCATTGCCCATTTGGGATGATGATGGGTGATGATGGCAAACCATTTAAAACCCGTACCGGTGGCACCATTAAACTGGCCGAACTGCTCGAAGAAGCCGTAAGTAGAGCCAGCGAGTTAATGGCCGAAAAAATTGCCGACTTCTCCGAAGCAGAAAGAAACGAGATCGCGCGTAAAGTAGGGATTGGCGCGGTGAAATTTGCCGACTTATCGAAAAACCGCACCTCAGATTATATCTTCAACTGGAAAACCATGCTCAGCTTTGAGGGGGCCACAGCACCGTACTTACAGTACGCATTCACCCGCATTCAAAGTATCTTCAAAAAAGCCGGTATTGATGGCACGACATTAAGCAATGACATGATAATTGCCGAGCCACAGGAAAAAGCCCTGGCGGTTAAGCTGATGCAATTTGAAGAAGTACTAGATGCTGTGATCAGCGAGTGTACGCCTAACTTGTTATGTAACTACTTATACGAGTTAGCCAGTTTGTACATGAGCTTCTACGAAGCCTGCCCGATCCTCAAAGATGGCATTGCAGAGGAAACCAAGCTTTCACGCCTGCGTTTATGTAATGTAATTGCGCGTACGCTCGAGCAAGGCTTAGATGTGCTAGGTATTGAAGTGATGGACCGCATGTAGTTTCATTCAAACATAGCCTGCTGATGCAAGCCTGTTACTTAACGTGGAGCTAATTAAGAGCACTGGATTAATCTAATCCAGTGCTTTTTTATTACAGAAGGTTTACATTCTTCGTGCAATATCTTCACTTAAGTTAGAAATAACACACCATCATTGCGGCGCAGGCCGCAACCTCATGAACAGCGACAGAGCATATAAGGTACTGTTTATAATCACGTTCTAACCGAATGGAGGTTGCGGCCTGCGCCGCAATGACGTGGTTAATTGTTTCGAAGTATTGCACACACACTAAAAAATGAGTGCCAGCAATTGGCATGCTGCTGGTACAAGCCTTTTTACTTGTTAATGATTAACCGGCGGCTCTGGCTAAACTAACGGAAGTTTTATTTACTGAAATAAAAGCGATGATAAAGAACAATAAAGACACGGTAAAAGTAGCAAACCAGTTTTGCTCATAAGATAACAGATCAAAATAAAACAACGCGTTTTCGATTGAGCCGGTAATGGCACCAAAAGCCAGCAATGCATATCTATTTAAATTGCCATTCGCTTTACATAATAGCGCCAACAAGTAACCCAACATCGGAATGAAGGTCCAAAGGACAAAAACGATAAGAGAAAAAAACAACGCCGATAATGCAATGTTTGAGGTGTACAACCTTTCAATCAACGGGAAAAATTGCGCTAAAAAATAGCCAAAAAAAAGATACAGCATATAAACAAATCACCATTAGCAGCTTAAGAAAAAATTAAGCCATGATGATACTCGCTCAAAACAATCATTGTTTTGATCTAAATAGCTTTTTTTGTAGTTTTCAACAAAATAATCGGCTTATAGGGACACATTAAAAAAGGGCCAACGTCAATTTGGCCCTTTGATGTGCAATTAATATATACTAAAGTAGTAACATTTTTGGAGGCTATTAACTAATCTACCCTTTCAATAACAATGTCAGCAAAGTCATCATTACCCTTAGTCAGTACAAAAACTGCCTCATTTAGCCAATGAGTTAGTTCATAACTTCCTTCAGTATTAAGCTTATAGTACCTTACATAAACTTTATAAGTTGAGGTAGAATCTATGTCTTGCTTATTAAAAAATGTTTTAAAGTTTATAGGAAATGTTTCTTCTCCTTTTATGAGTATACATCTGGTCGAAACATTAGGATAAATAATATCTTGAATAGTGACATCGTTTATTTCTATATGAATATAATCGCCTTTAGTTACTTCTATGTGGTCATATGAGTCTATGGTCCCCCAAACTTTATCTGTACCATCAGTGCTTTCACAAAACTCATTAGATTCTAAAACTGGCTTATCATCAATAGGTTCGTTTGGGGTTTCTGAGTCATCACCGCCACATGAAGTAAGGAAAATTAATAAGCAAAGAAAATAGCTTATTTGCATTGTAAGTTTCACTATAAGCACCTTTGAGAATATCGGGCTAAAACTTCATTTGAGCCTATACTGCAACCTCCAGTTGCATTGCATGCTTTTATTCTGAATGATTGACTGTAAGGTATGTGTACTGGAAATGCTAGGCTGGATGTGGTTCCTTGTTGAATCCACCCACCTTGACTACTACTATACTTTTCAATTTTATATTGACTTGCACCAGCAACAGAGTCCCACCTCAATATATTGTCACCATAGCAGCGCAAGCTTTGCACAGATAAGTTAGTGGTAGGTAGGTGCCCATATAATGTTTGAAGTGATTGGATATCCAAAGTGCTCAGCTCATCACCTCCTAAAGGACCACTTCCGCTTATTCTGGACATTGTTGCTTGGCCATTTTTACTACATGCAAGCGAACCATAATGCATGATAGAAACGTAGTCATAATTTCCTAAATTTTGTAATCCCCCTCCTTGAAATTGACTTAAACAGGAAGACTCTATATTTTGTTCCTGGACATTAATATATTGATCTCTGTCAGATCTAACTTGCTCATGATCAAAACTCAAAGCATGTAATAGTTCATGGGTGTTGACCGAGTCTCCGCATACTAAAGACGCTTCAGTGTAGGTGCCGACGTTTCTGCCTACACCTGAGTAACATCCACCGTAAGTCTGCAAATAATACAAATCTCGGATGATTTTTAAGTATTCAGTTTGATTTGTTCTAGGTACAAACCTCAAACCTGAAATACTTTCAAGGTTGCCCATTGTTGCAATAATTGCGTTTTTATTGGCTGTAGTGAAACTAGAATCAAAAGTATATGGCACGATTGCAAGTGGCCATTTACTGCTATCACCAGAAATTACAGCTCCCTTAGCAGTAGGTCCCTGATGTTGTGTTAAATCTTCATAATAGCCCAAGAATATATCTCCTTGGTGAAATACTCTTCCATCTGGGATTTTATTTGCAATTACGTTACCTGATACTAAGTTACCTGATTCATCATATTTATCTATATGTACTTCAACTTCTTCTGCAAATGAATTTGAGATGATGGTAGTAGTGAATATTATCATTAAAGTTTTGATTGCATTTTTCAATTTTTTATATCCTTTTAAATTATTTGTAAATATCAACAAACAAAAACACAACGTAGAATTTACAATACAAGCCCTGTGCAATCAATGGATTATGTCGACTTGGCAAGGCTTTAATATTGCAATTGCAGTTTTCTTTTTTAGTTCACTCACAAAATTCCGGCGATTTTTCGTTGTCTCTTATATTCTCAGCACAATATGGGCATACTTTTGTATCATTTCCGATGTAATGGCTTGATAAGGGATAATATTTACCTTTGACTCAGGAGCATTAACTTCTTTTACTTGTGATGACTTAACGCTATCGATGGCTTCAAAAGCCACACAGGGCAAATTATCTAGCCCATCAAAGTCCACTCGATAAATAAATTTGCTTAGAAATTTTCTATAGCATCGATATATAGTTATGTAAGCTCCCCTGATTTTAGATATCAGTTATGTTATCTCCGAATTCAATTAAGGAGATAACTATGAGAATTATGCGAAGCCAAGCGCAATGGCAAGCCATTATTGAAGACCAACAAACCAGTGGCTTAGCGATTATCGATTATCGATTATTGCCAACAACATCAATTATCACCACTTCTTTTTATGCCGTGAGAAAGAAACTCGGTTTGTCGTCAGGTAACTTTGTTCGGGCCAAAATCACAAAACAAGTGGGGGTCATTGAAGAGTATTGCTGTGGCACAGATAAACCAGGCAACCATACCAATTTCGTATAATACGATTATCACAATAGCCGATCGGCACAATGTGCCATCGACTTTCTCAATGGCTACCAAGGTTATATGCACGTTGATGGTTATAAAACTTATGAGCTAACAATGGCAAGGCTGGTTGCCTGTCTTGCGCATATTCGCAGCAAATTCGTGGATGCGAAAAAGACACAACCGAAAAAGAAAACCGGTAAAGCCGATGTGGTATTAAGCTTAATCGGAAAGCTTTTTGGCATAGAGCAGCGAATAAAAGAAATGTCGATAGACGATAAATTCAAAATCTGGCATATAGCCACCACCACAATTGGGTAGCATTTGCTGCAGTTGTTGGTATCACCATAGCCTTGAATGAAGCCGGTGAAACTGTTGATAGCCGCGGTAACCAAGTGCTTGTACTCGACTCGAAAAACCTTGATGGCACTACTGAAGTCATAGAAAAAGATAATATTGTTTATATTTTAAACTAGCCAATTTTATTACTCTTTAGCTATTTCTAAAACAGCTTTCACTGTCGTGAAAGCTGTTTTTATTAAACTCATACCGTCAAAATTCTCGTTCATTAGATTAAGAAAAGTGTCAGCGCTAGGTAGCTTATTCGCGCTCGTCGATTAATGCCACTAACCTTTCTGCCTGCCTGCGTAACCAACCACTGGCACCAAGACTGATTGCTTTCTGGGCAAGAGCACGGGCCTGGTCATGATAAGATTGAGTAAAGCGAAGTTTACCCAGACGATAATAACTTTCAGGATAGCGTGGAGCGATTCGAATTGCTCTTTCTAAAGATACTGCCGCAGCTGAATCATCACCATTAATCAATTGTTGCTCGGCTCGGTCAAGCAAAGCGACAACGGCTGCAGGAGCCTTGGCCGCAGCGTCTACTGAAGCAGGTTGAGGCTGAACTTTTGACGCTGGCTGAGGTTTAGCAGCGGACCGGGGCTTATCACTAGTCGTCGGTATTGTTGAACATGCCGCTAAAAACCAGGGCAAACACAACAAGGCAATTTTTTTATGCAATTTCAATGTTTTCTCATCTCTTATTTTTCGATTAAGTCGCGAAACCAATCGAGCACTTTTTCAAGGCCCTTGCGGCAACGAATTTCTTCCTCCGGTTCGAAGCCGGCAATAAATGGCAACGGGATGGTATTGGCACAAGACTGTTGACTGCCTTGTCCGGTATCGTTGTCAACCCAGGCTATGTTAACATTTTCGGGAGGCAAATTTTGAATAGGTAAACGTGAACGCTGGCGCAATATATTTGCCCAAACTCGCAGTGCCCCACTGGCACCGGTTAAGCCAGTATTGGCATTATCGTCTCGTCCAATCCAAACGACGGCCATCATATCTCCTGAAAATCCAGCAAACCAACTATCGCGCAATTCATTGGTGGTGCCGGTTTTACCGGCCACGGCAAATTTTGGTAACAACCATTCTAATGCCTTACCGGTACCTTCATGAGTTACCGCTTGCATGGCATGACGTAACAAATAAATGGATGCCGGATCAAAACGCTGTTCCACTGCCAGCGGGTAGCTTGTTAATACCTTACCACCCGGGGCCACCACCGAATCGATCGCCATCAGCGGCGTGTAAAAACCATCGGCTGAGAGTGTTTGGTACATCTGAGCGACTTCTACCGGTGTCATTTCCACCGCACCTAAAGTAATGGAAGGCAGCTGTGCATAATCTTTTGTCGCCCCTAAACGGCGCATGGTATTGACTATGTTCCCTAACCCCAAAGTATTACCTAATCGAGCCGTAGATTGATTATAGGAATTGGCAAAAGCTCGATATAGCAGTACTTCGCCATGATCTTTGCGATCAAAATTTTGTGGCGACCATTCGTCACCATTGGGCTGTATTAAGGTATATTTTTCATCGCTTATCTTCGTTGCAAGGTCATACACTTGCGGTTGTTCCAAAGCCGTTAAATACACAGCAGGTTTTAATAAAGAGCCGACCTGACGGCTAGCATCTACCGCTCGATTAAACCCTGCATAGCGGGCATCCCTACCGCCAACAATGGCAATCACAGCGCCAGTATTGGGTCTGGTAATAACCACAGCCCCCTCAAGTTGCGCACTGAGGCCACTGGACTCATGTTTGCTTATGGTTGCCGCAAGGCTGGACTCGGCGCTATTTTGCACAAAGGGATCAAAGTGAGTAAAAATAGAAAGACCATTGGTACTCAAATCTTCAACGTCATAATCACGTTGTAATTGCCGGCGTACCAAGTCAAGGTAAGCCGGATAACGCTTACGTTTGGCACTGTTGCGCTCACCAATGGCTAATGGTTGCAACTTAGCTTTAGCCGCCAAATCGCCAGCAAGGTGATTCTCTCGAACCGCAATATCCAATACCAAATTACGACGTTTTAATGCTCGTTCAGGGTTACGCCAGGGGTTGTAATAATTTGCGCCTCGAACTAAAGCAACCAACAGAGCCTGTTGTGCGAGTGACAGTTCAGCCAAAGGTCGCTTGAAATAATATTGGCTGGCTAAACCAAAGCCATGGATGGCACGCGGACCATCTTGACCCAAATAGATCTCATTAATATAGCCTTCTAGAATTTCCGCTTTGCTGAAATGCAACTCCAACAGCATCGCCATTAATGCTTCCTGGGCTTTGCGAGAAAGCGTACGCTCTGAGCTCAGGTAGTAGTTTTTAATCAACTGCTGGGTAAGGGTTGAGGCGCCTTGTGAAATGCCGGCACTTTTTATGTTGGCAATCAACGCTCTGGCAATTCCGCGCAACGAAATACCAAAATGGGAATAAAAACTGTCGTCTTCAACCGCTACCAGCATATTTTGTAATGGCAGTGGTACTTCCGCCAGCTGTAACAATAATCGATCTTCATTATGCGCAGGATAAATGCCACCAATGGCCATCGGCTGCAAACGAATAAGCGCAGCGCCATCATTACTTTCGAGCCGGGAAACCCTATTATTATTCAAAGTCACGGTGATTTGTCGCGGAGGCTCCAGCTCATCGACAAACTGAAAGCCAGAAGTGAAAATACTTACTTGTTGATTATCAACTTTCACCTGCCCTGGCTGTTTAATGCGAGTGACAAAGTGATAACCTAACTGCACCAGTTCGGCCTTTAAATCACTAAGCGTTAACTCTGCGCCTTGGTATAACTCTAACGGACGTGCATATACCGTTGATGGTATTGACCATTTCTTGCCCGCGAACGTTGAACGGATGCTAATATCCAGATACAAGGCCACGCTGAGAAACAGTAAGAACATGGCCAGAAGTAATTTCCACCACAAGCCCTTAAACAATGATTTCATTCGTTTATCACATTATCTCTTTAATAAGCATCAGGTTATTCTCCTGGAATGCTGCAGTTATACCAAGTTAATTAAATTATTTTTAGCGGTCTTCATCAGGAATGAGTTGACTATATACTTTTGCAGACAGGTATCAACTGGGTATTAAACATTGCCAGTAACCAACATCAACCCAATGATCAAATTTGCGCCCTGCTTGTTCAAAGTGAGCCACTTTTTTCATCGCAAATTTTTCATGTAAGGCAATACTCGCAGGATTTGGTAATGAAATACCGACAATGTTGTCGTCATCATCTTCGGCCACTAACCAAGGCAAAAAGTCTGCAGCTGTGCCTGCAACTCGTACTTTCACTTCCTGCACAGATACCGGTTCCGTTTCAAAGGTTACAATGGTGTTCAAAACATAGTAATTGTAGATCTGTGTTATTGCTTCGATATCATTACTGTTTACTGCTCTAATCAAAAATATCTCCTAAATACTTTATCCTGCCTGCCGAATTGTAACCTAATTCATCGGGTCATTGCGTACATATTTACCATGTTCAAATTTGCCAAAAAAGAGTTCAAGCATCGGGTGTTTGATCGGTGCGGTGCTATCATCAAGCTCCAGGTTTTGTTGTGCGACATAGGTAGAATGTGAACTTTGATCCACTAACACATGGTACCAAGGCTTATCTTTAGGTGGACGAGATTTTGCCACCGTTTCATACCATTGTTCTGTCCCCTGAAAATCTTTATCGACATCGACGATCACTCCCCGATAATCGAACAACTTATGGTGCACCAAATCACCAACGGAAAACTTAACCCTGAAGATATTCGTTACCGTTTCCATATGCTCCCTCCTCTGTCGGGATGCTTGCACACATAACGCCGACATTATAAGTAATCTAAATACATTTTACTCAGCTCGATGAGATTTAGCCATGAGTGGATAACAGAATATGAATAATGTCATCAAATTTGTTGTCCGTCTTAACAATACTCGAGCACGTATTACCGATTATCAACGGATTAGTTATTACTTTCCTAATTGATCCAAATCAACCAAATCCCCTAGCTAAACAAGCAACTGCGACAATCTGTCACACCACAAGCGGATTAATTTTACCTACAATTACCATACATCTACTCATTAAGTGTCAAAAAGTAAAACTATGAAAACCTCATTAAGATTTTCTCTGCTCTTATCTCTGATCAGCAATTCATTTAACTCATTCGCCGAAGAACCGGTGCAACAAGATGAACAATTTGACCATGTCGAACGAATCACAATCACAGCATCTCGCAAGGCGGCATTAGACACCGATTTGGCAATGTCGGTTCATGGTATCTCTGAAGATGAACTCAAATTGGATAATGGCCAACATGCGGCAGAATCACTGAACAATATCTCCGGGGTGTTAATTGATCAGCTATCCGGTGGTCAAGGGCACAAAACGGCAATACGTATGCCAATCAATACCAGTGGCTATTACCTGTACTTACAAGATAATATTCCGTTGCAGTCTCCCGCTTTTTTTAATCATAATGCTTTATGGTGGTCTAGCTTTAACTCGAACGTTGCTCGCATGGAAGTGCTAAAAGGTGCTGGCACTGCCCTTTATGGTTCAGGCGCCGTTGCTGCCACGATTAATATTTTATCGAAAGAAGTATCCGAGCAAGCAGAATCTGAGCTCTCCTTGATGTTAGGTGAAGATAATTACCATAAAATTCAAATGAGCCACAGCAACAGCATCGCAAACAATCAAGGCTTTAGAGCGTCATTTTCTTATTTAGATAACGACGGCTGGCGTGACCATACCGGCTCAGAAAAAGCGGAAATCACCTTGCGTCATGAAGCCGAAATATCAGCCAATCAAACACTGACTACCATGCTGGTGGTTTCAGATTTAGAACAAGAAATGGCTGCCAGCTTAACGGAAGATTTATACCAAAATGATAAAACAAACTCAGGCCTTTCAGAAACAGTATTAGCAAACGATCCGTTACGTAAAACCAAATACATGCGTTTGTCTAGCCAGTGGGACATGGTTAGTGGTGATAATTTGTATTCGTTGATCCCTTATTTACGACTGCGGACTAATGATTACACCGCCACCTGGAACCAAAATATGCCAAAAGTGGAGTCGGAAGTAGCAACACTCGGCTTACTTGCTTTGGCTAATTTCGAGCACAATAATAGCAGCGAAACCACCATTGGCGTTGATCTTGAATTTACCGAAGGCGAGCAATTGTCGTATCAACCACTCGACTTTACCACGTCCGGCTGGGGTGCCGATACCTACGTTAAAGGCGAAAAATTTTACGATGACACCACCACATATACAGGCATTTCACCCTATATTCAGTACCAACGGCCTTTGTCCACTGACCTAACGCTAACTCTGGGTGCACGTTACGATTATGCCAAATATGAATTTGATAATCATCTGGGGGTTTATGGCGATATCGGTCATGGCAATCTAAGTATCGAAAACCGTTCTGATAATTTTTCACACCTGAGTCCAAAAGCCAGTTTGAACTACCACTTAAACGACATTAGCAGCGTTTATTTACGTTATGCGAACAGCTTTCGTATTCCTACCGCCAGCAGTTTATATCATTTAACCACCAAAGACAGTGAAGATTTACAAGGTGTAGACCCGGAAGTATCAGATACCTATGAAGTGGGCTATAAAGCCAATTTCAACGACATTACGTTCGATGCGGCGGTGTATTATATGGATGTCGATGATGGCATTGTGCATGCGTATAACGAACAAAATCAACGTTACTTAACCAATGCCAGCCGGGTTATTCATAAAGGGGTTGAGTTTGCCACCGACTGGCAAGTGAACCGTGAATTTAATATCAATATTGCCTACACTAAAGCCAAACATGAGTTTGATCAACATGAAGAGTTCTCTGGTAACGAAATGAAAATGGCGCCTGACTACATTGGCAATGTGCGTTTGCGCTATACGCCAAGCTTTGTTGACGGTTTTTCCACTATGTTAGAAGTTCAATCCATTGGTGAATACTGGCTAGACGATGCCAATAGCAGTGATGAGTTGGGCAAAGACCGAACTTATAATGGTTATACCATTACTAATTTAAAGGCTCGTTATCAAGTATCCACAAAACTGGCATTGCATGCTCGCTTACTGAATGTGACTGACAAAGACTATGCCCAGGAAGTCGAATATCGTTATGGTAAAACCGTTTATTCTCCTGGTGCGCCAAGAACATTTTATCTTGGCTTAAATTATCAATTTTAACGGGATAACACCATGATTCACAATATCAATAGTACTCGTTATATTTGGCTAACTGTCTTCGCATTGCTACTGCTGAGCAATGCGGCAACAGCTGCAAACCATAAGCATATGACAGCTGACAAAGGTGCGACAACATCTTCCCAACATTGTCAAAGTGCTGAAATCCGTTGCGCTAAAACGGTAACCTCGGCTTTTGCCCCTAATGGTGATTTATGGCGGCTATGGAGTCATAATCAAAGGTTACATTACCAAATATCTGCCGATAATGGACATAGCTTCTCCGCACCTAAGCAAGTTGATATTGCTGCAGAAAATATTTCTGCGCGTAATGAAAACCGTCCGAAAATTGCGTTCGACAAATTAAATGGGGTGTATTTGTCATGGGCGCGGCCTGGAGATAAAAAGTATACTGCAGATGTCAGGTTCAGTTATTCGAAGGATTATGGCAAGCATTTTTCAACGCCGGTTACGGTAAACAATGATAACCTGTTAACTGGCCACAGTTTTAATGAATTGCAGGTAAGTGAAAATGGTGATGTGAGCATTGTTTGGCTCGATGGCCGCTTATCTTATCAATTACGCAAGCAGGGAAAATCAGCGAATGGTTCAGCCTTGTTTATCGGTCAGGCAAATCCAAGTAAAAATGCAGCCGAGTTTACCAATAAACAACTGGCCAATGGCACTTGTGTATGTTGCCGCATTGCCATCGATGTGAATCAAAATGCGGAGCTTGCAGTGTTCTGGCGGCACATCTTTGGCGATAATATACGAGAGTTTGCCTTATTAACTCTCGATAATAAGCAACCGCAAGAACAGCTTCCTGAGCCATTGCAAATTAGTAATGATCATTGGCAAATAAATGGTTGCCCGCATCAAGGTGGTGGCCTAAGCATTGATCAGAGCAACCGGTATCATTTGGTGTGGTTTAACCTGGGGGATAAAGGTAAAGGAATATTTTATGCATCGTCTGTTGATGAGGGTAAAACGTTAACCACGCCTTTATCGATTGGCAAACTCACAACGCAAGCATCTCATCCGCATATCATCCAAAACCAAAAAAGGGTTGATATTGTCTGGACTGAATTTAATGGTATCGAGCATCAGCTATGGCTGCAAAGCTCAACCGATAATGGCAAAACCTTTGCACCAGCCAAGCAAGTGGCTCAGGCAAAATTTGGTGCCGACAGACCATTCCTGATTAAACACGGTAACAGCACTTACATTTCATGGCAGCGTCCGCAGCAAGGGCACTGGATCACAGCAATATGATTAACAGCGGCAATAATAAATTCATCGTAACCCTATTGGCTATGCTCGTCGCTTTGTTAATGAATACGCTCATTAACACGGTCCTATTGGCCAAAGAAACGGCGAAAGAAACGGCTTTTGATGCCATCGAGTTTGAACAAATAAAACAACAACATATGGGCAGGCGATGGTTAATGCTATTGTGGTCGGTTGATTGCCCACCATGTTTTAAAGAACTGAAAATGATCAACAACTTAAGTCAACAGGTTAAGGATTTGGCGATAGTCATCGTCAATACCGATGAGCAAGTTGCAGCTGGCGAGCGCCAACAAATTATTGATGATTATCAATTACAGCGGTTTCAACACTTTTACTTTGAGGACGGGAAAAACGATCATAACCGATTTGTTATCGACCCTACCTGGTACGGAGAACTCCCGCGCAGCTACTTTGTTGATGCAAACGGAAAATTTCATGGTAAGAGCGGCTTAATTAATGAAGCAATATTGAGTAAGTGGCTAATACCCAGTAAAAGTGAAAGCCAGTAGCCAGTAGCCAGTAGCCAGTAGCCAGTAGCCAGTAGCCAGTAGCCAGTAGCCAGTAGCCAGTATTATGAAAGTGAAGCACAGCGCGCAATCAACATATAATTGATTTAAAACAGCTACATTTTTATTATCTCAGGTATGATAGCCAACAACATTACATTAAATTTTTTACTCGTTTGCCACTAAAGTATTTACCACATGTTATATAAACCAGCAAAACAGTCACTGATCAATACTGTCATTCTACTGCGTAGTTGTTCTATTATTATTCAAATCGCGTTAGTGCTTTTCGTCCATTTTTTTCTCGAATATGAATTGCCCTGGCTGCCAATATTTTTTATTATCGTATTAGAAGTAAGCTTTAATATTGGCTGTTATTTATATTGCCAGGATCATCCTAATAATTATAAATTAAACCTTTTCATTCAACTACTTGCCGACATTTTATTTCTTGGTTGCTTACTCTACTTTAGTGGTGGTGCAACCAATGCATTTGTCTCTTTGTTGTTAGTCCCCATTGCCATCGCGGCAGTCACGTTATCGACATTGCAACTTACCCTGATCACCGCTTGCGCATTGTTAACTTACAGCCTGCTGCTTTGGCTTATGCCGATGCATGTGATGCATGGCAATATGCAAGGCCATTTTATTGGCATGTGGATCAACTTCATCTTTTCGGCCGCAGTAGTGTCACTGGTAATTTCAAGAATGGCGAAAGCGATCATTGGCAATGAAATCACCATTGCCAAATATCGGGAAAAGCAATTAAAACAAGAGAAAATTATTGCCCTTGGTTTGGCGTCAGCGCAGGTGACTCATGATCTTGCCACACCACTTGCTACTATCAGACTGTTAACCGATGAATTAATGGAAGAAGCAAAACACTCCGCCATCATAAACGAATTGGATATACAGGTAGACCGTTGCAGCAGGAATCTTCACGCTTTTAGAGATATGTCGTTAGAAATTAAAAATAACGTAAAACAACAGCTAAATATCGACAGCTTATTCGAACAAATTCAACACCATTGCACCTTAAATTACCCCAATGCTGATATTGATTATGAGCTACACCCCCATGCTACAGAGCAATTATTACTCACATCAGACAGCTCTTTAATGCCGGCAATCTTAAATGTGATCAATAATGCCATTAAGGCCTCAGCCAAAAAACAGCTGAAAAAAATAACGTTAACCAGTAAAGTTGCGAACCAAACCTTGCAGATAACGGTTCGAGATTTTGGTGACGGTTTTTCCGCCGAACACTTTAATCAGCTAGGCCGCGATCCGATCCATTCTGAGCAAGGATTAGGCATGGCGATGTTTTTAACCAATGCCAGTTTTGAACGATTAGGTGGCAGGTTAACGTTGAGCAATCACTTACAAGGTGGTGCGCAAGTCATGATCACCTTGCCTTTGCACAATAGTAGTAAAAGCAACAGTAGTAAAAGCAATAGAGAGCATTAACATGAGAACATTAATTATTGAAGACGATCAAGCCTTTGCCTCCGTGTTAATGCGCAGATTAAGCAAATATGATCATCAATGTTGTCACTATGATAATGGCAATGAGGCGCTGGCCAACTGTGAGCAGTTTGCTCCTGAGGTGGTGCTACTTGATATGAAACTGCATGACGATAGCGGCTTAAAATACATTGCTTCCTTGAGAGAATTAGCTCCGCAGGCGCGCATCATCTTAATGACAGGTTATGCCAGCATAGCCACCGCCGTGGATGCGATAAAACTGGGAGCCGATGAATATTTGGCCAAACCGGTCGATTCGCAAACGTTACTCTCTGCCATGCATGGTAAAAAGGTTGATATGAGTGAAGAACTGGCAACCGATACTTTAACCTCAGAGCAGCATGAGTGGGAACATATTAATCAGGTACTTAAATTCAACAACGGTAATATTTCAGCAACAGCAAGGCAATTATCGATGCACCGCAGAACGTTGCAACGTAAATTGCAACGCCGTCCGAGTTTTGCGGAAAAAGACTAAAAAAAGGCTACTCAAATTGAGTTAATGCTGTTCGGTTAAGCATTAAGACTTGTACCTTAAAGGATAGCGGCTAGGAATATAAAGCACTGAACGTGGAAACGTTCGGTGCTTTCTTTTTGGAGGCAGAATGAAATGTTTAATGTCTGCTCTCATTTGTTTTAATTTGGCCGGTAATTTTCCGTCGGGTGACAAAGCTAGCCAACGAAGTTGCGTATCAATTAAACTAATTGCGGCAGTGAAACTTATTCTGGTAGGTTCAACGTTCGCCTCTTCAGCAATATCAGCCATCTCTAACCGTATAAGGTTATAGGCAATTAGCACACCCCATAATTCTTGCTTAACACCTTCAACAAATCGACTTCGAAGGGTCACTTTATTTTGGAGTTGTGTTTGTTTTAATTCACCAAAGCCTTCTTCAATTTCCCAACGCTGCCAGTAAATATTCAAAATTGATTCTAGCGGATATTTACCAGGGTCAATTAACGACGTAATAAACCCTTTGATCTCACCTTTGGGCTCCTGATAAGCAATAAATCGAGCACGCCATTTTTCAGGTAAATTAGGGTTTTGTTTTCTTGCTTGCGGGGAAGTAGGCATATCAATCAGGAAGTCGTTTGCGGCAAATTCTTCCACGACTTCATAGCGCATCTTATTTTTTATTGGTGTTAACCAATGACGTTCATCGCCTGCACTTTGCCATTGAGTAAACAAATCGGCAGAGAAGTAACAGCGATCAAAAAGAGTTAACGAATTGTCTGGCGTATCGGCTAACAAGCGACGGGCCAAGGATATTTCACCAATATGGCAGGCATCAAATGCAGCCCCTAACATTAAACGAGTTTCAACTGACATCAAACTCACTAAGCGCAGTTGTGGATACGGTTTATGAGTTTTAGAAATAAAGCCAAACTCTTCGGCATTTTCTGGTGAATCTTGGCAACGAAATGTCGTGCCATCAACCGCTAAAACATGAAGGCCAATATCACTTGTTGTACCTAAAGCTTTCGTTTTCCAAGCTTCTAATGTCGTCTTGAAAAGATATGACATGGGAGAGTCAGATAAACGACGGCGACAATCCGTTAATACACTTGGTGCGACTCTTGACCACTCGTTTTTGGGGCTAGGTTGAAGAGCAATATCCATCGAGCTACAAACTTCTTTTATCGATTTATTTCGTATAAGCCCCATCCAAATAACAAGCCAAATTGCTTGTTGGGCTGGCAACCTTCGATTTCGGACGCTAGCTTTTCCTGTTGCTAATAAAGATTCTTCAATCCACTCTGGGTCAATCGCTTGAATGACAGATTCATAAGCTCCACTCTCTTCAACTGATTCGTAAACAAGTTCTAGTTCATTATTAAGCACAAAAAATCCCCTTTGAAAAATTCAGAGGGGATTATCTTATAGTGGCAGGATCGTTCAAGCTTTTCTTAAACGATCGGCATTAACTCAAATTGAGTAGCCTTTTTTAATTAACAGGGATTAATGATTAGTGTAATTTCTTACGACGTAGCATTAATAATGGCAGGGTAAGTAACATCCAACCAAATGAACCACCACTGCTTTTCTTCTTCTCAGCTTGCTCGGCGGCAACAATTACCATAACGGTTGTTTCAACAGAGTCGTTGCCGTCACTTACCGTTACGGTGAACTCGTGAGTTCCTACCGATAAACCTGAAACTTCAGTCATCGCAGCATCCGCATTAGCAATTGTACCCGGACCATCCCAAGCAAATGTTAATGCATCGCCGTCAGCATCAGTCGATGGTGTTGCATCAAGTGTTGCGACGCCACCTTCTGTGATAGCAACTTCAGCCGCAGCTTTTGCCGCCACCGGCATATCATTGGTAGGAGTTACCGTTAACATAAAGCTGGTTGATACAGAGTCTGTAGGATATAACTTGTCTGCTACAATTACTGTTACCATTGTTTCACCATGAAAATCAGCATCCGGAGTAATATCAATGGTTGCACCTGGCGTGTCACCATTTACCACAGCGGTGAAGTTTTCACCTTCAACACTGATAACATTCACACCTAAGTCTGCATCAGAAAACGGAACCATAACACCAGTTAACGTAGTATCTTCGACAATTTCCATATCACGTAACTCACCAATTTGTAAGTTTGAGTGAACCTTAATTAAACGCTCAGCCGTAACATCGGCAATGCCTTCAACTTGGTTATTGAAATTAATCGCCATGGTTTGACCTGCTGCTGATTCATCAACCCGTACCTGGAACTCAAGGTTAAATTGACTGCTCTCTGGGCCAACATAGTCATAACATACCACTAAGTTATCAGACAGTTTGTCTTTTAAGTCATTAAATGCATAACTCACACCTTTCCAACGTTCAAGTGGACCAAACGTGCCCATAGGACCGGTAAAGCCTTGTAAACCAATTGAACCTTCACCTGGCATGCTGGCATAATCGATATTGTCGTAAGCCATGATGATTTCAAATTCACCTTTATCGAATTTGTAGCCGCCGATGTCCATGATTAATTCCATGTCATATCTGTCACCCAAATCGACAAAGTGGTTTATCATTGAGCCATCTTCTAAGTACTCAGTATAATCGTAATCTTCATTGCGGGCATTATCCCACTCGATCATGAGTTTCTTATTTTCGGTATAGGCAAAGGTCATGCCACTGGCATTTTCTTCATCCCTGTTCATTGGATTGTATGGTGTATGCAATGTTGACCAACCGGTATCGCTGATACCTTTCCATAACACCCCGATAATGGCATCCGGGAAGCTGTGGAATGGGAATGGCGCATAGATAGGCAAGAATAGAGGCGCACTATCAAGTTGTGCATAACCCATTGGGCTTACTGTGATTGAATCAAAGCTTGCTTGTTCACCATTGTTATAAAGCGACGTACTGTTCTCATCTTGCCAGAACCAGCTAAATGGCAAGGTTAAGTTGTCATTCCATACACCACCCCACATTTGGCTGAAGCCAAATTTGGCTAAATCGATGTAACCGCCATCAGATGAAGAACCATCGATATAATCGCCCATATCAGGGGTACGACACATTTCATCGGTTAAACTGGTTGTTATCACATAATCAGGGGCAATATCACTAGTATCTAGCTGACTGCCACTAAGCGTAATGGCATTACCATCAACCGTTAGGCCTTGTGCCATGGCATGTGATGCTTTAACACTACCTGCCACTAATGATAAACCTTCAGGGATCATTGAACTTAGTTCGATATCACGGTTTGCACCGCTGTTGTTTGGCAGAACATGTAATTTCACATCGATAACATCGCCTACTTGTGCCGCCGTTTGGCTGCTAGTGACAGACACGTCGTTTTTACCACGAGTTAGCTTAAATGGTACAAAGCCCATGTTACCGGCATTGTCACCATCGGTACCTAAATCAAAGCCTGAGTAGTAAATATCGCCTTCGGCTAAATCACTCATTTCCCAATTAACCGCCACACTAAATGGATTGACACCATCATTGCTTTGTGGACCTGTTACCTGAATATTGCTGGCAACATCACCAGTTACCACGGCAGTGGCAACTTCATAGGTATCAATTGGTGATACCGCCTCAGGATCCCAGAAATCGTAGTGTGGATAGTTATGGACTTGTACCCAATATTTACCAGCCGCCGGCTCATTGATGTTACAGTAATCTTCATAATGCTCAGCGGTAGACAGACAAATGGCTTCGTCTTGCATTTGAATTTTACCATCACCGTTGGCATCAAAACCTATGGTAATGTCCAAATCACCTGCTTGCCATGCTTCTGCAGCTGTAGTATTAGTGCGCCCTAATGATTCAGCAATTAAACGCGTCGCGTTTTCAGGTACATCAAGCCAGATGGTTTTATCGGCAGGACCGTCAACCTCATCATCATAAAATGGAATGACACTATCATCGTCTTGCTCTAAGCTAAACGTATGCACTGTAGCGGCAACAGGCTGATAAGCTCGTGCAGTGAAATCAACAATTGATGCACCACGTAAGTTATTTAAGGTATAACCATCGCTGTCACGATGAGCAACAATGTTTACCGACTCAGGTAGTGTGCCATGGTTGTATTTCATTGCCACCGGCCAATGTGCGGCAGGGATATCTTCGCTCACTGGAACAAGGTTTATCTGACCTTGTACTTCAACTTCAGAATTGCCGGTAACCGTTTGCGAGTCTAAAATTTTCGCGGTTACTACGACTGACTGAGTTTCACCCGCTTTTAGAGTAAATTGTTGTGGTATAACCTTAAGGTCAACACTCAGCTCTTTGGTAAGGGCTTCAACATTCCAAGTGCCATCTACGGTCGCTTTTACCGTACGTACCCAAGTACAGGCATCTTTACAGTCAAAGTTCACCAATTCAGGTAAGTTAAGCGCTCGCGTATCACCACCATTGTTTGGGTTAGCAGCGATAAAGGCCTCCACAGATTCATCCATGATCAACCCGGCTTTGGCGGCCGCAGCAACATCAATACGACCAGAGCCTGTGTCATAAACGCCGGCGTCTTTTAACTCCTTGGTATATGTGTCTCTAACATACACATCCTGATTGGCAGTCATTTGCACAGCAGATTGAATTTCAGCAGCAGTCCAGCTAGGTTGCGCTTGTTTTAACAATGCCAAGGCACCAGCAACATGAGGACCGGCCATTGAAGTACCGCTCATAAACGTGTAATCGCTTGAGTAGGCACCCGGCGCGAATGGTAGTTCATCGGCCATGGCGGCATAAATATCAACACCAGGTGCTGAAATAGCCGGAACTAAATGATGCGGGTTAGTCGAGCTTGGTCCTCGTGACGAGAACTCGGCAACAACATCGGCAGCAGCGGGATCTATGTTACGGCTAATTTCACTGGCAGAAATAGTCCCCATATGACCAGTGCCCGAAGACAACCAGTTAACCAGGTCTCTACCGGCGTAGAAATCGACATGGACGCCAGGAATGTCGTAAATATCGTTAACAATTTCATCATTCCAGCTGGCATTGTAAAGCACAAAACCACCGGCACCACCGGCAGCAGCATTGCTTGCTTTCACTACCCGGGCGATATCACCACGCTTACACACGACAATTTGATCTGCAGTAAACGTACCCGCTGGGAATGGCTCCAGACACAACTCGTCACCGTAATCGGCGGCTAACACAAATTCACCGGTGAAGGCATCTGAAATACCCGCACCAACGATGTTAGCAGGAGGTGTCATATCACCACCCGTCATGTCGTTAATACCTTTGCCGGCAATATCTATGGTACGGCCATGCGTTGTTGCCGCAACCGATAGTAACCAAGGAGACGTGTGATCGGTAGTATAGGCGCCATATTGGCCTGAGTTACCAGCAGAAGCTGCAACCGATACACCCGCTTCACGAGCTGCCAAGAACGCAAGTTCCATTGCATCTTCCCATGGAAAGCTTTCACCGCCGCCAATAGAGAAGTTAATAACGTCAACGCCATCTTCAATGGCTTTTTCTATGCCTAATAAAATAGCTTCCGATGGACAACCTTGGAATGGGCTACCAGTTGGGTAACATACTTGATAAGAAGTAATGTTTGCATGTGGCGCAACACCTGAAACTTGGGCAAAAGTAAAGCCAGTTTCTTTACCATTACCGTCGGCCGAAGCACCTAATAATGGTGCATCATAAATTACGTTACCAGCAGTGGTACCTGCGGTGTGGCTACCATGGCCACTGTAATCTTCACCGGTTGGCTCGGCGATTTGAATTTTGCTACCCCAAGGGTTGTTAGGATCTTCAATCGCATAAGTATCGGTGATCACTTTAAAACTGTGGATACCAATTAATTTGTCATTACACTTTGATGCGTATTCTTCGATGGCACAATCACCTGAATAAACACCTTCGCCCCACGGGTTGGTATGATCGTAACCATCGCCACCGATATCAGCGAATGATGGGTGATCTGAATTTACCCCAGTGTCAATGATACCAACAAGAATACCTTCACCTTTATATGGTACATCATTGGTGGCAGCGCCACTCCAGATTTGATCGGCGCCGATATGAGTTGGGCCTTCATCAGAGTTTAGTTGCAATAAACGCGAGCGTTGAATATGAGCAACTTCCGGTAATTTTGCCAGCTCAATCGCCTGCTTTTGCGTCATTTGTACCGATACACCATTAAGCGCAGTAGTGAAGCGATTGCTCTTGCTAGTATCCGTTACCATCGCATCAACTTTGCCTAAAAACTGATCTTGCTTACCTAACAGGTAATTTTTGTAGGCTTGAATATTAGAGCGATTCGGATTGCTATCAGCAAACAGTTTGCTCGCCGTATGATTCACTTGGCTGCGACCTTGTGGTCCTGACTGAGCAGTAGTACTAGCTCGTGGCGAAGTAGCTGATAAACCTTTAACATTACCATTGTAAGTGGCAACTGGCTGATCTTTTAAACGCACTATGTAACTATGAACGCCTTTAATATCAGCTTCAGGGGTAAATTTATTTTTCACCTTCAACGGGTCAATACGCTGATTCACGCCACCCATACGCTTTACCGCGCTTGACTGTTGCACTTGCTTAGGTTCAGCGTTTACTTTGGCTTGTAGTTGTGTTGGTGAAATTTCCAGCTGTTTCAGCTGAGAAATATTGGATTTATTAAAGCTATTGCCACTTTCATCGGCAACAGCACCTATTGCAACAGCATAGAGTGCAGCAGACGTTGCAATGGCGACCTTTGTTATTTTCAAAATGTTCTCTCCCAGCCCGACAAAGTAAAAAATAGTAATAAACTTTGTTGGACTTATATTGATTTATTATGTGTAACTAATTACTGATAAAACCTTGTTCTAAAAGTAACCGGATCCATTAAAATCTATCGAACAAAATTCACTCTGTCTGTGTAGGTTTGTTGCAATTGTGTAAATTTGTACAGATACAAAAAAAACCATTGGTTGGTAAATGGCTATATGTTAATGTCTTTGCGTTGTTGTAAAAATTAAGTTAATGCTCGTTATGTTGCGATGTCGCAAATTATTAAAACTCCTTCTCCTCTCTTGGTGCTTTTCTACCACCATTTTTGCTGAAGAGATCAATGTCACGCCGATAGAAAATTGGGAGTTTGGTTTAGCCGCTGGGATCGGTGGTATAACTAACCCGCTCAAAGATGCCGATGATATTTTTCTGCCCGTGATCCCACAGGTAAGCTATTATGGTGATCGTTTTTTTCTTGAAAATACTGATTTGGGCTTTTCACTGATTGAAAACGAAAAATTCAACGTTAACTTGTATGGTCGCTTTAATGAAGATAAACGCTACTTTCCCAATGCCGATACGACTGACATTGTATTTACTTCATTAGGATGGAAATTAGACCCAACCATTAAAGTTGGTCATACCGCTGAAATAAAACTTAAATCCCGTC
This sequence comes from Thalassotalea sp. ND16A, assembly GCF_000764205.1. Lineage (GTDB taxonomy): Bacteria > Pseudomonadota > Gammaproteobacteria > Enterobacterales > Alteromonadaceae > Thalassotalea_A. The sequence goes on from NZ_JQDZ01000018.1 coordinate 117,284, forward strand.
ATCTTACATACCTTGCCGGTCTACAGTTCCATTATCATCATCAAAATTATCACGGTAAACTTTCATTATTAACTGATATTAGTAATGTGCATCACGGTGAAGAAGCTGAGTTTAGTTTTGGTAAAACCTGGCAGCAAGATGATTGGCTGCTCGACCTAGGATTTGGCTTACTTTGGAAGAGCCAACAAATTGTTGATTATTATTATGGGCTGAAACCGGTTGAGGTCAGCGATAAGCGGGATGAATATTACCCTGATGCTAGCCTGACACCGTACCTGAAACTGGTTTATCAATATGCGATCAGCGAGAAAGTTAAATTCATCACCTCGGTAAAAATAGACAAAATGGACTCCGAACGGTATCGCAGCCCACTGGTGAATGATCGCTACATTAATTCGTTTTTTATGGGTTTCGCCTATGATTTTTAAACGAATGCGCTCATGGCAAAGCCCAAGCAATAATAAATTATTATCTTGTCTGATAGGGCTGCCACTTTTGTTTAATTCTCTCCCTGGCTGGGCGGCTGAGGTGTCCATTTCCCGATTGATCATCAATCCAATCAGCTGTGTTCTGGAGAAAAAAAATACCCCCTGTACCAAACAGGTTACTTTCTACTGGATGTTAAAGAAAGCAGAGTCGTTCTGTATTTATATTGATAATGCCAGCCAACCGGTGAGTTGTCATGAGCAGCAACAAGGGCAAGTCACCATTGAGCACCCGGTCTATAAAAACACTAAGGTAGAACTGCGCTCAAAACAATCGACTAAAGTTTTGGCCTGGGCACAAATTCTGGTGTCCCCTTTGAACATGCCGAAACGACGACCGAAAAACCGCCACGCCTGGAGCATTTTTTAACCATGAATCAACCCATACAAAAAATACTGTTAGTGGAAGATGATCAAAAGCTGGCACGGCTAATTAAATCCTTCCTGGAAGAACATCATTTTGCCGTAACCTGGCTCAATAACGGTGACCTGGCTGATCAGTATGTCAGTTCCGGTGGTTACGACTTGATATTGCTCGATGTCATGTTGCCCGGCAAAGATGGCTTTGAAATTTGCCGCAGCATTCGCACCAAATTTAACGGCCCGGTGATCATGGTAACCGCCAGGACCAACAGTCTTGATCAACTTCGCGGGCTGGAGCTCGGTGCCGACGATTACATTTACAAGCCGATTGAGCCACTCATTCTGCTTGCCCGAATTCGGGCGCTATTACGTCGAGTACCGGTTGAAGAAGCAAGTACAAAGCTATTACAATTCGGCAAGTTACAAATCAACAAAGTCACCCATAGCGTGAAAATTGCAGAGAGCAACGTAAACCTGACCGAAAATGAATTTGAATTATTGATTGAATTAACAAAAAGAGCGGGTGAAATACTCTCTCGTGAGTATTTGTTTATGAAATTGATCAGACGCGATTATGATGGCATTGACAGAACCATTGACGGTAGAGTAAGCCGCTTGCGCAAAAAGCTTGGCGATAGCAATGAGTCTCCATTTCGGATAAAAACCATTTGGGGTAAAGGTTACCTGTTCGTCGAGGATGCGTGGGAGTAAGTCGTGGCGAATCATTTTTTAAAATTGTATTTTTTTCTATTACTCACGGTCGCAGGTACCGCCTGGACTGTCGATTCAATTTATCTGTACTTTCAGCAGGAACATCAATTAGAAGAGCACAATCAACTGCAGGAAAACTACCGACCTTTGCTAGAGCATTACGCCATACAGAGTGAAATGCAATCGACTACTGAACAACTAAAACTCCCAGAAAATGTTTCGGTGGTGTCGAAAAAAGCCCTGGCATGGCCATTAACTATGATGGCAAAACTAAATAGTGGCAAAATTGTACTGCTTACCGATAGCGTCGGTCATAGTACGTATTATTTAGCTACAAAAAACGAAAGTAACGTTGTCATGCTAACCCTTGAAAACCGACAAGCTGACAATGATCAATACGCAATTTACTGGATGTGGTTGTTTTATAGCGCCATTGGTATTGTCGTCTATTTATGGATCTACCCATTAGTCAAAGATGTGTACCGCTTGCAAAAAGCCGCCATTCGATTGGGCCAGGGCAAGCAATACCAGGCGATTGAGTTAGGCAAAAATTCGATGCTTGCTCCCACCGGCAATGCCTTTAATGAAATGGCCAACCGAATAGGTAACTTACTGGGCCTGCAACAAGACATTAACAGTGCCGTATCGCATGATATTCGTACACCGTTAGCCAGAATAAAATTTACCTTAGCCACTTGTGAACAAGCCAATTTAACACAAAGTAAGCAGAGCATCATCGAAGATATTAATGAGATTGATGATCTGGTCAGTGAAATTTTGCTCTACGCAAAATTTGAACATACTCACCCGCTGCTGGAAATTCACCATCAGGATTTATCACGACTCACCAATGACATTATTGCCAAATATCGGCAAATGAGTAGTATCACCTTTCATCTGGATATTGAACCTGGCTTTGCCGCCCGTTACGATCATCGCTCTTTTACTCGCGTTTTGCAAAACTTGCTGGATAACTCCATTCGCTTCGCCCGGCAGCATATCCATATCAGTATTCGTAGAGAAGATGATCACAATATTCTAACGCTTGAAGATGATGGTCCGGGGATCCCAACGGAACTACTCAATAGTATCACCAAGCCTTTTGTTGGTTCTGCCGAGAAAGAAAAAGCCAGTGCCGGCTTCGGCCTGGGTTTATTTATTGTTGAAAAAATCTGTGTTTGGCACAACGGCCAGTTTAAGGTAGATAATTTCAGTCGCTATGGCGGGGCAAAATTTGAAATTATCTGGCCTGTTGATGTAGAGAAACCAAGCTATTGATAATCCTCCTCTAAAAAATTTGCATTTGCTCACATCCCGATACCCGGGTAAGGTTAGTAGCAAGCCTATTAAGTTTTTTCCCACTCAGTGAGAACTAATATGTTCACCGACAGCCACTGCCATTTAGATTTTACCGAGTTTGACGCCAAGCGCGATGAGCTGATGAAAAAGTGCGCACAACTACAAATTCAGCGCTTTATTGTGCCTGGCATTACGGCCAAACGCTGGTCCAGAGTTATCACACTTTGCCAACAATCCCCTAGCGCATATCCCTGTTTAGGTTTGCACCCCTGGTGGATTGAAAAGGCAACCTATGCGGATCTGTTGTTGTTAGAACAAATGTTAGCGCAACATCCAATTATCGCCGTCGGTGAAATTGGTATTGATGGGGCTATTAGCGATATCGAAAAACAAACAGAATATTTTACTAAACAATTGGCTATCGCGAAAAAGCACAACTTACCGGTTGTTGTTCACCACCGTAAAAGTCACCACTTAATTGTGCCTGAATTGAAAACAATTGCTTTGTCGCGAGCTGGTGTGATCCATGCGTTTTCCGGGAATTATCAGCAAGCAAAGGCTTATATCGATTTGGGCTATAAATTGGGTATCGGCGGTACGATTACCTACCCAAGGGCAAGTAAAACTATTAATGCAGTTAAACGCATTCCGGTTGAGAGTATTTTGTTAGAAACTGACGCCCCCGCTATGCCGCTGCACGGTTTTCAGGGAGAAATTAATACTCCAGATAAAATAGCAGTAGTATTTGAACACTTACTCGCATTACGAACAGAACCTGCAGATAGGCTTGCCCAAACGATTGAAGATAATGTTCAGCAATTGTTTAACCTCTAATTAATGCAGCAAAAATAGTGCTATATGCTTTTGCCAAGAGTTACATCAAGGCATCCCATTGTGCCTGACTCGCTTGTGATTTTTGAAACTCCATCATCATTACCCATTTACCCGATTTTTTCACCAGTAACGCGTCCATGTGGGCGATAAAATCAGACTTATTGCCATTCTCATCTGTCGTTGAATAGAAAAACAACCCGGTTTCATGCGCTGTAGTTTGATCATGAAACCTTTTTGAAAATCGAAATTCAACCGACGCCGTTATCTTGCCATCTTTAGTATCATCAAAACCCTGCTGCCAACGCGCCAAAGCGTTCGCTATGGGGTAACTGACATTTTTAAAACCACTCACTAAAATAGCATCTTCATGGTAAGAAGCTTTATACGCGGCAAAATCGCCTTCAAGTACCGCACGTTCGGCTTCTGCCCAATAAGCATCCAGTTCAGCTAAGGCTTGTTCATTGGCATACGCCGGGCTTGAACTGCAAAAAATAAATACTGCCAGTTTGAGAAAGTTTTTCATCAATATTATTCCGTGCCATACATGGCTGTTGTAAACGATAGTTTGGCTTATTTGCTGACTTTTTTCACTCGTAAGCCCTGACGTGAAAAACGATTAAAGCCGCGGGTTAACAAGAATCCGGCAAATACAGCCACAATTAACATTATCCGGAACAGTTCAAATTGATTATAAATTTGCCGTTGCATGGTGTCGGTGACTTTATCTTTATGCAGGTTTAAACGTAAATATCCCAACAGCTTATCGGTGCGAATTTCCTGGATAAAGGGTACGGAGTTATCGCTGTTGTTGGTGCTGCCTTGCTCTAATCCATACAGGAAGTTTATCGAACTGCTGTTTTCAGATTCGGCAATCAACTGCCCCTGAATGTCATACAACCTCGCTTCAATGACTAAATCAGATTGCACTAAAGATTGCATGTAATCCTGAATTTGCTTCTTGTTTTTCGTGGCAAGAAGTACTTTCGAAGTGTTCACCGCTTGCGCAGTAAATTGTTTGGCAACTTCACTAAAATGACGGTCTAGTATTTGTTCTGAGTCATCTATCCCCATTACCGACAGATTTAAAATCATCACTAATAAAATAATCGCCATGCCAATTTGTACTAGCTTGTTATAGATAGAGGTTAGTTTCGGATATATTATTTCGTTTAGGTCTGTCATCTAAAAAAAAAGTCTAAGAAATAGGAGAAATCTATATACACTATAGAGGGTTATTTGCCATTATAGAATCACTTTTTGATCTTAAAATTAATTACATTACCAACATCATGACTTTGCCAACCCGCTTTGAATTAATCTCGACCACAAGCCAGCAGCCGTTGCTATCTGTGCTCTCTTCGTATCAACAATTGTTGCCAATTCAATTAGAGAAAGAAGATCAGCAGGTATCCATTAGCCAAAGCTTCAACAATTATAATACTGATGATGTTGAACTTATCGTATTTAGCGATTTAACGCTGACACATTTAATCAATGTGTTAGCACTTGCCAAGATTAACCGCTTTACTTTAACCACCATTAACGAGCGTGCCGGCAAAACCAGTTACCGTTTCAAAGTTGCCGCGACCAGCTTAGCGGCAAAAAGTGCGATTAATGACTACGCCTTGCAACATGGTTTTGAACTGGCGTTATTTAACAATGCACCAAGTTTGTCGACGCCAGGCTTATTGGTAATGGATATGGACTCAACCACCATTCAAATAGAATGCATTGATGAAATTGCCAAACTTGCGGGTGTTGGTGAACATGTAAGTGCCGTAACCGAACGGGCAATGTTGGGTGAATTAGATTTTGCTGAAAGTTTACGTGAGCGAGTTGGCACTTTATCGGGCGCCCCAGAAAGCATTTTGGCCGAAGTAGGTAATAAACTACCACTGATGCCAGGCCTTGAAGTGTTAATTCAAACCTTGCATCAACATAACTGGAAAGTTGCCGTTGCCTCTGGTGGGTTTACCTATTTTACTGAAATACTTAAACAGCAGTTAAACCTTGATGCCACCCAGGCAAACGTTTTAGAGATAGTTGACGGAAAACTTACCGGCAAGGTGTTAGGCGACATTACCGATGCACAAGTAAAAGCCGATACCCTTAACGGCTTGGCCAAAGAATACGGCATTGATAACCATCAAACCGTTGCCATGGGCGATGGTGCCAATGACTTGGTGATGATGAGTGCGGCCAATTTAGGCGTAGCCTTTGAAGCCAAACCGGTAGTGCTACAACAAGCGACCACGAGCATTAATTTTTCAGGTTTAGACTGCTTGTTGCACTGGCTCAAATAATCCCTTTATTGGCGCATAAAAGCCTCAACTAAGCCTTAACCAAGTCTCAAGAACAAACTATTGCAAATTCTGGCAAGGTTCCACTTGCCAGAATTTAAACCAATCAATATATACCCGTGCGACCTCAAGATGCATGTTTCAGAGTGACTGAGAAATTTCAACTCAAGGCGCAGCTATACAGTAATGGTGATCCCTTTCAAATAGGTTCAACGAAGAGGTGAGATTGCTCAGACACCCCGTTCCGGTGGGTTTAAAAGCAATTTATGCAGCGTTATTAATTTTAACAATGGAACAACCATTTTTGAAATTAATGCCTTGCCTAAATTGCTTTTAACTCCCACTGAAATCTTGCACTTTGAGGTAGCACGGGTATACTGTATATCCATACATAAAAACTTATCTTTAACACGGTTAATCAACTTGGTATAAAAAATGGCGACAACGAAAACCAAAACAGCATTTGTTTGTAACGACTGTGGTGCCGACTTTCATCGATGGATGGGACAATGCACAGAGTGCAAAGCATGGAACACCCTGGCTGAGATTAAACTATCTAACAGTAAAACCAAGAGTAGTACCAAGCGCTCTGCTATTTCAGGCTACGCCGGTGTAAGTGGTGGTGGTTCAAAAAAGATTAATGAAGTTGAAGCCACCGAAGCCGAAAAACAATTAACCGGTATTGGTGAACTTGATCGAGTGTTATGCGGCGGTGTAACCACAGGTTCAGTCAACATTATCTCGGGCGATCCTGGGGCAGGTAAAACCACCCTACTCTCCGATTTAGTTGCACGTGTGTCGCAAACAACCGCGTCACTTTATTGTACGGCAGAAGAGTCTCTTTCTCAGTTTAAAAACCGGGTTCATCGCTTAAAGCTTGACTATAACGAAGATAATCTTTACTTGTTGTCTGAAACCAGTGTGGAAGCAATTATTGAAGAGCTGGAAGCAAAGCAAATCAAATTTGCTGTCATTGACTCCATTCAAGCGGTTGTCACAGATAACGCCAATGGTAGCCCGGGCTCGCCTTCACAGGTAAAGAGTGCCGCGCAGTCGTTAACGCAGTACTGTAAGCAAAATAACGTGACCATGTTTATCATTGCCCATGTAAATAAGAACAATGAAATTGCTGGCCCACAAACCTTAGTACACATTGTTGATGCGTTATTGCATATCGACACCAACGATGGGCAAGTGCGCACCTTAAGAGCCAATAAGAATCGCTTTGGTGATATCGATACCGTCGGCATTTTTAAAATGTGCGAACGCGGCATGCTCAGTGTCGATAATCCAAGTGAGATTTTCTTGTCGGGTTCGACTACCGAGTCCCCTGGTTCGACTATCACCTGTATCCGCAAAGGCAATAGGAACCTGCTGTTAGAGATACAGTGCCTCACTACCGAAACGGAAGCCGAGTTTCCACAACGAGTGTGTGTTGGCTTGAATATGAACCGGATCAAGATGTTAACCGGCATCTTGCGCAAACATACGAAAACCAAAATATTCCATGATACCTTCTTTAATATCGTCGGTGGTTTAAAGATAGATGAATCAGAAACCTGTATTGATTTAGCTTTAGTGACCGCATTGTTAAGCAGCCTTAACGATTTTGTCGTGCCACGCACAACTTGCATTATGGGCGAGCTAAGTTTAAATGGTGATGTCCGGCCAATAGACAGTGGCGTGCCGCGTGTTAAAGAGGCGGCACAACATGGTTTTAGTGAAATATTTATCCCTTATCGCAATTTTCATAAATCGATGGAAGGTCTGGGCGCAAAGGTTATACCAGTAAAAACGATCCATGAATTACTTGAATTAATCAGGTAAGTAAATCGCAAGTCTAAAACCAGCCATGGTGAGCAATACATGGAAGTATTGTATGTCGAGTGTGAACTACCCAGCGACCAAAGATCACTGGGTTTTCTCGATGCCATTCGGTAAAATAGAGTATGAGACTACTAAAAACATTAATTATCCGAGTAGCCTGCTATTTCTTTCGATACTATCGTAAAACATTTTTCTTGCTGCCTGACACGGCAAATCAAATGGCTTCTGGGCTGATTACTAATGGATAACCACTTTTCAAGGCTAATGTCTTTAGCCGGTTGACCATCAATTTCGCTAATAATGTCACCCTTTTTTATATCGAATGCCAAACTTGCCATCTGCGGAAAAACATACCTGACAATAAAATGTCCATTTTTCAATGGTCTCAACTCAAGGCCGAGCAGGTTATATGAACTTTCATAAGCTGAATCTTCATAAGGAATAATATGAAGTTTCGATGAGTGATAATCGATCACGGTTTTGAATTGACTTAACAAGCCACTTCCCACAATCCACCAATCATCTCCGTCACCATCGATATCACCAATTACATTGGTTTTCACATTAGTCAACGCTAAGTTTACTTAAAAAAGTATCAAAAGGGAGGGTGGTTTCTTTGCCCGTTTCTTTATAAGGTGCGCTACTGATACTAATTTTATTTTGTTGTTTATCAAACGTCCAACTAAAGTGATGTAAAAAATCGTGTCCTAATATTCCATCAATAATAATCTCTTCTTGATCCAGGTAGTATTTAGTATCCGATAGGGGTTCTTGCTAGTTAGCGAATAATTGCCTAAACCTGATCATGAGGTGGTGATTATGAAAACTTTAGTCTTCGATTTAGTGAGTATAGGCGAGGCCGCAAAGCATTATGGTGTTTCAGTCGAAACT
>NZ_JQDZ01000019.1 GCF_000764205.1 Thalassotalea sp. ND16A
GTATATTGAACGTCAGCATTAACGCTAAAATATCGTCTAGATAACTCAAACTCTTTTTTTAATTCGTCATAATCTACATGTAATCCTTGCATTTCGTGTTTTACACATTCGTAATCACGGTATAATGGATTAAGCTCACTATTTGCATATCTAGCAAATAGTACTTGAAGTTTTTCGTACTGCTCTTTCGTCGGTAACTTCCATTGACTCTCACTAAACCAATGGCTGCACATTTGAGTCTCTGTTGCTTTATTTATTTCTTTTGCAGATACATTTAAGTCGGATTTTGCTTTCTTGAAATAATCAATTAGCGGTGCAAAAGTATTTCTTTTAGCTTGTTCTTTCTTTTGATCATAACCGACGAGACCTTTTGCGTAACCATCTGCATTATAATGTTGAGCAAAAATAACTCTCTCAGTTTGCGGGGCATAACTGCGCAACTTTTCTTTGCAATGTCTCATATACATACCGCTCGGCTTAGCCCAAACAATATGATTTAACACATGCAATCGTTGTTTAATCA
>NZ_JQDZ01000020.1 GCF_000764205.1 Thalassotalea sp. ND16A
AAATGTCCGTTAATGTTAACTAGCAGATTAAAGCGCCTTAAAATCGCCCTGAGAGGGCAAAAGGTACTTTATTTTGTACCTAGTAATCGTTCGATTACTTCCTTTAAATGCTCAATTTCGCGTTTCTGGAGAGTGTTAACCTCCAGGAGTGCTTCATAATCAAAATTGCTTCGGCTAAATTCAAGCACAGAAAAACGCACAGCGGTAGCTGCTGCTGTTGTGCCATATCTTCTTTTTAATATCCGTATTGATTCTTCGAAGTGAGGGGAGTTGTCTACAAATTTGATGTACATAAAAAACTTATACACAAAATCTGTGCATAAGTCTTTTTAGTTATCTTAATTCTTCAATTTTTATTACTTTTTTATTTCTAACGATAAATTGCTTAGGTGTGTGGCCGTAAGTTTTATAGTAAATATTTCCATTGTTATATGTTTTTAATCTTTTGCAATTTTGATATACAGTTTTTACTGGATCTCCAACCCTGATTATTTTTTGGCCGCACCTAACAGACTTTATTGTTGCTGCATTAGCGGTACTAATTATTAGAAACGTAAATATTATTATTTTTGAACTCATAAATATCCTTGTCGTGAGCAAAAAAAAAGAATCCACATACTATAACAGTGGATTCTTGGCCGGATTCCGGCTTTTGTACAGTGGTTTTGCTTGTTTATACAGTGGTTTATTGCTTTTTTTGGGGTATTTAATATACCCGTGCATATTTATTATTATTTTAGTTGGTTTTTTAAATCCTTAACTGCATCGTCTAAATAGTTATCGATTAGATATTGAACTATGGCCGATGATTTAATCGGCTCTCTTGTTGCTATCGTTATATCTACTACCGCATCCTTTAGTTTGTCTTTTCTCGCTCCGTTGATAGCAATGGTAGTGTCTTGTCTTGCCATTTCATCACTCATTATTTGTTGCCTCTGTGCATGTATATAATAAACCATGTAATAAATATAATTCACAATATGTTTACATGTAAGAAATAATATGAGATATTCGCGCTAAGTTATTTATTACATGTAAACACGGAATGATTGATACAGTAGTTTTAAATATTAAATTCAAACCCCAGTACGTTTTTGGTGACCACATCAAACGTGAATCGGGTGAGGTTGATTTAAAAGAATGTTTCAAGCGCGGTTGCAAGGTTATGGCGGGTGAAATCGTAGATTTCAACGGGGTAGGGAATGCCGAAGTAACAAACCTTTCTTCACCTTGGGAGTCGATTGCTAGTAGTAATTCATCTGTAGCATTTAAAGTTTTTCAAGGTGGTGCGAGTTACTGGCCTTTCGTTCAGGTTAAAGGCTCTGTAGCAAAAATCCTTCAAGGCCATAACGTTTATGGCTCTGATAATCCCGAGCAAATTCTCTGTTTGATCGATGCACTTTGTTTTGCCATGCCGGATTTAATCGACATGTTAGATTTTAAAACTGTTGAAATTAAACAAATCGATTGTACGTATTCCGCTCATGTAAAAAATCAGTCTATTGCCCGTCAAGTAATTGCGGCTTGTCGCAATATTCATCATGGACAAACGAAAGTCTCCAACCAAGAGCATGACACATCGAATTACTGGGGAATGTCTGGTAAGGGTGTTCGCACTTCACGAAATAAAACATTAAAGCAGTATTTAAAATTTCCTGAAATTTTGAATGCAATTGAAAAAATTGAAAAGGATTTAGGCTTGGTAAAAAGCGAACCTAAATTACATAAATCTGGCCTTATTAAGAAAGCTAAAACAACTAAGAAAAAAACTCAAAACGCTTACTTTGAAAAGCAGCTTAAATTATTGAAATCACCAGAAGTACAAAATTACGCAAAAACTGCGGTACGTCATGAGGCTTGTGTAATGCCGGATATGATGAAACGAATGGATATACCAACAAATTTAATTGAGTTTATGAAATATTGTCGCGATGAAATTAATGGAAATGTAATTCAGCATATGTGGGCTGTTGCATGGAGCGACATTTTAGAATGTTTTAAGGGTGCAGATATGAAAGTTTATACAGATGATGAAATAGAGAGTAAAATTAAATCTAAGTTTGTGAAAGTAACACCTAGCGGCAATTTAAGTTATGCCAAAGGAATACGTTTGCACAAGCTTTACATGGACATAAAAACGTACGGTTGGGCTAAAACCAAGTCTATGTTTAGCTCATCTACTTTTAACGACAATGTTAAATTATTAATGAAAGTCGTACCCAAAGCCCATTTACAAAATCTTAATGGCATAGCCTCCAACGTAACGCCAATCATCAAAGTAATTAATTTTGACTTTATCAACCAATGTCCAGTTGGTTACGTAGAGCCAGATTCGCTTTATCAGCAACATGCTGAAAATGTTCTTTCTTTCCCATTACATAGAGTCGCATAAATGAATTTCCAGTCCGTTACCGCGAACATGAAAGAGCATATTTTTATTTGCACCAGTGATTCTTGCGATTGGCAAGGTGGTGAAAATGACTTGGATATTACAACCAAGTACGCCGATAACATGGTTTGTTGTCCAAGTTGTCAAAATGATGATGTAAGAAGCATCTAAACAGAGAGATTAAATTATGAATAATCAAAATATTGAAGCAGGTATGTTTGTTCGAGGACTGCTAGTAGGTACAAAAACAGTAAATAAAGAATTCAAAAAAGACGGTCAATTGCAAAGCACTCAACACCAGTATTTGGGTATTGAACGAGCGTTCGTGAATCAATACAACCAAGAGCAAACGATGGTAATGGACATTTCCATTTCGAAGCAAAAACAAAACGATTCGGCATTCATGAAGTCGTTAAGTGATAACCATTACAACATCGTTGAATTAAAAATAAACGTGGGCGATTTCCGCAATGTCTACGTAGATAAAGACGCCGTTCTAAACGTTCTTGCAGGTCAAGAGCCAGAAAAAAAGGTAGCAAACTTGACCTAACGGTTAAGGAAATATTTTTAAATGAAGAAGTTCACAAACATATTCTTAATTGCTTGTTTTATGTGCATTCACCCTTTGTACGCAAGCACTTGTGTAAATGTTGACGTGAACGGCTTCTTAGTAAATTCAGGTGTACCGATAGACCAATGTAATGACTTAGTTTTATTGGATGCCACTGAATACAACTCGATTAACGTAGATTCTATTGTTGCTACATTAATCGATTTGTTCCAATTCTCTGCCGAAGACATGGGGGCGTTTGTAGCGACTTGTATCATTACTTTCATTACAGGCCATGGCGTAGGCAGGGTAGTCCGAATACTCGGAAAATCGTAAAAAACTTTTATTAATTCCATTAGGGGAAATTGTTATGAAAAACTTCAAATCACAAACAGGTCAATTCGCAAAATCTGGCACAGCAAAAATCATGGCTGTTGGTTCAGCGATGATGGCATCAAGTGCAGCGTTAGCAACTGACCATTCATTGGCTATTAGTGCCGCTCAAACGGATGCAACTACCAGTGTAACAACTGCCGTTGCAGGTATCATCGGCGTTGCTGCTGTTGTTACTGGTGTTGGTTTCGTTTTACGTTTCCTAACTCGCTAATTTAGCGCTTAAGGTTTACTTGTGCTGACGTCTTTAATGTTTGCAACTATTTTTATTTATTCCTTTGTGGAGGGCTTTTCTAGTGGCGTTAGGACTAGTTAAAAACAAATTATCAAAGACGTTAGGAGGGGTGGCAATTGCCGCCCTTTCTTTTATCCCTAATGCCTACTCAGGGGATTTAGAGCTAGGCGGTTATCCTAACGAGCCATCAAAAATTACAATCATTGAAAATGTTGAATATCAGTGTTTGACATCTATTTACGGGCCAACATCAGAAAGCGTGGTTGCGGCCTCTAGTAATTCAGCTAAACAAATGTGTAAACCCGCCGTTGAGGGTCATTCCCTAAGCAAGGCGATGGAGGAAGAGCGTTGTAACCCTCGCGTTTATGGTTGGGATAATAACACTTTAACTTTACACCATGACATGAAAAATTTACAAGGCGAATGTTTAGATAACATTGTTCAAACCTTATTTATTGATGTTGGTCTAAACACCCTGGGGGCGGTCAATACTGAAAGTGAAGGCTGTGAAGATTCGAAGGGTTTGGGTTTCACTTATCCGATAGAGGGTTTTTGTTATAGAGAAACTGATTTACAAGACGCATTGAGTAAGGGCGCTCAGAGTTCACAAAACGATAGTGCTTGTGAAGGGCTTTTGCTTTCTTCTGGCTCTAATACTGCTGATGCCATGTGTTATACCGCCGCTTCGGGTTTGGCTTGTGAGTTGGGCAAAGTCTCAGACCAAAGTGGTAATTCGTATTATGCAGGTGTTGGCTCTCAACCTTTGGGGTGCGCTAATTCCCCAAACCCTTTTTTTAATGACGGTGGAGACAACCCCAATGACAGCTGCATGAATGTTGCTGCAAATGTTGGGGGTGAAACGTCCAATTATTGCGTGGCCAACAAAGAGAAGCATTGCAGTTCCGTAAGTGGTACGGAAATTTGCGACGATGGCTGTTTACAGATTGGCGAAAAATTCATGTGCAACCCTGATAAACATCCTGACGTGGGCGAGGGCAGTTCTGATTATTTCGATGATAATGGCATTTGTTCGTTATTAGGTGGTAATGCTTACCGTGGGGCGTGTGAGGAACTCGGGGGTGTTTGGGATAAAACCATGGGTGATTACACAAACGTTTCTTGCCCTGCTGCTACTGCGTATCATGGCACGTGTTCGATCACTTCCCATAACAGCTGTTATTCGTGTACCGATGATGGGGGGCAATGGTCGGGGGCTGAAATTGAAAATTATTCAGTTGAAGCACAGGCCACTCAAGATGTGGCAAATCTTACGCAAAAATCAAATGAAAAACTCGACACAATGGATAATTCAATTCGCAAAAGTGGCGAGTCGGTATCGTCTACGATGTCCAGTTCTGCCGATAGAATTATCGCAGCAATTAATAACAAACCAGTTGGCGGTGGTGGTGCAAGTTCAGAACCTACTAATATTCAACCAATTGTTGATGAATTAAAAAAACAAAATGATACCGCAATAACATCGAATACCTTAGAAAATACAGGATTTACGGACTTGTTTAATGCGGCTGAAATGCAAAAGTTAAACGATGAAATTGCCGCAATTCAAAATAATATTAAAGATTATCAAGGCACGATTAAAGCGGAATTAACGTCGTTAATTAATTTTACACCTCCAAGTGGAGCAGGTTATCAAACAAGACCTTTAGACATTAAAGGCGCATCAATTGATATCAGCTTAAGTCGTTTTCAGTCGTTATTTCAACAAATACAACCTGCGGTTTATTTACTTTGCTCAATTGCAGCGTTGTTCATATTACTAGGGAGTAGAAAAGAATGATTTTAAAAGAGAACTTTTGGTACCGTTTTCGGTTCCAGGCAAAGTTACCCGGAGAAGATTTTGGTACTAAAATCATTGCCGGTGAGTATTACCTGGGAAAACTTTTGGTACTATTTTTAATTGTGTCGTTAATTTTTCCTAATGTTGTTTTTGCTGCGGCTGACCCGCAAACGGGCATCACTGGAGGATTGCAAGCCATCAATAATCGCATTGAGGATTTGTGGTCATTTATGAATACGGATGTGCCGGGGATATTCCAAGAAATGTATGTTTACTTGGTTACGTGGTGGGTAAAGGTCAAAATTACGTGGTGGTTTGAGTCGGTGAAATTCTTTTGGGGCGTAGCGAAAATCTTAATTCAAGATTTAACGTTAGGCTCACAAATTGCGGCTGCAATGACCGCTTTACCGCAAGACGTTAAGCAAGCAGGTATCGATTCCGGCATTTTTGACGGATTAAATATTATTTTACAAGCGTATGTCACTCGCTTTGCAATGAGGGTGTTCTAATGGCGGCATCTATTTTTCATGGCCCACCGGGGTCGTTTAAATCGGCTTCGGCTGTGTGGTTTGAAGTGTTACCAGCATTAAGAGCAGGGCGCTTAGTAGTCACAAATGTTGAGGGTATACTACCGAAAGAAGACATAGAAATAGCGTTAGGTGAAGAATTTCCGAAAACGGCTGACCTTTGGCGTTTATCGAGTCAAACCGATAAAGGCAAAGGTTTGTGGAAGCGTTGGTTTTGGTGGATGCCTGTTAAGGCGTTAATTTTAATTGACGAAGTTCAGGACGTATTCCCGGCAGATAGGACCGCTTACAAACCCGAAGAATACGACTCAGAGGGTATTGAAAGTTTAAAGGATCATTTACCGGAACATTTCTACAAGCGCTATTGGGATGAGATTAAATCGTTTACTCCTGAAGAGTTTACCGAAGCGGATACGGACGATACAGGAGATTTAATTTTTGATGAAAATAAACAAATTATTTACCCAAAAACAATGCGCGAAGCAAATATGCGCCACAGAAAATACAATTGGGATATCGTTTATTGCACACCGGAAATAACCGAGATTCACAAGTTGGTAAGGTCGGTTTGTCAGTTTGCATACAAGCATAAATATTTCGATGCGCTAGCAAAAATACCGTATTACTTTCGCAGACCGAGAGTACATGAACATTCACCAAAAGGCACAGGCGAGGCAATCAAAAGTGGAGAAACTAAAAAATGGCGAAAAATCCCAGTCGATGTACACAAATTATATAAATCTACGGCAACAGGAGATATTACAAAACGAACAGGAAATAACCCGCTTAAAAGCTTCCCTGTTATTGCTACTGGCACCCTTTTATTACTTGCGATCGTTTATGTCCTTTGGTTTTTATTCTTTAGGGTTGGTGCTTACGAAAGTTATTCTGCCTCCCTTGAAAACCCTGCTAATCAAAATAGTACCGAAAATAATAATGTTCGTAGTAATTCTTACATTAATGCGGATATTGCTGTTAAATCTGATAACTTAGCATTGCCATTTGATGCAACTGACATGCGACTAACGGGAATGAATGGTGTGTATCAGGGCGGCAATTTAATCGACAGAGATTACATTTTCGAGTTAGAAAATAAGAACGAGATTTACTCGATGAACAGTGACGATTTAAAGCACTTTGGTATCAAGGTTCGTAGGTTAACGGATTGCTTGGTGCAACTTCATAAGGGTAATAAAACAAGGAAGATTACTTGTAATCCGAAAAAAATTGTCACTGAAATTGTAATCGACACTCGCTCTGGCGAAGCCTGAGCAAAGAGCGAGGGGCTATTTCAATGAGGTGTGATTAACGTGGATGTGTTGGGTGTAGGCTCTCTAATTATTTAGTACCAAAAAGTTTACCAGGTAAACATTCTGCAGAATAAAAATGGTACCAAAACTTAAGCCGGCAAGTTGTTCCTGGATTAAATTTTGGTACCATTTGTTTTACTCGATGCTTGCGAACGGCGTTGGCCGTCACTCTCCAGTGGTACCATTTAGTGATTTTTCAAAAATTCATTGATAATATTATTTGCCTCGGATTTCATTTCTAAGGCTTTTTTTAATTCGTCCAGTTGTTCACATTTTCTTCGCCATGCCTTGTGCCAATAATCATGCTGTTTCTTTTGGTTCTGGTAATCTTTAGCGGCATGCAATACCGCTTTGCTTGCTGACTTTTGGTCGAACTCTTTTTTGAGTTCTTCAACAATGTCAGTTTCATCAGGTTCGATTAGGTTGATTTTAATAAGCACTGGTTCTTTCTCCGCAAGTTTGGCATACCCATTCATTCCATTCAGCAGTTAAGCTTTGATGAACCTCTATTTCATGGCTTGTTTCACAGTGGCATTCATCGCAATAGCTGTCTTCAATTTCGTTATCCATGATTAAATCTCCCAGTGGCCACAGTTTTGACATATTGTTTCAGTGTAATTATTTCGACCCTCGTAAAATGATGTAACGTGGTCGCATTTGTCTTTACAGTTATTGCAGATTTTCTTTTCAGTGTATTGGTCTACCAATTGATTTTCTTTGTTATTATCTTTGCTGCTCATGGCTTTTCTCCAGTTAAATTTATCATGTTAGTAAGTCAACATCGGCTTGCCGATAAAAGTTGGCGCGCTTACTTGATGAATATCAAGCTCTGGAATAAGTGGGTGTTGTCAATGAAAATCACGGAGGGTCCGATTGAAAAGTTTTTAGCTTGCGTTAAGAAAAGTTTTTGATTGGAAACCGTTATTTTAATTTACATAAGCCCACTTATGGAGGAACTGGAGGCTCTGCTAATTGCTTTTGACTTTGACTTGCTAATTGCTTTTGATTTGGCTCTTGCTGTTGCTCTAGGGCATTTTAGCTATAGAAATGTCCGTTAATGTTAA
>NZ_JQDZ01000021.1 GCF_000764205.1 Thalassotalea sp. ND16A
ATGAGAAAAACAATTAAAAGTTGACGCATCGTGAACACTTGCGCTAAAAATTAAAGAAGGTTACGCGTTAAAAATTCAGGTGTTCACGATAAACCGGAATCGGTGTTCACGTTCGCCGGAATATGCATGCCAATTGGCCCCCCATACTCAACTACTTTAATTTCCTTTCCTATGATCTTCATATCCTCAACAGGCACAAACCAGTCGAATTCGACTGGTTTAAAATATACCAATGTGCATATTTTGCACGTTGGTAATTCAGCTTTTGGCACAGAAGATTTACGACCACTGAAGCGTGAATAGTTTTTTATTTTTTACATACAAATGTAACTACAAAACTAGTGGCAATAGTTTTAGTTTTAACAGCCTAACCAATTCCTGATCCATGAATTGATACCTGTCTTCAATATCTATATTGCTAATTTTACGAAGGAATTTATCACCTGTATATTCAATGATTCTGTCTAAATGCATTTTCTCGAACACAAAAACTTTATCTGCCCACTCCAATAATTCTTCGGTGCACAACTGCGAATCATTCATCGCGGTATATTTTGCACTGAGTCCCGCCGATTTATATGTGTTGTTATCACCGATATTTGTAAATAATACCTCAGCGGATTTGCTGCGGTTGATATTAGCGGTGCACAAAAATAAGATGTTCACATGAAACCTAATCAATAACTTAACTTATGCTAAGTATACAATGTTAAAGCGTCGTTAATGCGACATTGCTGACGTAAAGTAGGTTATAAAATTAGTTGGCAGAATAGTCTGTTTAATGATCCCTCAACAGACATTACTGTAGTGACGCAAAGAATTAAGTGGCAAAATTACTACGCCACTACAGAAGTTTTTTTGTTAAATAGATAATAATTTAATCGATGCATTTACAAAGTTTATGGAACCGTAAATCAGAGTGACGTTTCAAGAGATAAAAATCATTCGCTTTTCCACATGAATGTATAACTAAATAACCTCAAATTATGTTCAATAGTGTTCACAAACCAAGTGGTAAATAATGGTTTTCCTCTCAGTACTCCTATTTCAATAGGATCTATTTTACCTTCTCCGGTTTGGTTATCAGAATTGTATAAACTGATCACAAGTTCATTGCCAACCATTTCTCCTACAAACCTAGGCTTGTACAAATCCCTTTTAAATTTGTATTTTATAACAAGAGATCCTAATTTAAATTTAATTTCCTCTTCCGTTAAATGAACAACTCCTGAAGAAATTATTTCAAAGTTTTCTGTGGTAATTTGTACGGGAAGTTTTTTATCTTGCATAGCGAACCTCAATTATATGCATATTCCGGAGCATCGTGAATACTTACCTACTATTTGATCTTATGCATACAATTTTATTCGTAAAGTGACCTTCAATTAATAAAAAACATACACATAATTAAAGTCTTCCCTGCTTTAATACATCAAAACAAACTGCTCTTCTTTGTATGGAATAAAGTTAACTAGAATCTTTCTGGAAACTTAAAATAATTCTAGAATTATCTACATGTTCAGAATGAATGTTGAAATTTTTATTCAGTGTGGCTAACAATAAATTAATATCGCCAGTTTGAAATCTGCCAATAATCTTAACTTTTTTGACTTTTTCACCACTTAACTCTAATTTCCACGGAGAATAACGACTAATTTCTTCAATAGCTTCTTGTAAAGATTCACCTTTAAAAACAATTTTACCTTCCATCCAAGAAAGCTTTGTTTCTATTTCTTTATTGATTTTTTCAATTGTTACTTTTGATGCTTTGAATTTTTCATTTAAATTTAAATTGATTTTTTCGCCAGCTGTTATGGCTAATATTGACCCTTTATCATCATTAATAAACTTGCTTAATTTACCAATAATACTGTCCTTGTCAGGTTCAGGGTTATCTAACAGTTCAGAAACTACAACAGTACCTTCAGTAACTAACAGTTCAATAGCAACATTATTATAATTTTGCACATTAAATGCGGTACCAATAGCTTCAATGGTTTTATCGCCCGCATGAACTAAGAATTTACGATCCTTGTTATGAGCGACATCAATATGCACTTCACCATGCTCAAGCACTAAATTACGCTGAGAATGAGTATATTCAACACTGACTTTACTATTAGTATTCAACGTTATTATCGAGTTGTCAGGCAGTTTGATAGTAGAGTGCTCACCTATTTTAGTACGATAAGTCGCAACTAATTCCTTGTATTCAGTGGATGAATTTTGTTGTACAAGTTTGTTACCTGTGGGACTAACATAATAAAAACTAGCGATTAGACAGAATAATACCGACGCGGCTATCTTATAAAAGCCCGTTTGGTTGTACCATTTTTTACTGCTGTTTTTATAAGGAAATACATCGGAAAGTTGCGCTAAAACATCTAAGTTATCCCACATTGAAGCCATTTCTAAAAATGTCTCTTTATGTTTAACGGATTGCCCTAACCATTTTTTTAAACTAGCCTCTCTTTCTGGAGTTAGTCCACGATCAACTTCCGCAAGCCAATGAAGTGCCTGATCTAAAATCTGATCATCATTAGGTAATTGGATAACATTATTTTTCATATTAACCTCCTACGTTAATTTGAAGCTTTGATTGACCATGTTTTTTTGCTTTATCCATATGATTTTTTAGTCGTTTCATGCCACTTACTACATGATTATCGACAGTTTTAATACTTATATTAAGTTCCTTGGCAATTTCGAATTGAGTAAAACCATAAACTTTTTTCAATACGAAAACCTTTTGACACTGTTTAGGCATGCTTCTTATAACGGAGCAAAAATTACCAAAACTTTCATGAGTAACAGCATATTCGAACGTCGGATTATTCTCTTCCACTGGGTATTCGTATTCATCTTCTACGCCATCAGCTAACTTAACTTCTGATTTTTTGTTGTAATCTAAAGCTAAATTTTTTGCAATCGTATATAACAGCGATCGATGATGCTTTTTATTATCACTGCTCTCTGATTGATTATTTTCTAATAGGCATAACTTTACATAAGCTTCTTGAACTATGTCTTCAACTTCTGAAGGGGGAGCCATTTTAGAAATATAACTCATAACATTTGGCCTAATAGACAAAAACGAGTGAACTAAACTGAACTTCTTTTTTAGCATTTATTCATTACGATTAACCTGACGTATTTATTAAACGAATCATAACATTTTTTACCCTAGTCTATTTTTTATTAATTATTAAACTACGTTGATGTGAATAAAATCATGTAGAGGTTAATAGTCTAGTTATATATTCGTCATGGGTCATCAGCTGTTGAACATTATTTCTTAATGCAGTTTCACTCTCGGTTAATATTTTTTGTATTAACTTAAAATTTGAAGCATCAACTGTAGGATCGTAACTATTAGGTGTAACTCCCATTCCTTCAAGAACTGCATACCAACTATCAGAAGCAAATAAATCTAAATCGTTTCGCATTAACCGCCCTTGGCTTTTAAATAACGCGAGTTTATTTTGAAGTGAATCAGGAATAGCTGTATGTTGCCACATTTTCCAAAAAGCAGAATCATTACGTTTACTTACACAATAATGCAAAACAATGAAGTCTCTAATGCTGTCATACTCAGCATCCATCAAACGATTGTATTCATTTTGCGTAACATCAGCTAAATTATGATCAGGCAACATCTGTACGAAATTTAGGATTCCTTTCATTATTAGATGAATGCCAGTTGACTCTAGGGGCTCTAAGAAACCTGAAGATAAACCAACAGATAAACAGTTTTTATACCAAAACCTTTTACTTTTACCTGTAGTAAAACGCATAATTTTAGGGTCATTAATTGGTTTTTCAGTAACTGTACTGGTTAACAAATCTATTGCTTGCTGATCACTACAAAAATCTTGGCTAAAGACAAAGCCATTACCCGTACGATTTTGTAAAGGTATGCGCCATCTCCAACCATTTTCATGTGCTGTTGATTCAGTATAGGGTGCAAGTATTGACATTTTTTCGGTTTGCATAACCGCTGCGCTATTCACCGGCAAATAATGCTGCCAATCATCAAAACCCACTCTTAGTGTTTTTTGCATGAGTAAGCTACGTTGCCCGCTACAATCGATAAAAAAATCACTGGTTATCTGTTGAACATTATTCAAGTTTAAGCTTTTAATTCTGCCATCTTCATGTTGTTCAACATCGTGTACATGGGCTTTAATCAATTTAACGCCTTTCGCTTGAGCATATTCAGCTAAAAATTTAGCGGCTAAACCGGCATCAAAATGTAGAGCATAAGCAGAACTTGATAAATTATTAGGATTTTTGGGGTCTGGAATAAAAAAACGGTTTTCTTTTGCCATCGCAATGGCTGGTGAAAAATCAGTTAATGCGAATTTACCACCATGAATATTGCTCTTTAACCAATGTTGATAAAATTCTTTACCATCAATTTTACTGCCTATTTTACCAAAGGGATGCCAGTAATCTTGACCTTGTTGATGCCAATCAACAAACTTAATTGCTAATTTGAACGTTGCATTAGTCTTAGTAATAAAATCTTGCTTAGAAATATTTAAAAAAGATAACAAATCAACAAACGAAGGGATAGTGGCTTCACCTACTCCAACTGTTGGTATGTCAGGAGACTCAACTAAGGTAATTGAAACACCGGTATTTTGTAATGTATGACTCAATACTGCTGCTGATATCCAGCCTGCCGTGCCACCACCAACAATAACATAAGACTTTAATGGTCGATGTTCTGTAGACATAATGCTTTTATTCTCTATACAATTTTATGTTCAATAAATCGATATAAAAAACAGAGGCTCTATGAGCCCCTGTTATATTTAAGTAAGGTTAAAATTTAACTCTTACTCCTGCTTGGTAACGTACACCTGCATATTCAACTTTAGTAACACGAGAGTCAATATCAACATACTCAACTCGTCCTTCATCAGTTAAGTTAATACCCTCCAAAGAAACGGTAAATGTTTCGTTAATATCGTACGAAATACTTGCATCTAACTGTCCGTAAGCCTCTGTATGTACTGGTAAAGCTGCTGCAACACTCTCATCAGCGCCATCTCTAGCATGCATAAAATCATCACGCCAGTTATAGGCTATTCTTGCTTGCAATCCGTCTTGATCATAAAAAGCAATCAGGTTATAAGAATTTTTAGCGAATCCTTCTAATGCATTACCTGGATCAGTAATACCCGGTTGGTTAAATGGTTCAGCACCATCATCTTCACTATCTGCATAGGTATAATTTGCTTGCACACCAAAGCCACTTAAAAAGCCAGGTAGGTAATCAAAATAATGCAATGCACTTAATTCAACACCATTTACTGTACCACCACTACGATTTTGTTTATTCGTGGTGGTTTCTGGTAAAACGCCGTCAGTAACACGTTCTAACACGTCTTGGTCGATAACAGCGTCACCACTGTAAGGTGCTTGGTTACTTTGTGTTGAAATAAAATCGGTTATATCTTTATAAAAATAGGCAATAGAGTAAGCGTTACCATTCTCTTTATAATACTCAAGTGATAAATCAAATTGATTAACTTTATAAGGTTCTAAAAATGGATTACCTGATTGTGTAGTAATTTGCCCGGTATTATCTACATTAATACTTTTGTTAACGCCGGTATCACTAATTGCTGGACGTGAAATTGTTTGCGCTATGGCTGTACGAAGGAATAAACCATCATTCAAGTCAAAATTGATATTAACACTGGGCAATAAATACTGATTATCTGAATCTTGACTAAGTGGAAGTGCTTCAGAATAGGTAGTGTCTAATCGTAACTCAGAATCATTTGAGCTAGGGTTAATTTTTATCGTTAATAACTCTTGACTAAAACCATGGGCAGTATTTTCAATACTAATATAACGTAAGCCCGCATTACCAGACCAAGTATAGTCACCAATTTCACCGAACATATTTACCCGCGCATAAGCAGAATAGGTAGTTTCATCATTTTCATATGAAGGAGCCGCATCAAAAGACTCTTCATTCCATTTTTGACCTGACGCTAATAACGGCGCACCTAATTCATCATCGACTCGCCATCCTGTCGTCGGATCATTGTACCAATTTTTTTCGCCGATACTTTGTACCCCCTCAATATAGGCATCCAAATCTTTAATAACTATCCAGCTTCGAGGAAAATCACCAGATTCATTACTTAAATAACCAGGGTTGTCGCTTAAACCAAATATTTCTTCAGGGTTATCAAAGGTCACATTAGGAGCACCGCCACAAGGGGTACAATGACCACCACCATTATTAAGACTATAGGCATAATTGCTTGTAGTGCGATCTAAATAAGCAACACCAACTTGCACTGATTCAAATAAATCTGAATCTAATTCATAAGTAGTATCAAGTTTCAGTTCTGTAACTTCATCTTCAATCTCATTAGTATTTGCACCATTCCAATGGCCACGAATGCCGTCTATATCATTAACGTCAATTGTTGAAGTGGTATTTAATACATCCCCGGCGCCATAATCCAAAGTAATTTCACGACCATCGGGATCATCGGGTAAGGTAAAATGAGGAATATATTCTCTATTAATATGAGTAGCTTCGGCAGTTGAAAAAGAAGCGTCAAACTCAACCGTTAATTTATCCTTAACGTAAAGAGTATTGAAACCATAAGACAAAGACGTTGAGTCTTCACCCAAAGTACGGTTTAAGCCATCAATATTGTTATCGGTAATATTTGCACGAATTAAGGTTTCATTGTCATCAATTACTGCACTGTTATATTGTGTTGCCTGAGTTGGAATTTGTATGCCAAGGCTTGAAACTTGACGATCTAAATCAGTAAATAAAACATCAAATGAAGTAACGATATTATTTGTAGGTGCCCATTGAAAAACTAAATTTGCGCCAGTTCTTTTGCGATTTTCATCATGGCTTTCAAAAGCAGCTCGACCTGGACGTCTAAAACCTTCTGCATCAGGAAGAACATTGCCGTCTAAATCTTTAACATCATCAGTTAAACCTTCTGGAAGACTATATAACTCATGCCAACGGTTAGTACGATATTTATCGATACGACTATCCGTTTCTTTTGTCGATAATCCGAATAAAACACCAAAGGTATCATCAGCAAAAGTATTACTAATAACACCTGAAAATTCAGGGTTTGATTCTTCGGATAAATCGTTATAGTTCGCTTTAGCTGAACCAAGTGCATGAAAACCAGGGCTGTTAAATGGTTTCGCCGTATTAATATTGATATATGCACCAATACTGCCGGCAGTTAAATCAGCCGTTGGTGTTTTCTTTACATCAATACCAGAAATCAATTCAGATGCTAAAACTTGAAAGTCAAAATCTCGTCCACCATCAGTTGTCGCTAACGTACGGTCATTGATTTTTACCACATTAAATTTAGGGCCAAAGCCGCGAACAGTGACTTTTGAACCTTCACCATTTTCTCGTGAAATTGTGACGCCAGTGATACGTTGAAGTGATTCTGCAGCATTTTGATCTGGAAACTTACCTATATCTTCCGCAACAATACTATCTTGAATACCGCTAGCATCTTGTTTTAATGACATTGCTTTAGTTAAGGCGCTGCGAACCCCGGTAACTTGAACAACTTCAATCTCATCCGTATTGTTTTCTTCTGCTGATATGTTTGTGCCTAGAAGGGTCGTTGACGTTACGGCTGCAATAACTGCCTTCGATATTTGACTTTTTTTCATCATGTCTATTGTCTCTTTATATTGGTCATCTATTATAATTATTAGCTGGCCTTGCTCATCGACATGTGCTTTCAAACCGGAATTGCTTAGCATAATATCTAATGCTTCACTAACCGTATAAACCCCTTTTATCTTATGAATGTGTTTTCCCTGTACAACATCAAAAGGTAAAATAAATGTAAGGTCCGCTTGTTCTGCAAATTCAATGAGTGATAACTCAGCTTTTTTTGTGTGAACATCAAAGTTATATTTTTTTTCTGTAATTAGCTCTTTTGACCAAGTTTCTGTCGACATTGACATCAACAAAGTAAAAGTAGCACTACAAAAAATTAACTTTTTCATCTGACCCTTTATTTTTACTAAGGGCATTTGTTTAAACGATTGAGACAAGCGAATACCTTACTATTTTTTATTTTTTATTTTTTATTTTTTATTAATCTATCAATTAAGATAAAATAATATGAATGTGTACAATTGTTTATCATTATAAACGACCCTCTTTTGATTCACATATCGAGACAGTTTCAGCATGCTCGATTTTCATAATAATGTGCTTTGATTTCATAATATAAATACAACAACTTTAAGACACTTACTTTGATTTATACCTTAACTGGATTTCCAATACTTTGCTAGGTTGTATTGGTTAACTAAATTAGTGGAATTTAATAGATATTTATCAACTCATTTAATTTCAGAAATAGTGCCATGCAATCAATTTATTCTCTGGTGGAGTTTCTTGCTCTATTTACCACATTTAGTATTTAAAAGGAGTGATCTGGGATTGTTTTTTAAATTGTGATGGGTTAGAAAAAAAGTTCATAGATAATGTCAGTAATAGAACGTTCTGTTTGACTGATTAATCTTACTGCACTATATAACTTATGCCGTAAACTATACTCAGTAAAATTACATCTAAATAATTTTACATGTTTTCATGGCTCAAATGAAGAAAGCAACGAAAATGGAATACAAAAAGGAATAAAACAAACATTCTATGGCGTTTCGTGTCCCAGAGTGTCATAGATGCGTAAAATTAATGACAGTTATATGATCGGAAAGTTGACCTTTCCTATCAGTACCTCTTTATGTCGCCTTAGCGAAGAAAACTGTCGTCGCAATATGGATTATATAGAGCCGATTTATAGTCAATTAAAGCGGTATTTTAAATTAAGTAATATTTATTCCAATAAATCAAGTGAGGGTATTTAACCTAACATAGGCATTTTTAATTGAGTTCAGAGAGTGATTATTTTTAAGCTCAGTAAAAGGAATTGTTACCGTCCTTAGGTTTTCAAATAGAAGTGTAATTCTAGCGATAAGTTGAACCCATTCATCTGCCCCTATTTTTGCACTCTCTAAGTATAATTTAGCTCTAAAAATTGAATGAAAATCATTCATAACGGTATTGAGTTCTATGTAACGTAAACCTTCCTCACCGTCAAATATTGGATCATCTGGATTTAATATAACTACATAGTTTGAATCATTGCCAGTAGTTGAAAAAAACATTTGTTTTAAATCGAAGTATACCTTTCTATTAGGGTCAAGATCTAAAAAGCCAAAAGCGAGAGAACATAAGCGTTGCACTCCATCAATAACCAAAACGGGGGCGTTTCTTTTTGGAAATGGCAAATTCGTACTAATGTGTTCTAACTGTGCTGAACCAGAGTCAATGGTTGTAATTGTTCCTATTGGTACACCAATACATAAGTCAGTGAAAAAACTCTGGATTTGTGTATCGGACCACACAAATGAACGATGAAACCCGTTCATACTATAGGCATTGCGCAGGATATTATTAAGAGTTTGTATGAGTGTTAGATTAGTTGTTTTCATATTATTCCTTCAGGTAATTAATACCTAGCTTAAAATAATTTGGCATTTGGAAAAGTTAATATCTAGGATATTTTCAACTATTTGGGTTAATCATGGTTTACCTAAGATTACAGCCCGCAAGAAAGTAATCTAGGTGTCACTAATTGTGCAACAACTTGTTGCACAAACTGGTCGAATTCGACCAGTTTAAAATGTACCAATATGCATATTTTGCATATTAGTTAATTCAGATTTTCACACGGTCGGGCACACAGGTGACACGAGATGTTGCAAAAAGTGCAGCTACTGAAAGGTCACTGTGGCACAAAGCAGTCCATTAAGGGCTGTTTTTTAGTTTCTGAGGATGGTCAGCAAGTCAAAGTTCTGATCATAAATTTTCTACACTCTTAGGTCAGCTCCTATGCTTAACTGGCAATCAAAGTGATGGTGGCTCGAATTCCGCTAAGCGAAGGAAGAGAACCTAATTGTAAATGCTTGACCGGCTAGCTGCAGGGACGGATGCGTTTCATTGGGATTACTCATTTTTCATGCAAAACGCTGGAGGTGCTATAAAATTTTTACTCAAATGTTATCTTTCAACAACTATAGCTAATAGAACCAAATAATACTTTACTATACTTGCCTTATGACCTTTAAATATACAGAAATCAAGTGATCGCTTACTTTCCTCAGCCTCAAAAAGATGAGCTACTTACGAGCTTAATTGCTCGCTGTATTCATCAACAAGGAGTACAGGATGATAAAGTTGCCTTGGACTGGATTTTTGGCAATAGAACTATAGTGCCATCGCCCTTACTTCAGGGGCATATTCAACAATTATTGGCGAATGTTGGGCATATTTGGCCTATATCGGCCCAACAGGTAGTTAACAATCATACCGTTTTGCCATTATTTGAAAGCTTTATCCCTTCACGAAGATATAAACTGCTTCAGCAAAATTTAATACAAGACTCGCTCAACACTAGCTCCCTTCGAACCGGTATAAATGCCTCAGTTCTTAAATGGCCAAATACTTACAAAATTTGCCCTCTTTGTTGGCGAGAAGATAAACAGACACTCGGTTACAACTATTGGCGCAGGCTTTTTCAATGTCCAGGAGTTGAATGTTGTTGGCAGCACTCTTGTTATTTAATCGATACTGACATTCCCTTAAGTTCTGTTCACCGGCATCAGTTTGTTGGAGCTGAAAATATCGACATCAAGGTGGGGTACACAGAAACTGCTAATCAAAAAAAGTTGTTGTTATCCAAACGCGTTAACCGTTTTCTAAATGGTGACATCATGATATTGAATTGGAGTAACTTTTATCGATATATCGCTGATTATTTAAACCTGAAGAAAGGCAATAGAATCGATCATCAACAAGTTGCCAACAAAATCAAAGCCTATTGGGGAGATGAGTGGTTACAGCGAGCTGGTTTGAATTTTAAAAATTCCGAAAACAACTGGCTGATTGCTATGTTCAGAAAACATAGGCGACCGTTTGCTTATCTTCAACATTTTGTCGTCTGGCAGGCATTAATACCAGAACCTAAAGAATTGGAAATAACTATAAAGCGTGGAGAAATGCTTCCCGGAGAAACACCTGAACAACATAATGATTATAATTCACCGAATCGAGAAAAGTTAAAAAAATGCCGAAGACAGTGGCTACGATTGCTTTCTGTTGGCAAATCTTTAAAGCAAATGAGAGCAAAGAAAACCTGTGCTCGCTTATATATTTGGCTTTATCGTTATGATTGTCGGTGGTTAAAGGAAAACAAGCCACAACATATTAAAAACTATAGAAATACGCGTGTGAACTGGAATGCCAGAGACAGAGAAATAGTCCGTCAGTTAATAAAGATTGAGCGTTCTACTCAGTTTGATATTATAGGACCCAGAAGATCACGAGCTTGGTTTGCTAACCAACTTGGATTCAAAAGCATAATAGAAAAAAAACTATGTAAACTACCGCTATGTTTGGCATTTTTTACTCGCTATTCGGAAAGTGTTGATGAGTATCAGTCCAGGCGGTTGGTGCGAACCTGTTCAGAGTTCATAGCCAGCTTCAATAGAGATAAACCACTTTGTGAAATTGAAAAAGCTGCGGGACTAAGCCACCAACGCATTAGAAGTTTTTCCAAGCTTATTCTCCAGAGGGACGTTCCGGCTTGGCTCTATTTTTTGTCTTCAAGAAGCTCTTAACATCCAACAGGGAATTTAATGTTAAAACCATTTACGGAGCAAGGTGAATTTATTCATAGTTTTATATTTCGTATGCAGGATACTACCGGATTTAAAGACTTTTCAAATATTGTAAGCACTACAGGAAGGTGGAAAGAATATATCTATATCCATAAGAATACGGGATTTATTTTTGAGCGACACAATGAAAGTGATTTAATTCAGCTGTTGAGAAATACCGGGTTCGACAAAAAATATACGGTTCAAGGAAGAGCCCAAGAGCTAACAAAGCCAACTAAGTACCTAGAAGACCTTCAAAAGCTAATAAATCCGACATCAAAGCCTCGTGGACTGATGATACCTAATTTTATGTCTCGAGAAGTGCGCTTTTGTAAAAGTTGCATGAATGAATTTATCAAAGAATATGGTACTGGATTTTTTAAAGGACATTGGCAAGTTAGCAAATACTGTAATACCCACCAAATACCGTTGTTGTTATTGAAAGCTTCAGCCAAAAATACTTCCATCCAAAATATTAGGAGGATCATACGGGGCGAACTTCTTAATGAAGTTCAAGAATTTGAACTAAAGGAAGAAGACCTATTTGTTTCACCTCAACTATTTGCCTAGAAAATTGTCTAATGGCTGAATTTTCCCCTTCAAAATTACCGTCTAAAAAACACTATTTAATAAGAATAAAAAATGAACAATAAAAATAACAGGCAACCCCATATAGCTCATATTGATAACCAACTTGAGGCTGCTGGCTGGCAACTGGTGCTCTCTACAGAAGACGCTCATTTATATGAAGGTGACTTCGCTATTCGAAAAGACAGCCTTAAAAGTCCCGGATACATACTATTAGTTAATGGAGAAGCCGTAGGTGCAATAAACACCGTCGAACAGCCATGCTTTTCAGATGATTTACCATTCAACTATGTTGTAATATCAGAAAAAATACTCTTTACCAATAAGTATGATCCTCGCACTGAACCACGAGAGGTATTTCATTTTCATCAACCAGAAACTCTCAAAGCATTTCTAAAGTCAAAATCTTCACTTCTCAAGAAACTTCAAGAGTTACCAGGACTTAACCCTGATAATCTCCCTCCTTCAGAATTAGGTCTTCGAGACTGTCAAGAAGCGGCTATTAGAAAACTTGAAAGTTCATTGCGTCAAAACCAGGAGCGCACCCTAATTCAGATGGCTACCGGGTCAGGCAAAACATATACAGCCATTAACTCTATGTATCGTTTGCTCAAGTATGCAAAAGCAAAACGCATTTTATTTATTGTAGATACCAAAAACCTGGGTGAGCAAGCAGAACAAGAAATGCTTAACTTCAAGCCTGTTGATAGCACTAAGATGTTGCATCGGTTACACCCCATTCATAGGTTTAAGTCGAGTTACGTACCTACAGATGCCCAAATTTATATTTGTACTATCCAACGTTTATATTCCATATTAAGTGGCAAAGCTATTAATGAGGAAACTGATGATTATTCTGACAGAGAATCAATATCAGCATTAATTAAGTCTCCAACTATCGCCTACAACCCTTCGTTACCCATAGAGTTTTTTGATTTAATATTCATCGATGAATGTCACCGCTCAATTTATAACTTATGGCGTCAGATATTCGACTACTTCGACTCTATGTTAATCGGGCTTACTGCCACCCCTGATAATCGCACATTCGGCTTTTTCGGTAGAAACCTAGTCTTTCAATACAGCCATGAAGAGGCGGTTGCCGATGGCGTAAATGTTGGTTACGAAGTTTATTTAATTGAAACTGAGGTGACTCAACAAGGGGGGAAGCTCAAAGCAATGGAGCCAGTGCAATACCGAGAGCGCTTAACTAACAAAACACGTTGGGATCAACAAGATCAGGATGAAATTTATTCAGCCAAGCATTTAGACGATAAAATTATCAACCCTAGTCAGATAAAAACGATTATTGAAACTTTTAAAGCCTCATTACCAGACATCTTCCCTGCGCGTACTTGTGTACCTAAAACCCTTATCTTTGCTAAATCTGATAGTCACGCCGATGATATCGTCAGAATTGTTCGGGAAACCTTCAATGAAGATGATAATTTTTGCAAAAAAATTACATACAAGGTTCAAGAGGGCTTACGCAATAAAAAAGGTGAGTTGATTGAAAAAGGTGAACAGCCTGGAGCTGTGTTATCACGCTTTCGCAATAACCACTCGCCACGAATTGCAGTTACCGTTGATATGATAGCTACTGGAACAGATATTAAGCCGTTAGAATGTTTGCTGTTTATGCGTGATGTTAAAAGCCGAAATTACTTTGAACAGATGAAAGGGCGTGGGGTTCGTACTCTCGATAAGCAAAGAATGCAACGAGTAACCGATGATGCCATCAGCGATAAAACCCATTTCGTGATAGTTGATGCTGTTGGGATAACCCAGTCTTTAGCCACACCCAGTCAGCCGTTAATCTCCAATCCTTCAGTCCCTCTTAAAAAATTGGCAAATGCAGTAATGATGGGGGCTTATGGGCTTGATACCGTTAAATCCCTTGCTGGCCGTTTAGCCAGGTTAGACCGGCAACTTGAAGAGCAGGATAAAAAGCGTATAGAAATGGATAGCGGAGGCATTACCCTAACCCAAATTGTCAGGGGGCTCATCGATGCAATAAATATCGATGATATTGAAATCCGAGCGCTTCAAATTGCAGGTTTGCCTCAAGGTGACGATCCGGGTGAACAGTACAGAAAAAGTGCTCAACAAGAGCTAGTTAGCAATGCATCAAAAGTTTTTAATGAAAGACTTATTAAAACAATCGTTAATATCCGCAGCGATAAAGATCTGAAGATAGACTATTACACCTCTGACAAACTAACTTATGCTGGCTGGTCGGAAAAACATCAACTTAATGCACAAACACTCAGAGACGAATTCAGCCAATACTTAAAAAATAATATTGATAGCATTACCGCGCTGGAAATCTACTTTAAGGAGCCATATCGCCGCCGTGAAGTCACCTTTGATATGGTTAGTGAATTGATGGATACATTAAAAGCCGATAGGCCACAGCTTGCTCCTGTGCGCATTTGGGATGCCTATGCCGAAATAGACCAGAATAAAAGTAAACGACCCGAAGCCGAGTTACAACTCATTATTGCCCTGATCCGTCGTGTATCCGGTGTCGACAACACGCTTTCACCGTTTGTCGATACGGTGAGAAGAAATTTCCAACGTTGGATACTCTCACATCATTCAGGTTCAGGTGAGAAGTTTAGTAAAGAACAGATGGGCTGGTTAAGGATGATACGTGACCATATAGCCAGTTCATTCCATTTTGAGCTTGATGACCTAGAAAAAGCACCTTTCGATGCGCAAGGAAGCACAGGTAAAATGCATCAGCTTTTTGATGAGGAAATGCATGGCTTGATAGAAACATTGAATAAAGAATTAGCGGCGTAATTTAATGACAGAAAATTATATAACTTGCCGATTATTGGACTTATAAGGTTTTCTAATTTTGCATTTATGGTAAAGTCCTTATATTAAATATCTGCAAGGAAAAGCATGGTCAATCAAAATCCCGAGCAAATAGCACGCGACAAAATTGATGAGCAACTTGAAGCCTCAGGTTGGGCAATTCAAAGTAATAAAGCCATTAACTTTGCTGTTGGTGAGGGTCAAGCGGTTAGGGAGTATCAAACCGATGCTGGCCCAGCAGATTATGTTCTTTTTGTAGATGGCCAGGCAATTGGCGTAATTGAAGCCAAGCCCCAGGATATGGGACATAAAATTACCTCAGTAGAGCTTCAAACCGAAAAATACGCGAACGCAAAGCTGAAGTGGATAAACAACGAAGAACCACTGCCCTTCCTCTACGAAGCAACGGGTGAAATTATCCACTTTACCGATCAGCGTGACCCAA
Organism: Thalassotalea sp. ND16A; assembly: GCF_000764205.1. Lineage (GTDB taxonomy): Bacteria > Pseudomonadota > Gammaproteobacteria > Enterobacterales > Alteromonadaceae > Thalassotalea_A. Next base: position 15,617 of record NZ_JQDZ01000021.1, read on the forward strand.
AGCCTCGCGCTCGTGAGCTGTTCACTTTTCAGCGCCCGGAAGCGCTGAAAGAGCAACTAAAAAATGTAAGCTCGTTACGCAAACGACTTACACAACTACCTGAATTAAATCCAACAAAAGTTAAAGCATCGGAGTTAGGCCTGCGTAACTGCCAGGAAATCGCCATTACCAATCTGGAAAATTCTTTTCGTAACGCAAAGCCTCGTGCTCTCATCCAAATGGCTACGGGTTCAGGTAAAACTTACACTGCCATTACCTCTATGTATCGGCTACTCAAACATGCTAAAGGTAAGCGCATTCTGTTCTTGGTGGATACTAAAAACTTAGGCGAGCAAGCCGAGCAGGAAATGCTCAACTATACACCCTCTGATGATAGCCGAAAATTTACAGAACTCTATGCAGTACAACGCCTTAAATCAAGCTATGTCCCTAAAGATGCTCAGGTGTGTATCTGTACTATACAGCGTATGTATTCAATCTTAAGAGGAGAAGACCTGGACGAAACCGCCGAAGAGCAAAACCCGGCAGAAAGTCTGTTGAAACCGAAAGAGCCGGTGCCGGTTGCCTATAACCCCAAAGTGCCGGTAGAGTTTTTCGACTTCATATTTATCGATGAATGTCACCGTTCTATTTACAACCTGTGGATGCAGGTGCTTGATTATTTTGACTCATTCTTAATTGGTTTAACAGCAACGCCTGATAATCGCACCTATGGTTTTTTCAAAAAAAATGTTGTTTCAAATTATGATCATGAGAAAGCCGTTGCCGATGGTGTGAATGTTGGCAACGAGGTTTACTTGATTGAAACCAAAGTTACAAAGGTAGGTGGTCAGCTTAAAGCTAAACAACCAATACAACATCGGGAGCGTCAGACCCGTCGAAAGCGTTGGGAACAGCAGGATGAAGATGAAAGCTATACAGGTAAACAGCTAGATAAAAACATTGTGAATCCGGATCAAATCCTCACCGTGATTCAGACCTTTAAAAACTCACTTCCAAGTATATTTCCGGATCGCCAGCATGTACCTAAAACCCTAGTTTTTGCTAAATCTGACAGCCATGCCGACGATATTATTCAAACTGTTCGCGAAGAGTTTAACGAAGGCAACGACTTCTGCAAAAAAATCACTTATAGGGTTAAAGATGGCAAAAAAGATAAAGACGGCAATATCATAGAAGTGGGAGAAGATCCGCGCTCTGTATTATCTCAGTTTCGTAGTAACTACAATCCGCGCATTGCCGTTACCGTCGACATGATCGCTACGGGTACTGATGTAAAGCCCCTAGAATGTCTACTATTTATGCGCGATGTTAAAAGTAGAAACTATTTTGAACAGATGAAAGGCCGTGGTACACGCACACTCAACAAAGACGGAATGCAAAAAGTTACGCCCGATGCCAAGTGCGACAAAACCCATTATGTCATCGTAGATGCCATTGGCGTCACACAGTCCCTAAAAACAGCTAGCCAGCCGCTAATTACCAAACCCTCAGTGCCCATCAAAGATCTCGCCATGAGCGTAATGATGGGTGTAAGTGACAGCGATACTGTCAGCTCACTGGCAGGTCGTCTGGCAAGGCTCGATAAACAATTAGACAAAGACGATAAACGCCGTATCGAAAAAGTCAGTGGCGGTATTGGGCTGACTCAAATTGTCAGCGATCTCTTTGAAGCTATTGACGCCGATAAAGTCGAAGAGCAGGCACTCCTAATCTCAGAGCAACCAATAGGCACAGATCCGGGTGACGATAACAGTAAGAAGGGCCAGCAAGAACTGGTCAGTCAGGCAGCCAAAGTGATTAATGGCGAGTTAATAGAGACCATCGTCAACATTCGCAAAGAAAAAGACCAAAAAATCGATCACGAGAACCTAGATGAAGTCACCAGTCAGGGTTGGTCTGCTGATACCGCACTAAAAGCACAAACTTTACGGGATGATTTTAACCAATACCTTAAAGACAATATTGATGCCATCACGGCGCTGGAAATATATTTCAGCCAACCGCACCGCCGTCGTGAAGTAACCTTTGATATGGTTCGTGACCTTCTCGATAAGCTGAAAACTGATAAACCACAGCTTGCCCCCATCCGCGTCTGGGATGCTTACGCACAGCTTGATAAAGTTCAGGGCAAACATCCTGAAGCCGAATTGCAAATGCTGGTCGCCCTAATTCGCCGAGTTTCAGGTATCGATGAGTCACTGTCACCTTTTTCCGAAACGGTGAAAAAACACTTTCAGCGTTGGGTATTGGCCTATCATGCAGGTGAAGGTGAAAAGTTTAACGAACAACAAATGGCATGGCTGCGGATGATACGCGACCATATCGCCAACTCCTTCCATTTTGAAATCGATGATCTGGACATGGCTCCGTTCGATGCCGAAGGCGGCTTAGGGCGAATGTACCAACTCTTTGGCGACGAGATGAATAACCTAATTAATACATTAAATGAAGAGTTAGCAGCTTGATAAGAATATTTGAAGAAGAAAAAGTACCTAAAACTTGGGAAGTTATAAACCTCGAATCAGTGTGTGAAATAAACCCCAAGCTGAATAAATCAAATTACCAAGATGACTTACAAGTATCTTTCGTACCGATGCCGGCTGTAGATGCAGAATCTGGAAAGATTGATGTTTCTGGCATTCGCTCTTTTTCTCAAGTGAAGAAAGGGTATACAGCCTTCCAAAAGCACGATGTTCTTTTCGCAAAAATAACACCGTGTATGGAAAACGGTAAAATGGCGGTAGTTCCTGCGGTTACTAATGGGCTAGGATTTGGCTCAACCGAATTTCATGTATTACGAGCTGGTGTAGGAATAAATCCTCATTTTATTTACTATTTTGTTTCTTCCAAAATATTCAGAGTTCAAGCTGAACACAATATGACTGGTGCGGTAGGTCAAAGGCGTGTTCCTGCCCCTTGGTTGAGTGCCGAAAAGCTTCCTCTCCCCCCTGAAAAAGAACAACACCGCATCGTAGCTAAGATCGAAGAGCTGTTCTCCTATCTGGATAAGGGCATAGAGAGCTTGAAAACGGCTCAGAAGCAGTTGAAAGTCTACCGACAGGCACTACTCAAATACGCCTTCGAAGGAAAACTCACCGAACAGTGGCGACGCGACAACCCTTATAAACTTGAGTCAGCTGAACAACTACTGGAGCGCATCAAGCAAGAACGCGAAGAACACTACTTTCAACGGCTTGAAGAGTGGAAAACGGCCGTCGAAACCTGGGAAGAAAATGGTAAAGAAGGGAAAAAGCCTACAAAGCCGCGTAAACCTAAAGATTACTCTCCACTGACGGACGAGATATTAAAGTCTATAAATGAATTACCCATTGGCTGGAAGTGGGAAAAGCTCGGCTGGATGAGTACAGGGGTTGGGTATGGAACATCTGCTAAATCAGCTTCTGATGGTTCCCACCCAGTGTTGCGCATGGGAAACATACAACAGGGAAAATTCGTATGGGATGACCTCGTCTTTAGCAGTGATAAAGATGAAATAGAAAAATACCTCTTAAATCCAGGTGATGTTCTTTTTAATAGAACGAATAGTCCTGAACTTGTTGGTAAAACAGCAATATTTAGAGGCGAAAAAGAAGCTTTATTTGCAGGTTATTTAATTAGAATAAATCATTCGCAAAGAGTTATTAATAGCCAATACTTGAACTTATATCTTAATTCCTATCGGGCTAAGCAATACGGTAATTCCGTCAAAACAGATGGAGTAAACCAATCTAACATTAATGGCGATAAACTCTCAAACTATCCATTCCCCTATTGCTCAATAGACGAACAAAAAATCATTGTTTCACACTTAGAGCAAAAGTTATCTTCTATTGACCGACTAGAGGAAGATCTTAAGCAAAATCTATTGAAAGCCTATGTGCTAAGACAATCCACCCTGAAAAAAGCTTTCTCCGGCCAACTGGTTTCGCAAGATCCGAATGACGAGCCTGCCAATAAACTACTCAAACGCATCGTCAGAAAGAAAGCCCAAATAGAAGCCGAGGCCAAGGCCGATAAAGCAGCAACCCGTAAAACAACTAAGCGCCAAGCAAAACTAAATAACTAATACCGAGAACTAAATTTATGAATACCCAATCAATTGTATCTAAAGTCTGGAGCTTCTGTACCACCTTACGTGATGATGGTGTGAGCTATGGTGACTATCTTGAACAGCTCACCTACCTTATCTTTTTGAAAATGGCTGACGAATACAGCAAACCTCCCTATAGCCGCGATGTCGGCGTACCCGAAGACTACACCTGGGAGAGCTTGACCAGCAGAAAAGGAGCTGAGTTAGAAGGTCATTATATCGAGCTGCTAAGAGAACTAGGCCAGCGCAAAGGCATGCTCGGACAAATTTTTACTAAAGCCCAAAATAAAATACAAGACCCTGCCAAACTTTCTCGTTTGATTGATATGATCAACGCCAATAGCTGGACCATGATGAAAGCCGATGTCAAAGGCGACATCTACGAGGGCTTGCTGGAAAAAAATGCTGAAGATACCAAGTCTGGTGCCGGGCAATACTTCACTCCTCGCCCACTTATTCAGGCCATAATCGACTGTATGCAGCCCCAGCCTAACCAAACTATTGCTGATCCTGCATGTGGCACTGGCGGCTTTTTGCTGGCCGCATACGACTACGTCATAGAGCACCACGGAAAAACCATGGACAAGGCGGAAAAAAACACACTGAAAAACGAAACATTCTTTGGCAACGAGATCGTTGCCAGTACACGCCGCCTTTGCCTGATGAACATGTTTTTACACAATATTGGCGAAATTGATGGCAAAGACTTTATCAGTGGTAATGATGCTCTGGTTGCAGAGCCTTCAACAACCGTCGATATGGTATTGGCTAACCCGCCATTTGGTAAAAAGAGCAGCATGACCTTCACCAATGATGAAGGGGAACAGGAAAAAGATGAGCTAACCTACAACCGCCAAGATTTTTGGGCAAGCACCTCAAATAAACAGCTCAATTTTGTTCAGCATATTCGCAATATGCTTAAAACCACAGGTCGCGCAGCAGTGGTAGTGCCTGACAATGTTTTATTTGAAGGTGGCGCAGGTGAAACCGTACGAAAAGAGCTACTAAAAACAACAGACCTTCACACTATTCTCCGCCTGCCAACGGGTATTTTCTACGCCAACGGCGTCAAGGCAAATGTACTCTTTTTCGATAACAAGCCGGCCGCCAAAGAACCGTGGACAAAAGAGATTTGGTACTACGACTACCGTACCAGCATTCACCACACCTTAAAGAAAAAGCCAATGCGCTATGAGCACTTAGAAAAATTCATTGAGTGCTATAACCCAGAAAACAGCCATAACCGAGCGCAAACCTGGGACAAAGAAACCAATCCAGAAGGCCGCTGGCGTAAATATCCCTATAAAGACATCCTTGCTAGAGACAAAACCAGTTTAGATCTCTTTTGGCTACAAGATAAATCGCTAGCAGATTTGAATAACCTACTAAATCCAGAAGATCTCGCTGAAGAGATCATCGAAAACATCGAAGCAGGCTTAACCAGCTTCCGTGATGTACTAACGGGATTAACAAAATAGTAGAAAGTGGCTGTTGCGAATATAACTCCGTTCGGGCTTATAAACCAGATCACAGGTAACCTAATGGACATGTATTAATAATGGTTATCCTGTTCTAAAAATTTATTCAAAATTCTGACGGTGCGCAGGCAGACTCTCTGAATAATTATAAATGTCTTCATTGTTTTTTAAAAAAGTACGGGGAATTATTATTAAAAAGCCAAACCATCGCGGAAAAGTATTAAAAGATCATAAAAAGGTGGGTAAGAAGCTTATTCCGCCAATGAAACAAATCGCGAGTATGCAAGAAACCTCTTTTGTTGATGAATTATTACCTTGTGTGGTATGGATGTCTGCGCTTTATTTACGTTGTGATGGTAGGTTAGCAACTAAAGTCATTATTGAATTCATTACAGATGCCGAAGCTATTTTTGGTGAAAATAGACCTCAGCCATTATATGCAATGGGTAATTTTAGTTTACTGTCCTGTGAGCAAAAAAAATCTATATATGATGCAGTAAAAGGCAAAAGTTATTTTGAAATGCTTTTAGAGAGTTTAGAGCACCAGCACCATATTTTAAAAGATTACCCCCTAAGCTTTTTGTTTGAAGAACATATGTATGCTGTAGATAAAGTTGAGGCGATAGCTATGCTTTCAGAAGATGTAAAAACTTTATTGGATAGGCACTCGTCAATCGCAACTAAAGTTCAAGTTACTGCCTTTTATTCAACTTTAGAAACTGGTCGATTAAAAGTATGTAACCCAGTTAAAATACCCGACTTTAACACTATTTTTACTAAGCCCGACTCCGATGAAGCGAAACATGCCGCAGCATTCGCTAGAGCGCATATGAATGGATCAATAGGAATGTTTAGGCAAGATAATGACGAGCTAAATATTAAAGCGCACACATGGGTAAAAGATTTTTGGATGCAAACTTTTAATTTATCGGATTGTATAAGTGAATATTGAAAAATTTATAACAGAATATGAAGGTTATCTTATCGACAGCTTTCATGAGATTTGGCAACAAATAGAAGTAGAACCAGATAAATTGGGTGCTTACTCTGTTATTGGAGGCTTATTATCAAGGCAGGTTACTCTATCTATTGAATTAGCTCGAAGCCCAAATAATTGGAATGGACATTCTGCACCACTGTTTCTTCGAGCTATGACCGATTTATATATTACTCTTTCGTGGATATTACTAGACCTAGAAGAAAGAGCTAAACTTTATGTGGCACATGGTTTAGGTGAAGAAAAGTTACTTATAGAACTTTATAAGCTTGGTATTGAAGAAGAGTCGGATGATGAAACTAAAGAACAAATGCAGCAAATTGTTGACATTAAATCTAATTGGGTAAATTCTCAAAAAATGGATTGGGCTGTAGAGGTTAATTTAGGTAGTTGGTCTCCTCTTGATTACCGAAAAATGTCTCAAGAAGCTGACTGTGAAGGGTTATATAAATTCGCTTATAAGCCTTTTAGCCAAAATAGCCACAATATGTGGCCTCATGTTTCTGTTTATAATAGCAAAAGGTGCACCAACCCTTTACATCGATACCATATAATCCCTGAGCTTATCGAAGCTCCTTTTGAGCCAGACTTTATGTATAGGTCATGCAAATACGTAAATAAAACGTTTTCACTCTTTATCTCAACTTTCAATGTTAAGTTATCAAAAATGCCTTTTGAATGGTGGGATTGCTTTTGGCAAGAAAATAATACTAAGGATGAGCAAAATAATGATGTACATGAATAAAGTCGAACATATTTCAAATAATATAAAAATGATCAGACTTTATTGTTAGTGCTTTTTCATTATTTGAAACTTGTGAGAACTAAAGTGATCAAACTTTAATTTATGATTGTTCACAATATAGGCTTTAAATGAGCTTTATTGATCAAACTTTATTGTCTGCCGACATCTTTACCGAAGTTAAATAAAGTTGGAAAAGATCAGTGATGAACAGCCTCAAAAGAGGCTGTTTTTTTTGCTTCCTTTAACATCCCTTTAAGGGAAGAATTGTTGATGACTAAACGTTAAAATAATCACCCGGTCAATTGCAGCCTAAGCTGTTCAACCAAAGATGCATCTAAAACATCCGCCTTGCCCTCGGGAGAGGTAGACTAAATCGCCGCCATGGTTGACCATGATTTGCCGGGAAAGACTCAAACCAATACCTGACCCCTGCTGTTTAGTGGTAAAAAACGGTACAAAGATCATCTCAACCACATGTTTGGCAATACCGGCGCCATTATCCGCAACTTCAACATAGAGTTGCTGAGCGTTGTTTTGTGCTACCGTTAACGTAATTTGACCTTGCGCAATATCACTAACGCCTAAAGAGGTTTGTTGACTGACATGCAATTGCACCGCTTCAATGGCATTTTTAACCAGGTTAATCAGTACCTGCTCGATTTGACCACTGTCTAACATCACCAATTGCTGGCTTTGAATGTCAATCGTTAAGGTTATTTTATGCTCTGTGAGCTGTTGTAGATGTAAGATTTGGATACGCTCTAAAATAGCCGTCAACTGAGTCGGTGCCAGGTTTGGCATCGGTAAGCTGCTAATTTGCCGAAAGCTTGCAATAAATTCACCTAAGTACTGGGTACGTGATGCTAGCGTGCTTAATGCTAAGTTTAAATCTTGCTTGTTTTCTTGATCAATAAAACTCAGCTCCTTTGGCATTAGTCCCTGGCAGGTTTGGGCAATGGAGGCTAATGGCGTAATGGTATTGGCAACTTCATGGGTAAGTACCCGGGTCAAGCGTTTATACGCTTGTTGCTCCTTATTTAACAACATATCATGAATAGATTGCAGGGTAACTATTTTACGTTCTTGCCCTTGAATTTCGGCAATACTGACTCGCAACGTTAAGGTGTCTAGTTGCTCGCCGTATAGCCATTGCACGGTACTTTTTAAGTTCTTTTGCGCGGTTGAGATCATAGTACCAATATGACTGAGTTCGATGAGGTGAGCTGCGCTTTTGCCAAGTAGCCTGGCGACTGCCGGGTTAGATTCAATAATATTTCCTTGGGCGTCACAAACGATGACAGCAAGGTCAACATGCACCAATAACGCTTTTAAAAACTCGCTCTGTTGCTCAGCATCAAAACGTGCTGCCTGCATTTGTTGTTTTACCTGTTCAATATGCTGTCGCATTGGGTGTTGTGCACTAAACCCCAAGGTATTGTCACCATTGGCCAGCGCTCTTATCACTTGCAGCAATTGCTTGTCTTGGCGCTTAAACAATGTAAACAAAGAGCCGGTCAATGAAACCGTCACAATCACTAACAACAGCCAGGCTGGCGATATACCTCTGCTAATATACATACCAGTGAGCAGCATAATACATACCAATAACGCGACCAGGGTCATGCTTAACAGTAGCAGTGGCTGATTTTTTATATTATTCATAACCCATATTTTTCCAATCGGCGATACATAGCACCCCGTGTTAGGCCAAGCGCTTTCGCCGCCTGACTCACATTCCCTTGATGATGCTTTAACGATGCCCGTACAGCCCGCTGCTCCAGCGTTTCTAGATTAAAAGTATCGTAGTCAATATGATCGACTTTCGGCGCTGTCTGGGTAGTGTGCGCATCGGCATTAGTCTCTTCAGTTGCCGGGGTTATCTCTGCGCCAACCACAGAGCGAATGTCTAAAAACTCATTGTCAGTTAAAATGACCGCTCGCTCTATCGCATGGGCGAGTTCACGTACGTTACCTGGCCAGCGGTAGTTGCAAAGCGCAGCCATATCTTCAGCGGCTATGCTCAACTGCCTTTTATATTTATGACTGAAATAATCAAGGTAATATTTGGCCAGTAGTGGAATATCGTCAACCCGTTCACGTAATGGCGGCAACCGAATTTCCACGGTATTAATGCGATACAATAAGTCCTGGCGAAAACGATTTTCGCGCACCGCTTGTGGCAAATTGTCATTGCTGGCGCATATAAGGCGTATATCAACGCCAATGGCCTTCGTGCCGCCAACCGGTGTGATCTGGCGATTTTGCAGTGCCGCTAATAAGGTGGTTTGCTGACTTACCGGTAAATTTCCGAGTTCATCTAAAAATAAACTGCCGCTATGGGCAAGCTCAAAACGCCCGACTCTATCGGCTTTAGCGTCGGTAAATGCCCCTTTTTTGTGACCAAATAGCTCGCTTTCAAATAAATTTTGGCCGACCGAACCCATGTCCAAACTAATAAAAGCCTGATCGCTGCGCGCGCTTGCAAGATGTATCGCATGAGCCGCCAACTCCTTACCGGTACCACTTTCACCGGTGATCAAAATATTAGCATCGGTTTGCGCGGCTTTTTCTATGGTGTTAAATACCTTTTGCATTGCGGTACTTTTTCCCAGGAATTCAAATTTTTGACCGCTAAGTGCCTGATTTAATCCATGCGTTTGGCGAGTCAGTTTCCCCACTTGTTGTTTATCTTTTGCATGAGAAAATGCCGCGGCAATCACCCCTAATAATTGTTCATTTTTCCAGGGCTTGGCAATAAAATCCGCCGCCCCCGCTTTAATTGCATCCACGGCTAATTTAATGTCGCCGTATGCCGTCATCAGCACCACCACGACCGAAGGGTCTTGGGCAATAATTTTCTTTAACCAATAAAAACCTTCCTGACCACTGATCGCGTCACGGTTAAAGTTCATATCGAGCAAGATGACCTCGATTGGCTGCTCATTAATAATTTTTGCAATATCGAAGGGATTGTCTGTGGTTTTTACTGTTTGATAATGTTGTTTAAGCAATAACTGCACGGCAACCAAAATATCAGGGTTATCATCGACAATTAAAATTGAACCCGCCTGCTTCATACCATGACCTATTTGTTATTTTTTTGTAGTCTAGCGTATTTTTAATTGCCTAGTCTAGCAAAAAACCGTCCATAAATGGACGCTACATCTGCTTAAGGTGTTCTGTTTGCGGACACCACACTCTTAAAATAAGATGTGTGAATATTGTAAACCATTGTTTTAACTCCTTTATATTGATTGGCATGAGATTTGTATTATTTAGCTTAATTGCCCTGAATAAGAATCGTGATATTCAATGCCAGTAAAATTAGGAATCGCCTAAATGGACAAAAAAATAGCCAAAACATGGCGACAAAAACACATGAAAAAGACTGTTTTTGCTTTTCTGGCGGTAATTGTTGCCAGCGCAGCTTATGGCTTGAGTCGATCAGCTGCTGGCGGACGCAGCCATAACCTGGATATCAATAGCATCACCATAAGTTCGGTCACCCAAGGCGCATTTGTCGATGCCTTAAGCCTGCGTGGCCAGGTTGTCCCAAAAACCACCATTTACCTCGATACCACCGCGGGCGGTCAGGTTGAGCAACGTTTAGTTGAACAAGGTGAGTTTGTTGAAAAAGGTCAAGCGTTAGTGCGTTTGAGCAACACCAACTTGCAACTCGATGTCATGGGACGCGAAGCACAAGTTACCGAGCAGCTTAATTTTTTGCGCAACACACAAATGAACATGGCCACAAGCCGGTTAAATTTACGTCGCGACTTACTGGAAATTGAATTACAAATTAGCCATTTGCAACGCCGCTTAAAACAATCAACAACCTTGGTAGGCAAAGGGGTATTGGCCAAGGACAGACTGGCAGAAATAGCGGATGATCTGCGTTACTATAAAGCCCGAAAAGAACTTACCTTAGAGCGTCAGGAACAAGAGACCAGCATTCGTAAAGTACAGGTGAAACAACTGGAAGATAGTGCAGAGATGCTGGAAAAAAACCTGCAATTTGCCCGAAACAACCTGGAAAACCTGCTAATAAAAGCTCCTGTTGCTGGCTACTTAAGCGAGCTCAATGTTGAGATTGGTGAATCAAAGGAGCGCGGTGCCCGCCTCGGACAAATTGATATCCCCAATGAATATAAATTGGTACTACGCCTCGATGAGTTCTATTTGAACCAAGTGCAACCAGACTTAGCCGTAATGATCGAACTGGAAACAGGCAACATCAGCGCGAGAGTCAGCAAAATTGATAGTCGGGTCAATCAATCACAATTTCAAATTGAAGTCGACCTGCCAACAGGCGCCGGCAACATAAAACGTGGCCAAAGCATTGATGTGGAGTTGATGCTGGGTGGCAATAAAGACCAGGCGCTACTGCTTACCCGCGGCGCTTTTTTTAGCAGCAGTGGCGGCAATTGGGTCTACGTACTAGCAGAGGACGGTAGCACAGCAATACGCCGCAATATTAGCCTGGGTAAAAAGAATCAAGACTATTTTGAAGTCTTGTCAGGTTTGTCATTGGGCGAGCAAGTGGTTACTTCAAGCTATGGCAATTTCGATAATGCTCAGCAATTGCAATTAAATTAATTTCATCAAAGGAATAATAATGATTAACATAACGAACTTAAGCCGAGTTTTTCGTACTCAAGATTTAGAGACAACCGCGCTGAGCAATATTAATTTAACCGTTAATGAAGGAGAGTTTGTTGCCATCATGGGCCCTTCTGGCTGTGGTAAATCTACCTTGTTATCGATTTTGGGTATGCTCGACTCACCTTCAACCGGTAGCTTTGAATTTTCCGGCAGCGATATTGCCGGTTATAACGAAAACCAATTAGCAGCGCTGCGTAAAGCTTCAATTGGCTTTGTTTTTCAAAGTTTTAATTTAATTGATGAACTTACCGTCTATGAAAACGTTGAGCTGCCACTGCAGTATCAAAAAATTAGCAAGAATGATCGCAAAAAACGTGTAGAAGCCATTTTAAAACGCGTTGGTATTGATCACCGCGCCGACCATTTACCGCAGCAACTTTCAGGGGGGCAACAACAGCGGGTTGCCGTTGCCCGTGCCTTAGTTAGCAACCCTAAACTGATTTTAGCCGATGAGCCTACCGGTAACTTAGACTCAAAAAATGGTGATGAAGTGATGGCCATGCTACGTGAGCTAAATAAGGACGGCACCACGGTTATCATGGTGACTCACTCGGAAAAAGAAGGTAACTATGCCGACCGTTTAGTGCGTTTGCTTGATGGTCAAGTGATGCTCGATAAAGCGAATCAGGTATTGCAATCTGCTGAGGTCGCTTAACATGATAGTGAATTATTTAGTCACCGCTGTACGTGCGATAAAGCGGGATATGCAACACTTTTTTCTCAATCTCATTGGTTTCAGTATCGGCTTAGCCGCGGCCATTTTAATGGCGCTATTCGCCCAAAATGAATTGTCATACGATAAGCAGCATCCCGATAGTGAGCGAGTTTACCTGGCTCACTCAGATTATACCGCTGCAGGGTTACAAGTTATCCCCTTCAGTTCTTTTGCGGTGGCTGAAAAACTGAAGAGCCATAGCCAAGTAGAGTCTATATTCAGGCTTAGCGCAGCTAAGGATATTCCTGAGGGAATTAATGACTTGGTTGAAATTGGTGGTAATTACCACAGACTTAACCGCTTTTATGTGGCTTCAACAAACATTCTTGATTTTATTCAGTTAGATATTATTGCCGGTGATATCAAGGAGGCCCTAGCGAAACCAGGTCAACTGGTATTAAGTGAAGCTGAAGCAACTCGCCTGCTGGGAAGTACACAAGTGATAGGTCGTACCTTAAATCATGCCGAGGGCCAATATAGCATCGGTGCTGTGTTTAAAGACTTACCGGAAAATACCCATTTTAAGTTTGACTCCGTGACACATATTCCGGCTGAGAGCATGCAAAATGGCAATGGTTTAGCTTATTACAAACTAATAGCCAATGCGGATGCACTAGCCTTTGGCCAGCAATTGACCAAAGAAAGTCACCATTTACGACCTTGGCAAGTCAAGCAAGGTGTGAAAATGGTAGTGGTGAACATGGAAAATCTGCACCTTGAAAGCAATGGCCCCACGGCCATGAAAGAAGCCGGCTCTGCCATCACGTTGCAAATCTGCATTGGCCTCAGTGTCATTTTGATACTGATTGCTAGTATTAACTTTATCAACCTTAATATTGCTCAATCAGCAAAGCGAGCGAAAGAGGTAGGTGTACGAAAAGCTTTAGGCGCAACTAAAGCACAATTAGTCACTCAGTTCCTCACTGAGTCTTTTTTAGTGGTTACCCTTGCTGGCCTAATGGCATTTGCACTGGTCGAGCTATGGTTACCTGGGTTTAACCAAATGATGGGTAGACAGCTTACATTGGTTTATGGCTCTGAGTTTATGTTAGTTACCCTAGTTGTTATTTTGTCTGTTGGTTTGCTCTCTGGTTTGTATCCGGCGTTATTTATTGCCTCCTTTAGTGCCAAGCGGGTACTTAGTGGTGATTTAGTACGTGGCGGCACTGCTATTTTTATCCGAAAGCTAACCTTATGTTTACAAGGTGCTTTATCTGTTGGCCTAATAATCGCCGCGGCTTCTTTATATCAACAGATGAGCTTGGTAGACAGCTTGGCGGTTGGCTATGAAAAAACATCTCGTTTAGTGGTAAAAGAGTTACCCACTGATGCCATATTTAAGCAAGATCACAACAGCTTATTTGCAGCGATTAAAAATTTGCCCGGTGTTGAACAAGTCACCGCCTCCAATACCGATCTGACCCATGATATGGAATTTAACTTCCAATTTACTTGGCCAAATGGTGAAAAGATGAACGGCTTTCAACCTACGGTGAGCACTGGCTATCATGCGGTTGATACCTTAGGGCTTACCTTACTTGCCGGACGTGATTTTTCTGAGCAGTTTAGTGGTGATTGGTATCATACTGATGGTGATGAAAGCAATAGTACTGTCGGTGTCTTAGTTAGCCGTCGTATGGTGGAGCTGGCTGGTTATCAAGATTTAGACACGGTTATCGGATTAACGTTGATAGAACCAAGATATGACAATATGAAGGCCAAGGTTGTTGGCGTGATTGAAGATGTCAAAATTGGCTCAGCCAGGCAACAAGCATTACCCGTGTCATTTAACTTAGGCTACAACAGAAACCCTACCGGTCATCTTGTCATCAAAACGGCTAATGCCGACATGGCTATGCTGAGTAAGCAAGTGCAACAAATAATAATGGATGATTTACATTTAAGCGATGTGCAGATCACTCAACTATCAGAGGATTACGCCAACGCTCATAAAAATGAACACAGAGCTTTAGAGATGGTTAGCGTTTTTAGTTTACTAGCAATTTTCCTCACCTGTTTAGGCACTTTTGGTCTGGCATCGTTTGCTACCCTTCGCCGTCAAAAAGAAGTGGCCATTCGCAAAGTGATTGGCGCATCACGCTTGAGTATTGTGAATTTACTTGCCAAAGAGTTTTTATTATTGGTCGCAATAAGCATCATCATCGCCTACCCACTCAGCTATTGGTTGGTAGGCGACTGGCTTGCCAATTTTAACGAACGTATCGAGCAAGCCGCTTGGGTTTACCTTGTCGCCGCAGGTTCTATCGCTGTCATTACCTGGCTCACGGTAGCAAGCCTGGCCTTTAAAGCCGCCTGTAGCAGACCGTCGCTGATTTTACGTTATGAATAGGTAATAGGAATATTTCTACGGGAAAACCTACAACAGTAAAGTTGCAACTCAATCATTAAAATCATTGGCCGTGGGTTACTTCTATTGGGGTAACCCACTTTTTTAAAACCTAGCAATCAGTTGTAGCTAGGTATAGCCGTAGTGCTATTGTGCTTATTCGTCCTTAAATATGGCAACGTAGGTAGGCGCTGAATTTGATTTAGTCGCCCGATACATGCCTTTGGTATTAAATGGTAAGCTTATATTGCCTTTAGTATCGATGATAATCACGCCACCAGTGCCACCAACAGGCATCAGGACATCGTGAATGACTTCATTACCCGCTTGTTCAATACTCTTACCCTGATATTTTACCCGGGCACAAATATCGGCAGCGACATTGTAGCGAATAAAATATTCGCCATGGCCAGTTGCTGATACTGCACAAGACTCATTTTCAGCAAAGGTGCCGGCGCCAATCACTGGTGAATCACCAATGCGGCCAAAACGCTTATTGGTCATACCGCCGGTGCTGGTGCCGGCCGCTATATTGCCCATTTTATCCAGAGCAACAGCGCCTACTGTGCCAACCTTGTATTCGCTATCTAGCAGTTGATGTGCTGCCTGATAGTCTTTGTGTTGTTTTTCGGCTTTTAACATTTTTTCTTTGGCCCGTTGCAGTGACTTATAACGATGCTCAGTATCAAAAATTTTATTATCAACCAGTGGCACGCCATGCTCTGTGGCAAAAGTTTCCGCGCCATTTCCACTTAACATCACGTGCACAGATTCTTCCATGACCAATCGGGCAAGATTAATCGGATTTTCAATGTGTTTAACACCAGCTACGGCCCCAGCTTGGCGGGTTTTACCATCCATAATCGAAGCATCGAGTTCGTGCTGGCCTTGATGAGTATAAACCGCACCTTTACCCGCATTGAAAAACGGTGAATTTTCCAGCACGTTAATGGCGGCGGTTACTGCCTCGAGGCTTTTGCCGCCTTTATCTAGTACTGCATAGCCGGTTTCAACGGCTTCTTGTAATTTAGCGCGGTAGGCTTTTTCTCGCTCCGGGGTAAACTTTGCTTTTTGAATCGTGCCCGCGCCCCCATGAATGGCGATGGCAAATGGCTTTTCCGCCGCCGCGGCGATAGTTGCCGTTGCCGAAAACATTAGCAACGCCGCTAAGGATAGTGAAACTGACATAATAGATTTTAACAAAATGAAGTTCCTTTAATATTTGAATTATGAATAGATGAGGTTACTGAGGTTAATGATTTGCTTCACCATAGTCTAGGCTTTAGTCCATTAATATATTCGTTTTTCTTTTTGCGGTTGTGCATAACGGTTTACTTTGCGCTAAATACGGGGAAACTTAAATCGCTTTTTAAGGTTTATTTAATCGATTTATATCGCTTTATTTAATCAAAATATTTACTCATAATTAACCCATCAAATTTACATACAGCTTTAACCGCTGTCACTTTTATCAAATAAATTTATTGGAGCTATTCATGCCAAACCCATTAAGCAACAAAGAAGGTCAAACCATTCCTAACGTAACTTTTCCAACTCGCGTTAACAACGATTGGAAAAACGTATCTACTGATGACATTTTTAACGGTAAAACTGTTGTCGTATTCTCATTGCCAGGTGCTTTCACCCCAACCTGTTCATCAACTCACTTACCTCGTTACAACGAGTTAGCGGCAACGTTTAAAGCAAACGGCGTTGATGAAATTGTCTGTTTTTCAGTTAACGATACTTTCGTAATGAACGCTTGGGCAGAGGATCAAGAAAGTGACAAGGTAACTTTAATTCCTGACGGTAATGGCGAATTTACCGACGGCATGGGCATGCTAGTGGATAAAGCCGACTTAGGTTTTGGCAAACGTAGCTGGAGATATTCTATGCTGGTAAAAGATGGCGTAGTAGAAAAAATGTTCATCGAGCCAAACATACCTGGCGACCCGTTTGAAGTATCTGATGCCGATACTATGCTTGCCTACATTAACCCGGAAGCGAAAAAGCCTGAGCCAGTAAGCATTTTTACAAAACCAGGTTGTGTACATTGTGCCAAAGCCAAACAGTTATTGGCTGACAATGGTCTTGCTTTTGAAGAAATCGTATTGGGTAAAGATGCCTCATTAACCTCACTTAAAGCCATCACTGGCAGCGATACCGTGCCACAAGTATTTATCGCTAACCAACATATTGGTGGTGGTGAAGAGCTAGCAAAATATTTCGCCAGCTAATCACATTTAGCACTTAACATCAGGATAACTCCCCCTGATGTTATTTCAACTTTGAAGATGCTCGCACATTTTCCTTTGCTCAACGAGCAACTTTTTGCCTCCTGCCACCTTTGGCTGGAGGCTTTTTTTGACTATGGATGGTCTTATCCTCGACAGGCAGGACAGCCTTTAGAGAGGGGTTGACTATGGATGGTCTTCTTCTCAACAGTCCGAGATAGAATGTTGTTATAGCAAAGAGTGAATTATTTATGTTACACAATATGTGTAAATATTGTGCTTTTATTAGGAACAGTTATAATCAACGAATCTGTATTTTACTTTAGTGTGTATGTTTAAAAGCTCATTCTACTTTTTCATCTTATGTCTGTTCACTGTGCAAAGTGTTTTTGCGGCAGTAGAGAGTAGTGAAAGTATCAAAGAGAATTCGCATCACATCAGTACTCATCAACTGCATGATCAGAGCCATCAGCACGGTTACGTTGATAGCAATCAGCATGATCAAGCGAATACCGATTTAGCACACGATCACCAGCAAACGGACCATGAATCTTGCCATGCGCACTTTCATTTTCATCCAACCATGCTTACCGAACTGGTTCGCCTGAACCCAAGCATACATCAACAGGAAGTAATTACAGCGCGCAAACTGGCGACTGAACAAAATATTACTTCACTCTATCGCCCTCCAATCGCGTAATAACCAAACCATCATTAACAATAAATTAGTCATCTAATAGCTTTCGCTGTTGGATAGTTATGTGCATTCGCTAAAGTCGACGATGGCTTTAGGTATGCTCAACAAATGAATATTAGGTTTTTACCATGAATAGATTTACTCAAAACATTTCCCTATTGCTTATCGTGATGGCAGTTAGCAGTAGCATAGCTTTCGCTTCCGAAAATCATGACCATGACGAGGCTCCGTTAGCCGCCCCAAAACAGGCACATCAGGCCGAAGAAGAACATGCTCACGGTGCCGAAGAGCCTGTACATGATGCAGAAAAAGACGAGCACGATGCTGAAGAAATAGAGCCAGACAATGCAGAAGACGATCACAACGAAGAGGGTATCGTCAAATTATCGGCACAACAGATGAAACTTGCCAATATCGAAGTTGCCACAATGTCATATCAACAGCAAAATTATAGCTATTATGCGCCCGGCGAAATAATTTCCAACGCCTATAAGGTTCAACTGGTGAGCAACCGCCTGGAATCACAAGTATTAAAACGCCATGCCGCATTAGGCGATGAAGTGAAACAAGGAGACTTGTTAGTCACTTTATTTTCCGAGCAAATGGCCGAAAAACAAGCAATGTTCATCAACGCGTATCGTGATTGGCAGCGGGCAAAAGGCCTAGACAACAATACCTTGTCTGAAAAGCAAACCAAAGAAATTGAAATTGCTTATAAAAAGCAATATGCCACCTTGCTCAGCAATGGCATGAATGCCAAAAGCGTTAAACAATTAACCAATAACAAATCGGGCAGTGACTTACTCGGCCAATATCAATTGCATGCGGAAACCAATGGTTTGATCATCACCGATAACTTTCGTCAGGGTCAGTGGTTGTCTGCCGGCACAAATCTATTTGAAATAAGTGATGAATACAGTTTATGGGTAGAAGCACAATTGCCGCCAATGAGCGACATCAATGTCAACCTGGGCGTTACTGCGAATGTGGTGGTAGGTAAGCATAATTTTAAAGCCGTGGTTTCACAAACCGGGCACAGCATAGATACCAAAAGTCGTACCCGTTTAGTTCGGTTAACCATTAATAATCCCGACCACCTTTTACATACAGGTCAGTTTGCTGATGTGTACTTCCAACAACAAAGCCAGCAACCATTATTACAAATTCCTGAATCGGCGCTGGTACATACCGCGGATGGCGACTGGGCCGTCTATGTGGAAGAACAGCCTGGCCATTTTAAACAAGTGGAAGTGAACGTGGTAAAAAGTATCGCCAATTCACGCTTAATTGACGGCATTGCTGACAACCTTAAAGTTGTGATCTCTGGTGCATTTTTCCTCGCATCCGAGCAAGCCAAGTCTGGTTTTGATATTCATAACCATTAGGGACCAATGATGTTTGCTCTATTGATTAAAAAAGCGGTAGATAACCGCATGTTAGTGATCTTTGCCGTCTTAGCTTTAATGCTAATTGCCGCGCTAAATTTACAAAAATTAAACCTCGATGCATTTCCGGATGTCACCAACATTCAGGTATCGATTAACACTGAAGCACCCGGTTTAGGCGCGGAAGAAGTCGAGCAATTGATCACCTTTCCGGTGGAGTCGGTAATGTATGCCTTGCCTAACGTCAGTGAGGTTCGTTCGGTATCAAAAACCGGATTGTCGTTAGTGACGGTAGTATTTAACGACGATGTCGATATCTATTTTGCCCGTCAGTTGGTGTTTGAGCGCTTAAGTGATGCCAAAGAAATGCTACCAGATGGTATCGGCGTACCGGAAATGGGACCGAACACTTCCGGCCTAGGCCAGGTATATCAGTACATACTGGAAACCGACGAACATAGTGACATCGATTTAATCCAGCTGCGCAGCTTAAACGACTGGGTGGTTAAATTACTGCTGATGCCCATTGATGGCGTTACCGATGTGTTATCTTTTGGCGGTGAAGTGAAGCAATATCAAGTCAACGTAAACCCGTCAAAATTACGCGCTTTCCACTTGTCATTAGACGATGTCTATAGCGCCATCGCTGCGAATAACAATAATGTCGGTGGTTGGTATTTAGACCGCGGCCAGGAACAAGTGGTGATCCGTGCTGTGGGCTGGATTGAGCCAGGCGAAAAAGGCCTAACCAGTATTGAAGCTATCCCATTAAAAACCATAGACAGTAAAGTTGTCCGCGTCAGTGACATCGCCGAAGTTGGCTTTGGTGGTGAAATTCGTCAGGGTGCGGTGTCTTACTCTAGCAAAGATGAGTCCGGTAAGGTTAAAACTCATGGCGAAGTGGTTGCCGGTGTTGTGTTAAAACGCATGGGTGCCAATACCAAGGCCACAATCGACGGCATTACCGAACGTACGGCGTTAATCAAACAGGCCTTACCCGAAGGTGTTACTTTCACCCCTTTTTATGATCAGGCCACTCTTATTGAGCAAGCGGTGAAAACCGTAGTTGACGCTTTATCGTTGGCTTTTGTCTTCATATTAGTGATTTTAGCGCTGTTTTTACTGAATTTACGTGCCACCTTTTTGGTATTAATTTCGATTCCACTCTCTATCGGTTTAGCATTAATGGTGATGAATCATTATCAATTATCCGCCAATTTAATGTCTCTTGGTGGACTCACCGTCGCCATTGGTATGTTGGTAGATGGTTCGGTCGTGATTGTTGAAAGTATCTTGTCAAAGCTAGAACAACAACAGCAGCAAAATAAGCTGGCCGGAACCGACGAAAAGTTAGCGATTGCCCAGTTGATCAAAACCGCCAGCAGTAGTGTGGCCAAACCAATCTTTTTTGCTTCGATGATAATCCTGGTGGTATTTGCCCCACTGTACTCTCTGGAAGGGGTTGAAGCCAAACTGTTTAAGCCGATGGCCATCAGTATCATGTTAGCGATAGTGAGCGCTTTGGCGGTGGCATTAATTGTGGTACCCGCATTCGCAACGTACCTATTCAAAGGCGAGTTAAAGCTCAAAACCAATCCAGTGTTAGCTGGCCTTGAACAAAGCTACCAGCGCTTATTGAATTTTAGCTTTAGCAAGCCAAAGATGATTATCGTTATGGCAGTGGCGTTATTAGTCTCCGCTTTAACCTTACTGCCAAAATTAGGCACTGAATTTGTGCCAGAGCTTGAAGAAGGGACGATTAATTTACGGGTCACGTTAGCACCATCGGCCAGTTTAAATACGGCCTTAGATGTGGCGCCTAAATTAGAACAGATGTTGATGGAATTTAACCAGGTAACCGATGCGCTTAGCCGAGTGGGCAGGCCGGAATTAGGCGGCGATCCTGAGCCGGTATCCAACCTTGAAATCTACCTGGGATTAAAGCCAATTACACAGTGGCAAGGGGCACAAACACGAGCCGAATTGCAACAACAAATGCTAACCAAGCTGGAACAGTTTCCGGGCTTGTTGTTCACATTTTCACAACCGATAGCGACCCGTGTTGATGAGTTACTCTCTGGAGTGAAGGCGCAGTTAGCGATAAAGCTGTTTGGTAATGACTTATCTTTACTTGCGAGCAAGGGCGAAGAGATCAATCAATTGGTCAGTCAAATTGAAGGTACTACCGGGGTATCATTAGAGCAAATCACTGGTGAAGCACAGTTAGTGGTAAGGCCGAACCGCTTGCAATTGTCACGGTATGGCTTGGCCATTGATGATGTGATGAAACTGGTTGAAAAAGGCATCGGTGGTGGCAGTGCCGGACAAATCATTAACGGTAATGAACGTTACGATATTTATGTGCGCTTAAATGAGGATAAGCGCAATAATATTGATGCCATTGAAAACCTGAGATTACAAAATCAGCAAGGCATCATTGTACGTTTAGGTGATGTTGCCAGCATCTCTTATGAATCGGGTCCGCCACAAATTCGTCGCGATAACGTGCAACGCCGGGTAGTGGTACAAGCCAACGTGTCGGGTCGCGATATGGGTTCAGTGGTGGCTGAAATTAATACCGCAATTAAGGATAACATCGAATTACCCGCCGGCTTTAGTGTGGAAATTGGTGGCCAATATGAAAACCAGCAACGCGCACAAAAGCGTCTGGCCATTGTGGTGCCGATTTCTATCGTGCTGATTGGCTTGTTATTGTTTTTGGCCTTCAACAGTTTCTCGCAAGCCTTGCTGATATTAATTAATGTGCCGTTAGCTCTTATTGGTGGCATTTACGCCTTGTACCTAACCGGGCAATATTTGTCGGTACCCAGCTCAATTGGTTTCATTACATTATTTGGCGTCGCGGTGTTAAATGGGGTGGTGATGGTGGAAAGTATTAACCAACGTATTGCCAATACCGTCCATCTTAGCGACGCCATTAAATTGGGGGCAATTTCAAGGCTTCGACCGGTGTTAATGACGGCACTGACTTCTGCCTTAGGCTTAATCCCAATGTTATTGGCAACCGGTGTTGGTAGTGAAATCCAACGACCTTTAGCCACCGTAATTGTAGGCGGATTACTGAGTGCAACCTTGTTAACCTTGGTGGTATTGCCTAGTCTTTACCTGTTATTTTCCAAGACTAAAATCAAGCAACTAACCGCGTAATCTGAAATAGTGACCAGGGACGGTTACATTATACCAATCGGCATAAACATCTAATCATCTTTATGCCGAATAGTATTATTTACCTGCTGTTCAATGCTAATATCTAATTATTCTCTAAATATGATGAAACTTATGGATAACCAACCTTATAACCCGCTGCATGGCGTCACTTTAGCTAAAATTGTTACCGATTTAGAAGCACACTTTGGCTTTGCTGAACTTGGCAAGATGATTAAAATTAATTGTTTCACCAAAGATCCTAGCATCAAGTCGAGTTTGAAGTTTTTACGAAAAACCCCTTGGGCAAGAGAAAAAGTAGAACAACTGTACGTTAAAAATAAGCATAAGTTAGAAACTGAGGACTAAGGACTAAGGACTAAGGACTAAGGACTAAGGACTAAGGACTAATACAGTGTGGAGGCGAAATGTTAGAAAATAAAAGCTATCAAGGCAGCTGTTTATGTGGACAAGTTAGCTATCAAGTAGATGAACCGTTAAAGATGTTCCAATATTGCCACTGCTCTCGCTGCCGTAAAATAACCGGCAGTGGCTTTGCACCAAATATCTTCGTACCATTAGAACAATTTAAATGGCTAACAGGCGAACACTTGCTAGGCCGCTATGAAGTCAGGGAAGCCAAGTATTTTGCCACCAGTTTTTGCCAGCATTGCGGTTCCACAATGCCCTGGTTAACTCAAACTGGCCAGCTCTATGTTTTGCCGGTTGGCACTTTAGACGATGAAATCAGTTTAAAACCAAGCCAAAATATTTATTGTGATGAGATCCCCAATTGGCATCAAAGCTTCAGTGAATTGCCTAAATTCGCCCAGGGTCCAAAAAAGTAATCAATATCATTCGTTAGTTAAAGAGTCAAAATCATGTCTGCAATCGCTTATAGTATCTGCGCAACTAATCCAAATGCTCACATTTTTACGGTCACCATAAATATTCCACAACATCGTGAGCCACAACTTAATTTGAGCTTGCCCGCATGGCTGCCCGGCTCTTATATGATCCGTGATTTTGCCAAAAACATCATTACTTTATCGGCGACAGCGAACGAGCAACACATCAACGTTGAAAAGTTGGATAAGCAAACCTGGCAATTAGATACTCAAGGTAACGCAGTAACCGTTACTTATCAGGTTTATGCCTTTGATTTATCGGTGCGCACGGCATTTTTAGATCATCGACGTGGTTTTTTTAATGGCAGCTCTACATTTTTAGAAGTTATCGAATTATCAAATTGGCCTTGTACTTTAGAGATTATTCAACCAGAAAAATACCCTGAGTGGAAAGTAGCAACAGGATTACCTAGAGCTAACGGTACCGAGATCTATGAATTTGGTAGCTATCATGCCGATAATTATCAACACCTTATTGATTGCCCGGTGGAGTTGGGTGATTTTGATGTTATTGAATTTAGCGTTGCCAATGTACCACATTATTTAGTGTTCGCCGGGCGACATTTTGCGGATCGAGAGCGAGTAAAAAATGATGTCAGCAAACTGTGCCAACACCATATTGATTTGTTTGCTGAGGTGCCCTTTAGCGAGTATTGGTTTATCACCAATTTATTAGGCGATGGCTTTGGTGGTCTCGAGCATAAAAACTCGACGATTTTGGTTGCCAGTCGTTTCGACTTGCCCAATCCAAATAAACCGAAAGAGCTAAGCGATAACTACAAAACATTTTTAAGCCTATGCTCTCATGAGTATTTTCATGCCTGGAACGTTTGCCGGATAAAACCAGAGGAATTTGTTCCTTACGATTTATCTCAAGAGACACATACCACGCAACTTTGGGCTTATGAAGGGATCACTTCCTATTATGATGATTTTTCCCTTTTTCGTGCCGGTATCATCGAATTTAGCGACTACTTAACCATATTGTCGAAAACCATGACTCGGGTATTTCGTGGTGTTGGCGAACTTAAACAATCGGTTAGTGAATCAAGCTTTGATACCTGGACCAAATTTTATCAACAAGGTCCGGATGCGGTTAACAATATTGTTAGTTACTACACCAAAGGTTCATTAATTGCTTTATGGCTCGATTTAACCATTCGCGCCAGCAGTGCCGGCAAGTTCAGTCTGGATGATGTTATGCGAACACTGTGGCAAGACTTTGGCAAAACCGGTATCGGTACTAAAGAAAGTGATTTTATCAATATCGTCAACAAGCTGTGCGCGATAGACATTACTGAACAATTTGAAGCCCTGCTACATACTGCCAGCCGAGTAGATTTAGCGCCTTTGTTAAGTGCCGTTGGTGTCACCTTGAATCGCACTAGCTACAAAAATCTCAATAGTGTTGAACCAACAACACGAATTTTGGATATGTATCAACCTTATATAGGCGCTTTTTATAAAGCAACACCTGCCGGATTAGTCGTGACTGTGGTGGAGCAAAACTCTCCCGCCGAACAAGCAGGCATTAGTGTCGATGATGTCATCATCGCCGTTGACCAGTTAAAAGCGAGTGAAAAATCCTTGCCCGCTCTACTTGCGCACCTACCTGAAAATCAACAACTCGATTGCCACGTGTTTCGCGATGACAATTTATTGCGGCTGCCACTACGAGTAACTAATGCGGCAGACATTGCCGTTAACCTAACCGTTAGCGATGCTCAAATGTGTAAAAACTGGCAGATAATCATTTAATTTGTTGGAACTACTAGGCGCTTATGAGGCTCTTCGACTCCAAGCTTAGTAAGCGCCCACACCTACGACCACGCACAGATAACATGCAAATAATTACCCCGGCGAAAGACCACAAAATAAATGTGGAGATAAATCAACCTTACAATGCCTTTTTTTGCGCCAGATCAATTTGTGATTTTACCCAGCCGTTAATCTAGCTAAATTACCTGTGCACGAGAAAAACAAATGATAGTTGAACAACTGAAAAATTCATTAATCGCCAAACAAGAAGAATTAGCGAATCGCCTGAAAGAAATTGAAAATGAAGGGACGCTGGAAGAAATTCATCAGCAAACTCTGGAAGAGTTACAAAGAATTAAACAAACGTTAGCCATGCTGCAAACAGAGCAATATGGTGTATGTATTATCTGTGGAAAAGACATTTCTGCGGAGCGTTTAGCTGCCTTACCAAGTACAAAAACGTGTTTTGATTGTAACGAAGATTAATTCAACTTACTTTCTCCTTCGTCGTTTGCATTTGAGTAGCGATATAAACACTTATGGAAATGAGAGCGGCGCCAATAAGTAAACGGCTAAGGTCTGCGTTTTCGGCAAAAATGGTTATTGAAAAGATAACCGCTAATGGCACATAACCATTGTTCATTACCGCAAGAGTTGGCGGATTAACCCGTTTTGCACCTTTGTTCCACAAGTAAAAACAAAGCCCTGAAGATATTACCCCCAAATACAATAATGCCCACCATTGCGCCGGTTCAATGACTACAGCGGTTAAATCTACATTAAACGTTGCGTAGCCGCTTGCCAGTAACGCGCCACCAAGATACATCCAAACCATATTAACGCTATCTTTTTGCTCAGCAGCCAGGTGCTTATAGGCCACTTGCCCAATAGCAAAGGCAACATTGGCTACTTGCAACAGCAAGAAGCCCATTAAATATTGCTGATGTTCAGGCGCTTTAAAGACAATCACCGCCGCCCCGGACACCGACAGCAATACCGGAATAAGATATGTATTCTGCCACGAATTACTGATAATGGCGTTAGCAATTAATACGTAAAAGGGGGTAAAAATGGTGAACACCGCAACTAAATAGCCCGGTAAATATTGATAAGACTGAATGTAGGCTAAATACATTACGCCAAACTGTAATGCGCCCAGTGCGATTAGTTTGAAATTAGGCTGGTATGAGCGAGCCAACCATAAAAATGGTAAAAAACTTAGCACGCATAATATTAAGCGAATACTGGCCACCACTTCCGGATTAATACCGGTTAATTGGCCTTTTATTAAGCCAAAAGAGAAAGCCCACACAATTGAAACCAGTACTAAATAAAGCATCGCAATAACACCAATTAATCGAATCAAAGAACATTTTGATCATATTAAATTCGCCGAAAAAAGGCAAAACTCTGTTCGCTTAAAAAAATGTGCTGAAATCTACCATAATCTGCTATTGTAATCTTATAGAGATAAAAATAAAAACAACATCAAGAGCTGCGTATGACCCTTAAGCCAGTGATAAATAGCGAGATTGAAGAGCAGCTACAATTGCTTGCCGGTGATATATTTATCCAACTGGAAGATAAGTTCAATCAACTTGCTGGCAAAATTAGCGAGAATGCTGAGCAAGACAAACAGCAAGCCCTGACGGCTCAAAAACAGCAACTTGAAGAAAAATTCACCTTAGTTCACGAGAAATTAAGCCAATCAAAGCACGATTCGGTAAATTTAAAATACAGTGAAATAGAGCAGCTACGCAACAAGCTACTGCATTACGAAACCAAATATACTTCATTAAAAGAACGAGCAATTCAAAACGAAGGGCAGTTAAAAACGAAATTAAAAGAAGAGCAATCGCTGTTAGAAGATCTTCGCCTAACCAAAGCAAACAGGGAATTATTGCAAAGTCAGTTAGAGCCGTTAAATCAGCAGACTACCGAACTTAATAAAGAAAAAGAAAAGCTGTTAAAAGACGTTGCAAAACTCGATAAGAAATATCAGCAACTGCAAAAATCTTCCATACATGAGATCGCAGAATTAAAAGCTAGCCTCAGCGATGAGCAAAATAATCAGCAACAATTACAAACGCAACATGCAGAGTTTAGTGACGCATTTACCAAATTAGAAACGCGGTTAAAAACTGAAAAGACGGATAATGCCGCCGCCAAAAAACAGCTAAAAACACTCACCGCCGAGCACAACGCTCATATCAAGGAATTAACAGCGACACTTAGCGATGACCAAATTAATCAGCAACAATTGCAAAAGCAACATGCTGAGTTGAGTGACACCTTTGCCAAATTAGAAACGCGGTTAAAAACTGAAAAGACGGATAATGCCGCCGCCAAAAAACAGCTAAAAACACTCACCGCCGAGCACAACGCTCATATCAAGGAATTAAACTGTAACCACAAAGAACGTCTGGAAATTTATGAGCAGGCCTCAGGTTCGAGTTCCGCGGCTTTACAATTGTTAGAACAAAAGCTGGATAAATCAGAGCAGCGTGGTGATACCCTAGCAACCGAAATAAACCAATTATATGCGCAAATAAACACCCTCACTACCGAGGGTAAAGCTCTTACGACTGAAAACACTAACGCTTTGAAAGCCCAGAAAAAAGAAATTAGCCGACTCAACAAAGAGCATAAAGCGGCAATTGTTGCTCAACAAAAATTGGCGGATAAAAAGCAAAGAGAGTTGGATAAACAGCTGCAACTTGCAAACAAATCTGCCGAACAAGAAAGACAACAACAAAACAAAATTACCGGATTAAACAAACAAGTAAAGCAACTTGAACAAGAGCATGTTGCATTGAACACTTTACTGTTGCAAACCAAAGATGAGCACACCGATGCCATTGGCCAACAGCAAACTGAGTTTGAGCAACGCTTAACTGCGGCGCAAAAAAAACAGGATAATATCAATAAAACCTTAAGCGCCAATAAAACCAAACTAGCGCAGGAAAATGTAGACAAACAAACACTCGAACAGCAAATTATCGAGTTGAAATCTGCCCACCAGGCTGGCTTGGATAAAATCATCAAAGACAGCTCAGTAAAAGAAAAGCGGTTAAAAGGCAAATTAGCAATGGCCGAACAACTTGCGGATGATATTCAGCAACAATTCGATAAACAAAGCCAAGCTTTATCTGCCGAGCAACAACAGGTAAACGACTTACTGAAAAAGCAACAAAGCGAATTCGATTCTTCAACTGCCAATTTACAACAGCAATTAACTAACTCTGAGGAAGAATTAGAGCAGTTAGAGAAAAAAT
Source organism: Thalassotalea sp. ND16A (assembly GCF_000764205.1). Lineage (GTDB taxonomy): Bacteria > Pseudomonadota > Gammaproteobacteria > Enterobacterales > Alteromonadaceae > Thalassotalea_A. Next base: position 44,076 of record NZ_JQDZ01000021.1, read on the forward strand.
ATAAATCTGCTTGGGTAGAAAGTAATGCGTTAAACGATAAAGTCTGCCGTAAAGACGAACAAATTGTTGAACTGAAGGCGCTAAATTCAACCGTGAATAGCCAGCTGAGCAGTCAACGCGGAAAAGCAGAAAAACACCTAAAAGATACCAACAAAGAACAAGCTCAGGTGGTGAAACAACTGAAACAGCAAAATCAGTCCATAGTGTCCGAGCAAAAAAGCGATATAAACAAACTGCAATTACAGCTGAGTGCAGTTGCTCAACAATTTGAGCAACTGCAAGGTAAAACCGATAGTATTATTGAGAAAATCAATAATGACAAAGCCGCATTACAACATGAGGTCACGAAACTGCAACAAAGCACTGCCGCCGAAACCGCTGAACTTTATAAAGCTCGTCAACAACTCGCGCTTGAACGTGAAAAAGTCAATGATTATGTGCAAAAAAACGTCATGTTAAAATCTGTACAAAATGTCCAGGACGACCAAATTCGCACAACACTTAAATCATTACGTGATGAGAATCATGAATTGAAACAACGTTTAGACAATGAACTTATCGACGTGAAAAGCCAGTTAACCGAATATCGTCTGAAATTTGAATACGCGCAAAAACAAATCGCCCAAACATAATTCAGCAAATGAGTTTAGTTAAGGTTTATACCGATATTTACGTTATACTAGCGCTATTATTCCTGTTGAGATAGCTATTTTGTCTGTACCTTTACCCTTAACCAACTTATCGCTGTGGCAACAAACGGCCTTTGCGGCGGCTTTACTTGAACGCATGCTGCCTAATTATCAAATGTTTTCGCAAGCAGTCGATTTTGGCGACTTTAAGTTATTAAGAAATCAGCTTGACTTAGTGTGGCAACGTTTGTCGCAGGGTAAAATAAAAATCAATTTTGCTGTGCAACTTGAAAAGTTGGAAGATGAAATTCCTGATGTTGATAATTACGATTTTTTGGGCGTTTATTCAGCCCTTGATACCTGCATGGCACTGGGCTCATTATTGCAGGGTATGCAAGATAAAGATGACGAGATCATAGCCAATGTCAGTTTATTATCACAAAGCAGCGTCAGTTATTATTTAGAAATATTGCTCGCTTCAGAGCTAGAGCTGCAAGATGATATTGTCATCAATCAACAAGACATTGAACAACATCCGTTAATGCAGTGGGAAATTGCCAGCCAGAAAGAATTATTTGAGTTATTAACACATTCAAACGAAAGTCAAAAAACCTGCCAACAGTTAAAAGATCTTGCTCTTAGTGAAGGACTTTCCAATTTAGGTATTGAGTTGTAATCATTCAATTCTATAAAAATCAGCTATTCTTAACTATTAACAACATCTATATTAGGAATAGCTATGTCTGCACACCACACTTACAAAAAACTTGAAATGGTTGGTTCTTCAGCAAACTCTATTGAAGAAGCCATTGAAAATGCTATCGCAGAATGCGCAAAAACTGTGAGCAATATGGATTGGTTTGAAGTAGTAGAAACCCGAGGTCATATTGTTGATGGAAAAGTGGGCCACTATCAAGTAACCATTAAAATAGGTTTTCGCATTAAATATAGTTAACTTGATGATTTAAAGTAATATTAAGAACTTTTTCGTTGATATAAGCGATAGGCAACTTGCCCAGCCACCTTTTCTTTTAACAACTGCCAATTATTGGGAATGGCTAATTCGGCAAGCTCAGATTCCGCTTCTATATAAATAATTGCAGCATCGGACAGTAGATTTTTGGTTTCGAGTAAGTGCGCCGTTTGGCCGACAAAGCCTTGTCGAAAAGGTGGGTCGATAAATACTAAATCAAACGCTTGCTGCTCACGGTTTAATAGTTCTAAACAGCTGCCTTTTACCACTTTCGCATTATCCGCTTTTAACAATTGGATATTTAGTTGAATTTGTTGTGCGGCAGCAGAGTTTAACTCATAAAAACAACTTGCCGTTACCCCTCTGGATAATGCTTCAAAGCCCAGGCTGCCCGAACCGGCGAAGCAATCCAAACAATTGGCTTGGTATAAATACGGCATTAACCAGTTAAACACCGTTTCTTTCACTCTATCCGTAGTAGGTCTCAGTCCCGGAGCCATGATCACCGGCAATTTTCGGCCTCGGTATTGACCGGCGATGATGCGAATTTGCCCGCTCTGCTTATTTTGAGTTTTTGAGCTACGATTTTTAGCCATTAAAGTTTTACCAAGTTTAAATATACCAATCAGCATAAGTATATAATCAACTCAGTGCTTATGCTGATTGGTATTTGTTGTTTTTTTAATTTACTTACACGTTTTTTGAACAGGTCGGTGTTGCCAATCCAACTATGATGATATTATAAACTTTTATTGCTATTGGTTGGCAAGATATTATACCAACCCTTTACCGAATTTTATTATTATGTCGAAGAAAAAAGGCCTGTTTTCCTGGTTAAAAAAAGCTGAGCCAGAACCTGCTGTTGCAGAATTAGAACAACAAGAGCAAACAACCGAAAAAGTCAGAGAAGCAGTAGAAGATACACAAGTAACAACTGCAAAAGAAACTACTGAAACTGTAGAGCAAGCTGATCTAGAAACTCGTGCAGAAGACCAGGAAGAAATCATTGTACATACCAATGACGATACAGCCATTGATACAATCGAGACCGTACAAGTAGAAGCTAGTGAGTCGTTAGCTGCAGAAGCTCACGTTAGTGAGCAACCCAAAAAATCTGGTTTTTTTGCTCGCTTAAAACAAGGCTTAAGCAAAACCCGACAAAACCTTGGCGGCGGAATCTTTGATTTATTTCGTGACAAGAAAATTGATGATGAGTTATTTGAAGAACTGGAAACTCATTTATTACTTGCCGATGTTGGCGTTGACACTACGACAAAAGTTATCGACTCATTAATTGAGGCCGCTTCGCGTAAACAACTGAAAGATGCTGAAGCTTTGTATGAGCTTTTAAAAATAGAATTGCAAAAAGTATTATCTACCATCGAACAGCCCGCGGTGCAAACAACTGAAGGTCCACATGTGATCTTAATGGTCGGGGTAAACGGTGTCGGCAAAACCACGACTATTGGCAAGCTTGCCAAACAGTTTCAGGCAGAGGGTAAATCGGTAATGCTGGCGGCGGGTGATACCTTTAGAGCCGCGGCAGTAGAGCAATTGGAAGTATGGGGGGAGCGTAACAATATTCCAGTCGTTGCCCAGCATACCGGCGCCGATAGTGCCTCTGTCATATTTGATGCTATTAACTCGGCAAAAAGCAAAGGTGTCGATATTTTAATTGCCGATACGGCAGGTCGTTTACAAAACAAAGCCCATTTAATGGAAGAGCTGAAAAAAGTAGTGCGGGTGATGAAGAAAATTGATGCAAAAGCCCCGCATGAAGTTATGCTTACCATAGATGCCGGAACTGGCCAAAATGCCATTAGCCAAACGCAATTATTTAATGACGCTGTCGGTTTAACCGGTATTAATGTGACAAAGCTTGATGGCACCGCTAAAGGCGGGGTGGTATTTGCCTTAGCAGACAAATTTAATGTGCCTATTCGCTATTTAGGCGTAGGCGAAGGGATTGACGATTTGCGCCCTTTTAATGGTGACGATTTTATTGAAGCGTTATTTACAAAAAGTGAATAACGCCCCCAAACACAACACAGTGATTAAGTAGTTTACTGGTAACCGTTAATTTGATGAAATAAAAGTAATACCAAGCACTCATTATCCCGAGTTCAGGTTAACTAAAGCAACAATAATAAAGTGACTCAAGATGATCCGTTTTAATGCTGTAAATAAGACCTACCCAGGTGGTTTTAACGCCTTAAGAAATATCAGCTTCAATTTAGAAGCCGGTGAAATGGCCTTTTTAACCGGACATTCCGGCGCAGGTAAAAGTACTTTATTAAAGCTGATCAGCGTGATGGAAAAACCAACGTCAGGCCAAATTCAAATAAATGACAGCGATATTTCGCGTATTAATTATCGTCAAATACCCTATATGCGCCGAAATATTGGGATGATTTTTCAAAGCCATAACTTGCTCATGGACCGCACCATTTTTGATAATGTCGCATTGCCACTGGTGATCGAGAACGTCAGTCATAAAGAAACCCGAAAACGAGTAGAAGCGGCATTAGAAAAAGTTGGACTTAACAGTAAAATGAAATGCTATCCGCACATGTTATCTGGTGGTGAACAACAGCGTGTCGGCATTGCCCGAGCAATTGTAAACAAACCTCCAATAATTCTTGCCGATGAGCCAACCGGTAATTTAGATCCAAAACTATCGTTAGATATCATTCGCTTGTTTGAAGAATTTAATTCCGTTGGTGTCTGTGTATTAATTGCTACCCATGATTTGGGCTTAATTGCCAGAATGAAGTACCGTACTCTAACCTTAAAGCAAGGCACCATGATCACCGATGGATTAAGCCAATGTGAAGGAGCGGTTGGCTAATGGTAAAAAATGAGCAAAATACTCTGCTACGCAAAAAACGCGGCTTAAGCCTAAACGACATTATCATGCTGCCTGTTCGTCATTTACAGCAAGCTACCGGCAGCTTAGGTGATTTATGGCGAACGCCAATGGCATCGTTGATGACCATTTTTGTGCTTGGCATCAGTTTAACCTTGCCTGCAACCTTACATTTGTTTACTAAAAACGCACAGCAGGTCAGCTCGAACTGGGACAGTGCCGCACAAATTAGTGTGTTTTTAAAGCTCTCGGTAAGCGATAAAAATGCGCAAAACCTGGTAAAGCGAATACAATTATATCCAGAGGTAAAATCTGTTCGCTATATCTCTGCCAATGATGCCTTAAATGAATTTAAAAAACTCTCAGGATTTGGCAAGGCGCTGTCTTATTTGGACGATAATCCTTTACCAGCAACCTTATTAGTCACCCCAAGTAAGCGTCACAGCCAACCAACGGCGGCGAAAGTCTTATTGGAAAAACTTGAACAAGAACGCGGCGTTGCTCAAGGGAAATTGGATCTTGAATGGTTGACTCGTCTTGAGGCAATAATGGTACTCATTCAGGATATCGTCACCGCACTGGCAATCTTATTAAGTCTTTCGGTTGTCTTGATCATAGGTAACACCATCCGTCTGGCCATTTTAAATCAAAGGGATGCAATTGCGGTGATGAAAATGGTTGGTGCCACCGATGCTTTTATTCAACGACCATTCTTATATACCGGTTTTTGGTATGGTGTATTTGGCGGCTTACTCGCTGCTGTCACTGTGACCATACTAGGTAATTATCTTGATTACGCCATTGTCGATCTGGCGCAGCTTTATCAAAGTCAGTTTTCATTACAATCTTTAGATTTTAGCGAAACGGTGTTTTTACTGATTACCGCCATTAGTTTAGGTTTAATTGGCAGCTATATATCAGTTTACCAAAACATTAAAGCCATAGAACCCAGCGCAGAGTAAACCGGATAGCGCTTTGTTAACGATTAAACATACCGTTACAATTTCAAACAAATTCAAATTGAACGTTTATTTATCAGTTTAATCAAACAGTTAACCAGAGAGCAAAGATCGACTTTTTTTTCGATTAAACTAAGCTATTTTTTATATTAGCGATCTCAAAAAAGCTATGTTAGTATCCAAAGTCCACCACTTAACAAGTGATGGTTAGAATTAGAAAAGCATTAAGAAAGAAAAGAGGTTTACATGAGTAATACAATGCAATCGATGGCACTTACAATCCCACAAAGTGGCAGCATTGAAGCATATATGCAGTCGGCTTACAGCATCCCTATGCTGACCGCTGAAAAAGAGCATGAGCTTGCAACTCGTCTACACTTTGAAGATGACTTAAATGCTGCCCAAGATTTAATCATGTCGCATTTACGCTTTGTTATTCATATCGCCAAAGGTTACTCAGGTTACGGTTTGCCACAAGCAGATTTGATTCAGGAAGGTAACGTCGGTTTGATGAAAGCGGTAAAACGCTTCAATCCCGAAGTCGGCGTACGACTGGTATCTTTTGCCGTGCACTGGATCAAAGCTGAAATTCACGAATTTGTGCTTAAAAACTGGCGTATTGTTAAAATAGCCACCACTAAAGCGCAACGTAAATTGTTTTTTAATCTACGCAAAAACAAAAAACGCTTAGGTTGGTTTAGTCAGGATGAAGTTAGCACAGTAGCTGAAACTCTTGGGGTAAGTAACAAAGACGTACTGGAAATGGAAAATCGCATGGCAAGTGCAGATCAGGCATTTGATTTAACCGATAGCGATGACGATAGCCAGTCCACAAATTTTGCACCAGCGCAGTACTTAGAAGACCAACACTCAGATCTTTCAGTTCAAGTTGAGAATTCAAACTGGGATAACCATGTTAACAATCAACTTAGCCAGGCGATTAAGTGCCTTGATGAACGCAGCCAGGATATCATTACCACACGCTGGTTAAATGAAGATAAAGCCACACTACAAGAGTTAGCGAGCAAATACCAAATATCTGCAGAACGTGTTCGTCAGCTAGAAAAAAATGCTTTAGGCAAACTTAAAGGCGCCATTGCTGAACACTAGCAATAAATTAAGCGATTGAATAAATATAAGAAGCCAGACTCGTTCTGGCTTTTTTTATGCGTTAAAATCACTCATTTAGGCCGTCAGAGATATATCTTAAACTCGATCATTAGGGGTGGTAAGCGCAATGGATATATTAAGAACGTTATCCTCAAAATAATCTTTTTGAGTTGCCTGCGGCTGTACGCGAGATTGAGAACCCCGCCAACCAATGCTTTCGAAGCTCGATAGGCGTTAGGAGGTCCCACATCTCGCGATGCTCGTGATGGGATGACGTTTAACTGTTTCAAGAAAGTTTATGCCGTCATCCCTGAGGAGCACTACCGACATCGGGGACCTCATTCGGGCGCAGCGTGCCTGATTTCGATGCGCGGTTGGCGGGACTTCAGTCTCGCAGGTTAGTGATAACCAGTGACGTTGATCCCGATAAAATGCGAGGTTAAAAACCCCGCCAACCAATGCTTTCAAAGCACGATACGCGTTAGGAGGTTCTGTTTAGAAGCACGCTGTGAATTTAGGGGGTCCCACATCTCGCTAATGCTCGTGATGGGATGACGTTTAACTGTTTCAAGAATATATACGCCGTCATCCTTGAGGAGCACTAGCGACATCAGGGACCTCATAAGGGCGCAGTGTGCATCAGTTCGATACGCAGTGACTTGCCTGCAAAGAAGTAGGTCACGCCAGGCTCCTAAACGAAAAAAGCCCTTCGCGTGAGCGAAGGGCTTTTCGGAATTAGGAGCCTGGCGATGACCTACTCTCACATGGGAACTCCCACACTACCATCGGCGCAACTGCGTTTCACTTCTGAGTTCGGCATGGGATCAGGTGGTTCCACAGTGCTATTGTCGCCAGACAAA
>NZ_JQDZ01000022.1 GCF_000764205.1 Thalassotalea sp. ND16A
ATGAGAAAAACAATTAAAAGTTGACGCATCGTGAACACTTGCGCTAAAAATTAAAGAAGGTTACGCGTTAAAAATTCAGGTGTTCACGATAAACCGGAATCGGTGTTCACGTTCGCCGGAATATGCAGCTTAGAAATGTATTTTAACGAAAAAGACCCCCCACCGATCGTTCACTGCCGCACAGGCAGCTTAGAAATGGTCCACTGACCACGGGTAAATATCGTCCTGGTTCACTGCCGCACAGGCAGCTTAGAAATGCTTATATTGCAAACACCAGATCACCACACTGTTCACTGCCGCACAGGCAGCTTAGAAAGCCAATAGTTATTAAACCTGATACCAGTGTAAGTTCACTGCCGCACAGGCAGCTTAGAAAGTTATAAAAACGGCCGCCGATGTCCACGAAATGTTCACTGCCGCACAGGCAGCTTAGAAAATCAGTAGCACCATTACCTAAACATTGCAGTTGTTCACTGCCGCACAGGCAGCTTAGAAAGTTAAGTAGTAGGAATTCGATTGCTGTTTCTAGTTCACTGCCGCACAGGCAGCTTAGAAATCACAGCCAAATAAAATGCGGGATTAGTAAAAGTTCACTGCCGCACAGGCAGCTTAGAAAACGTTGGCGGAACAGGTGGCCGAGAGTTTAGGGTTCACTGCCGCACAGGCAGCTTAGAAATTGGCTAGTTAGCCATTTCTGGACGTCGTTTCGTTCACTGCCGCACAGGCAGCTTAGAAACCCACAAGAAAACGGACGCGCCGCCAGTTAGCGTTCACTGCCGCACAGGCAGCTTAGAAAAATAGTAATAGGTAGTATTGGCGGTTAAATGTGTTCACTGCCGCACAGGCAGCTTAGAAATTTGGTGGTTGGGATACTGCTACTCAAGGGTAGTTCACTGCCGCACAGGCAGCTTAGAAAGTCGCAACATCGAGTATGACGAGGTAACCCTTGTTCACTGCCGCACAGGCAGCTTAGAAATATTATTATTGTTCAAACCCTTATGTGACGCGGTTCACTGCCGCACAGGCAGCTTAGAAATTTTGGGTTATGTAGTTGTCGGGACAATCCCGGTTCACTGCCGCACAGGCAGCTTAGAAAACGTACACTTTGCCCGAGGCACTTTCTTTGTGGTTCACTGCCGCACAGGCAGCTTAGAAAGCATTCGTGTACGTAAACACGTTGGCGGTACCGTTCACTGCCGCACAGGCAGCTTAGAAAGGGTCAATGTAAACCGCCGCATCAATTAAGTTGTTCACTGCCGCACAGGCAGCTTAGAAAGACAAGGAAATACTACCAACGGCGGCATAGGAGTTCACTGCCGCACAGGCAGCTTAGAAATCAGACTGTTTCGACGAATGAGTCATGCTTACGTTCACTGCCGCACAGGCAGCTTAGAAAGATCAATAGTTCACCATCCAGATCGACTATTCGTTCACTGCCGCACAGGCAGCTTAGAAATTTACCACGCAACAACAAATCGATTCGTTATAGTTCACTGCCGCACAGGCAGCTTAGAAAACTACTTGTATTAGAGAACTGCAAATTATCACGTTCACTGCCGCACAGGCAGCTTAGAAAACAGTGAGAGTCATTTCAACAACCAAGGTTACGTTCACTGCCGCACAGGCAGCTTAGAAAAAGGTGCTATCGGTATCAAAATCGGCAACAACGTTCACTGCCGCACAGGCAGCTTAGAAAAGCCGCGAAGCCCCAGAACAAGCTAATCAGGCGTTCACTGCCGCACAGGCAGCTTAGAAATGTTGGGTTATGTAGTTGTCGGGACTGTCCCGGTTCACTGCCGCACAGGCAGCTTAGAAATTTTGGGTTATGTAGTTGTCGGGACAATCCCGGTTCACTGCCGCACAGGCAGCTTAGAAAACTAGTAAGGTCGAAAACCCTAGTCGAGTTATGTTCACTGCCGCACAGGCAGCTTAGAAAGTGATGAAAAAATCATTACTCGTAATTTTATTGTTCACTGCCGCACAGGCAGCTTAGAAAAGTGGGCAATTTTTGCCCGTACACATGGTTATGTTCACTGCCGCACAGGCAGCTTAGAAAATCGCCGGTGCACTTATAACAATCTACGTTTTGTTCACTGCCGCACAGGCAGCTTAGAAAAATGTGGGGTTGCATCGTGGTGAGGCTCTACGGTTCACTGCCGCACAGGCAGCTTAGAAAAAAAGCCTGGACGAAACGGTAAGAACCAAAGTGTTCACTGCCGCACAGGCAGCTTAGAAAGTTAAAGAAAAGAACAAGATATTCCTGAAAAAGTTCACTGCCGCACAGGCAGCTTAGAAAAAACACGCAAGACGGCTTGTATTTGCGTATGGGTTCACTGCCGCACAGGCAGCTTAGAAAAAACTTGCGGCCACCCGTCCAGATTTTGCCGAGTTCACTGCCGCACAGGCAGCTTAGAAAATTGCCAAGGATAGGCATTTACACACCTTGCGGTTCACTGCCGCACAGGCAGCTTAGAAAAAAAGTAAACATAACGTTGTTGTTTCGCTTTAGTTCACTGCCGCACAGGCAGCTTAGAAATCCCTTGGAACCCGCTAAGGCTCTGCGTTCACGTTCACTGCCGCACAGGCAGCTTAGAAAAGCACGTGCTGAAGTGATGTTTACAGTTATTCGTTCACTGCCGCACAGGCAGCTTAGAAATAAAGGGCTTCTTGAAAAAAAGTCTGTAAAAGGTTCACTGCCGCACAGGCAGCTTAGAAAGATTTATGCGGTATCAAGCGTAAATACTGGCAGTTCACTGCCGCACAGGCAGCTTAGAAATGGTGGAACTAGTAATTGATTGTTAGTTGTGGGTTCACTGCCGCACAGGCAGCTTAGAAACAGAAAAACCTCGTCCCGAGGACGAGGTTTGGGTTCACTGCCGCACAGGCAGCTTAGAAAACTTACCCTACATTAACTCTGGTTTTGTTCGTGTTCACTGCCGCACAGGCAGCTTAGAAATAATGGATTCATTACAGACGGCGGGCAACTCTGTTCACTGCCGCACAGGCAGCTTAGAAATGTACGTAGAATTGTTCCGAAGGGTCTTGAGCGTTCACTGCCGCACAGGCAGCTTAGAAATTTGGGTATGACATTGGCGAATTAGATGGTGAGTTCACTGCCGCACAGGCAGCTTAGAAACTGAGGGGTTCTTTACAATAACAGGCGATTTAGTTCACTGCCGCACAGGCAGCTTAGAAATAATAACTAACGTTAAAGTTGACGGTGTTACGGTTCACTGCCGCACAGGCAGCTTAGAAAATTCAGCAAATAATCGGTCCAGATTCGAGTCTGTTCACTGCCGCACAGGCAGCTTAGAAAGCCACATTTGGATAACACGATTTGATCAATAAGTTCACTGCCGCACAGGCAGCTTAGAAATGGCCGGGACCGTAACACTTAAAAACAACAAAGTTCACTGCCGCACAGGCAGCTTAGAAATGCCCGCGCTCAAGGTATTGCAGCAAAATGATGTTCACTGCCGCACAGGCAGCTTAGAAAAACAGCCAGAGATAAAGCTTTTGATCTTAATGGTTCACTGCCGCACAGGCAGCTTAGAAAAGTGATGCGATTGAAGATGATATTATGTATATGTTCACTGCCGCACAGGCAGCTCAGAAAATTTCCGTCAACTAAACTGACTTATTGAACCTGTTCACTTCCGCACATATCGCAACTCTGAGCATTTAGTGCACAATAAAGAATGTTAATTTTTAAATATCAGCAAAATTGCTAATTGACCAATTTACCCTATAAATAAGGTATCTCTGTTGGTAAAAGGTCATATATATGTCTGTAAAAGCAATTCCTGATGGTTATCACTCAATAACGCCGTATTTGATTGTCAAAGACGGCAACGCTGCGATTAAGTTTTATCAGTCAGCTTTTTCTGCAGAAATAATTTTAGTCCTAAATACGCCTGATGGTGGTGTCGCTCACGCTGAAATTAAAATCGGTGATTCACACATTATGCTCGCCGAAGAGTATATGGATATGGACTTTGTAAGTCCTGAAACACTCGGTGGTGCTGGGTTAAGTTTGATGCTTTACCTTGACGATGTTGACCTGGCATTTGCTCAAGCTATTGCTGCGGGAGGATTAGAGTTAAAAGCTGTAGCCGATCAATTTTACGGAGATAGGGCTGGCACATTAAAAGATCCCTTTGGTCATGTCTGGACATTAGGAACTCACATTGAGGATTTAACGGAAGATCAGATAAAACAGCGGATGATGGCTGAATTTTCCTAGTTAACGGGTAGAAATAACGATAAGTAGGTAAGTTAATGATAATCTTTAGAAACATACTAGCCGTTTTACTTGGTTTAGTCATCGGCAGTACGGTAAACATGGCCATTGTGGTGTTCGGTCCCGATTTGATACCACCACCAGCAGGCGTAGATGTCACCAACACTGAGTCTATCCGCGCATCCATTCATTTATTTGAACCGAAACACTTTCTAAGCCCCTTTTTAGCGCATGCATTAGGCACTCTCGTTGGTGCATTCGTAGCTTTTATTATTGCGGCAAAACGTCAGAAAATTATTTCCCTTAGCATCGGCGTTGTATTCCTGGCGGGTGGCATTACGGCATCTACTATGATCCCGGCCCCGGTTTGGTTTATCGCGACAGACTTAATTCTTGCGTATATTCCAATGGCCTGGGTTGGTGCACAATTAGCACAGCGGTTTAGCAAAGCGAAAGTGTGAATAGGACCATTATGGAAATTACGCTAAACCACACCATTGTTTATTGTCACGATAAGGCGGAGTCGGCAGCTTTCTATGAAAATATTTTTGGTTTTGAGTTTATTAAGGTATGGGAAAACTTCGCCGTAGTTAAGGTCAATGATTCATTTACCTTAGACTTTAGGGATAAAGATAAATTTACGGCACAACATTACGCGTTTAAAGTATCAGAACAGCAATTTGATCAAATCTTAGAACGGATACAACAAAAGAGTATCGCTTACGGCCCAGGACCCGATAATCTATCGGCGAATAAAATTAATCATCATTACGGAGGGCGGGGCGCGTATTTTACCGATCCTAATCAGCATGTATTGGAAATAATAACCGCGGATTATATCCTTGATTAATAAATACCAAGTTGATTAAATATCTGCTCATTTTTCATGGTTAAAACGAATAATTACGGCTTTCTAAAATTGATAAGTAGAAAAACTACTTACTAAATTTTATGCATTGTATTTATCCGTTTTCCCTCATGAAAAAATCAGATCACATACTTAATCAAATTGGTATGCTTCATTCGATAATTTTCAATTTCGCAATCGATTTCAACTAGCAAAAAAATAGTATCGGTTTATTTTTTAAATGCCCCTATAAGATAGTATTAACTATTGCTATAATCCAAGGTTCACAAATTTTATATTATCTTTTATTTTCAGAGGTTCACTAGATGTCGGAAGTTGAAAACCGTCCTAGCAATTTTATTCGTAATATCATCGATGCTGACTTAGCCAGTGGTAAGCATACTGCTGTGCAAACTCGTTTTCCACCTGAGCCAAATGGGTATCTTCATATTGGCCATGCGAAATCTATTTGTTTAAATTTTGGTATTGCTCAAGATTATCAAGGGTTATGTAACTTGCGTTTTGATGATACAAACCCTGAGAAAGAAGACATAGATTACGTAAACTCAATTCAAAAAGACGTTGAATGGCTAGGTTATCACTGGGCTGGAGATATTCGTTATTCATCAAATTACTTTGATCAACTGCATGGCTATGCGGTTGAATTAATTGAAAAAGGCCTGGCTTTTGTCTGTTTCTTAACGCCAGAGCAAACACGTGAATACCGTGGTCCATTAAATGCGCCAGGTACAAACAGCCCATATCGTGATACTTCGGTTGAAGAGAACCTGGCATTATTTGAAAAAATGCGCAATGGTGAATTTAAAGCCGGAGAGTGTTCATTGCGCGCCAAAATTGATATGGCTTCCAGCTTTATCTGCATGCGCGATCCAATAATTTATCGAGTGAAATTTGCTCATCATCACCAAACCGGTGATAAGTGGTGCATTTACCCAATGTACGATTTTACCCATTGTATTTCGGATGCGATTGAAGGCATTACCCATTCAATTTGTACGTTGGAGTTTCAGGACAACCGTCGTTTATATGACTGGGTAATTGAAAATATTTCGATTGAAACTCAGCCTCATCAATATGAGTTTTCTCGATTAAACCTTGAATACACGGTGATGAGTAAGCGTAAACTAAACTCGTTAGTGACTGAAGAGTTAGTCAATGGTTGGGACGATCCTCGTATGCCAACTATTGCCGCATACCGTCGTCGTGGTTATACGCCAGCTTCAATGCGTGAGTTTGCTAAACGGATCGGTGTGACAAAAATGGAAAACACTGTTGAGATCAGCGTATTAGAAGCATGTATTCGCGAAGATTTAAACGATAATGCGCCACGTGCTATGGCCGTTCTTGATCCGATTAAATTAGTGATAGAAAACTATGAAGACGGCAAAATTGAAACCTTAAATGTGAAAAATCACCCTAGTGATGAAACACAAGGTTCTCGTGAAGTGCCGTTTAGCAAAGAGTTATTCATTGAAGCGGAAGATTTTCGTGAAGAAGCCAACAAAAAATATAAACGCTTAGTCATTGGTAAGGCTGTGCGTTTGCGCGGTGCTTATGTGGTTACTGCACAGCGTTGCGATAAAGACGAAGACGGCAATGTGACTACTGTGTATTGCTCATATAACCCTGATACTTTAGGTAAAAACCCTGAAGATGGTACTAAACCTAAAGGCGTGATCCACTGGGTTAGTGCCAGTGAGAGTTTACCGGCGGAAATTCGTTTGTATGAGCGCTTATTTACTGTGCCAAACCCAGCTGCTGAAGAAGATTTTCATACGGTGCTAAACCCAGAGTCTTTAATGGTATTAGCGAATGCTCGGGTTGAGCCATCTCTGGCCAATGCGGTTGCCGAAAAAGCGTTTCAATTTGAGCGTCAAGGCTATTTTTGTTTAGATAACAAAGATGCTAGTGCCGATAAGTTGGTATTTAACCGCACCGTTGGTTTACGTGATACTTGGGCGAAAATAGCCAAGTGAGCAGGATAAAAAATAAGTAATAAAAAAGCCTGCAGTTGCAGGCTTTTTAATGCAAGGAGGAAAAAGGCAACTGGCCACGAGCTGTGTATTTGACTAGTTCACCTAAAGTGTAAAAAAACCAAGTCTGCCCGAAGCTCGAAGCTACTGGCTGATTGAGGTAGAAAGACTAGTGGCTGTGTGACTTGCGGAAATTTTCACATTCTACTTCATCTTCACATTCGCCATAAAGATACAAACTATGGTTGGTTAGTTTGATTTTGTTTTCTTTGGCAATATTCAATTGACGCTGTTCAATAACATCGTCTTCAAACTCTACTACCTTGCCACATTTTAAACAGACTAAATGATCGTGATGAGCTTTGTGAGATAATTCAAAAACCGACTTTCCACCTTCAAAATGATGGCGAGTGACTATGCCGGCATCGTCAAACTGGTTAAGAACACGGTATACCGTAGCCAAGCCAATTTCTTCATGCTGTTCGAGCAATACTTTGTATACATCTTCAGCGCTGATATGCTGATTTTCAGGTTTTTGCAGAATATCTAAAATTTTAACTCTTGGTAGGGTTACCTTGAGTCCAGCTCTTTTTAATTCTTCGTTTTGGTCTGGCATGGAAGGGGCTTCTTAATAATGAATATAGATAAATTATAGGGGGTAACTTATTAGGATAAAACCCCTAATTGATAATTATTTGTAATTAGATCTAATTTGTCTCAATGTTGAGCATAACCATAATTAAATCAAGGTTATCTCAGACCCATTTAATCAAAAAAAAAGCCCGACTGGTGTCGGGCTTCAATATTTTGTTTACCGGCGATAAAAGATTAATCTAACAGCTCGGCCAAACACATTTCTTCGTTTAGTTGTTCAATCCAGGCATCAACACGTGCTTCGGTTAATTCTGGTTGTCGGTCTTCATCTAGTGCCAAACCGATAAAGTTATCTTCATCAACTAATGCTTTTGATGCTTCAAATTCGTAGCCATCGGTAGACCATTGACCAACCACAATTGCGCCTTTTGCTTCACAAATATCGCGCACTGGACACATGGCATCTACGAAGTATTCGGCATAATCTTCTTGATCACCAAGACCAAAAATTGCAACAAGTTTGTCGTTAAAGTCGATTTCTTCCAATTCTGGCAGAAAATCATCCCAGTCACATTGGTTTTCACCGTAATACCAGGTTGGAATACCAAGGATTAATAAATCGAATTCTGCAATATCTTCTTTGCTACTTTTTGCGATATCTTTAACATCGACGTTCTTTTTACCCAGTTTCTTCTGGATCATTTTGGCTACAGCTTCAGTGTTGCCTGTATCACTACCAAAAAAAAGTCCGACAGTTGCCATGTATTTTAACCCTTTAAAATTGTAATTACTGCTATAAAGCTATTGCTTCAATTAATAGTGACTCAATGAGTTCACTGCGGCTTAAACCTTTGTCTTTGGCCATGTTTTCCAATTGGTCAAATAACTCCTGGTGAATTTTAAATTCCACCCGTTTTAAGCCTTTATTTTTATCTCTTTTTACCTGGTTGCGCTTGTTCATTTTTACTTGAACATCCCTTGGAAAAGGGTTTGTTCTGGGCCTGCCAGGGCGTTTTTCATCAACAAAGAGATCTATTGTTGTTAAATCTGTTGCTTCTTTCGCCATAATGTTAGCCCACCCCCTGACTTTCCCATATGATCTGGATCACACCTTTGGCGATAAACCCAGCGCAACCTAAAAATAGAACTAAATAAACAACAAGCTTGCCTTTTCTAGGGACATTATTTTTATTCATCACATCATGAATCGACATGCCGATGAAGAAAAAAATCACCAAAAAAAATAAATTTAAACCAATCGTTTCTAATAATTCTAAATGTTCGGAAAGCATAGTACACCCTAAATTTTAAGGCGGCACTATAGCAAAAGGCTAGCGATAATGCACCAAAAAAACACGGTTTTTCAGTGTGCTAATACTAAATACTCGCGGTTGATTAGGCGATTAAAAAATCTTTCACTATTTTATTAAATGCGACGGTTTTTTCGGCGTGCAGCCAATGACCAGCACCTTGAATGATTTTTGCTTTCGAGTTGGGGAATAACTGGCCAATTATTTCTTTATGCGAGGCTAAGATATAGTTTGAGTTGCCGCCTTTTATAAATAACGTAGGTCCGGTAAATTGGGCGTCACCTTGATAGGCTTTAACCACTTGTGAGTAGTCGTTGGCAATGTTTTTAATATGCGCTTTCCAAATAAAGCCAGACTCTGTTTTCGCTAAATTTTTCAGTAAAAACTGTCTAACACCAGGCTCATTTACATAAGTTGCCAGTTGCTTATCGGCATCTTGTCGGTTTTTCACCTGAGGTAAATCGATGGCTAATAACCCGGCAATGATGTCATTGTGATGTTGAGGGTATTCAATCGGGGCGATATCGGCGACAATTAATTTATTAACCAACTCTGGCTTGGTTAACGCACACTGCATCGCAATTTTTCCACCCATTGAATGCCCTAAAAAGTGGCATCTTTTCAAATTTAACTGTTCGATTAAGCGCACAATGTCATTCGCCATGGCCTCATAGTTCATTGATTGATGATGAAATGAGCTGCCATGATTGCGCACATCGACACTGATAACCTGATAATCAGTGGCCAAGTCTTTTGCCACCATATTTAAATTTTCCAATGAACCAAAAAGCCCATGGATTAATAAAATAGGGTCGCCTTCACCTCTTATCACATGATTGAGAAGGTCAGTGGTTGTTGTATTTGAATTGCTCATTAAATACCGTCATTGCTTAATTACCAATAGAGCGGCTATTTTAAATGATTTCAAATTCGAGCGAAACCTAATTGAGAATTTTTCATATTGGCTAAATTCGACGGCGTTTGAAAAAAAATGTAAAAATCAGCGCTTAACAGGGTAGAGAGTTACCGCTAAGAAACGTATAATCATGGGCTTTCGAAAAATAAGATCATTGGATAGTTAATGAATACCATCGATATAGATGACGAACTTTATCAATACATCGCCAGTAACACTAAGTTTATTGGTGAAAGTGCCTCAGACATTTTAAGACGTTTATTAAACTTTGATGAAATAAACGCACAATCATCAGCAGTAGAACTAACAGCAGCGGAACCAGATACTGCAGTAGAGCAAAAGCCGAAAAAAGAAAGTAACAAAGCCAGCAAGAGTGCAGCAGGCGCTGTCGATTTAGTGGAATTAAATGCGAAAAAGCCAGCCAAGGCTAAAGTCATTGAATCGACTCATGTGGAAGGCTCACAAAATATTTTTGATTTAATCAATAAAGAAGAACTGGCCACACAACGTGGCGCAGTGGGTCGTTTCTTATTGATTCTGGCAAACCTGCACCGCGTACACCCGCAGCAGTTTGATGCGGTATTGGATATTCGTGGTCGAGATCGTTTATATTTTGCCAGCTCTGAAAGTGCATTGCTTGAAAATGGCAGTTCTACCAAACCGAAACAAATACCCGATTCAAGCTTTTGGGTCATCACCAACTCTAATACTACCAAGAAAAAGCTGATGCTTACCGATGTTGCTCACGTGTTGGGCTACAGTAGCTGTGATGCCGAAAAAATTAGAGAGCTGCTTTAATACCAATTCTAATTGGTATAATGATTTAAACACTAACTCACCCTAACGGTAATTTTTTGAAGGACTATTTATGAGCATACATTCGCATGCTGGCAAACCGGCAAGACCGGAAGATAGAATTAACATCGCACGCTTGACCAGTGACTATTACCTATTAAAGCCGGATGTAGACAATCCTGAACAACAAGTAAGTTTCGGTACTTCAGGACATCGTGGTTCGGCGGCGAAAGTTAGCTTTAACGAAGATCATATTCTTGCCATTGCACAAGCGGTTGCCGAATATCGAAGTCAGCATCAATTTTTGGGTCCCTTATTTGTTGGTAAAGATACTCATGCACTGTCAGAGCCGGCCTTTGCCAGTACCATCAGTGTGTTGATTGCTAATGGTGTACCTGTTGTTATCCAGCAAGATCAAGGTTTTACTCCGACCCCCGTGATTTCCCGTTTGATTATTGAGCACAACGCCAATAATACCGAGCAAGCCGATGGCTTAATTATAACCCCTTCGCACAATCCGCCTGTCGATGGTGGCATCAAATATAATCCACCACACGGTGGTCCGGCAGAAGGCAATATCACCAAATTAATTGAGCAGCGTGCCAACGAAATATTGGCCAATGATTTAGCCGATGTTAAGCAATTACCGTATCCTGAGGCGCTACAATCAGAGTTGTTAAGCAAAGCTGATTTTATCCAGTTTTATGTTGATGAGCTGGCAAAAGTTATCGACATGAAAGCGATCAGCAAGGCTGGCGTTAGTATTGGTGTTGATCCCCTAGGCGGCTCTGGCATCGATTACTGGCCAGTAATTGCCAAAACCTATGATCTGAATATTGAAGTGGTAAATCCAGTTGTTGATGCCAGCTTTGCCTTTATGCCATTAGACAAAGACGGCAAAATTCGCATGGATTGCTCATCACCATATGCGATGGCCAATCTTATTGAGATGAAAGACGATTTTGATGTTAGCGTAGGCAATGACCCTGATTTTGACCGCCATGGTATCGTCACCAAAACTGGTGGTTTGATGAATCCAAACCATTATTTAGCGGTCGCCATCAATTATCTGTTAACACACCGTAACTGGCCTGAAACGGCGAAAATTGGCAAAACCTTAGTCTCCAGTTCATTAATCGATCGCTTAGCTGAAAAGCTTGAACGGCCATTGTCTGAAGTGCCAGTGGGGTTTAAGTGGTTTGTTGATGGTTTAAAAGATTCAAGTTATGCCTTTGGCGGTGAAGAAAGTGCCGGAGCGTCGTTTTTAGCGCTTGATGGTAGCTGCTGGACCACCGACAAAGATGGTTTTGTGATGTGCTTACTGGCCGCTGAAATTATCGCCGTTACCGGCAAAGATCCATACCAATGGTATCAGTTCTTGGCCGAAGAACTTGGTGAGCCTTGTTATGGTCGGGTAGAAGCGGTTGCCACTACAGCGCAGAAAAAAGTACTGACTTCCCTTTCAAAAGACGATATTACTCAAGATACCTTGGCCGGTGAAACCATTAACGCAGTGTTAAGCCATGCACCTGGTAACAATGCCGCAATCGGTGGTGTTAAAGTGGTCACTGACAATGGTTGGTTTGCCGCTCGGCCATCGGGCACCGAAGAGATATACAAAATTTATGCGGAAAGCTTTATCAGCAACGAACATCTACAAGATATTATTGCTGAAGCCCAAGAGTTGGTCAGTACTGCATTTAAAAACGCGGGTTTGTAAACTGTAGAGATTAAAACGGTGATTATCCAAAAGGCCAATCACCTAAGCCGGCTCTGAGCTGGGTAAGCCCTCCAGAAAAGCACTAAGGTATTTCGTCCTTAGTGTTTTTTTTATTGTGAAATATGAAAGATTTATCAACAACCATTGAATTTTATGAAAAAACCTATATCTTACTCTCTATCTGGGGATTATTATTATCATTATGTGGCGTAGCTTAACGATAGCGTTGGTTTTTTTTATATTAGCTCAAACGGCTAATGCGTTGTCGTGTGCTGATGTTAATATCAATTCATACTCCCAATCCGTTCAAACGTCGCCAATAGAACAACCAAGTGCTTCACTTGATGATGAGCTGGAAGATTTATTGAATCTGCCAAGGTTAAACAGAACCAGTGCATCAATTTTTTCTAATGAACTACAAACGACAGCAAACTATGTTTTAGAAATTGAATTTTTTGAAAGTAAACTGAGCGCCGGTCTTTTTAAAAATCTTGCTAACCCAGCTGTCATGGTTAATTGGTTTGAACAACTCAGTAGTAAAACCCATTCGTCACGTATTTCCGGCTGGAAAGACGGCAATTCTTTATACACCTCTGGCACCACATACCACAGTTAGTTTCATCAACTAACGGCTCAGAGCACCTCATCTGTTTAGTAAAAAACTTATGAGTCCTGCGCCATAAACTCTACCTATTTTCCTTTTTACAACACCGATGTTGAACCAGTTATTGGCGCATCGGTCACTTGTCGTATTTGCTTTACCTGCTGTTTAGGTTTTAGCCATCTGCGTCAGGTATTAATTTAGAGATTTAATGATGAATCCACATATAAAAAAGCATAATGGTTATGCGAAATGGCAAAATCTAATCATACTAGTCACACTTTTATTGATGTTTATTAGCGCCTTACCGAACCTATATTCGGATAAGGTTAATTTTCATCTCAGCCCCAACAGCACACATGGTCAACCAGTAACGCCACAATACTTAAAAGAATTGTTAGCAGGGCATAATGTAGAAGTCGCTGAAATTCATTCTTCAACAGAGTTAACTACCATCAGTTTGGCAAACAAAAGCGAGCAAGGGGTTATGCAAAAGCTGTTAAGCAAAACCTTGGGCGACGATTATGTTATTACAAGTTCCACCGATAATGATGCCCCTGCGTGGTTAAAAATGCTCGATGGAAAACCGATAAAGTTAGGTTTGGACTTAAGTGGCGGCGTGTTATTTGTGCTTGATGTCGATACTGAACGAGCGTTTTCGGAGCGACTAAAAGGTATTGCTTTAGAAGTGAAATCAATAGCAATCGAAAACCGTATCCGCGCGGTCAAAGTCACTCAGCCGAACAAGCAAGCGATTACCATTGATTTTTCAACAGCGAACCAGAATTCCAACGCATTATTGTTGGCAAAAATTCGCGAAACCTATCCTGAGTTAGCTCAACAAAACACCAGCGATTACCAAGTTACCCTCAGTTACTCGCCACAGCAGCAAGTTCAATTTCGTCAGGAAACGATGAAACATACACTGAAAACCATGCGGGGACGGATAGAAGAATTAGGCATTACTGAAGCGGTTACTCAGAAACAGGGAAAAAACCGGATTCGCATTGAATTACCTGGAGTTCACGATCCTGAAGCCGCGAAACGGATCATTGGTGCTACGGCAACACTGGATTTTTATCAACTGGCACAAAATTCGAATGCTGCTGGCGTTATCCGGATGAAAGATGACAATGGCCGTCAGCTGAGATTGAATAGCCAAGGTGTTTTTTCTGGCAGCAATATTAAGAATGCTCGTGCCGGACAAGATCAAATGGGCATGCCCTTGGTGAACCTGGCCCTGGATGGTATCGGCGGCAAAAAAATGTCCAGTTTTTCGAAACAAAATATTGGCAACCCTATGGTGACGGTATTTTCGGAATACTACCGTAATGCAGACAACAAAATGGTGAAGAAGACTAAGGTCATTAATGTCGCAACCATTCAGCAGCATTTAGGCGCACAATTTAGTATTACCAATATGTCGAGCCCACAAGCAGCGCAAGAATTGGCGTTGTTATTGCGAGCCGGTTCGCTGACGGCGCCGGTGACTATCGTAAAACAACGTAGTATAGAAGCAACATTAGGCGTTGATAATATCGATAACGGTATTAAAGCGTTAACCATCGGCATTAGCTTCACCTTAGTGTTTATGGCGTTCTGGTACCGCACTTTAGGGCTTATCGCCAATGTTGCTCTGGCGCTTAATTTAATCAGTTTACTTGGATTGATGTCATTACTGCCTGGCGCGGTACTGACTCTCCCAGGCATCGCCGGTTTAGTGTTAACCGTAGGCATGGCAGTGGACACCAATGTACTTATTTTCGAGCGGATCAAAGTGGAATTAAAGCGCGGCCGGAAAGTCCTTAGTGCCATTGACTGCGGTTATAAAAATGCTTTTGCCACCATTCTTGATGCCAATATCACCACTTTGCTCACCGGCGTGATCTTGTATTCCATAGGCTATGGTCCGGTGAAAGGGTTCGCCACCATTTTATGTTTAGGTATTTTAACCAGTATGTTTACTGGCGTATTCGTATCCAGGGCACTAACCAGCATTTCAATCAGAGCAAACAAAACACAATTACTAGGAGTTAAGCTATGAATAACCTAATAACCCAATTCGGTAACCACCTTAGCCGATTACGAATAGTAAGCTTTTATTGTGCCGCAGTATTAGTCATGATTGCGTTGACGGGGATATTCAGTAAAGGACTGAATCTCGGTTTGGACTTTACCGGTGGCTACCTAACAGAATTTTCGACTGAGCAGTCATTAACTCAAACACAAATACAAGGATTGTTAACTTCGTATTTACCCGAATCATTTCAACTATCTTCTGCTGACAATGGCACTCATTGGACGATTAGACAAGCCGATAACGACTTAAGCTTAACAGGCAAAACATGGTTAGCGGACTTTGCCCAACAAAGTGGTTTAAACATTAGCCCACAAGATGCGATTTACATTGGCAGTCAAGTTGGAGAAGAGTTAATCAATCAAGGCGGATTGGCATTACTGAGTGCGATGTTCGCCATCTTGCTCTATTTGTCTTTAAGGTTTGAGTGGCGCTTAGCGATGGGCGCGGTCATTGCACTCTTTCATGACGTGATCATAGTGCTAGGATTATTTGCCTGGTTTGGCATTTCTTTTGATTTGACCATTTTGGCCAGCATACTGGCGATTATTGGCTATTCATTGAATGATTCCATCATCGTTGGTGACAAAATCCGCGAGTTGATGAAAACCAATAATCAACACAATGTAGATACCGTCATAAACCTGGCGATAAAATCAACGCTGGTTCGCACCATGATAACCTCTGGCACAACACTGGCCACGATAATGGCGATATGGTTTTTTGCCGGCGATTCGCTAAGTGGTTTTGCTGTCGCCTTGTTTGCCGGAATTTTAGTCGGTACGTTTTCATCGATTGCAATATCGGCAACAGTGCCACAGTTGCTTGGCTTGACTGCGGATTATTACCAACAGCAAGAAGAGTCAGTTTGCCAACTGCCTTAATAGCAATCTTATGAGCTCGGCGTTAACTATATGCCTGCGCAGGTATATAATAAATACCAAGTTGACTAAATATCTGCTCATTTTTAATGGATAAAACGGATAACTACGGCTTTATAAAATTGATAAGTAGAATAACTACTTACTAAATTTTATGGATTGTATTTATCCGTTTTCCCTCATGAAAAAGTAGACCACATATTTAATCAAATTGGTATGACATCGACTATTCAGTGACAATTGTATATATTTTGTTAACTAAAACAAAAGCGAAAACAAAAACAATAGGGAATACAATGCATAAGAAACAGGCTCTGGCCGCTATTTCGGCCGTTTTACTATCTCAAAGTTCAGTGCAAGCTCATGAAAATTCAGATGTGAAGGTAGTAGAGGGGCGTTTATTACCCAAAGTTCAAGTTGCTGGCGAAACGTATCAGCCTTACACCATTTCTCAACGCATGGCACATTATAATGTTCCAGGGATCAGCATTGCTGTGGTTAAAGATGGTCAGCTCGTATGGGCAAAAGGCTACGGTATTGCCAATAGCAAGACCCAGCAAAGCGTTACCAGTAATACGCTATTTCAAGCCGGTTCAATCAGTAAACCCGTTGCCGCATTAGCCGCCCTTAAATTAGTACAAGAAAACAAGGTAGATTTAGACACAGATGTAAACCAATACCTGACATCCTGGAAAATCCCTGATTCGACTTATACTGAACAGCAAGCCGTTACCCTTCGTCATTTATTAACGCATACCGCGGGAACAACAGTGCATGGCTTTCCGGGTTATCAGCAAGGAGCAAATTTACCGAGTAACTCTGCTATTTTAAGCGGTGAAGGTAATACGCCAAAAGTCTTTGTCGACCAAGCACCTGGTAGCGATTGGAGATATTCCGGCGGTGGTTATACCGTAATGGAACAATTAGTGGAAGACGTCACCAAATTGCCATTTGATAAATACTTACAAGACGCGATCCTTTTGCCATTGAATATGCACAGCAGCACCTACGAGCAACCATTATCTCAAGCCAAATGGTCGCAGGCGAGTGCGGCGTTTGACCGGGATGGTGAGCAAATTAAAGGCAATTGGAACAACTATCCAGAGCAAGCTGCTGCGGGGTTGTGGACCACTCCTAGCGATCTCGCTAACTACATTCTAGCGATCCAAAGTGCGCGAAAGGTGTACTCAAACCAGACATAGTCAATCAAATGCTTACTGTTCATCACGATAGCTGGGGACTTGGCCCCGAATTAGAACAGCATGATAAAGGCTTAGTGTTTTCACACGGAGGCAAAAATGCAGGATTTACTAACGATCTTTTGGCCTATGCCGACAGTGCCAATGGTATCGTCATCATGTCAAATGGAGACAATGCAGGGCCATTAATCGAAGAGCTTAAAATTGCTATTTCTGTACACTACGGTTGGGATCTGGCAAGCTCTTTACTGTTAAAACCGGCAGAGCTTGCAGAGAAATTTCGCTCAAGTATCGTTGGTACCTACAGCTTTGATAGAGATCCTGAGTACACGGTTTCAATTGCTCTGCATAAAGGTAAGATTGAAGTGCATGATCACGGCAGAGATCAAAAACTGCAATTCATCGCGACTGGCGAAGATACCATTACTAACTTAACCAGTGGTTCGAAAGTAAAGTTTAATACCGATAGCAAAGGTAAACTCGTTGGCTTAACCTGGGCTGGTTCTTACAAATTTACCAAAGCAGAAGATTAATTCTTTGTTTACCATAACCGATAAGGCCACAAGATGAATACCAAAATATACAAGAGAGTGCTTTCACTCACTGATAGCTTAATGGCGGCTGTTCAAGAAAAAAATCAAACGAGATTCGATGGTTATTATCTAGAATTACAGCAACTTTGTGAAGAAAATGAAAATACCAATAAAGACCATCCGGTACAGTGGGAAACGCTTGCTGACTTTACCGATGACTTAGCATTAGCGATTACTATTTATGAACAAGCTCTAGTTAAGGCGGAAGCGATTAACTCGAAAGATTTCCGTTCTTCTATTGGTTTTTCAATCGCTGCGCTAAAAGTCGAGTTAGGTGATAAAACGGGTGCCATTGAACATTTAGAAAAAGCGAAAATCAGTTGTAATAAAATTGTTGATAAAGAATTAAAAGCTGAGATCCATGACTTATTGGAAGAGTTAAAGAATTCACAAAAATGAATTTTAATAAAGCAAAAGCACGTTTTACAAGTGCTTTTCGCTTGGAATTTAGGGTCGAATCAAACTAGGCTATACGGGGATTGAATGACATTACGGCAGGGCTTGACGATTTCACTAACTTAACGGGGCATAAATACGCTAAAATAGTCGCCATTATCTTAGCTTTGAGCCCATTGTATTAATGACCACAGTCACAACGCCAGCCAACTTTACAGAACTTGGCCTTATTCCAACTTTGTTAGCTCGATTAACTGAGCTGAAATATCAGCAGCCAACGCCCATTCAAGCGCAAGCTATGCCAAGTGTATTAGCGGGACGCGACTTAATTGCCGGGGCAAATACCGGTTCGGGGAAAACAGCCACCTTTGCACTGCCTATATTGCAGCACCTTTTTATGCAACAACAGGCTGAAAAACCGTTGCATAGCAAAAGCAGTAAAGGCAACTATGTTACCGGACTGATTTTGGTGCCTACCCGTGAACTCGCCAAACAAGTTGCTGACAGCATTAAATCTTATGCGGTACATTTTAACGGCGTGATTAAAACGGTTGCTGTTTTTGGTGGTGTATCCGCGAATACTCAAATGCTCGCATTACGCGGCGGCACAGATATTTTGGTGGCAACGCCTGGTCGATTACTTGATTTGATTTCAAGTAACGCCATTAAGCTCGATAGGGTTAAAACCTTAGTACTTGATGAAGCTGATCGGATGTTAAGCCTAGGCTTTACTGACGAGCTCTCTGCGCTGTTAGCATTATTGCCGTCGAGCAAGCAAACCTTATTATTTTCAGCGACCTTTCCTGAG
Organism: Thalassotalea sp. ND16A; assembly: GCF_000764205.1. Classification (GTDB taxonomy): domain Bacteria; phylum Pseudomonadota; class Gammaproteobacteria; order Enterobacterales; family Alteromonadaceae; genus Thalassotalea_A. The sequence continues at coordinate 18,972 of NZ_JQDZ01000022.1, forward strand.
CAAGTACAGGCGTTAACCCAGGAATTGCTCAACGACCCGGTTGAAATACAAGTGCAAAGTAGCGACGCCAGCACCTTAGTACAGCGCGTTTTTACTGTTAACAAAGGGGAAAAAACAGCCTTGTTAGCGCATTTGATCAAGCAACATCAATGGCGACAAGCGCTTATTTTCGTCAATGCCAAAAAAAGCTGTGAACACTTAGCTGAAAAACTCTCTAAACGTGGTATTAGCGCAGAAGTGTTTCATGGCGATAAAGGCCAGGGCGCTCGTACTCGCGTGCTTGCCGCGTTTAAATCGGGCGAGATCGAAGTGTTAATTGCAACTGACATTGCTGCCCGTGGTTTAGACATCGAAAAACTGCCCGTGGTGATTAATTTTGACTTGCCAAGAAGTCCATCAGACTACATGCACCGTATTGGTCGAAGTGGCCGTGCCGGTGAAGTGGGCTTAGCATTATCGCTTATCGACGTGGAAGATTATCATCATTTCAAAGTGATCGAAAAGAAGAACAAGGTTCGGCTTGAGCGTGAGCAAGTAGCGGGGTTTGAAGCCGATGATTCAATTTTAGCCGCAGAAAAACCGATGGCAAAGCCTGAAGGCAGCGGTAAGAAAAAACGCAAACAGAAAACGACAATAAATGCAGATATCTGGTCGGGATATTCTGAAGCGGAATAAAAGGCAAGCCTAAAAAGAATTTAAAGCGGGGCTGATAACCGTTTGCTCGGTTTCGCTTCGCGATACATTGTTGGCAAACTATTATCAGCCACTTAAATTAATACTCAAACAATACCGGATATTTTAAATATTGCTTGCTTAATCTTGTTTCCCCGAGGGAATTGTTGTTCAAATTCCGCTTTCAATTCTGGGGCTGTTAACATTTTTCGTGCCAATGGCACCATCACATAACTTTCAATGTATTCAGTTCGTTGAAACATTTGGTAGCTTAACGGTTCCCTTCGGCAGCCGGTCCCAAAACGTCGGCAAGTAATTCTAAGGCACTCTCGATAAAGACATAAGTGCCTAATACGCGTTGCTTGTAGGGTTTTAATGAATGTACGGGTTAAAATTATTTTGTAACCATAGACTGATGTTAGGCGAGTCACCGTGTTCTCGGTTATAGCCGTAGGTAATATCATCTTGAACAATGAGTTTCTCGCTTTTACCATGCCAATCGGCTATTGGCGGTAAATGGAATCATCGGCATTGCTATGTGGGCTGAACAGTAACGCGCTAATAACCAATAGGTAAGGGCAGACTTTTATCATAGAAAATTATGCTCTGTTTTTGCTAAATCAGGTTTATTATTGTAGAGCTATGTTACTGAGTTCAAAGTTAAAAAACCATAAGCAAAGCCGATAACCTGTTATTTAACCTTCATTATTTGTGGTTGAAAATGCGTATCCGGTTTTCTATTTGTTTTGATTTCATCTAAAATAAATATACCTTTGATTAATCGATGATCCTACGTGTCTGATATCCAACAACAATTATTACAAACTGGCGACTTTCTCGCCATCACTCGCCAATTTCCGGAAGCGTTACCGCAAACTTTTACTGCCCACTTAACTCATCCTGACAGCAAATTGCAAACCCTGATGAGTGTGCTAGATACGGGGGTTATTTGTTTTGAGCCGGTCGACCAAGTTACTGACAGTGACATTGTGTTGTCTTCTGCCGTGCATGGCAATGAAACTGCACCCATTGAAATATGCCAACAATTGATTGCAGAAATCATCAGTGGTGAAATTGAGCTTAAGCAACGAGTATTGTTTCTCTTTGGTAATCCTGCCTCTATCAACAAAGGTGAAAGGTTTGTTGAAGAAAACTTAAACCGATTATTCTCTGGCGCTCATAGCGATGGTGAAGGCTTGTGTAATCAAGAACGTCACCGGGCCAGGGCGTTAGAGAACTATATTCGCGACTTTTTTGATCAAGGTGGCAGCATAGATGGTGGCCGTAACCGTTTTCATTATGATTTGCACACTGCCATCCGTGGTTCTAAAAACGATAAGTTTGCGGTTTACCCATACCTGAATGGAAAAGCCAGAGATAAAGGGCAATTACAATTTTTAATGAGTTGTGGCATCAATACTATTTTACTCTCGAATAGTCCTACCACTACCTTCAGTTATTTTTCAGCCAATGAATTTAATGCCCATGCCTTTACCGTTGAATTAGGTAAGGTAAAACCTTTTGGTGAAAACGACATGGCGAATTTTGCCGGTTGTAAAAATACCTTACAGAGAATGTTAAGTAATCAAGATCTGCAATTAGCGGAATTTGACATTGCCAATTTTAATTTGTTTGAAATTTATAAAATCATCAATCGTGAGCAGGAAAATTTCATCCTGAATTTTGCTGACGATACCGAAAACTTCAGTGATTTCCCCCTCGATTATGTATTGGCAAATGATGGTGATATTGAACATAAAGTCACGGTCCCCGGTGAAGCCATCATATTCCCCAATGCAGAGGTTGCGATTGGCCAGCGCGCGCTGTTAACCGTAATTCCTTGCACTCTTGCTCCATAACGTTACGTCTTTTAGTGCAAGTGTAAAGCTAAATTGCCACTAAAAATAATCTTTTAAGGGTTATTTTTAGTGATTAATTGCAACTGAATTTTCCGGAATGTAAAGTTCTGCGCAATTGATAATAATTAAAATTTCGAAAAGCGAGTTCGCAATTCCCATGCAAAATGGGGCTATGTTGTGATAAATCGCTTCATTCGATTTCCGAGTTTTACAACAATGCAATGAATATTGCAGTACTAAGAGAAGCTTATGGACACAGAAACGTATCAAGAAGGCCGAGTGGTTCACCAACCAGAATATATCGATGGTCATTCTGTTGAAATTCCAATCCTTAAAATTTTAAAACAAGACGGCAGTGTTTATAAAAATGCCGATATGCCAACCATAGATCAAGAACATGCAACCAGGATTTATCACACTTTAGCGTTTCACCGGGTGTTGGATGAACGTATGGTTGCATCACAACGACAAGGGCGTCTTAGTTTTTATATGACTGCCTTAGGTGAAGAAGCCGCGATTGTTGGTAGTGCTGCAGGTCTTGATGATAACGATATGATCATGGCGCAATACCGTGAGCAGGGCGCATTAATTTACCGAGGCTTTAGTTTAGAAAACTTTATGAATCAAATGTTTTCTAATGAAAAAGATTTAGGTAAAGGCCGTCAAATGCCAATTCATTACGGTTCTAAAGAATTGAATTACATGACAATTTCTTCTCCGTTATGTACCCAAGTACCACAAGCGGCAGGTTATGCTTATGGTCAAAAGCTGAAAGGCAATAAGCAATGTACCATTTGCTATATTGGAGAAGGTGCATCTTCTGAAGGCGACTTCCATGCCGGTTTGAACATGGCTGCAGTGCATAAAGCACCGGTGATTTTCTTTTGTCGTAACAATGGTTATGCCATCTCAACGCCTTCTACAGAACAGTATGCTGGTAATGGTATTGCGGCTCGTGGCGTTGGCTATGGGATTAAAACTATCCGTGTTGACGGTAACGACTTATTGGCGGTATTAAAAGCGACTCAGGAAGCACGTGATTACGTGATCAATGAAAATAAACCTATGCTGATTGAAGCCATGTCTTATCGCTTAGGTGCGCACTCAACGTCTGATGATCCAAGCGGTTATCGTACCCGTGAAGAAGAAGCGAAATATGCAAAGCATGATCCTATTTTACGGATGAAAAACTGGATGTTAGCGCAAAACTGGTGGGATGAAGAGCAAGAAACCGTATTGTTTGAAGACTTACGCGAAAAAATATTAGCCGCCGTAAAAGTTGCGGAAGTTATTGATAAGCCTGCGATAGAAGAGCTCATTACTGACGTATATGACGTACCATCAGCACAACTTGAACAGCAACTTAGTTCGTTGAAAGAGCATATCAAGAAGTACCCGGATGCTTACCCGGTAACGGCAGGGAGAATAAAATAATGGCACAAATGAACCTATTACAAGCAATCAATAATGCCCTTGAAATTGCCATGACTGAAAACGATTCGGCCGTTTGTTTTGGTGAAGATGTTGGTCATTTTGGTGGCGTCTTCCGTGCAACCAGCAATCTTCAAGAAAAATTTGGTAAAGACAGGTGCTTTAATACACCATTAACCGAGCAAGGCATTATGGGCTTTGCTAATGGTTTAGCATCGCAAGGTAGTGTACCAATTGCAGAAATTCAATTTGCCGATTACATCTTCCCAGCCTTCGATCAAATCGTCAATGAATCGGCAAAATTTAGATACCGCTCAGGTAATGAGTTTAACGTGGGTAACCTCACCATTCGTACTCCCTATGGTGGTGGTATTGCCGGTGGTTTGTATCACTCACAATCACCGGAAGCGTATTTTGCCCATACCCCTGGTTTAAAAATTGTGGTTCCTCGTAACCCATACCAGGCGAAAGGCTTATTACTTGCTGCGATTCGCGATAAAAACCCGGTGATATTTTTTGAACCGAAAAAATTATACCGTGCGTCAACCGGCGAAGTGCCTGAAGAAGATTACCAATTACCCATCGGCAAAGCCGAAGTGGTTAAATCGGGTAGCGATATCACTTTGTTAGGGTGGGGCGCGCAAATGGAAACGCTTGAAAAAGCAGCCGAGATGGCTGAAAAACAAGGCGTTTCTTGTGAAGTTGTCGATTTACGTTCGATTCTGCCTTGGGACGCCGACACCGTTGCTGAGTCTGTGAAGAAAACGGGTCGTTTGCTGATTAACCACGAAGCGCCATTAACCGGCGGTTTTGCCGGTGAAATAGCTGCAACCATACAAGATATGTGTTTCTTGCATTTAGAATCGCCAATTTCACGTGTATGTGGTTTAGACACACCATTCCCGTTATCGCATGAAAAAGAATACATGCCAGATGAACTAAAAACCTTTGAAGCCATTATGGCCTCGGTAAATTACTAAATAATAATTGGGATAAATGATTATGAGTATTGATTTTATTTTACCGGACATTGGCGAAGGTATTGTGGAATGTGAACTGGTTGAATGGCTGGTTAACGAAGGCGATCATATTAAAGAAGACCAACCGGTTGCCGATGTGATGACCGACAAGGCACTGGTACAAATTCCAGCGATGCATAATGGTGTGGTAGATAAACTGTATTATGCCAAAGGTGAAATTGCGAAAGTACATTCGCCACTATTTGCCATGACTCCTGATGGCGAAACTGCTGCAGCGCCAGCGGTATCAGCAGAACCAGCAAAACAAGAAACAGCCCCTGTAGCAAGTGTAACATCAGCAAATAGTGCGACTATGATTGATGATTTTATTTTACCAGATATTGGTGAAGGCATCGTTGAATGTGAGATTGTGGACTGGTTAGTGGCGGAAGGTGACATCATTGAAGAAGATCAAGCCGTTGTTGATGTGATGACCGATAAAGCCTTAGTACAAATTCCGGCAAAATATGCCGGAAAAGTGGTTAAATTGCATTACGCCAAAGGCGAAATTGCCAAAGTTCACCAACCCTTATTTGCCATAGAAATTGCCGGTGGCGCAGCGGTTAGTACCGCCCCAGCAGTAAGTAATGCACCTGTTACCGACGTTTCTTCAGCACCAGCGCAAGCTACAACGCCTGTTGCTACTAAACCGGCCGTTGCTACTACCACAGCTGTTGCCAGCGCGCCTAAGGGCAAAGCTTTAGCAAGCCCGGCCGTACGTCGTGTTGCCAGAGAGCTGGATGTAAACATTCACCAAGTGCCAGGTACCGGTCCTAAAGGACGTGTGTACAAACAGGATGTAATTAGCTTTAATCAAGCACCAGTAGCGCAAGTTGCTGCTCATGCAACTGCTACAGCAAGTGTGGGTGGTACTCGAGTAGAGCCGATAAGAGGCATTAAAGCGGCAATGGCGAAAGCTATGGTTGCCTCGGTGTCGACCATCCCTCACTTTACTTATTGTGAAGAAATTGACATGACTAAGCTTATTGCCCTGCGCAAAGAGTTGAAAGAAGTGTATGCCAAGCAAGACATCAAATTAACGATGATGCCATTCTTTATGAAAGCGATGTCATTAGCGATAAAACAATTCCCGCTGGTAAATACCAAAGTCAATGATGATTGTACTGAGCTTACCTACTATGATGATCACAATATTGGTATGGCGGTTGACTCAAAAGTTGGCTTGCTAGTACCTAATGTGAAAAACGTGGAAAGTTTGTCAATTGTTGATGTTGCTAAAGAAGTTAGCCGTTTAACCAATGATGCGCGTGAAGGTCGTGTGACTTCAGCCGATTTAAAAGGCGGTACTATCAGTATCTCTAATATCGGTGCATTAGGTGGTACGGTTGCTACACCGATAATTAACAAACCAGAAGTTGCCATTGTCGCTTTGGGTAAATTGCAAACCTTGCCGCGTTTTAATGACCAAGGTGAAGTCGAAGCTCGCTCAATAATGCAAGTAAGCTGGTCTGGCGATCATCGCGTGATTGATGGTGGCACCATTGCTCGTTTTAGCAATTTATGGAAATCTTTCCTGGAAGAGCCAACTAACATGCTGATGCATATGGCATAAAGGATAAAACCTTAAAGTCAGTGTTGATTGCAACATCTTCTTAAAAACCCACATTTATGTGGGTTTTTTTGTATATTTTCAACATGGACGTTGTATTAGATCAATGCATGGAGCAATTGACGGGACGTACTTATACCCGGCAGGCAGGGAAAGCCTATAGAGGGTGATTGGTCATCAAATTCTTTTTTCCGATCAATTTTTGCTCCCAGACGAAAAGAAACGGGGCGAACATGGGGAACAAGGTAAAATAGTACATCGTTGAGCTCGCTAAATACTATTAAATATGCTGTTATATTGATAATTTAACTTATTTACTAAAGAGGACAACCGAAAGGGTTTATGCAAGCAATTAAATATTTTTTAGCGCTATCTGGTTTTGCCTTTGTTCAGTGTGCTTACGCCAATACGCCACATTTTAAAGTGGATCTGGTGAAGGTGGATAAATCTGCTCGAACCATGCTGTTGTACTCAGGGCAAACGCTGGTAAAGAGATATAAGATTGCTTTAGGTGAGAGCCCCAAAGGCCATAAGTTGCAAGAAGGAGATAATAAAACTCCGGAAGGCAGTTACAACCTGGATTATAAGAAAGATGACTCGGCGTTTTATCGGGCGATGCACATTAGTTATCCCAATGAACTTGATATCGAACAAGCACAACAAGATGGCCTAAATCCGGGCGGCTTTATTATGATCCACGGGCAAAAAAATGGCGATAGCAAGAACCCGACAATCACGCAACGCTTTAATTGGACCAATGGCTGTATTGCCTTAACCAATACCGAAATGGACGAGTTTTTAACCCTGGTTGATAGTGGCACCAAAATTGATATTCAATGGTGATTTTATCGCAGTTGATAAATCAACTGCGATAAAATAAAAAAACAGCACAAGTGCTGTTTTATTCAAATTTTATTACATTACTCGCATACCTGGCTCTGCACCGTTATCCGGGTTCAGGATAAAGATATCTTTTCCGCCAGGGCCGGCGGCAATGATCATGCCTTCAGACATACCAAAGCGCATTTTACGAGGCGCAAGGTTGGCAACCACCACCGTGAGTTTACCGACTAAGTCTTCTGGTTGGTAAGCCGATTTTATACCAGCAAATATTTGACGGGTTTCACCGCCTAAATCCACTTCGATACGCAATAATTTATTTGCTTTTTCAACATGCTCTGCGGTGATTATTTTGGCAATACGCAAATCCACTTTGGCGAAATCTTCAAAACCAATTTCATCGGCGATTGGCTCCTCACTCAAATGCTTCGAAAGTGGTGCTGCTGGTGCGGCATTTACGTTCACTAAGTTTTCTTTTGAATCTTCAACCATGGCGTTTACTTTATCCATTTCTACACGTTGTAATAACGCTTTAAATTTATTGACTTTGTGATCAACCAGTAAAGTTTTATGACCTTCCCATACCAGTTCATCATTTAAGAATGCGGCTGTTTTTGCTGACAGTTCAGGCAATACTGGTTTTAAGTAAATCATTAGAATACGGAATAAGTTAATGCCTAAAGAACAAATGTCTTGTACTTCTTGCTGCTTACCGTCTTCCTTAATTAATTGCCACGGTTCTTTTACCGCAATGTATTCGTTTACTTTGTCGGCAAGCGCCATGATTTCACGCATCGCTTTGCCAAATTCACGACTTTCATAAAGTGCAGCGATAGAATCACCACCTGCCATTACTTCGTCGGCTAACGCTTGATCGGCAATGTTGCTCGATAACATGCCATCGAATTTTTTCGAGATGAAACTGGCACAGCGTGAGGCAATGTTTACCACTTTACCTACCAAGTCTGAATTTACCCGTTGGGCAAAATCTTCCAGGTTCAAATCCAAATCGTCAATGCGGCTAGTCAGTTTTGCAGCAAAGTAATAACGCAAAAATTCCGGATTTAAATGGTCTAAATAGGTACGGCCTTTGATGAATGTGCCTTTCGATTTACTCATTTTGGTCCCGTTAACGGTGACAAAACCATGAGCATAAACCGAAGTAGGCTGACGGTAATCGGCGCCTTTTAACATTGCTGGCCAGAATAATGAGTGGAAATAGATGATGTCTTTACCAATAAAGTGATAAAGCTCAGCGTCTGAATCTTTTTTCCAGAACTCATCAAAGTTAATGCCTTTTTTATCACACAGATTTTTAAAGCTGCCCATGTAACCAATTGGCGCATCTAGCCAAACGTAGAAATACTTACCCGGTGCATTTGGAATTTCAAAACCAAAATACGGAGCATCACGGCTGATATCCCATTGTTGTAAACCCGACTCAAACCATTCGTTCAGTTTGTTGGCCATTTCTTCTTGTAATGAACCGCTGCGGGTCCAGTCTTTTAGCATTTGCTCAAACGCAGGTAAGTCAAAAAAGTAATGCTCTGAGTCTTTTAATACCGGGGTGGCGCCAGAGACGACTGAAATAGGGTTAATTAAATCCGTAGGCGAGTAGGTTTCACCACAATTATCACAGTTATCACCGTTTTGATCTTCGCTCTTACATTTAGGGCAGGTACCCTTTACAAAACGATCAGGTAAAAACATTTGCTTTTCCGGATCGAACAATTGCGAAATAGTACGACGTTTAATGTAACCATTTTCATCTAAACGGGTGTATATTTGCTCGGCAAAGGCGCGGTTCTCGTCGCTATGCGTAGAATGATAGTTGTCAAATTCAATGTTGAAATCGGCAAAATCGGCCATGTGCTCTTCACGCACCTGTTTGATCATATCTTCCGGAGTAATGCCTAATTGCTGAGCTTTCAGCATAATTGGCGTACCATGGGCGTCATCGGCACACACATAGTAGGTTTCGTGGCCACGCATCTTTTGGAAACGTACCCAAATATCCGTTTGGATATACTCTAATAAGTGGCCTAAATGAATGGGACCATTGGCGTATGGTAGCGCGCTGGTGACAAGAATTTTGCGATTTGTACTAGTCATTGACGATAGTTGCCTAAAATTAAAACTTTTAATGGTAATAAGAGCAGGGATAGTACAAAATTTAAGGTGTTTTTTCATCAAAATTCTTTTAAATAACCATATAAATCACGATTAAGCTGAACATTATGCTGAAAAATTTGTTTTCCTCGGGGAAAAAGCCTGAAAATTTAACTCAAACCATTGAAACTTTTTTACAAGAGTATCGCTCTCAATGTTTTCCCGATGGGGTCATGCAAGCATTAACCAAGGTTAATGTGTTGCTGAAAAAAAAGACCTATATTTTAGAGCTTACCCTGCCGTTTGCTTGTCAGGGCGAGTTAGAAGACATTGCCCGAGAATTGGTCACCGAGCTCGATATTGATATTGAATTGTCGTTAACGTTTGCCATCAACCCGGTGCGTAGCCATGCAATAAAAGGCATTAAAAATATCGTCGCCATAGCTTCGGGTAAAGGTGGGGTGGGTAAATCAACTACCGCCGTAAATATTGCTTATGCGTTAATGGCCGAAGGCGCGAAGGTGGGCATTCTAGATGCCGATATTTATGGGCCGTCTATTCCCACCATGCTTGGTATTGAAAACCAAAGACCATCTTCACTTGACGGTAAATTAATGCAACCACTAAGTGCGAATGGGCTAACGGCAATGTCGATTGGCTTTTTAGTATCCGATAGTGATGCTACGGTTTGGCGTGGGCCGATGGCCAGTTCGGCATTTTCGCAAATGCTCAACGAAACCGCCTGGGACAGTGCCGCCGGCACGGCAGAACAAGAACTCGATTATTTGATCATAGATATGCCCCCAGGTACCGGTGATATTCAACTAACGTTAGCGCAAAAAGTGCCGGTAGCAGCAACCATAGTGACCACACCACAAGACATCGCGTTAAAAGACGCGGTGAAGGGCATCAACATGTTTGACAAGGTGAAAGTGCCGGTGTTGGGGGTGATTGAAAATATGAGTTATCACATTTGCGATAACTGTGGCCATCATTCTCACCTGTTTGGCCAGGGTGGGGCGCAAACCATTACTGAGCAATATAAAGTTGATTTATTAGGGCAATTACCGCTTAATATTCAAATAAGAGAAGACAGCGATGCAGGAAATACTACCGTATTGGCAAATACTGCTGGTGAAATAACCACAATGTACCGTAAAATAGCACGCAATATGGCAGCACAACTGTATTATCAATTAGATGCCAATAGTCCGTATACCGTGGAAATTATTTCCCTAGATCAATAAATACTTAAATAGTTAAGAAGAATAAATCATGAAGCTATGTGACAAAGATATAATGACAATGTTAGAGCAAGAAAAAATTGTTATTACCCCAACTCCTGATGAGTCGATGATCTCGGGGGTGAGTGTTGATATTTGTCTTGGTAATAAGTTTCGGGTATTTCAAGATCATACCGCGCCTTTTATCGATTTAAGTGGTCCTAAAGATGACGTGCAAAAAGCAATGAATACGGTGATGAGTGATGAGATCCATATTGATGATGGTGAAGCTTTCTTTTTGCACCCTGGTGAACTTGCCTTAGCGGTGACTCTTGAATCAGTAACCTTACCGGCAGATATCGTCGGCTGGTTAGATGGCCGATCATCACTTGCGCGTTTAGGCTTGATGGTGCACGTTACCGCTCATCGAATTGATCCGGGTTGGTCGGGGCAGATTGTATTAGAGTTTTTCAACTCAGGTAAGTTACCGTTAGCCTTACGGCCAAAAATGAAAATTGCCGCACTTAACTTTGAAACCATGTCAGGTGAAGCATTGCGCCCATACAATAAACGCGCCGACGCCAAATATAAAGGCCAAACCGGAGCGGTGGCAAGTCGAATCAGTGAAGACGATAAATCATAGGCGCGAAAAGACCAATAACCACAAAGCCCGCATGTGCGGGCTTTGTGGTTTTAAATGGTCAATGCCAGAGATAGAATACCTAACAATGTTAGTTATTCACCAACTGCGGCGTATTTAACGCCTCGTTTTGCGCTAATGCCTCTTCTTTATCAAATTCAAGCAAGCATTGTTCTAACGCATCCACTAGTAACACTTTGTCGTGAAAGTAATCGACTTTGTCACTGGCAAGTGGCGTTTTAATTAAGCTGACAAATTCAGAAGTCGCTTCCATGTTTTCTGTGACCACAATATCAACAGGTTGACAGCCAATGTTATAGGTAAGCCATTCAAGCTTGTCATCAATGCTTAAATCGCCTGCGGGGCTGTTCTCTTTGGCAATGTTATCAATAAAGATACATTTTGCTTTGCTCCGGGTTATGGCTTTTGATATATCCCTAACCAATAGTGGCGGCACAATGGAGGTTAAAAAGCTGCCTGGCCCCAAAATGATAATATCGGCATTTTCAATTGCTGTTAACGATTCCGGCATGGCTTTCACCAGTGGCGCCAACATCATGTTCTTCGGCATGGTGGCCATATCATCAACCGATACTTCTCCTACCCGGCAACGGCCTTCCTCATAAAACGCCATTAAATCGGTTGGTGTTTCCGACATCGGTTGCAGTCGTGTTTTGACTCGTAAAATACGACGTATTAATTTAATTGAATCTAGCGGACGAGAATGGATGTCATTGAGCGCATAGAGAATTAAATTCCCTAAATTGTGACCGGTTAACTCATCATTGCCATCAAACCTGAAGTTAAATAATTTGCTACCTACCGAATTCTGATCAACCAACTGAGTTAAACAGTTTCGCAAGTCTCCCCAGGCAATAGTGCTTGAGCGTCTTCTTAATTTTCCGGTTGAACCACCGTTATCCGTCGTTGCTACTATGCCGGTTAAGTGATCACCTAAAAAAGAAAGGGTAGAAAGTACTCTACCCAAACCATGACCGCCACCAATAGCAACCACATTTAATTTTTTTAAACGCATATATTGTAAACCCTCGCAAGCCGTATTGTTGCATTAGCGCTGCAATGTCGGCTTGTCAATTATTATTATACCATTCCGTATAAGCATTGCTAAGTTGCTAAATCATTATCCGGATTGGCATTAGATCAATAATTTAATTTCAATCAATGGTACAGTTATAGGTTATTTTAAGACAAAAACAAGAAAATAAGCTACTGAAAAATTGTAATCAGGGTAGGGAACAGCTCTTTATACGCTGACTAAAAGTAAAATTGTGTAGCAACCGGCTAAATTAATCCATCAATTGACGGCAAAACTTTTTGTTACTTTGCCCATTTCACGAAAATAAATTGTCAAAAAACACACAAAGCGATCGATAAATGAGCGAACAAACAATAAATCACACTTTTTTGCGTTTTTCTTCAAAAAATGTGTTGACAGTTTTTCCATGACTGAATAGAATTCGCCTCGCTTTCAAGGAGTCTAGGTCGCTCCTGAAAGTAGAAGTAAGAAAAGGGGCCATAGCTCAGCTGGGAGAGCGCTTCGCTGGCAGCGAAGAGGTCTGCGGTTCGATCCCGCATGGCTCCACCACTTACTCCTTTAGGTTTTGGCAAAAACCGACATGAGATTTATCTTGTGAGAAGTAGGATTATTTAAACGGCGCAGAGCTTGTTTAAATTCTTACACAAAAATATCGAAACGTGTTTCGATAAGCAATTTTTGTGTCCCCTTCGTCTAGAGGCCTAGGACACCGCCCTTTCACGGCGGTAACAGGGGTTCGAATCCCCTAGGGGACGCCAATATTTTTAAAAAATAAGTTGTACCGTTAGGTAATATACAAGTTCTTAGTGCCGGGTGTTTACACCAGACACAGAAAAAAGTTTTAAACAACAGATTGCTTTAAGCAGTATGTTGTAAAACATGTTTAGTAAAACAAATTCTGCATTTTTAATGCATATTCAATTGGCGCAGAGCTGATTAAATGTCACGCAGAATTAACAAAACATGTTTTGTAAAACAAATTCTGCGTCCCCTTCGTCTAGAGGCCTAGGACACCGCCCTTTCACGGCGGTAACAGGGGTTCGAATCCCCTAGGGGACGCCAACTTATTTTCGATGACTTAAGTGATTAAGTTCTAGTGCCAGGTGCTTGCACCGGACACAGAAGAAAGTTTTAAAATATATTGCTTTAAGCAGTATGTTGTAAACATGTTTAGTAAAACAAATTCTGCATTTTTAATGCATATTCAATTGGCGCAGAGCTTGATTGAATGTCACGCAGGATAATTATTCTGCAATTTTTAATGCATATCCAATCGGCGCAGAGCTTGATTGAATGTCACGCAGAATTAACAAAACATGTTTTGTAAAACAAATTCTGCGTCCCCTTCGTCTAGAGGCCTAGGACACCGCCCTTTCACGGCGGTAACAGGGGTTCGAATCCCCTAGGGGACGCCACTTATTTTATCAATACAATTTATCTTAGGTTTCAACCAGCTCGCTGGTGAAGTATGCAAATTAAAAATTCTGCAGTTGAAACGTTTTTTCCTAGTGATAGGATTAATCAACATTTCAATAATGCCGCTCCGTTGAACAAGTTCAACGTTCGTCATACGCAGAAATATCGAAGTGTGAGAATTGAATATTCAAACGGCGCAGAGCTTGTTTGAATGCTTACACAAAAATATCAAAGCAGTGCTTTGATAAACGATTTTTGCGTCCCCTTCGTCTAGAGGCCTAGGACACCGCCCTTTCACGGCGGTAACAGGGGTTCGAATCCCCTAGGGGACGCCACTTATTCAAGTGATGAAAAAGCCGACGCAAGTCGGCTTTTTTGTGCCTGGTTGGCGGGGTTTTAACCTCGCGTAATTACCACAGGTAACCTAAATTGGCTTTCGCCATAACGCGAGAAGGAATTCCCGCCAACTGATTCCCTATCTACCTTTAATACCCATGTCGTCGTATTTACATCCATCCATGTATTAAAGCGTTATTCTTTTGTTAAATCCCTTCACCCTGCAAAATTGTTAAATCGTCGTAACGCGGTGTTAATTATTTGTATTTAATACTAAATTGGCCAGAGTCTAAACTCTAAAGAACCTCTGATGAAAAAAATACTAAGTACCATCATTACCGCAATGTTGTTAACTGGCTGTCAAAGCAAAGTCACTCGCTTTGATAATCCAGAATTTAGCAAAACAACTGAAAAGTATCACAACGTATACCCAAGTGATTTTGCAGGACGCGGGCCTCATCATCCATACGATCAAATTGATTTTTTAAAACCCGAGGAAAAAAAATCAGTCGAACGCGGTTTCGTTGATTTTGCTTATTCCGGCATAGATAAAACTTATGGTTTTAATTATGCCAATTTAGTGCATCCCGATATCGACATACAAGAACAAAACACCGGCCATATCACCTGGTTAGGTCACGCCAGTTTTTTAATTCAACAAACCAATGGTGACGCTCTGGTAACCGACCCAGTGTTTGATGAGTTTGATGGTTTCGGCTGGTTAGGCAGTGTGTTCATTGATTCGTTAAAACGGTTAGGCGAGGCACCGGTTAAAAGTGAACAACTACCATTTGTTAGTGGGGTGATGATCTCGCATAACCACTATGATCACCTCAATAACGACTCGTTAAACGGGTTTAGTGAAAACACTCATTTATATTTACCACTTGATAATGCCGATGATGTTGATTTTAGCCAAGGCCCGGTTACTGAAATGGCCTGGTACACCCAGACTCAGCATAAAGACACTTCGCTGCACTTTTTACCCGCCAATCACACCTCAAGCCATGGTATCTCTGATTTAGAAGAAAGCCTGTGGGGTAGCTGGCTCATGCAAGATGGTAAATATAGTGTATATTTTGCCGGGGATACTGGCTATAGCCCAATTTTTAAAGATATTCATTCTAAATTTGGCGATATTGATGTTTGCTTAATGCCCATCGTGGCCTATCCCGGCGGCGCCCGCTGGATGCATTTATCACCAGAAGATGCGATAACAGCGGCGCAAGATATGAAATGCAAAGTATTCGTCCCCTGGGGCTATGGCACCTGGTCACTTGGTTATGAGCATGTTAATGAGCCTTTGCGACGACTAGCCAAAGCGGTTGCCGACATCAAACCTGATTTTATTGTTAAGTCATTAAAAATTGGTGAAAGTTTCAACTATGCTAACTTACTTAACGCGAATCAAATCGCGCGCCGCTAAAAAACTTTCAATTGGCTTTAATACACTGCATAATAAATTTAAACAAGCGTTTTAATTTATTATGCAGTGTATATTCCAATAGAGATTTTTTATGCCAAAGCCCGTCATCAACTTCGTTCACGGCAATGGATTTCCAGCTGGAAGTTATCGAACTTTTTTAGCGGAGTTTTCCCCTAAATATACGACCATCGCGCACCAGCAGTTTGGTCATAATCATCATTATCCGATTCATAACAACTGGCAATATTTAGTCACTGAATTAATCGACTTTATTAAAAAGCAAGACTGTAAGGTTATTTGTGTCGGTCATTCATTTGGTGGCGTCATTTCGTTTATTGCCGCTTGCCAACACCCGGAGCTGTTTCGCGGCGTAGTGATGTTAGACCCGCCAGTGTATACCGGGCGCCTTTCCTGGTTATTAAATTTAGCCAAAAAGACGCCACTAATTGATAAAATATCTCCTGCCGGAAAAGCAAAGAATCGTCGAAGCCATTGGCCTCTGGAAACCAATTTAGTCAATAATTTCGCTCGAAAAAGGCTGTTTCAAAATTTTGATCCTCGTTGTTTGCAAGATTATGTTGATAGTGCGGTCACCAAGAGAAACAAGCGCTTCGAGTTAATGTTCAGCCCCGAAGTCGAAGCCGATATTTTTAGGCATTTACCGAGTAATTTATTCACCTTTAAAAATAAACTTACCGTGCCTGCCGCACTTGTATATGGTGAAAATACCGATGTATTACCGCTTCGTTATTTCCATCGTTTCGCCGCCTTGAATCCGATAGAATTAACTATGATGCCAAATGGTGGCCATATGTTTCCACTAGAGCAGCCTGAAGCAACTGCAGAGATGATAGAAAAGTTGATCAAGAATTGGTAAGGCTTTTAACTAACCAATTGACATTAATGCCTTTTACTCAAACTATTGACGAGTGAAATTAAAAACATTTAGTGAACTAAGCACACCTTTTGCCATCAAAGACATCAACTATTAATCTGAAAACGGATATTTATGAGAAAATTAAGTTTATTGATCTTGTCTACGCTACTAACATTTACCGCCTACGCAGAAATAGCAGAAACCGCAGCCATTGATAAAGTATTTTCCCAATGGGATCATCCAGGGTCACCCGGTGCTTCCGTTGGCGTTATCAAGGACGGGGAACTAATATTTTCCGGTGGCTATGGCATGGCAAATTTAGAATACGACATCCCTAACTCTTCGAAATCGGTGTTTCGGATAGGCTCAACGTCTAAGCAGTTTACTGCCGCGAGCATCATTTTATTAGTGGAAAAGGGTAAAATAAGTCTTAGCGATACCCTCAATCAGTTTTTCCCGGATTTTCCAGATTACGCCAAGACAATTACCATCAGCCACCTGCTAAATCACACCAGTGGCATTAGAGATTATTTGACTCTCGCGGATTTATCCGGAAAAAGAAGTGATGATTATTATACCGATGACGACATTATGCATTGGCTGATCAATCAGCAACAAACCAACTTTAACCCTGGCGATGAATTTCTCTACAGTAATTCCGGTTATTGGCTTCTCGGACAAATTGTAGAACATGTGTCTGGCATCAACATGGCTGAATTCGCCCAAAGAGAAATCTTTGAACCTTTAGCAATGAACCATACTCACTTTCATAATGATCATAATCAAATCGTTAAAAATAGGGCATCAGGTTATGTTCCCAGTGGTGAAAATCAATATGAAATTAGCATGACCACATTAGATATGATCGGCGATGGCGGTATATTTACCAGCGTTGAAGATATCAAAAAGTGGGATGATGCGTACTACAACAACAAAGTGTTTAGCAAAAAATTCTGGTCGATGATGACCAAACGCGGACAGCTCAACAGTGGTGAAGTGATAGATTATGCCTCGGGTTTGTTTCTGGGTGAATACAAGGGACTAAAAATGATCAGTCATGGTGGTTCATTCGTAGGATTTAGAGCGAACTTAATACGATTCCCAGAGCAAAAGTTTTCGGTGGTGGTATTTGCCAATCGCGGTGATGCCAACCCTACCAGAATGGCGTTCCAGGTTGCGGATATTTTTCTCAAAAATGACTATGAGGAGAATAACTCTGCTGATAAGGCTAAGGAAAGTGTTGCGGTCGAAATTGAGCTAAATCCAGCTGAATTAGAGAACGTATTAGTGCTCTATTGGAATGATGAACGCTCAGATTCTCGTAAAATTTATATCAAAGATAACAAACTAATATTTTCTTTAAATGAAAATAGAGAATTTAATTTAACCGCTATTGGCAATAATAAATTTGTTGCCACCGGCGTACCGTTTGAGATGAACGTTGCGTTTTATAGCGATGAGCAATCAAGAAACATAATGGCTGTTACCATTAATGGCGATACGCCAGTACTATCAGTAGGCTATAAACCCGCTTCATATAAAAGACAAGAACTTAACAAGTTTGAGGGCTCGTACTTTAACAACGAACTAAACGTGAGCTATGTCTTAAAAGTAGAACATGAAGAGTTGAAACTTTTTGTCAACAATCGATCTTATTCACCGTTAACAACCGTAATGAATGATCTATTTGTGAATAACCAAGTCGGCGCATTTAAATTTGAACGAGATAGTACTGGCCGTATCACTGGCTTTAAATTGGCGGCAGGCAGAGTGAAAAACTTAACGTTTTCTAGGTTATAATATCCATAGATGGGCTTGGGAAATGACCCTAAGCCCTTTAATCGTGGGATATTTGGCGAGAACTTGAACCGCGAGGTTGCTCAAGACTTGAGCCGGCTCCATAAAGCAATTATCTAAATAATGAGATGAACTCTGAACAACACACACGTATCACCCGAACTGCTTTTTTTCGTTTTTACGAAGAGCTAAATGACTTTCTGCCCGCAGCACAGTACAAGACAACGTTTCCTTATCAATTCATTTCAACGCCATCGATTAAAGACATTATTGAGGCCATCGGGGTACCACACACTGAAATAGATTTAATACTGGTCGATGGCGACTCCGTTGCTTTCGATACAAGAGAAACGTATTATTTTAACTCGCGATAAAGGTATCTTAAAGTACGCTGCAGTAACGCATGGCTATTGGCTACGCAATGATGAAGCCAAAGAACAAGTAAAAGAGGTAGTTCAGCGTTTCCAATTGCAACACATTTTCAGACCATTTACTCGCTGTTCATGTTGTAATGGACTATTGCAGCAAATTGAGAGTACGCTATTACAAGCTCGATTACCTATCGATACTTTGCTATTTTTTAACGTGTTTAAGGAGTGCAAAAGTTGCAGAAAACTCTATTGGCAAGGCTCGCATTATGACCACATCTGCGAATGGATCGAAGACTTAAAAGCAAACTAGGCGGATAAAGCAGGGATGGCAATGTGTATATGATCCCAAGCAAGGTAACAAAGAGATGCATCTGGACTAAGCAAGGTACGCATAGTTAGTGATGCCAGCCATTTATGTCGGCTTACCGATCAAAACGAACTGAGGTAATGTTCAAAGTTCTTCGCAAAGGCGACATAATGAGTAGCTGAAAGGAAAGGTCAATTTTTCGAACAAACAGCTGACATAAATTTCATACTTCTTTAGCTAAATGGAGCACATAGTGAGATAGAAAATAAATTGCCTACTCTTTTTAAACCGAAATTAAGATAGATTATTTTAGCAACCACTTTACTATATAAACGGATGCAGGGGCTATATTGATTTTGTAGTGAGCATTTATATTTTTAATATCTTTATATTTTTCAAGGGAAATTGCATGGGGCTCTTTTAGGGTATTCTCTGCTAAAGGATTATTACCTTTGGCTCTTAATAACCATAGCTCACCTGCCGCCTGAAACGAATCCGGTAATGAATTAAGATTGATTTGCGTACTAACCGGGTATTTATCGGAGGTATTTGTTAAAACCAGACTGACGGTTTTACCATCATTACTGATACTTGCCGTCGATAACAAGGCCGGTAGTTTTTTCTTTTTAAAATAGTGGTTACTGCCGGTAACTTCTGAACGAATAAAATTTTCTTCTAAATGCTGGCTAAATACTTGAATAGGTAAGGCCATTGCTCTAATCACTCCGTTGTTGGTGATCATAGCGCTGCGGTTATTGAGGAAAAGTGAGTGTCCCAGCAGCATACCGACATCATTGACATGCTCATTTATCACGGTGTGAAATATCGCCATCTGGTTAGGCACATTGATCATGCTGTACTCAGTGAACCATAATTTTTCCTTACCTGTAATTGAGCTATTTTCAAAGCCATTCAGCCATTGTTTGTGTTCTTCAATGGGCCGGGATATTTTCATACCAGAAACGATAGAAGCCTCATATTTATCCTCTTTTTTAGCTCTATGAATCATTCTAGGATAATAATGTTTTACCACACCGTCATAAGGGGCGTTTACTTGTGCCATGCGCTGATAAAAAGATTTTTTTTCGAAATTAGACAGGATAACAATGTCAGGATCTACCGCCTTCATCTGGCGGTAATAATCGATAAAGCCAGGCTGTTTACCGGATAAGTAATCCAGCACTATGTGGTGGTCTTGTTGTGGGATCTTGCCTTTGATGTTATCACCAAAGTTAATGCGGCCAGTTTTTTCTTCCAAAGTGAAATGCAGGTCTTCTGCTGACGACCGTGAGAAATTCTTAACCCTTTGCCATTTTATATTATTGATTTTAAGTACAAAAGGCTGCATGGCGTCGCTCAGATCTACCGGTGGAAATTTCACAAAAAATGTTTGTCCAGCTTTCCCTGTAGTCTTTATTTTGTCACCTATCCAGGTACTCTTAGCCGCAGCTTTTTGCTGGGTGAAATATTTAGTGCCGCCTTCGACGTATCGTTTGGCATCGCCAAAGGGTAAAATTCCATTGGTGCCGGCTGCGGTATCTAACTCAACATTAGCCGCCCCTCTTTTAGCATCAAAGCTGTTAGGGTAAGAGCCCCAGTTTAGCTCCCAGTTGCCGTAAACTTCGTTGCCTATCTCCCAATATTTAATATTATAAGGCTTGGCATGCCCGTTATCGGCCCTCACTTTTGCCCAGTCTTTGCCGCCATTGGGATTTTCTCCCACTTGAGCATTCATATACTCTACCCAGTCCGCCGCATCATCGGGTTTTTCATAGCCGTATGCCACCATAATAATCCCGTGCTTAAAGGCTGTGGTTTCAAGTAGTCGGCCAAATTCATCGGAGCCAAATTCATTTGTCTGGCTGCCGCGGTTATTGCCGCTAACGTTATCTATGCGCTGCTCTAGGGGGCCTATGGCACGTTTCCATTTATACAGGTTGCCCTCAGAGCCGCCGGGAAAACGATAAGTGCGCAAACCCAACTGGCTGGCAAGGTTAGCTTTTGTTGTATTAAACTCGCCGTTTTTATCCATTAAGCCCTGGGCACCTTTAGGGTAAATATTATTACCGCCATAATAATATGGGTTTTGTTTTCCAGTCTTATGGCTTAAATCAACATCCACCCTTGCAGTCATGTCCTTAGCTGCCAGGGACAATGGAACACTGGCTAATAATGCACAAGTCAACGGTACACTGCGCAATAACACACGGGCGGCCAAGGTTACAGCAGGGCTGAGCCTGAATTTTGTTTTTAATGTCATGTCTTAATACTCATTTGAGTTAGATACTTAATTGAATGGTTGTTTTCGTAGGTAGTTCAGGAAAGCCTGCCGCTTATTAGCAGGCTTATTTACTTACCATTTAAGCCCATAAAGCCGAGCATTTACGTTAGCTGGCTTGAGCTTAGTTTGACGGAATAGAAAAAGACTTCATATCTGTAGCAGGGTAGGTTACAACATCACCATTTACACGCCAATGACCCGTCGGTGCTTTGTAATTGCTTAACCATTGAATTAATTCAGTATTCATACTGGCAGCAATTTTTTTAGTTTCAGTAGTTGGTGCTGCTAACAAATTATTCATCTCACTAATATCTTGCGTAATGTTATAAAGCTCGTACTCACCATTAGTGTAATCAAAAAATAATTTATATGTCGCTTGATTTTTACCTAAACCAATACGCTTTTGTATTAGGCTTGATGGTTTATTACGTGAGTCCATATAGCCAGGGAAATGCCAAAATAAAGCATTGCGATCTAAACTATTTTTTTTGCCATTTAACACACTAAAAATGGAAGCGCCATCTAATTCTTGAGGGATTTTTGCTGCATCCAAATCAACGCCTGCAGCATCCGCTAACGTTGGGTAAGTATCTATAATATGAATGGGTTGTGCAGATACGCTATTTGGCGCGATTACACCAGGTAGGCGTGCTATAAACGGAACTCTTAAGCCGCCTTCATAAAAAGTCCCTTTAAAATTTCTTAACGGTTTATTACTGGTTATTTTGCTTACACCACCGTTATCTGAGGTGAAAATCACTAAAGTATTCTTTGCTAACCCTAGACTATCAACATTGGCTAGAATTCTGCCAACGGTTTGGTCAAGTTGTTCAACAAATCCAGCATACTTGGCTTTTTTATGGCGAGGATCTTTAGATTTTTTGCTCTTGTACTTGGTATGTAAATCGTCACGGGTAACAATGCCGCTATGGACTGCATGAAAGGGGACATAGGCGATAAAAGGTTGTTCTGGTCTAGCTTTACGTTCTATTAAATAATCAATTAGGGCGTCTGCTAGCGCATCACTATAATGCTTCGTCTTGCCTACCACTTCCATCGGGTTATTGCCGTTGGCATAAGGCATCAAATTTTTGCGTATATAATCTTCTGTGTAGGGTTGAGCATATTTAGCCATAGGGCCATCTAGAATCCAACCCTGTTTATCATCTTTTAATGCTAAATAATTTGAGACACGTTTTTTCCCATTTCGTTTACCTTTAACTTTTTTCTTCGTTGCGTAATTATAGTCAATGCCGTGGTTGGAAGTTACGTCACTGTCAGAACCCGTACCATGATTTTTTCCAAACCAAGCCGTGTGATAACCAGCATTTTGTAACATTTCAAAAATTGAGGTTGAACTTGTATCAATTCCTTTTTCTTGCTGTTGGTAGGGAGTAATGTTTGCTAGCACATCTTCTGGGAGTTTCCCGTCTGCTCGGTCAAGTGAGTGTACATTGTAGGTGTTATTATATGCTCCCGGTGCGTATTGACCACTAATTAGAGCTGTACGAGTTGGTTGGCAGTTCTGTTGAGTATACGCATGAGTAAAACTCATCCCTTGTTGGGCCAATTTATCAATATTAGGCGTTTCATGGTAATTAGAACCATGACCCGCAGTTGCATTTGGTGAATGAATATCTACCCAACCTAAGTCATCTGCCATGAGAAAAATAATGTTAGGTTCACTGGCCGCTTTAGCGTGCCCTTGAACGATAAAACTCAATAGTAAAAAAAGCTTAATTAATTTCATTTAAAATATTTCCGTTATTAAGGTATTAAAGCCACGTAAACGTGGCTTTAATTTTACAAGGTTGAGTAGTTATGTGACTCAACCCGTAAGTCTTCTTTAAAATTTATAAGATAAAGATAGCGCGACTCTTCTGTCATTTTGAGTTAAATCTTCAGGCCTTTCTATACGTTGTAAATAGCTCCGAAAATCTGAACCTGTTAAGTTACTACCTTTAAGTGATACTTTTAACTTGTTAGTAATTTTATAGTTTATAGCGGCTGATAATTGACCTATGTCTTTACGATTTCGAGCTCGACCATTTAATTCTCCATAGTAATAATCATCTCTCCAAGACCAGGCGACACGCGCTGAAAATTTATTTTGCTCATAAAGACCAACGATGTTGTAGGAAAATTCTGATAAGCCTTCTAATGGAAGGTCTACGTCATCACGAGGAGAAGCTACATTGGCATCTACCAGAGTAACATTGGCCTGTATACCAAAGTTTTTAAAGTAGCCAGGCAAGAAATCAAAAAATTGCTGGTAGGATATTTCAATACCTTTTAAGTCGCCTTCTTCGGCATTGATATTTGTTTTAATTTCATAATCAATACCATCAATATTCTGCAACTCTGTTGTACTTTGTAGCCAATTATGTAGCTCCTTATAAAATACAGCTGTTGCAAAGTAGCTATTGTCATTAAAGTACCACTCTAAACTGGCATCTATTTGATCGGCCGTGTAAGCCTTAAGTTGAGGATTACCTTGTGTACCCGTTTCGTTGATTGAATTCAAGTTTATTGTAGGACTTAGCTTGTCATAATCTGGGCGACGCATTGCTCTAGAAGCCGAAAGTCGCAATGCTAATTCGTCTGTTAAACCAAAATTTAAATTCAATGAAGGTAGGTAATGTGTTTCATCTAAACCGTCAGTAGTAGGTGTTACTTGGCCATCTACAATTTTGTTGCCGGAAGATGTAGTATCTGTATTGACTGCACGAAGACCTAGGTTCCCAGAAACCGGAATATCACCTATGTCCCAAGCTAAATTGACTTGCACGTATGCTGCCAGAGTTTTTTCATCAAAAATAAACGTATCTTGAGGTTTTGGTGATGTGCTGTTATCTGGAATTCCGTAAGTCTCAAGGAAAAGTTCTTTATTATCGTTTAAAAAATGTGTATCGGCGCTTAAGATGCCAAAAGGAAAGATGATTTTTTCGTCATCAAAATTTTGACTGTCAGTGAAGAAAAGTTCAGGCATTAATGATAATTCACCAGGTTTTTTGGTTTTTAAATCATCGACAAAACGACTAGCGTCACGCTGAGTATACCTAACTCCAGCTTCTAGCGATTCGACAATACCGTTATCTAAATCATAGATAACATCTACTCGAGCTGCAGACTCACTACTTTCTGTTTCTTGAAGCTTGTCTTTAAAAAAATCGAAAGTATAGTTGTTAGGATCAGTGATGTTAAAATCTGTGCTAAGTGCTACATAACCATCACGGGCATCGGTATAGTCAACATTAAATATATCTGCACTGCCCGTTTTGGCCAATAATTGAAGCTGCTCAGTGATTCTATCGCTATTACTTTTCACATGGCTGATTTCTGCGCTAAACTGAGCTCTGCCGACAATATAGTCACCACCAATGGCAATATCAAAATTTTCAGTATCACGTTTTTCTATTTGATTTAGCGAATTTAGCTTTGATTTAGCATATGTCACGGTAGTTGCATCAAGGCCTGGGTCACTAAAGTCTATGGCAGCTACTTTATTGCCGAAGACAACTGATTGTGCAACTTTATGTTTTTCACTTTCATAAGTGCTATAGCCTGAATCCATATAGAAACTTAAATCTTCATTCACTACCCAATCAAAATCAGCAATAATATTAGTGCGATCGGTTTCTTCGGTACCAAATACGATTTTCTGACTTTTTGATAATAAAGAGGCAGCTGGTGCGTCAGTTATAGGGGTGCCATCAGTTAGTTTGGTTGGTACTTTATTTATATATTCTCCTGCGCGTGAGCGCTCAAATCGTGATTTACGATTTTGGTGGCTAACCGCTAAAACGGCCCCTATATCACCTAGAGATGTTTGCCAACTGTTTCCGAGCATAAAATCAAATTTAGGAGAAACCTCTTCAGCAAGATCAGAATAAGATGCTTCTACCTTGGCTTTGGCTTTAAAGTCTTTAAAAGTTGTTGCTTGCAAGCGACGCATATCAATGGTGCCGCCTATGCCTCCTTCTATTTGGCTAGCTGTTGGCGTTTTATAGACATCTATTTGAGATAAACTCTCAGAAGGGACATCAGAAAAGCTAACATCTCGAGACGAGTCGGTGAAAGATGTTCTACCATTAATTAACGTTAACGTTTCCTTTAATCCTCGAAGAGAAATTTTTTGACCTTCATTACTATCGTTACGAGTAATTTGAATACCTGAAATTCGCTCTAATGCTTCAGCAACGTTAGCATCTGAAAATTGACCTAGATCTTCAGCAACTAATGCTTCCTTGATTTGGTTGGCCATTCGTTTATCAACCATTGCAGCAGATAACGAGCCAATATAACCTTTGACTTCAATAACCTCCATGGCTTTTTCTTTGTTTTTATTCGTTTTTGCTATTTCGGCCGCCTCTGCTATTGGTAATAGCAAAGCAGCAGAAATACATGCCGCTAATGTTGTTTTGAGATAGCGTTTGTCTATTGATTTATTAACGTGTTTAGTCATCGGTTACACCTTTCAGTTTTTGAGCTAGCTTTAATGCACTTCTCTTTTTATATTTATAGTTTTCATAGCAATAAGTATTAATGTTACTCACTAGAGCAATTAATAACGGCTATCTACTAAACAAGACGAATAAATGTTAAATACCCGTAAATTTATTTATGAAAGTTGCTTTTTATAATGATGTTCAAGAAATTTTTGACGTGTTTAAATCAATTTTATCGTAGACAATTTAGGGCTAGCTAAATGTAAACTAGGGTATGTTAGTTATTATAAGTTTTTCTGATATATAGGTATTGATATGTGAATAAAACGATGACATTACAATTTAGTTTTTGCATCTATGCTAAGAACGATGGTTTTATACGATATATTTTTGGCATAGAAATTTACGGTTTTAGAGTGTGTCTTTGTCATTAAAGTAACTAATAACACAACATGTAAGTTTTTATGTATAAGATTAAATCTATCCTGCTAAGCCTTTCTCTAGCTGCTAGCGTTAGCAGTGTCTACGCTGAAGAGTTACTTACCCCTAATATTCTCTGGTTAACCTTTGAAGACACCAGTGCTTATGAACTGAGTGTTTATGGCAATGATGCTATAGAGCTTCCCACCATTGAATCTATTGCAAAAAAGGGTTTAGTATTTAACAATGTTTCTTCTGCTGCACCTTACTGTTCACCAGCTCGGTCGTCTTTAATCTCAGGCGCATATGCAACAACCTACGGCTCAGATCATCACCGTGCAGTAGTAGAAACGCCTGCGCAACGTTTATATTTTCCTGCGTTATTAAAACAAGCGGGTTATTACACTACCAATAATACTAAGCGTGACTATAATGTTACACTCGATAAAAAAGAGTTAGGTCAAATTTGGCACGAATTTGATAAAAAGGCCTCTTATAACAGCGCTAAACGTGAGGATGGGCAACCATTTTTTGCCGTTTTTAATTCGCATTTAACTCACATGAGCCGGCTGACATCCTATACGTTAGACGGACGACGTAATTTTTCAGATTCTGGTGTTGATAAAAACAGTGCCCCGCGTTATTTACCTGACTTGAACGCGGTGAAGTCAGATTACCAATTTCATCTTGAAGGGGTGAAAGATATTGATAGCTGGGTTAAGATCTTTGTTGACGATTTAAAAGCTAGAAATCTTTACGACAATACCATTATTTTTATCTTTTCAGATCACGGTGGAAGTTCCCCCCGTGGAAAAGGATATTTATACGTATCTACTTCACTTCAGGTGCCGCTAATAGTTCATGTGCCTGAAAAGTATAAAACCCTATTACCACAAGCAAATAAAGAACTTGAATCTAAAATGTTGAGCTTTATTGATTTTGGTCCAACGATCCTTAGTTTAGCTGGAATAGATACGCCGGCTGAAATGCAAGGGCAAGCCTTTTTAGGTGAGAAAGCCACACATAATAGAGTACTAAATTTTGGCTTTAGAACCAACCAAGAACGTCACTTTGATCCTATGCGTTCGGTAACTGATGGCAATTATAGTTACATAAAAAACTATTTAAGGCGAAAACCTATGATGTTAAGAAATGATTTCCAATGGGGAATGCCGTCAAATATCGCTTTAGATGAATTTGCAAAAACAGCGGATGGGCAAACTTATTCAAGCAAATTTTATCAAACAAAACCTACTGAGAATCTTTATTACCGACCTACTGATAGATTTGAGCAAAAAGATTTAATGCCGACACTCTCAGCAGTAAGTGAAAAACGATTACAAAAATTTAGAAAAGAAGTAAGCCAGCATATTCGAACCACGAAAGATATAGGCTTTGTACCTTTGGCTTTTAAAAAAGGGAAGGCGTACAAAGATTGGTTTGCTAATGATTTTGATTTGGCAGCTTTACATGACCTCGCTGAACTAGTTTCAGAAGTAACAGTAGATGATATTCCCGAATTGACCTTGCATCTTAAGAGTAAGCACAACGTTTTGCGATTTTGGGCCGCGCAAGGCTTTGCAGAATTAGCAGCTTTTGAAAAGATAAAACAAGTGCCATCGGCATTAGTAACCGCAGTTTCTGATAATGAAGTTGCTGTGGCCACCGTTGCTATTGAAGCGCTTGTCTATTTGAAAGCACCTAACGCGGTTCAGCAATTATTGAAGGCTAAGTCTAAAGAACATCAGCGTTCGGCACTAGAGACAATTGCTCATATCAATCCTGAGTTATTGTTAGATTATGTCGACGAGATTAAAAAAATTCCGCAGCAAGAAACAGCAGCTGTAATATTATCTGCATTAGGCTTAAAGTCAGCTCAAGATATTGCCAGCAATAAACAACTCAAAAAAGGTAGAAAAGTTAATGAAATAAGACGAAAAATTAAAATTAAACCAATTTAAATCTTGTCTGTAGTTAAAGTCTAAGGGGGGGCAGTTTTTATTGACTCTTATAAACAACCCTACATAGCTACAACCTGGATGACCCGTAACACTTTAATTATAGAGATTGGCATTATTGGTCAGGAATAAGCACTTTAAACCGAACTAAAAGATCTTTTACGGTTTTATTAATAACATTTGTCTTAATGCTTATACTCAAAACGCATTATCTAACGGAATGTCTATCAATAGTTAATGCCATCTAGCGAAGAGAAATTTATGTTTATAAATACTTTCAATCATAGACGATTCATTATCTGTCTACCATGGCTACTTGGTAGTATTGCTTTTTCTGCTTTTTCTAAAGAAGATCTAGCCGAAAACGTTAAAGGTGATTCAAGTGATAAGCCCAACTTTGTTTGGATTGTGTCTGAAGATAATTCTATCCATTATCAAAACTTATTCTTTGATGGTGGCGCGACAACCCCGCACATAGCGGAATTAGCCAAAAAAGGTCTTAAGTTTACTCATGCTTTTTCAAACGCTGCTGTATGTTCAAGTGCCAGAAGCACTCTAGCAACAGGTGTTTATGGGCCCCGTATAGCCACTCATTATCATCGAGGTTTGAAAAAAACAAAGCTACCTAAGGACTGGCCACTATTTCAAGTCTTGCTTAATGAGGCCGGATATTATAGCAGCAACAATTATAAGAAAGATTATAATTTCAAAGCGCCTCAGAGCATATGGCATGACTCAAGTAAAAAAGCCAGTTGGCGTAACCGCCCCGATAAAAGTTCCCCCTTCTTTCATATGGAGTCTCATAGTGCATCACATGAATCAAGAATGCACTTTAGTGAACAGAGTATTGATTCAAAAAAATTAAAACATCAAGCTAACAGCGTAAAATTATTTCCATATTTTCCTGACACAGCAGTATTTCGCTATAGCCATGCCTACTATTTAGATAAACAGCTAGAGATTGATAGAATAGTTGGTGAAACTATTAATAAACTCAAACAAGATAACTTGATGGATGACACCTTTATTTTTTATTTTGGGGACCATGGTGGGGTATTACCACGAAGTAAGGGGTATCTTTACGAAAGTGGTTTGCATGTGCCTTTAGTTGTTTATGTACCAAAAAATTTCAGACATCTTGTTGATTTTGAACTAGGTAAAGAAGTAAAAGGCTTCGTCAGTTTTGTAGATTTTGCGCCAACCTTATTAAAATTGGCTGGTCTTGACCACCCTGAATATATCGACGGCAAAGCATTTTTAGGAATAGGGGTGAATGGCAAAGAAGTAAATAACCGTGACATCACCTTTGGCTATGCTGACAGATTTGATGAAAAATTCGATATGGTGCGTAGTGTTCGCAAGGGACAATACAAATATATCCGTAACTACCAAGGATATTACCCGGATGGATTACATAATAATTATAGATATGGTCAACTAGCTTATAAACAATGGCGAAAACTTAATAATGAAGGAAAGCTTAACGATATTCAAAGTCAATTTTTCCAACCTCGGCCAGCTGAACAACTTTTTGATATTGAAGCCGATCCCCATGAAGTGAATAACTTGGCGGATCAGCCCAAATACCAACAAAAAATGACACAGCTTAGAAGATACCTGAACCAGCAGGCTAAAACTATGCCTGACCTGTCTTTCTATCCTGAAAGTGAATTGATTAAAAAGGCTAATAGCGATCTAATCGGTTTTGCAAAAAATCACCAAGATGATATCGCTGCTTTAGTTGATATTGCTGATTTAGCCGTAAAGCCATACAAGCTAGTTGCAGATGAACTCAAACAACACTTGAGCTCAAATAATGAATGGCATCGATACTGGGCACTTATCAATGCCAATATGTTTGGCGAGCAAGCTAAGGGCTTAACCGAGGTTATTACACCGCTATTGCAAGATAAAAGTGTCATGGTACGCATTCGTGCGGCTGAATTTTTAGGGCAAATTACTCAAATAAACCCAATGCCTACCTTAGCTAAAATAATTGCAACAGAGCAATCGCCTGGCGTTGTATTAGCCGCTTTGAATACGGTAACTTATTTAACCAGTAGGGGACTTGAACTTAACTCTGAATTACAGGTATCTGCTGTGGCTAGAAAAAACAGCTTAGTTAGACAGAGAATTAAGTATTTAAAATCATCAATTGTAAGCCATAAAAACAATTAACATCAGGTTAAATAATTATGGAATATATGGGCTAGTTTTGACATTAACCCATTTTCACAGCCCTTAATAACTTATCAGGTTATCAACTAATATCTAGTCAATGGCGTCCACAAGTTATTATTTGCGGTTAATTTCACAGATATTGTTATGTCATATCTTTGGTATTTAAGCCCAGAGAAATATGAAGAATCAAATGTCGCTTAAGAAAGTGTTAATCTGGATGGAACGGAGCATTAATCGGTGGTTTAAAGTACTCGGACTCTATTCCATTGAAAATGTTAATTACTGAGTGGCTTACACATTCGGTTCATAGAAAAACAAGTTGATGGGAGGTGGAGAATGCATGAGCCTCTTCCTTCTATTTGAAATTTTCGATACTAAGTATATTTTTACGGTTTTGCTATTAGAAATTGTCCAATATAAATCACAATAGTAAAAATAAATAGTAAAAACTGTGAACACTTGGTTTCGAATAAAACGTTTCTTTTCTATAAGGTATTAAAATTAAATGTTAAAAAAATTGATAATTGTCTTCGTTGGTTTATTAGCTCACATGGCTAATGCTACAACTAATGCTGTACCTCCAAACATTCTATTGATCTTAATAGATGATATGGGATGGAAAGATGTTGGTGTATATGGCAGTAAAGTATATCAAACACCACACATCGACCAGTTAGCGACTGAAGGACTACGCTTTACTCAGGCATACGCTGCATCAAACGTCTGCTCCCCTTCTCGGGCGAGTATCTTGACCGGGCAATATCCTGCACGCACTCACATAACTGACTGGATCCCTGGTCACAAAGCAAAAGGGGAAAAACTCCTAGTTCCCAATTGGACTAAAAACATAGACACGCATGATGTGACCATTGGAGAAATGCTTCAGGAAGCGGGCTACAAAACAGCTTGGTTTGGTAAATGGCATTTACGTGGTGCGCCAAAAAATCAGGCAAGCATTGGTCATAAAATAAATAATGCGCAGAAATTTCACGGCTTTGACGCTGGCATACAAGACTGGAACCTCAATAGGGAGAAAAGACCTGAAGACCCTAAAGGGGTTTTTAAATTGACAAATGAAGCTATGGAGTTTATCGGTAAAACCGGTCAAAAACCATGGTTTGTAGCCTTATCACATTTTTCAGTCCATACACCAATACGGTTCAATCCTGAAGTTAAGGAGTACTATGATGATGCATTCAAAGGTACAAATGATGCGCCTTATGCTGGCTATGCCTCTATGATTGAGCCCCTAGATCAAAGTATTGGAAAAATAATGAGTTTTTTGAAGAAAAAAAACCTTGATGAAAATACTTTGGTAATCTTTTTTTCTGACAACGGTGGATTAGAAAATAAAACCAACAATTCACCACTACGCGAAGGTAAAGGTACACTTTATGAAGGAGGGATCCGGGTTCCCATGATCGTGCGCTGGCCGGGTAAAGTTCCTCAAGGTAAAGTATCTGACGCAATTACCTCTTCGGTGGATTTTTACCCTACATTTGCACAGTTAGCGCAGTCTGAAAACATACCTGAAATCGTAGACGGGGTGAGTCTATTACCTCACCTTACCAACAATGAAGCAATCGTTCGTTCTGCAGTATATTGGCATTATCCTCATTATCACAAAGGCAAGCCTGGTAGTGTTATACGCAAAGGAGACTATAAACTTATTCAATTTTTTGAAAATGATGCTATTGAGCTCTACGATCTAAAAAATGATATTGGTGAAACTAAAAATCTGGCATTGTTAAAGCCTGAATTAACGCAAGAAATGTTAAATATGTTGAAAAACTGGCGAAACAGTGTAGGCGCACAAATGATGACAATAAACCCTTCATATTCACAGTAATAAAATTTGTCTGAAAGGTTTAAAAGTAATGGATGCAAGTTACGGTCAGCATAGTCACCTTTTTTATTTTAATTAAAAATACGGTTTTTTAATTTTCATTTGTCTATATATATAAGAGCATTTTTAACATTTTGAATCGCTCGGAGTTGAGCTTATAATATGGTCTGATTAGGAAATGAAATAGTTATGACTGATAGTAATAAAAAGGAACATGGCAAAGCCAGTATGTTGCTTGCTTTTATTGAAAATAACCTTTTTCTTAAAAGATTATTAAAAAAGTATTTGTATTGTGAGCATGATATCGAAGATGTAGTACAAGAGGTTTATATAAAAGCCGTTAATGCAGATAAACTCGATGAAATACGTCAACCAAGAGCATTTTTAATCACCATAGCCAAAAATCTAGCGATTAATGAGATTAGACGAAAATCTCGGAAAACTACGGAATATATTGAAGATGCTGCGATGTCAATTGCACAACAAGAGTTAAGCGCGAGCGCGGAGTTAGAGTTAGAAGCAGAACAATCGATGCAAATCCATTGTGAGGCTATCGAAACACTGCCTGAAATCTGTAAAAAGGTATATCTTCTTCGTAAGGTACATGGTATGAAACATAAAGAAATTTCCAACCATTTGGGTATTTCATTGAGTAGTGTTGAGAAACATCTTCGCTCTAGTATTTTGAATTGCGAAGCTTATATTTCCCGAAAAAATAATATCTCAGAAAGTAAGAATGAAGATTCCAATAGTTTTAATGGCACTCACCATAAGATATATGGAGATAGCAAATGATAAATAAAAAAACAGAACTTCCTGGTAATCAAAAGATTAAAGAAGAAAGTGTCGAATGGATCGTAAAATTAGATGGCGATACACCACCTTCAAAACAAGTATTGAATGACTTGGAGGAATGGATGTCTCGAAGCCATGCACACCGGGATGCTATCATTTCAATGAATGCTTTTTACAATGATAGCTCTCTTGCTGATGTTTTCATGTCTCCAGCTAAGGAGACACCACGTTTTTCAATGGTAAGTGCGTTCAGAGCGTTTTTCGCTATGCTTTCAAAGCCAGTGTTAATCGGTGCTGTGGCAAGTGTAATTATGGTTTTATTATTGAATAGTGCTTACTTTATTGAAAATAAAAATGTTAGCCCCTCTTATGCCAAAGGCAATGGCCTGTTTACCACCAATATTGGTCAGCAAGCTAGAAATGTGCTATCCGATGGCACCGTAGTTTTACTCAATACCAATAGTGAATTGAAAGTTGAATTTCTGAAAAATGAACGAAGAGTTGTGCTGTTACGAGGAGAAGCTCACTTCGATGTTGCTCATGATCCACAAAAACCATTTAGTGTCTATAGTGAACAGGGTAAAGTGCAGGCTGTTGGTACCGCATTTACGGTAAATTTAGTGAAAAACACCTTGGATGTGTTGGTAACCGAAGGAACCGTTGCGTTAGCATTACCCATGCTAAAAGCTGGAACAGAAAAGTTTGGCGATGCTCTGGATAGTTCCTTGAGTGTAGTTGGATTATTAGATGCGGGTAAACATGTAGTATTAAGTAAGGACAATAATTTACTCGACAATAAAGCAAAAATTAGTCAAGCGAGTACTCTGACAAGTGAAGGTATCAATAAGTTGACATCTTGGCGAAAAGGTTTTTTACTGTTTTCAGGTGAGCCACTCGAACATGTTATTGCTGAAATATCGAGATTTAGTTCGATAGAAATAAAACTGATGGACGATGAAGTCAAGGCGATTGAAATTGGCGGTAGATTCTCGATTGTTGAAATAGACAATATATTAAAAACTTTTGAAGATAGTTTTCCTATAAAAGTAACTCGAGTTGGCTACCATACATATGAAATATCTATGGAAAAATAAGTATAGAAAAGTGTACATAAGTAGAAATGTGTTGTTTCGGTAACTTTATAGGGGCTTGTTTGGTTTTTTGTTAGTATACTAATTAAGTATGGATACAAAACGAGCCTCTAGATGTAAACTTTTCGAGTTGTAGTTGTATATGAAAGCAGTTTTTTTGATCTTTTTACTATTATTATCCGCACCAACAAATAGTGCCAATGCAAATTACTCAAAGTATCAACTAGATATTCCCGCAAGTAGCCTAACCGATGCATTAAACTTACTGTCAGAGCAGACAAATACCCCAATTATTTTTCCTTTTCGATTAACCAAAAATCTTCAATCCCCCGCAATTATTGGTTTTTATAATATGCCGGATGCATTGACAATTTTATTAAAAAACACTCAACTTAAAGGCCATTACTCTAGCCAAGGCGTTATGCAGATTCAAGCAAACAGAGTGTTTGATAAAAAATTAGTAACGCAAGCTGTTGCTAAAGAAAGTGACAATCTTGCTAAAGATAATGATGAGGAAATAGAGGTCATTTCCATTCATTCTGGCTTACGGAGCAGTGTAAACAAGTCTATTCATAGTAAAAAAAATGCTAATTATATTGTCGATCAAATTAATGCTCTTGATGTGGGTAAGTTTCCTGATGCTAACGTATTAGATTCACTACAGCGCATTGCCGGCGTACAGATAGAAAGAGACGAATTAGGCCAGGCAGATAAGTTTCAAGTACGAGGCATGTCACAAAATAGGGTTGAAATAAATGGCCGCACTGCAGTAACAGGTGAAAATGAAGAGCGTAGTTTTAATCTCAGTGATTTACCGAGTCAACTCATTTCTGAACTGGAAGTGATCAAATCACCAACAGCGGATATGGTTGAAGGTTCGTTGGGGGCGACGGTTAACCTAAATACGGCGCGCCCTTTTGATTACATTAAGCCACTTAACGTTGTCAATGTTACTGGGAAGTATGGAGATAATATTGAACAAACGTATGGCAATGCAAATATTAATTTGGCACGTAGCTGGAATTTAGCAACACTTGGTAAGTTTGGCATACTCGTTCAGGGAACGCTTAACGATAATATATTATCAGGAGATATTCTCAGACTGAAAGATTGGTCAAATTACTGTACTTCTTATGCTTTGACCCAGCCTGATGGTAAACCCTACCGTATTAAAAACGGCGAAGCTGTTGTTGAGAAAAATTGTGCTAAGTTTGATAAAAATGAGCATACAGTTCCTGCACAAAAAATTTATGCACCAAATAAGCTGACAGCCTTACAATTTATCGAACAAAGAAAACAAAAATCAATTTGGACAACATTACAATGGGCACCCAATGATACCAGCGAATACCTTCTAGACATTGGCTATTTTAAGAAAGAAAACCAACAGCAACGTGAAACACTCAACATTAAGCTACAACAATCTAGAAATTTTATGGATGTTAAATTATTCGATAATAAAGAAAATGGTTATTTGTTTAATGCCTATGAAAACCTCAGCCTTGCCAATTCGGTTGATATAACAGATGAAAATAATAAAATAGTTCAGACGGTACAACCGCTTCAATATGCTGATATTAATAGTGCTGCTTACGTTAGTGGGCAAGGGAGCCAAGGGGAAAGCCTAATCACAGAATTATTTAATATCGCTTTGCAAGGGCGTTGGTCTTTTGATAATGCCTCGATATTAGCAGAAATATCTTACTCTAACTCTAAAAATGAAAAACATTACATGGTTAGCAGTATGCAGAGTTGGGCAGGAGACCCTTATACACAAAAAAATGAAACATTACGGATTGCCGATCCCTCCCATGCTATTTTATCTTCTGGTGAGAACGCTAGCTTAGATTTGAGAGGGTCAGATTTAGTAAGTATTGATTGGCAAGGACATGATCTTACAGACCCTAGGTATTTACGCCTAAGTAATGTTCAGGACGAAGGTTGGAAACAACGTCCTTCAAATACCTCATTTAAAATCGATATTGAATATGATGTCGAATTTGGTGATATATTTTCGTTAGAGTTTGGTTTTCGAGGCAACCAAAATTTAATGAAACGGACTGAGCGATTTCGTTTTAGGTGTGTCAGAAATAATAAGTGGGGTAAAGATGGCCCAAACCATGATTCTTATATTGAAAATGAGCATCGTGCATGTACAAATCCAGCCATTTCTGCCGTAGATCTTATCACTGCTTACCCTGAAGCATTTAATATATCACAAGGATTCTTTAATAGAGCAAATGCCAACTCACCGGGTGATTTTTTGACCACGAATATGGATTTATATTTTACTGATCGAGAAAAGTGGCGTGAAATTTTTGGCTTTAATGATGAAGGCTCTGATGTTGCTAATGCCGGTTACCTTAAATCGCCGGTTGAAAATTACACCATAGAAGAGTTAACCAATGCTATTTACCTTAAGACTAATTTCGAAGGAGTGGTATTTGGCTCTTTTGAATATAGAGGAAATGTTGGTTTGCGTGCTGTTTCGACCAACATAACCGCGAAAACTCATCTAAGTGGGCAGCCATTAAAGACCAGACACAGTTATTTTAATTTGTTACCCAGTTTAAATATTGTACTCATGTTAGATGATTCTATGTTGCTTCGCTTTGCAAGTGCAAAAGTGATGGTGCGGCCCACGTTTGAACAATTAAAACCAACAGGCCCGTTCAATCCATTTGCTGACTGTAAAGTATATAACCCTAAAGATCCCTTCGGTTTATTAGGTTTACCATTTCCTGATCCAAATGGGAGTGATGATGTACAAGCACAACAGCAAGCATTAATTGACGCTATTGCTAACGATTATTCTCCGGGAGCCATATGTCCTGGCGTTAAGGAGGGAAGTGGCACGACAATAGGAAATATTAAATTAGATCCATATACGGCTATTAATTACGATTTAAGTTTGGAAAAGTATTGGGGAGAAGGGAACCTCATTTCTGCCACCTTATTTTTTCGAGATGTGAAAGTGGACTTAACGCAAGAGCGGCAAATTTTTGCCTTACCAGCACTCGGCGAAGAATTGCCTGAAGCTGTGGACCCTGGTACTGAACTTTGGCGTGTAACACAGTTTAAAAATGGCGGTAAGAGTACCCGTCAAGGTATAGAGTTAGCATACACACATTTTTTCGATTTTTTACCTAAACCATTTGATGGTTTAGGTGTTCAGGTTAACTATACCTACTCCGAAGGGGACCGTCCTGAAGCGGTATATATGAATGAATTGCAAGAAGTTGTTGAGCCAGGAACCCAAGGAGCTAAAATTCAAGATGTTGAAACGTTTAAACCGATAATAAATTTATCGAAAAATACAGTAAACACATCAATTATTTATGATCAAAAGCAATTAAATTTACGTTTATCATACAATTACCGGGATGAGTTTTACAAAGGAAATAATGAGTATCATGATGCTGAGGAAAGGCTCGATTTTGCAATGGGTTATAAGGTTCACGAAAACTTTACTGTAAGGTTTAATGTTCAGAATATTTTAAGAAGTACTTCTCAAAGCTATATTTACCATCCATCTATTACTACAGAAAGTGGTTATAGCGATATTATTTATTCGTTGGGACTGGCTATGCAATTCTAAATCAGAATCCAACGTCTCAATTTTGCTTAATGAAGTGTTTGTATTTTTTAAATATTCTCCACCTTATAGTTGTAAGGCTTAATACCAGCATTAACCTGCTAATTGAACCACCATTTCCAGTTGGTCTATTGACGTCATCATTGATATCGGTATTATTGCCAATACCATCACTGTCAGAATGAGCCTATGTGCTTTATCATACCAGAACACGGATTTAGCAATTGTTCGCTCCAGTGCATTTGGAACAGTTGGATCGCCAACCAAATTATCGCCACCGTCACCCTGATACATAAATGTTCCTCTGATATGCTGACCACCGTATCCTGCGATGCTTTTAATTTCATGGTTTTAATCACAAAGGCAGATTCGCCAACCAACTCACTCATCTCACTGTGGATGGCATCACTCTCTTCAATACCGGAAAAATGAAAACCATTGTCTAAGCCCGGTAGTAAAAACATTCGCGGCTTCAACCAATTGGGATAGGCAGTTGCAAATTTAGTAGGAATACTTTGTGCTCGTGTTTTAAAGTCGACAATATCAGATAAGTGGATTTCTGTTAATGCAATACCACCAATACAATTGCGTTCGGTGATATCAAGGGTACTTAAATAGGTATCAAGCAACGAAATGACGTAATCATCAGTTTTATTCGACAACCAAATCCTAGCAAACAGTATAACCTTGATGCCTTTGGCTTCCAGCTTTTCTGTTATTAAAGTCAGTTCACTGTGATAATTCGCCATATCATCAGCGGTACTGCCATCGTCGTATAGCGATCCTGCTTGTGCGTATGCGCTGGCAATTTTAAGCATCTGCGGAAAATACTTCGTCTGATGTTGTTTTTTTTGTCGTAGATGATTTGATTGGGTTGTATTGGGGAAGAAGGTGAGGCACAGAAAATTAGCCAGCGGCTAACAAAATTTTTCAATTGTAATGAGCTAAAGTTAAATCCATTTTCCATCGTCCATTAATGAGTGCCAATATCACGTCAATAAACCTTACTCAACAGACATTACCCCAAGTTAATTCCTAGTTTAGCACTCTAAAGTATCTTAAATTTCTTGAATAAAGATAAAAAATTACGGTTTTTTGATCTCAAACTGTCTATATAGGAGCGATACGGTTAATTAGAAAAATTACATGAGCCAGATAAACCAATAATTAATAAAGCATCAAAAATTGAAGCCAAGCAGAACTTTATAAGTGAGCAGTTACTATGAAAAAAACAACATTAATTAGTCACCCCCTTCTATTAATGGCCAGCTTTGCCAGTCAGGCTGGTAAAGCTGAATATTTCAACAAGCTCGATGTGGATCAGGACCATTACTTAAATTTGATTGAGTTTAAAGTGCATTTGAACAAGCATTTTGTGAGAAAGAATATTACCGATAATAAAAAGCAAAACAAAATGCTCAATAATAGCTTTAAGCGCAGGGATAGAAACGCTGACGGTAAAATAAGTTTGCAAGAGTTTTTTGAGTCACGAAAAAAAACAAACACTAAAGCTAAGACAAAAAACAGTAATGACTAAGCATCTCTATATTTGAACGTTTCCCAACCGTGTTGATTCTTGGCAGTGTGTAGAAGGCTGCCTTGAGTCAACCACCCAGGCTAATTCAAGTTAAAGCCATCCATCATGGGGAATTTAAAAATAGTAAAGTTTTTTTACTCAAATACTTTTTAAAAGTATTGATGATCTGGAATAAAAACCAAAAAGCGACAATCGATTAAAAAGCAATAAATAATAAACCTAAGACTTAAGAGGAATGATTCAATGATGGGATTTAAGTTAAAAAAACAATTATATTATCGTATGCAATCTAGTGCCGCTATGTGTGCGCTGTTATTGGCAGTATTTTTTTCTGGAGTTGCTGATGCGGCCACCATTACTGTTAACGCAAGCATTGGCTTTGACAAAGATGCCTATAGCGATGCTGGTAACCCAGATACTGATTTTTCTTCCAGTGAATACTTATTCATCAAAAATGTAAGCAGTTCTACGGCTAAAGTTACTTACGTGCAGTTTAAGGTTCCTACCGGCTTTAGTCCCAGTGACGATACGAAAGTTGAGCTGGTACTTTCAGCTCGAAAAATTGCAGGTGACACCACTGTCGAAATCAGAGATACAACCAATGCCACCTGGAATGAAACCTTGGTTAACGATAGTACTTCCCCTAGCGTTAGCCATACAGGAGGGGTGCTTAAATCATTCGATGTTACTACCCTGGCGCAAGTTTCAGATAGTAATCAAGGTGTGTTGTACACCTTAGATATTACCGAACTAATAACCTCCGCGGGGGATTACAGCTTTGCTTTAACCATTACCGCCAACGGCAATAGGGTAGATTTTTTCAGCCGTGATGCTCAACTAGCCGGTAATCAGCCAAAAATTAACATTACCAATGCTGGTACTAAAGGCTTTAGCGTTAGTCCAAGTTATTTTATCGTGAACGGTGATGAAAATGGTAGTAAAGCAAGCAGAAGACAAATCATCACCATTACTAATGAAGGGTCATACGATTTTACCTATAAAGGTAATGACAATTATGGCGACCCTTCTGAGAAGCTATATGAAGAATATAATAAAAGCACTAGCACCTGTAGTAACAACACTGTGTTAACAACTGGCGCATCCTGTTCCTTTACTTTGACCCAGCAACTTACTGCTGTGACTAGACCAACCCATGATGTTTATAGAATAAAGTATAAATACCCAGACCTTGATAACGTTGTTCGTAAACTCCCGATTTTTATCAAGGATATTAGTGCAGAGCTATTAGACGAACAAGGCGAGCGTAGAATTGCACCAGTATTGAAGAATTTTAGAATCACAGATACTGGGACCGACACTACAATTACGGCTTTGCCTATACCCGGCACCGATTACGATGCCAAATTTGACGTTGATGGCTATCATGATGCCTATCGAGCTGTGATCGCATTCTTCGATTGTGCTGACACTGCCGTTGAGAGTTGTGCTGCTGGCTTTGGCAGCAACATTGGTTGGGTTGAAGCAACATCGGGTACGGTAAGTACCGGCGAAACCAGTTATTTCACCGAAGATAGTTCTGCGACTGAGTTTATTGGCACTATTACTATGCCAGTTTACAGCAACAATCTCGTGGCTCGAGTGTATTACCGCTCTGATGTTGATGAAGATATGAAACACAGCTTTATCTCAATCATTGCCGCTGGCGGACAAGACCTATCGCTTGCCGATGGCTTAGGTCGAAAAATTATCATTGAAGCAGCACAATAAAGGAAAATCTCGATGAAGTTAATGAATAAAATTGCTACGTTTATGGCACTCAGCTACACAACCTTATTAACCCCAGCATTGGCAACATTAGACGTCAGTCAAGAGCAAGTCTATTTTGCTCTGCAAGACGAGAATAATATCACTGTAAAAAATGCCACTGTGACAATCGTTAATAATTATGCGACACCCGTAGACTTAACTGGTCAGGTTGCGGTAGTCAGAGACGATAATACTACAGATAACATTACTTATGTTGATAGTACTTGTCAGACAAGTGTCGCAGCTGGCGGCGAATGCTATGTAACCTTTACCTACAATCAGTTAGAACCTGACTTTCAGGGTATATTGCTGGAGGTAAATGATGCAAGTGCTGGCACAAAATCACCTATTTTCGTAAGTAATTACTTTGAACAATCAACGGCCGATGAAGCTGCTCGCCGGATTAGCCCGTTAGTCGAAAGTGTGCAAGTATTTGCCAGTACTGATACAGGCTTCACGGAACCACTAACAGGTGCCTTAGCAGCAGGTGACTATAAAATACGTTGGACAGTTCTGGCCTATGAAGACCTAAAAAGCACTGTAGTAATAGACAATTGTGGTTTATTGACCGCTCCCAATTCGGCCTGTGCAATAGCGGAAGATAACAACCTAGATGAAGTTGCCAATTCGACGGAGTTAGCCAGCACCTTGCTGACGACTCACAGCTTTACCGATTATCAATATCAAGGTGAAACGACCTCTCATTTGCAATTTACTAGTGCTGATTTAACTATCCCTTCTTATGGTGACGGAGCACATTTATTAGCATTACGTTTTTATAGTACCAGCTTAGTAGATACCAATGATGGTTTATCTAAAAGGAT
The DNA here is from genome assembly GCF_000764205.1 of Thalassotalea sp. ND16A. Lineage (GTDB taxonomy): Bacteria > Pseudomonadota > Gammaproteobacteria > Enterobacterales > Alteromonadaceae > Thalassotalea_A. Next base: position 60,665 of record NZ_JQDZ01000022.1, read on the forward strand.
TAGTACTATCCTTGCTGGCTCCTTGAACTTCATGGGCCAGGGGGATGCCGGATATTATTTCACTGATGGTCGCCGTTTGACCGTTGAAACTCCATAGCAATAACAGGACATGATTATGAAAAATACAAAATTACCTTTGATATTCACCGTGATGTTATTGACAGCATGTGATGGTGAGAGTCAAATAGAACCAAACGAAGAAATACCGCAGGAGACGGTCAGTCCTGTGGAAGGAGTTACCCCGGCAATCACTAGCGATACTACTGAAGCGAGCGAGCGAGGTGAGTATGCGGTTATTGATCCCGGAATGACTGTTCCTGGGAGTTTAAAAATAACCAAAAAAGGTAGCGATATCAAGTTGAATTGGGGCTATATCCCACAAGCTACCGCATATAATGTTTATTACAACGAGGGTGAGGACGTCAATCAAAGTGGGGTGTTATTTACTACCAGCCAGACCCGTTTTACTCATCAGGGATTAAGTGAGTCATTGCACAGCTATAAAGTACAAGCTGTGTATCAAAACGGCCAGGTATTAAGTAATTTATCCGCCAAATTACAAGCCGATTTAGCCAAACAAGTTAAATTAGAAGATTAAGGGGTGAAAAAATGAAGATCAAACATTTGAGCAGTGCGAACGAAACAGGACAACTAAAGCAGGAAACTCGTCGAAATTTTATCAAGAAATACGGTAAACTGGCTATAGTAACGCCAGTCGCCGTGACTACTTTAATGGCCCCGAAAACCTCTAAAGCAATGAACTCGGATACTGGCCCCGGCGACATTATTTAGACAAACTAAAGTCCTTGTTTCTAGGTGACACAGTATAATTTTAAGGGATAGTTAGCGCCATCCCTTTTTTATTGCATTGAGTTTTTGACTTTAAAGTGTGGGGGAAAGTTGATTTATTAATAAGTACATATAAATAATTAAACTTAATTACAGTTCAATGGCCCTATGGCATTCGTGGTGTATATCGCTTCTCGAAGATCTTCAGACTACGTCAAGATCGTACTCAAATCCCCCCAGTTTCTTCGTTAAGAAACAGAGATATTTTCTAGCGTCTTTATCGTTTGTTCTTCGTTTATCGCTTGGTAAATATTCATTAAGTCCGCGGTCACTGCTTTGTAGTTTGTCAAGGCACAAACTTAAGTGAGTTAGGTGCCATGTGAACTATATACAGCTGAATATTAATATTTTCGATGGCATTATGAAAGCCCTTCAAGTCTCAGCACAAGCAATGAAATATCTTTGACACCACGATTATGGAGTTCGGCCAGAACCTAGTGTCTTCGTTCTCAGGCAGCCACTTACCAAGAGTTCTCACCAAGTTTCAGGTAGATGGCTTTATTGATGATCTGGTTGTTTTCATGAATTTTAAGGCGAATGTAATATAAAATATACGATATGATAAGCTGACACGATTGGCCTAGATGCCATTAAGTTACTTCATCCATAGCTGAATTGGTTACAGGAGAAATAAGGAGACATGTCATCTAAGGTTTTGACAATATTCCAGGTGGTCATGCTTTTGGGATACTACTAGAGAATTTTATTGTCCATGCAGGTTAATCTAGTTTGTTTTTTTGCTATTTGAGGCTCGAAATTTCTGTTTTGTTAAAGAGATGTATATGGTTCAACCTGATCATCGTCAGTATGAACTTGCTTGCTGGTATAGCCGTTACGGTTGTTCCTTTATCGGCTTTTTCATGTTTAGATAACCAAGGTGGTCGTCAAGTTCAGCGTTTAACGCGGCTTCAACAGTCACCTTGGTTTTGAAATCATTTAGGTCAGATTCAGGTTTTATGTTTCTTTCGGCTTTCTTTGTAAAAGCTTCGAGTTGTTTTGTATTCATACTTACTTTCCATTAACTCATTAAAGAGTTGCGGTGTAAGGCAGTTATACAAAACTATTTACAACCTCTTCAGCTTATTTAAATGACCGCCACCTTGCAGTTGTAAGAGTCAATAACAGTAATAAACACCCCATTGAACCACCATTTTCGGCTGGTTCATTGAACGCGTCATCTTCATCAATAATACCATCACCGTCATCATCGACATCTTCGTTGTTGCCAATACCGTCACCATCAGTATCTAATGACTCTGTCGAATCAAAAGGGAAGGCGTCATTAGCATCAAGCACGTCATCATTGTCATCATCTTCATCAAAGAAGTTAGCGATACCGTCGTTATCAAAGTCCGGTAATGCCGAATCTTGTGGTAAAGGTATGTGGACACATTCAGTGCTTGGTTGCCCTTGTGTTGCTTGCACCGGCACATTTAATTGCAAATAAGAATTCGCCGGTACCGTCATTGTCCAACAAGATACATCGTCAAAGGAAATACCGGTTAACTCGCCTTCTACAGATTCTGTCCAGAGGGCTTGCTCACCACTACCAAGCGAAGAATAATCACCCTGCAAATTAATTGTGGTCACTTTTGCCGACGTATCACCATTGGTGATGTTAATCTTTAAATGGTCATTATCGATAAAGCTGACAGTTTTAATCGCTAAATCATCCGAGCTGGAGTCAACAACATTGCCTGTAGCGTTGCTGGTAAATTGCTTAGTGGCACTAAAACGATAGGCACGTTTGCCACCGTTATACCAGACTAGGCGATTAGCGGCTTGATAAATCACTACGCGCTCAGCACCACTGCGAATTGCTGGAATAAAGTGTTCAATCCCTGTACGGGCGTTTATCATTTCATTTTCAGATACATTAAAGCGGGTCGACTCGGTAAACCATACCGGCTTACCGTTCGCCGCAGAGGTTAACTCCCCCCATTTATTATCGTAATCGTTCGGTTCAATGCGAATGTCATCATAAAAATGTGAGCCAATAACATCTAGTTGATCTCGTAAGCTTGGCGTATCGCTGATGGAGCGCTCTAAGCCCCAAAATTCGGCGCCAACACGAGAAAAGCTACTATGCTCCATTTTATCCCAAAGTTGTTGATAGTCGCTTGTTAAAGCTCTGTCTTCATTAAATGGCCCAACAAAATCGACTCTGGCATCGTTTAGCGCCATATTTTCGATATAGCTATGCAAATAACCAGAATAAGCCTCATAACTTAAGTCGTAAATATTGTCTGAACAATTACACTTAAGCGATGTATGAAACTTATCTTCACCATGCAATACCGGACTGCCATCACCACCATCGCGGTTGGCAACACTAGCAAATATTTTTAACCCCTTATCTTCTGCCTGGTCTGCCACTCGATAAACGCGCTCATAAAAAGAATCGTCAAGTGAACGGCTGGCATAGATAGGTACTCGCACCATATCCATGCCAATTTCGATAAATCGATCGAAAATTTTTCCGGTGTTGCCCTCATCTACTCCTTTTAAAGTTAACTTTATATCGGCGCCAAACTTAACTTGTTGCTTAACCAGGCTGGGGAAAATGCTAATACTGGCGCTTTCGATATCTATTGACTCTGTAGGGTTTAAAGGCAAATCGTCACTGATATCAACAACATAATTACCAGCAGTTTGACTAACGGTAAACAACTGATCATTTACAGATATCGTGGCCGTTCGGGCCTCATCGCTGGTATTTTCCGCAAACGTTAGGTTAATATTAGCGTCGGCATACCCTTGTTCGAAGTCTGCAGAAATCCAGCTTGGCAAGCCTGTTACTTGCCAATAAATGTTAGAAAAGATATCAAGTGAATAACTTTGGCCATTATCATCGAAGGTTTCTTCATCGCCAAGATTAACATATGCATTTTCGACGTTCATGTAATTGTCTGAAAACCAGTAGTTCCATTGGTCATAAGAACCAATAACATTCTCCCATTGTCCGTACTTAAGATCATGCTTGCTGTGTGTGTCGGTTACTTTATCATACCAGATCACGGATTTAGCAATGGTTCGCTCCAGTGCATTTGGAGCTGTTGGATCGTCGACCAAATTATCGCCACCGACACCCTGATACATAAATGTACCTCTGTTATGCTCACCACCGTTTTCAGTCAATATATTGTGCAATGCTTGCACTGCTTTAGGGTGTAAGTTGGTCATGGCGTCACCTGAGTCGCCCCAATGGACGATATTGGCCATGTTAGGGAAAGTGTCGATAGCCGAAGCTTGATAGGCGACTAAATCGTCGATTGCCATATCGTTGCGCATAAATTTTTCACGCTGTTCAATAGTGCGACTGTCCTGCGAAATGTTTTTCGAGAAATTTTTGTAAATATCTGTCGTATCCTGCGATGCTTTTAATTTCATGGTTTTAACCACAAAGGCAAATTCGCCAACAAGCTCATTCATCTCACTGTGGAAGGTATCACTCTCTTTAATACCGGAAAAATGAAAACCATTGCCTAAACCCGGTAGTAAAAACATCCGCTGTTTCAACCAATTGGGATAGGCAGTTGCAAATTTAGCAGGAATACCTTGTGCCCGTGTTTTAAGGTCGGCAATATTGGATAAGTGGATTTCCGTTAATGCAATACCACCAATACGATTGCGTTCGGTGACATCAAGGGTACTTAAATAGCTGTCAAGCAACGAAAAGACGTAATCATCAGTTTTATTCGACAACCAAACCCTAGCAAACAGTAAAACCTTGATGCCTCTGGCTTCTAGCTTTTCTGTTATCAAAGTCAGTTCACTGTGATAATTCCCCATTTCATCAGTGGTACTGCCATCGTCGTTCTCATCAACAAAACGGTCTTCTCTGTCAATACGAAAAGCAACAGCCTCTACGCCTTTCTTCTTCAGCTGGGTTGCTAAACGATCCCATGACAGGTAATTACCATTGCTATCGACAGGGCGGGTCAATCGGCTATAAACCTGGCCGTGATGTTCACCACCTCTAGGAGGTAATTGTTGTAGCCATTTTATGCCTTTTAAGCTGCCAAGTTCGCTACTCTTTGCCATTCCTGTCAGCGAAAATGAAAGTAACATTAAAAATATTTTTTTGTTCATGTAGACCCTAAACATATAATTTATTGAATTTGCCTTGTTATTTATTTAATTTGGCATTTGATACTCTGTTGTGTAGCGTAACTGAAAGAGCACGATACGGTTAATAGACACCTTAAATGTAAGGAAACCGTAAAATAATTGACAATTGAAATGCGTTGGTGATCTAATACCAATTCATTAATGGAACGGGTGATAACAGTATGCTAGTTGAGCGATTATTATTGTTGTTGTTCTATTTCGGTTAAAAAGTTATCCCTTCAAACCAGATAATCTTGGTTTTATGTATCAACAGTTAGACTTCGTTTTTCTATTTCGTCTTTGAAATGGTTTTCAAAAAAACAACCCAAGAATTGAGCTATTCGATACTTTATTGCTTTAAGCACACATCCCCTGTTCTTACTTGCCACTGAATTAGTTCATTTCGCATCAGCATTAACGTACCGGAAAACTCTGGCTGTATTGATAAATTATTGACTTCTTCTGGGTCGAGCAAGGTATCGTAAAGCTCTTTTGTAGGGGGGTGCGAAGATTTTACTTGCGCTGGTATTAGCTTACCTTGGCTATGTAAATGCTGAATTAAGGTTCGAACCCGGTATTGCAATCTTTTAAAGAGATAACCGTTTGCTTCTAGATGTTCTGTTCATTTTATTTATTACAGACTTAATGAGTTTTGTCATAAAGCCATGTTATTTCAACGGGGATTAATCTTCATAGGGAAAGGACAGTTGGGAATAAGAAAGTCGTAACGAATAGTTAAATTTGTTTTTACTTGGTAAGTTATGGACAATATTTGTGGCAATAAAATTAGAATTTACGGGTTCAAGCATCAAATGTGTCTTAATTGTAGTATTTTAATATCAAGGATCCTCAATAGTGAACCACATCAAATTTTTAACCAGTACCTTTTTGCTCTTTAGTTTCAATTTTCAGCTTCAAGCCGCTGCGGAATATACCCCGCCTAATGTGGTATTAATCGTCGTAGACGATCTTGGCTGGGCAGATAATGGCATTAAAAATGGTGATGTTTTTAACACGCCTAATATCGATAGGCTAGCAGCCAGAAGTTTGTCATTCTCTAATGCATACGCGGGTGCGGCTAATTGTGCTCCTAGTAGAGCGGTGCTAATGAGCGGACAATATCCGCCTCGACATGGTATCTACACGGTTTCACCTTCTGACCGAGGACATATAAAAACCAGAAAATTGGTACCGACTAAAAATACCAAGGTTTTAAAAGATGAAATTATGACCATGGCTGAAATGTTTAAAGCCAATGGCTATACGACAGGACATTTTGGTAAGTGGCATTTAGGTGAAGACCCTAAAACGCAAGGGTTTGATCATAATGTTGGCGGTGGTCATAATGGTCATCCAAAAACGTATTTCAGTCCTTATGATTTACCTTCATTAAGCAATGGTCCCAAAGGTGAATACTTAACCAATAGGCTGACCACTGAAGTTACCTCTTGGATAACAAGAGTTAAAGATAAACCTTTTTTCACTTATCTTCCTTATTACACCGTACATACACCAATTCAGGCTATCAAAGAAGTTAAACAAAGATATATTGGTAAAAAAGGTATTAGAAATGCAACCCATGCTACCTATGCGGCCATGGTTGAAATTATGGATACTAACGTTGGCCGTATAATGCAGTCATTAAAAGATAATGGCATATATGAAAATACCCTAGTGGTATTTACCTCAGATAATGGCGGTATTCGTTCTATTTCTTATCAAGATCCACTAAGAGCAGGTAAAGGAAGCTATTATGAAGGCGGCATTAGAGTACCGTTATTAGTGTCATGGCCGAATAAAATTAAGCCAAGTGTCTCAGATGAAGCCGTTATTAATTTGGATTTCTTTCCAACATTTGAAAATATTATCAAGGCTGATAAAAAATCATCACTGTTAGATGGTATTGATTTATCAGCGCACCTTTTTAATGAATTGCCATTGCCTCAAAGGTCGTTATTTTGGCACTTTCCGGTGTATTTACAAGCATATGATATGAAAGCGGATCAAAGCCGAGACCCATTATTTAGAACACGACCAGGCTCTGCAATGAGAAAAGGTAAGTGGAAGTTACACCATTATTTTGAAGATAATAGTTATGAACTTTATGACTTAAGCAATGACTTAGGTGAACATGTTAATTTTGCTTCGGCCTACCCTGAAGTATTGCAGCAGATGAGTGCTGAATTAAATGAGTGGCGAAAGTCAGTTAATGCGCCAATACCGCAACAACTCAATAGTGAATATGATTTAGCCGTTGCAACAAAACTTTTACAGAGAAAAATAAAGAAAGTTAAAAAGCGCTAAGCAGGGATGAATTATTGGCATGAGTGATACGCTATTTACGTCGCCGTTAACTTAACCATTTTTTAATTAGTTAAAACCGTAAAAATATTTTTTTACGTTTTTTTTGTATTTGATGTGTCTGTTAATTGTACCGTGTTCGAATAACCTTTGAACAAATTTGGGGTGGTTCTGCTACACAACTCGGTATGTAAACAATTAATGTTTATGGAAAGGACTTCAATTCTATAAATAACAAGAAAATACAAAAGTTAAATAAATTCAATAAATTATATGAGAAGGGTTAACATGAACAAAAAAGCGAATAAAAAAACAATTATAATGTTACTTCCTCTGCTGCTAAGCGGCATGGCAGGTATGGCAAATAGCAACGAGATCAGCATTTTCCCCGGGCAGGTTGAACAAGAAGTTAAGTTTGGCGCCGATATAAAGTTAACTTTAAAAGGCGTGGATGAGGGCAATACCGAAAAAATTATGGATCGATTTGTCGAATTGGGCATGGATACGGTGCGGGTACCAATTTACGCTACGCGCGATATTACAGACCCTTTTTACGACCGTGTATATCGAGTTTCCGATATTGCAGAAGATAAAGGGTTAAAATTGTTTGCCAGTGTCGCTAATGGCGACGGGGATCTAAATGGTAACTTGCATGGTGAGGTTAAATTTTCGGATGATCTGAAATGTATTAGCGGTTGTAATAATAATATTTATAGACTCAATTTTGGACTTTACTCAACTTACCTTGATACCTATTTGCAAAACATGGAGCTGAATGACGCATCAGTAAGTTATTTAGGACCGTACAACGAAGACCAAGCGGATAACGATGACTATCGAAAATTATGGGATAAAATGAATAATAGTAATTATTCGCGTGTTGGCGCGGAGTTCTGGGGCTTAGAACGTTCGGTAGAGGCAACCCCCGATTTGCTTGATCAATTAGACGTTGTTGGATCTCATTTTTACGATGATATTCGTATTGCACCAGAAGACTATGATAGCACCTGGGCTGATTTAACTGATGCCGCTAGTGGAGCGCCTGTTTGGTTCACTGAATCAACTCGTTATCAAGTCGACAGCAGCGAAATGACGAATACTCGCTCGGGTATTGAACATATGATACCCGCGATCCGTGGTGGTGCTGAACGAGTATTTATTTATCAAACAGTAAACCGTCTGTTTTGGTATAACGGTGGCAAGCGTGCTTATCGTTTTAGTGCCACTAAACAATTTACCAGCAACGCTACAGGCAATGTTGTTGACTCCAGCTCGGATGATTTAGCGATTAAAACTGTCAGCTTTATCGATAATAACCAATTAAAGATTAACATCACTAATGGTGATACGTCGGCAAAAGTGACCACGATATATTTGGAAGGTGATTATTCTGCGTCTGGTAGTGGTGAGCAAGCTCTTTGGACAGAGTCAGTTGAAGGCGAGTTAACCAATATCACCTTTAATGGTGGTTCTTGTTGGACAATGACGATACCGGCCAATTCTTATTTGCAATTAAATGTTCCGGTTCAATCAGGACAAACAAGTCAGACATGTGAACAAATATAATGGAATAGATACTCCTGCAAATAGATATAGTTGCCACGGAGTTTGATGAAGACTATCTGATTACGACTAAACACGAATCTAGTTTGACATTAGTTTCGTATTCATCAACTAAGTTAGTGTGGTTTACCAAGTTGGTTAGTTATGGCAGTGTCAGTAAACTCATATATTCATATTGGTTTGCTCATTGCCAGACAATCAATCACAGTTCAACTCAATCATTAAAAGCAGTAAGCCTTCGCTTGCTGCTTTTTTGTTTGCCCAGCAAAGCTGGCAAACCCGACAGACTGAAAGAAGTCTATATCACCCTGACTGAGGGGAAGATAATCCGAATGGCAAGGGCGTCACTGGCCAACGGTGGGGTCTGAAGGAAGCCATAGGAAGATAGATGTACACAACTAACCGTAACCTGTTTCGGCGACATAGGTGGGTAAGCGTCCGAAATAGCGCGAAGCCCAATACTTAGTCAGACCTATGCTGTGCTTGAGGGTGGCATATCTATCAGGGAGTCAGTGCAATAACTGGGGAAGCCTGGCATCGTATCCAAGCTAAATAGTTGGACATATTATTCAAGAGGTGACTCAAGAATAATATGGGTGTGAGGTGGCAGATGAACCCGTAGTAGTGAGTAAGGCTAGGCCGATGAAAGCCAGTAATGGTGCGGAGGGGAAAACCAAGCCGACCATCAGCAATAAGTTTGATGGAGGTGATATGTGTCAAAAGCCATATTATCTGCGAAGGGGGGAAGCATGCTTTAAGATTGTAATGAGTAATAGATTTTTTTTTTCATGGATACACAAGCTGTCTGATCAACAGGAGACGTTGAGCTGATGCGTTAGGAATAACGTAATTTGATGAAACTGCTCGTATATGGGAAGTAATTGTAGATAAATTTGGTAGATTGCCCTAGTGCTAGAACGCCATTTCCTGCAATGAATGTTACCACCATGATGGAATGAAATTACGCCCATACAACGCACAATAGCTCAATCATTGTGCCACGAACTTGTGATATGAAGTATGCATGAGCCGTATACGAGGTCCGTACGTACGGTTCTGTGAGAGGGATGAGGCATGAGCCTCACCCTACTCGATGTTTGTCCTGCAAAGCTGGCAAACTCGGCAGGTTGAAAGAAATTTGTATCAACCTGACTAAGGGGGAGAAAATCTTAATGGCAAGGGGGGGACTGGCTAACTGTGATGTCTGAAAGAAGCCTTAGGAGGTACAAATCCGGATTGGTGATTAACCCGAGGTAGTGACTAGGGCCAAGCCTGAAAAAGTCAGTTCATGCGCCAATCCCTCAACAAATAAATGCTGAATATGATGTAGACGTTGAAACAAAGATATTACAGATAGAGGCATGAGTAATACGTTATTTACATCGCCGTTAACTTAACCATTTTTTAATTAGTTTAAACCGTGAAAATATTTTTTTACGGTTTTTTTGCATTTGATGTGTCTATTAATTGTGCTGAATTTGATTGTTTTTTGTGTGGCGTTGGTACGTGACTAGGTACGTAAACAATCAAGTTTTTTGAAAGGACTTCAAATACATAATAGTGAAAACTAAATAAATTATATGATGAGGTTGAAGATGAACAAAAAAAAATTTTTAATGTTACTTCCATTGGCGCTAAGCGGCGTGGTAGGCATGGCAAATAGTAGTGAGATTAGTATTTTCCCAGGTCAGGCTGAACAAGAAGTTAAGTTTGGCGCTGATATAAAGTTAACTTTAAAGAGGGTGGATGAGGGCAATACCGGAAGAATTATGGACCCCTCAACAAATAAATGCTGAATATGATGTAGACGTTGAAACAAAGATATTACAGATAGAGGCATGAGTAATACGTTATTTACATCGCCGTTAACTTAACCATTTTTTAATTAGTTTAAACCGTGAAAATATTTTTTTACGGTTTTTTTGCATTTGATGTGTCTATTAATTGTGCTGAATTTGATTGTTTTTTGTGTGGCGTTGGTACGTGACTAGGTACGTAAACAATCAAGTTTTTTGAAAGGACTTCAAATACATAATAGTGAAAACTAAATAAATTATATGATGAGGTTGAAGATGAACAAAAAAAATTTTTTAATGTTACTTCCATTGGCGCTAAGCGGCGTGGTAGGCATGGCAAATAGTAGTGAGATTAGTATTTTCCCAGGTCAGGCTGAACAAGAAGTTAAGTTTGGCGCTGATATAAAGTTAACTTTAAAGAGGGTGGATGAGGGCAATACCGGAAGAATTATGGACCGATTCATCGAAATGGGTATAGATATGGTGCGGGTGCCAATTTACGCTACGCGCGATATTACAGACCCTTTTTACGACCGCGTATATCGAGTTGCCGATATTGCAGAAGATAAAGGGTTAACATTGTTTGCCAGTGTCGCTAATGGCGACGGGGATCTAAACGGTAACTTACATGGTGAGGTTAAATTTTCGGATGATCTGAAATGTAATAGTGGTTGTAATAATAATATTTATAGACTCAATTTTGTACTTTACTCAACTTACCTCGATACCTATTTGCAAAACATGGAGCTGAATGACGCAGCGGTAAGTTATTTAGGACCGTACAACGAAGACCAAGCGGATAATGATGACTATCGAAAATTATGGGATAAAATGGATCATAGTAATTATTCGCGTGTTGGCGCGGAGTTTTGGGGCTTAGAGCGTTCGGTAGAGGCAACACCCGATTTGCTTGACCAAATAGACGTTGTTGGATCTCATTTTTACGACGATATTCGTATTGCACCTGAAGACTATGATAGCACCTGGGCTGATTTAACTGATGCCGCAAGTGGAGCGCCGGTTTGGTTTACCGAATCAACTCGTTATCAAGTCGACAGCAGCGAAATGACGAATACTCGCTCGGGTATTGAACATATGATTCCCGCGATCCGTGGTGGTGCCGAACGGGTATTTATTTATCAAACGGCCAACCGTCTGGTTTGGTATAACGGTGGCAAACGTGCCTATCGTTTTAGTGCCACTAAGCAATTTACCAGCAACGCTACAGGCAATGTTGTTGACTCCAGCTCGGATGATTTAGCGATTAAAACTGTCAGCTTTATCGATAATGACCATTTAAAGATTAACATCACCAATGGTGATACGTCGGCAAAAGTGACCACAATTAATTTGCAGGGTGATTATTCTTCGCTTGGTAGTGGTGAGCAAGCCCTCTGGACAGAATCTGTAGAAGGCGAGTTAACCGGTATTTCCTTTGACGATGTATCTTGTTGGACAATGACGGTACCGGCGAATTCTTATTTGCAATTAAATGTGCCGGTGCAAGCAACACAAGGGCAACCAAGCACTGAATGTGTCCACATACCTTTACCACAAGATTCGGCATTACCGGACTTTGATAACGACGGTATCGCTAACTTCTTTGATGAAGATGATGACAATGATGACGTGCTTGATGCTAATGACGCCTTCCCTTTTGATTCGACTGAGTCATTAGATACCGATGGTGATGGTATTGGCAACAACGCAGATGTTGATGATGATGGCGACTCGGTTCTTGATACTGATGACGCTTTTCCTTTAGACTCAACAGAATCAATTGATACTGATGGCGATGGTATTGGCAATAGCGCCGATACAGATGATGACAATGATGGCGTTGACGATGCTGTTGACTATTTACCACTAGATGCAGAGGTTGGCGTATTGGGTGACTTAGATGGTGATCACGACATAGATGCTATGGACATTCAAGCCTTCTTGCGTGCCAGTCTCAATGGCGCTTTACACTCTGTCTATGATTTAAATAATGATGGTCAAGCTGATCACCTAGATATTCCCTCTTTAGTAAGGTTATGTACTAATGAAAATTGTGGAGTTAACGAATGAAAATAATATTGAACTATGTATTCTATTATCATCAACGTTGTAAATAGCTTGGAGTGCCAATGTAGAACTCATTAATACTGAAAATGACCAGCTGAGATACCTATTGGGTGATACGGTTTTAACCTAAGTTATAGTTAACAATGCAAACCCGGATATAACTTGGTTAGATTTAGAATTTGATTTATCAAGCTTTTCGTTTATCTGTTCAACTTTAAGATTCAGTAAATGACAATAGCGGGATTACAGAGGCTTTTGACGACTTTGGTCCACTAACCATTATGACTGAGTTCGATGATTTCTGGTTTGACAATTTTGTAGCTCGTTTCGATATGTTTATAACACAACAGCGGCAAGAAATCTTGATTATTTGGATGTACAGGTCATCTTCTTTGATTAAATTTCACCGCAAGTTGTAGCTGAGCTGGTACCAATCGTATTATTGTTAACTTGTATATATTGGATAACTCATTGCTACGCAATAAGTCATATTCACTCTAATTGATTAAAAGCAGTAAGCCTTCGCTTGCTGCTTTTTTTAAATTCGCTTACACCAACGCTTTGTTTGGTAAATAGGTAAATCTTTTAGGCTTTGTTTACGCCAATTGTTAATAGCTAAAGTTATTGTTTTTGTATTAAGTTTTTATTAAACAATGCAGGAGCACATTATCCTGATGCTTGTAAAGCCCTATGGATGGGGAACTCGTCTTGTTTGCACAACAATACTTAGAGCCAACAGAGCCCTTTATTTGATCATCAATACCAACGTTTATTTATTCCTCCACTTTTATCGAAACCTTTTAATTTACGGTTTTTGCAGCATAAGTTGTCTTTAATAATATCATTGTTTTTTTTCGTTGAGAGGCGATTAATTCCATTTTACATAGGTATATTAATTCATGTTTAATTTGTACAGACACTTAACATTTACGGCTTATTTGGCCGTATTTGCTTCATTATTTTCAATATCAACCAACGCAGAGGAGTGGAGTGATCCCGAAGTATTCCGGATCAATAAAGAACCCGCGAGAAGTTTTTTCTATTCGTATACCAACCCAGAACAAATATACTCACTTGAGCCTTGGTCAAGCGAAAACCATCAATTACTTAATGGCAAGTGGAAGTTCAAATGGGTAGAAACACCTTTAAAAAAGCCTAAAAATTTCTTTGCGTTAGGTTTTGATGACTCTCGCTGGGACGAAATTTCAGTGCCTGGAAACTGGGAAATTAATGGTTACGGCACACCTTTTTATCACGCTCACCATTGCTTCAAACCCAAAGCAAAACCACCAGAAATGCCTATTTATTACAATCCAGTCGGTTCTTATCGACAAAAAGTCACAATACCTGAAGAGTGGGATGGTAGACAGATTTATATTCATTTTGGTGCGGTAAAGTCTGCTTTTTATATTTGGGTAAATGGTAAAAAAGTAGGTTACTCTCAGGACTCTAAAACGGCAGCAGAATTTGATATTACTCAATACGTTACTGCGGGAGAAAATGAAGTTGCGCTGGAGGTTTATCGATATTCAGATGGATCTTATTTTGAGTGTCAGGATATGTGGCGACTAAGTGGTATCGAACGCGATGTCTACTTATATACTACGCCTAAAGTGCATGTGCGTGATTACCATGCCTATACAACACTGACCGATAACTACACCAATGGTTTATTAGAGTTTAAAGCGATTATTGAAAATAAGGGCAATAAACCATCCAATTCGTACAGACTAAACGTCATTTTGTCAGATCAGAACAATAATCAGCTTTTTGAAAAACTTTTTGATGTTGCTAGGGTAGACAGTAACAAAAACACGCAAGTGTCATTTAGCCAAAAAATAGATGCACCTAGGTTATGGAGTGCTGAATCACCAAGTTTATATAATCTGCAATTAACCTTAATTGATAGTAACGACCAGGCGATTGAACATATCGGTCGTAAGATTGGTTTTAGATCGACCGAACTAAAAAATGGAAATATTTTAGTTAATGGTAAAGCCATATATTTCAAAGGGGTGAATCGCCACGAACATGATCCAGTTTCAGGGCATGTTATCTCACGTGAGTCTATGCTTAAAGATGTACAAATGATGAAAGAATTTAACATCAATGCTATTCGTATGTCTCATTATCCAAGCGATCCTTATATATACCACTTAGCCGATAAATATGGTTTGTATGTGATGGATGAAGCAAACATTGAATCTCACGGTATTGGTGCAGCAAACCAAGGCGGCAGTTATAATCCAGCTAATCATTTAGTTAATAAGAAAAGTTGGCAAGCAGCTTATATTGATCGTATTTCAAACATGTACGAACGAAGTAAAAATAACCCATCAGTTGTTATTCGTTCTTTGGGCAATGAGTCTGGCGATGGTATCAATTTAGAAGTAAGTTACGACTGGTTAAAGAATAAAGAGCCAAACACTCCAGTAATGTCAGAACAAGCGCAATTACGTAGACATACTGATGCTTATGGGCAAATGTACGGCACAATTCCCGCTATTCAACGTTATGCAACCGCTGAACATGATCCAACACGTCCTGTAATTTTAATTGAATATGAACATGCCATGGGGAATTCACTTGGTAACTTTAAAGAGTATTGGCAAACGTTTGAAAAGTACGATGCACTGCAAGGTGGCTTTATCTGGGACTGGGTGGATCAAACTTTCGCGATGAAAACTCTAGAGGGTACTCCATATTGGGCCTATGGCGGCGACCTTGAACCTGCTGCTACCGATACCTCGATGAGTTTTAGTGCCAATGGCCTGGTTTATGCCGACCGCACACCTTATCCCTATTTATGGGAAGTGAAAAAAGTCCATCAAAATGTCGGCTTTGAAGCACAAGATATCAAAAATGGCGTAGTAAACATCACCAACAAAAACTTTTTTATTAGTTTAGAGGGTAAAAGCTTATCTTGGAATATCACGGCAAACGGCGTGATAATAAAACAAGGTCTGCCGATTAAGTTAACTGCTAATCCGCAAGGTTCTGAGCTGGTACAGCTTGATTATCAAGTAGATTTTAAATCAGGGGTTGAGTACTTTCTTAACTTGGAAGTTAAAAATAAGCATGCCAATGGTGTATTACCTTCTGAGCACGTGGTCGCATGGTCACAACTGACATTTCCTTATCAGAAAGCTAGTTCGAAAAAAGCATCAAAGAAAACATTGTCGACTTTCGATAAATCTACAGAGATTAAATTTTCAGGCAGCAACTTCAGCGCGAAAATTGATAAAAAGACAGGTTTATTTAGTTCTTTGATTTTCAATAAAAAAGAATTGCTTAAAGCGTCGCCACGTCCTAGCTTTTGGCGTGCGCCAACGGATAATGATTTACCGATTAAAGACTTTAACTCAGGATTTTCAGCATGGCAAAAAGCCGGTAAAAATATGGCTCTAACGAGTTTGTCTATTACCAAAGTGTCTAAGTATCAAACCCAGGTCGAAATTGAACATGCCTTAAAGTCAATCGGCAGTCGATATTTCACTACCTATAACATCTTTGGCAACGGTGAAATTAAAGTGGATGTATATTTTTATGCAGCACCGCATAAACGACAATCAAGTTTGCCGAGAATTGGCACGTTATTTCAACTCGACAAGCAGTTTAGTAATGTCACTTGGTTTGGTCGTGGTCCACACGAGAACTATTGGGATAGAAAAGATTCTGCCCATGTTGGTTTATATAACAATGTAGTAGAAGGCTTGTATGTTCCTTATGTTCGTCCACAAGAGAATGGCTTTCGAACTGATGTGCGTTATGTGGCTTTTCATAACGAAGACGGTAACGGTATTGTGTTTGAAGGTGAACCCTTGCTTGGTTTTGGTGCACAATACTACTCAACCGATGACTATGATTCAAATAAAAATGACGTCACCAGTCGGGAAATGCACCCTCATAACTTGACTAAGAAAGATAAAATTTTTGTCAATATTGATTACCGCCAACGTGGTGTTGGTGGCACCAATAGTTGGGGGGCAAAACCATTGTTCGACTATACGTTACCATGGCTTGACTACAAGTATTCGTACACGATTAAGCCATTTGCAGCCAGTAAATAGCACAACAGGGCGAACTGCTATTTATTGGTTCGCTCTTCTTCATCTTAGACAATCATAATTTTTACAAGTAGAGAAATTACCAATGAAAAAAACTACTTTTACCGAAAGCATAAGTGAAAATCGACTATTGCGTAGCTTTCGACTGTCATCCGCACTAGCTTTAGTGATGATGGCAAGTAATGCTAACGCCACGCAGTCTCAGCACATTCACCAGTATGAGCCCAAGCAAAAGCCAAATGTGATATACATCTTAGTCGATGACCTGGGTTATGGTGATATTGAACCCTTTGGTCAGCGTAAAACTAAAACCCCAAACTTACAGAAAATGGCCAACGAAGGATTAATGTTAACGCAACATTATGCAGGTAACCCCGTTTGCGCTCCTTCAAGGGCGGCACTGATTACCGGAAAGCATTCAGGCCATGGCCAAATACGTGGCAATTACGAATTAGGTGGATATTCTGATGCTACAGAATTCGGTCAAATGCCGCTAACCCCTGGTACGGCTACAATTGGTAAAGTCATGCAAGGCGCAGGTTATAAAACAGCATTAATTGGCAAATGGGGTCTGGGCGGACCTGGCTCTTACGGCGTACCAACCAAGCAAGGTTTTGATTACTTTTTCGGTTATCTTGACCAAAAACAGGCCCATAATCACTATCCGACTCACTTATGGAAAAATGAAGAAAAATTTCCATTAAATAATACTTGGGTCAATCCTCATGCCAAATTTCCCAAGCATGCCGATCCGTTGGATGAAAGCGCCTATGAGCAGTTTAAAAGACCTGATTTTGCTCAAGAACGACTGACTAACGAAGCCCTGAACTACATAGAAATCAATAAAAACGAACGTTTTTTCCTTTATTTATCCTATGCTGCACCGCATGCTGCCCTTCAAGCACCTGATGAAGAAATAGCGAAATATAAACACTTCAAAGATACGCCTTATGATGGAAAAACTGAAGGTGGCTACTTGCCACAATTTCGTCCTAGGGCGGCACGAGCTGCGATGATCTCTCATATTGATCAAGGAATAGGTCAGGTATTTACTAAATTAAGTAAGCTTGGTTTAGATGAAAATACTGTAGTCATTTTCTCTAGTGATAATGGCCCTAGCCCAGAAGGCGGAGCTGATATGGAATTTTTTGATAGCAATGGTAATAATCGTGGCTATAAGCGAGACTTGTATGAAGGCGGCATTCGTATGCCGACCATAGTTAGATGGCCAAATAAAGTAAAAGCTGGCAGTACCTCTGAGCATGTATCAGCTTTTTGGGATTTAATGCCAACATTAGCTGACATTGCAGGAACGAAAGCACCTAAAAATATAGATGGTATTTCTTTCTTACCTACGTTACTTGATCAGGGTAAGCAAGAAAAACACGACAATCTTTATTGGGAATTCCATCACTGGAACGGTAGTCATTTACAAGCAGTTCGTATCGTCGATGAGCAAAATGGTGACTGGAAAGTGGTTAAGATTTTTGCTGCCAAGCAAAAAAGCGCAGCAAAAATAGAAGTCTATAATTTAAAATCGGATCCGCTTGAAATGAATAATGTTGCTAAACAAAACCCGAAAATTGTAGCGCAAGCGAAAAAATTATTTAAAACGTCACGAAAACGTTCTTTTATGGATTCATGGAATTTTGATTTTTATCAAGGTAAAAAATAACCTATAACAATTAACAATTAACAATTAACAATTAACAATTAACAATTAACAATTAACAATTAACGATGTAACTATTTATCAGGATATCAATCACGGTATCCTGATAAGCTACTGAGTATGGAATTTACTAATAAAAATTCTAGCATCGTAAATTATCTTCGACCCAGTGAACTTTCTAGCTAATTTCTGGTTCAGAAAAATTCCCCTATAAACCTTAGTTCATGATTTTAGGCCTCCGAATGAAGTAAGTTTTTTGTACGAATTCACCTGCCTATTCTCTTCTAATGTTAACGGAGTAAAACATAATAATATCAGCGCGTTAAATTAAAATCATTCAAAGTTTGTAATTATCTTTACGGTTTCTTTACATTGAAGGTGTCTGTTAATTATAGCGTGCTTATTTACTCCTAGAGAAGATAAGGGAGCTGTAAATCGAATAAAAATAAAACTTGAAGTGCTAATTCCTCATTTGCTTAGGTAATGCGTAACTAATAAATAGGATTAGTTTTTAGAACGACTGCTAGTCGTAAGTAAATTTGGGATTTAATTAAGGCAGAAAAAATCATGAAGAGAAGTGGAATAAAAAAATATTACAAATCATTAGTGGCGAGTGCTATTTTAGTAAGCTGCAGCCAGATGGTACTAGCGGATGACCTTGCGCCGATTGAACCTAGCCAAGATGGTTTTCTAAATACTGCCCAACCAACTAATAATTTCGGTGGTGCTGATAATTTTCGTGTCGATGGTGGGAGGCATGCCTTTGTAGAGTTTGTTGTGGCGGATATTCCAGCTGGACATGTTGTCGATACCGCGATGTTGACATTAACAGTGAAAAAGGCCGGTGCTGCTGGCGCAGAAAATCTATCTATTAGACTTATCCAAAATGTTGCTTGGGACGAAAATGCGGTTACCTTTGATGATAACCCCTTAGACGCCCTATGGGATTCTGGAACTGTGATTGCTACCCTTGTTGGTGGGCCAATCGCGGTAAACGCCAGTCACGACTTTGATGTTAAAAATGCTATCACGGCTAATGGTACTTTTCTCTTCGGTTTGGCTACAGCCGACTCCGCACAGACTAAGTATTTCTCAAAGGAAGCGACAACTGCAGCGTATCATCCGATGCTAACAATAACAACAAAACTAGATGACGGCCCTAGCGATACTACCGCGCCAGTATTTGACGCTAACATTGCCGATATTAACATTAACGCCACCGGTGCATTAACCGATATTCGTGCAGCTGTCAGTGCAGCGAATATCACCGCTATTGATGAAACGGATGTCGCTCCCATTATTGCCAAGATTAAAGGTGATAGCAACTTATCCTCAGGTATTCAAACGGTTACCTTAAAAGCAAGCGATGCCGCCGGTAACGTTGCAGAAACAGATGTTACTGTAAATATTACCCCACTATTAACCTTATCTGGTGATGAATCGATCGCTGTAGGTACTACTGCCGCTGTATCCGTGGGTTTAACTGGTCCTGCTGTTACTTACCCGGTAACACTTGATTATACCATTGCTGGCGATGCCGTAATTGACAGCGGCGGCTCCTTAACCTTCGATGATGCAATAGCGCAAAATGTTGATGTTAGTATTCTTGGTGAAGCATTAACCGGCGATACTGGAGTATTAACTTTATCTGGAGCGATAAACGCACAATTACCACTTGTCAAGAGCACCACCATTAGCGCAGTTTCCGGTAATGTGGCACCAACCATTAGATTGGAACTTAAGCAAAGCAGTACCGTGTTGGCAATGATAACCGCTGATAATGCTGACGTTATTCACTATATTGATGCTACCGCAGGGGATGTAACCGTTAATGCAACTATTAATGATGTTAACCCAGCTGATACTCACAGTACAGTCTGGACAAACAGCAGCGTAGAGTTAGACGTGCCGTCAGAGGCAACTAACAGTTTTGTTTTCTCTCCCGATTTGTTATCCGGCAATTTTGATTTACGCATAACTGCTGAGGAAGACAATACCACTGACTTGCTGTCAACAACATTAGTGACAACAATCAAGGTAATTAGTGAGCTTCCAGACTTGCCGACAGATGATACTGATACCGATAAGGATGGTATTTTCGATAAAGATGAAGGCTATAAAGATTCTGATGGTGATGGCATTGTCGATTATTTAGACAGTAATAGCGATACCACTTTTTTGCCAATATCATCAGGCGAGCTACATACAACTACAGGCCTTAGTTTATCGCTAGGTAGTGTTAGTACTACTGCCCAGGGCATTAGCGCAGATTCTGCGACAATCACCCAAGCCGACCTTGACATTACCGCAGCAGGTGGTGATGCAAATACATTAGATACCGGCTATTTACCAGTAGCAGGAGCCGATTTGATTAACTTTAAAATAAGTGGTTTATCGGCAGGAGGGGTGGCTCGTATTGTTTATCCATTGGCTGATAATGTAGTCATCACTAATAAAACAGAATATCGTAAATACACTCCTTGGGCAGGTTGGACAAAGTTTGTTAGTGACGGAGATAATGAAATTGCATCGGCAGCGAAAGATGAATTTGGCGATTGTCCAGCACCAAACTCTGTCAGCTACGTTGACGGCTTAGCGCCAGGCTCAAACTGTTTACAGTTAACCATTTTGGATGGCGGTATTTACGATGCTGATAATGCTGAGGATGGTTCAATTGAAGATCCAGGTGTCTTAGCCGAAGCGAATGCAGCGCCACAATGGGATACAGATATTATTGATCTAGGAACCATTGAGGTTAATGAAAATAGCAGTGTCATAGTCACTGAAGATTTAGCCACTTTGGCAAGTGACTCGGATGGTGATGAGCTAACCTTCGCCAAAGCAAGTGGTCCAGATTGGCTAACGGTTGATGCATCCGGAGCGTTATCGGCAGATTTAATTGACGTTGTTGCTGATGATTATGTGGCAAATGTTAGTGTTACTGATAGTAAAGCGCAAACAGCACAAGCAACCGTAAATTTATCCGTTATGATAAACATGGCACCAGTGCTTGCCAAGATCATTATCATGAATGAAGAGGACAAGGAGGAAGAAAAAGTTGAAGGCTTAGCAGAGGCGTTCGAAGGTAAAGCCTATTCAGCCGAGCTTGCAGATTTCATTACTGATGCTGAACGTGACAGCTACACGGTTACCAAAATAACCGGCCCTAATTGGTTAACAATCAGCGCAGCCGGTGAACTTACGGGAAAACCTCATGCTGTTGATGTTGGTTATAATAGTTTCACAGTTGAAATAGTGGATGCCAAAGGCGCTAAAATGACGACTACATTGCCAGTAACCGTTAAGGAAACAGGTAGTAGTGCAACTGAAGGGGCGGCATTCTCCGCGGTATTATTTGCCATGTTAGGCTTAGTGTCACTGCGAAGAAGAAAACAAAAATAATAGCAGCAATACGGAATAAATAGTTAGCTGCAAAGTGAAACAAGGGGAACGTCAAGTTCCCCTGTTTAAGAAACCTGATTTTGTCCAAAATGGCTCACTCAGCAATATTTATGGTTTTAGTATTTATCTTTGTCATTAGAGTAACGAATAAAACAAAGTGTAAGTACTTTTATGTTTAAAATTAAATCTATCCTACTAAGCCTTTTTCTAGTTATGGGCGTCGTCAGTTTGGCCATCTGATTCATGACGTTACTACAGTAATGTCAGTTGAGGGATCTTCAAGCAGACAAGTTTGTTAACTGATTTTATAGATTCTTCACGTCAGGAAAGTCGCATCAACAGTCATGTCAGAAAACTTCGCTTAGCGGAAGCCTAGCCATCATCACAATGATTGTCAGTTGTATGATATAAAGCTGACCTCAGAGTGTAGAAAGTTATGATCACAATCCGCTCATACAGCTGACATAAGTTTCATACTCCTATGGCGCTAAGGGAACCAAAGCGCCATAGAGTTGTTAGCCCATTTTGTGGCGCTCAGTGCGCAATAGTACGGATTATCAGGCACTGGAACACAACCTAACTTACAAAGTTTAACTAATTGAATATTTATTTAACTTGGTATTGTGCTTTTCTTGAGTAAATTTTCTTTTCAATTGAACTTCATTGCCATTCTATAACCTGAACCAGCTATGGCCGTGCTCCATATGTTTTTTGCCTCGTCCTGTAAATGCGGCACTAACTCTTATAGTTGTAGTTGCTAGGCATTTAATGGCTAGTTTCTTCACATTTGAACCTCATTTTTTAGGTGCTACAGTTAACTGATTATTGCCGTTTAAAAAAGAAAAAGTTTTAACTTACAACAACAAATTTTATAGATAAGAACCGAGCTCCATCAATGAACTATGAAGTTACTGCGTTGCTTCGGTAGCGAAAATTTATGAATACAAAATAATTTTAAATAACTATAGTAGTTTTTAAGGGGGTAAACGTCTTAATATTGAGAGCCAGAATTTCTGGTGTTTGAAGGTGGGTTTGAAGAAGAGCGAAGATATAAAATATTCTTCTTAAAAATGTTCACAGGCCTTTGAAAAAATAGGATTAACTATATTGTGAATTCAAAAAACAATGAACGAGATGAAGACGCAAGAGAAACATCTAGCGGCAGCGTTACAGATATTTTTAAACGCTATCAATCATCATTAAAATATTTTATTGCAGGGTATCTCGTTAATCCGCAAGACGTTGATGACGTGTGCCAAGAAACCTTTCTTCGCACTTATAAGTCCTCACTTGAAAAAGAAGTTAAAACGCCAAAGTCGTTTATGTTTAGAGTGGCAAAAAATCTCATTATTTCAGATTTTAGAAAATCAGCCACTAAATTAAACGAATATGTAGAAGACATCGATGTGATTGACTCATGCATGGAAATAGATGATCTTGAGCACAATGCTTTGGCACAGGAAAAGTTAGGTATTATGTGCGAAGCGATCGCCGGCTTGCCAAATAAATGTCGACAAGCGGTAGTTATGCGAAAGGTTTATGGCCTTTCGACCAAAGATATTGCTAAGCGTATGAATATAACCACCACCACAGTGAGTAACTATATTACCAAAGGGATGTGTACCTACAATGAAGCTGTTATCAAATATAATGAAGAACATAATTACCCAACTAAGCATGATTTATCGACCCCAACTGAGAATGGGAGAACGTTATGAACGATAATGTTTCAGGTTTTACTAATACCAGTAAAATTAACCAAGAAGCAGCAGAATGGATCTTGCTCGTTGAAGATACACCCAGACTATCTCAAAAACAGATAGACGAGCTTAATGTTTGGGTTGCCACTAGTGACGTTCATAAACAATGTTTAACTAATATGGCAAACTCTTGGGGGGAAATGGACTTGCTTTCATCAGTGATGTTACCACTAGGCATGAAAAAACAATCGAAAATCGCACTATTTTTCGCGAATTTATTTATGCCATTGATTGCTTTATTTTCTTTTATTATGGCGATCACTAAACGATCTTTTGTGCTGTTTCGCCCTGCATATGCCTTCTCATTGACAATTGTGTGTGCATTAACTTGGTTTTCCATCGACTCGCTGCAATCAAGTAATCCCCCTTTGGTATTTGCGACAACCGTGGGGCAACAATCAAGCCATACCATGGCTGATGGCTCTTTGTTATGGCTTAACAGCAGTACAAAAGTTAAAGTTGATTACAGTGAAGGTCACCGAAGAATTCATCTGATCACTGGTGAAGCGCATTTTGAAGTTGCTAAAGATGCCACCAGACCATTTGAAGTGTATACAGACAATCGTTTAGTGACAGCAATTGGTACTGCATTTACCGTACATAAACTCAAGGACAGTATTGAAATAATCGTTACCGAAGGCACAGTAGAATTAGCGGTTATTAATAAGGATTTACTGATTGTTCCTGAAGATGATGGCGCAATTACACTTGCCAACAGTGTTAATAATCCTCAGCTGTTAAATGAATTAAGAAACTTGGATGAAGCAGATGGTAATACCTCAGGCATTAAGAGAGCCTTAGGTAAACTAACAGCAGGTCAGCGCATTAGCATTCCCACGTTAACTGACAATCTAGGTGATGTTGTGGAGTTAGACGCTAATGAAGTCACTCGTCACCTTTCTTGGAAAGAAGGGAAATTGGTTTTTGCCGGCGAATCACTTGAAGAAGTGATCAAAGAAATTACTCGCCATACCGAAGTAAAGATTGATATTGTTGACGCGCAACTTAAATCACTGCGTATTGGTGGTCAATTTCAGGTCGGTGAAACAGATACATTGTTCTATGTGCTTGAATCAGGTTTTGGTATTAAGGTGAACAAACTAAATAACAACCATATTCAACTTAAGGTTAAAGAAGTTACAAATTAGTCATTACTACGAGTATAGTAGGCTCTATGACGAGTAACATTCTATTATACACCCGCCTTATTAAAAGGCGGGTCAAACATAAAAAATTTTCAGAGCATAAGTTTTGTTTGAATAAGACGTTTATTGTCCTCTGTTTGTTGAGCTTTTGCTTGGTCATTAATCGTGTTGAAGCCATTGACGACAAAACGGCAGAGGTACTATATGAATTTAATATTCCCGCTCAGCCTTTAAGTCAATCTCTCAATCAACTTTCTGATCTGAGTGAAATATCCTTGTTATTTCCTTACGACCTCGTTGAAAACAAAATGGGCAGCCCGGTAAAAGGCCTGTATACGGCTCAACAGGCCCTTACCATAATTTTGAGAAAGAGTGGTCTTGAAGGTGAGCTATCCGATAAAAAAGTTTTCTTAATAACGCCTAAACGACAAAAAGAAAAATCACTTTTAGAGTCCATAATTGCGCTGATATTTTCTCCTGCACAAGACTCTGAAGATAAAACCGAAAATATTGTCGTAGCAGCAAAGCAAACTAAAGAGATTGAAAGTATTGAGAAAATAGAGATTTATGGCATTAAAGATGGCTTGTCCAAAGCGCTATTAACAAAAAGAGCAGCAGACAGTGTCTTAGATAGTATCAGTGCTGAAGGTATTGGCAGTTTCCCTGATAATAATATTGCTGAGTCAATACAGCGCGTTCCTGGTGTGTCTATTACCAGAGCTTTTGGCGAAGGTGAGTTTGTCAGTATTCGAGGTTTTTCACCGGGCCTGAATTTAACCATGGTTAACGGGCAGCAATTAGCAAGTAGCGCCTTTGAACTAGAGACGAGCATGACCCGAGGTTTCAACTTTAGTTTGTTACCGGCCGAGCTTGTTCAACGTATCGACGTATTCAAATCTCCTGAAGCACGATTGGCGGAAGGTGGTATCGGCGGCACAGTGAATGTACATACCAGAAAACCGTTAGCACAGAAAAAAGCCATGGTTGCCGGCTCAATTTCATCAAGCTACAACGATTTGACTTCCAGTAAAGACCCTAAAGTGTTTCTAATGGGCAGTTGGAAGAACGACGAAGAGACTTTCGGGGTATTATTTTCAGGTGATTATCAACAGCGAAAGCTTCGTCGCGATGCCGTAGAAGTTTTGGGTTATATTCAAAACGATTTTTATATCGATGGCGAGCTTGTCGGGGAAGATATTCTTTATCCTCGTAATATTGGTTCAGCGCTTTTCCAACAAGAACGAATACGTAACACCATCATGGTTACCTTACAGTGGCGTCCAAATAACCATTGGGATGTTACCTTAAACGCTATCGATAGTCGGATGGACGGTGATAATACCAATAACAATTTATTGTCACTTCAACATTCGCTAAAGACCTTTAACCATCCGCAAAATGCCGTCTCGGCGGTAACCATTGATGAGGCAATAAATACCGCAACAGTCATTAACTGGCTTGATACCGACCCCGCGTTTAGAAGAGAGCTTAGTATCGGTACGATAAGTCGACAGAGTAAATTAACCACAAAAGCTACCGACTTAGCCATTGCTTGGCATAAAGGCGCTTGGGATATAAAGGCTCAAATCGGGCATACTAAAGCAACGGGTGGCTCTGGTTTTGCAACATTTACAGCGTTTGCAACCAATGGAGATTTTACCACCAATATTACCGATGGCATTGGCTATACCGACTATGGTGACATTGATACCGTTAATCCGGACAATTTCACCCTGAATAATTTCGTACAAAATGATATTAGTAATGTTCAAAAGCAGCAGTTTGCTCAGCTTGATTTTGAGTATCAAACTCACGGTGATTTTATCACTTCAGTGATGTTTGGTGCTAAGTATCAAGACATGTCTCAGCAACGAAATCGGCTCCGTACTCAAGGATTTTTAACAGCAGAGCAAAGAGCACTGACCATGTCTGATATTGTTGGAGATAATGTGAGTCTAACGCCCGATGACTATCTTAATGATATCTCGAATAATGCCATTAATAACTATGTTATTCCTAATAATGATACCGTCATCAATTATGTGCAAAATAATGATTTTGATTTAAGGGACGATATCTTCGTTAGTTGGCCATATAAAATTAAAGAAAAATTGACTGCCTTGTATGTTCAGGCAAATTACTATCGTGAAATCAATGATATTGTCATTCGAGGTAACGTTGGCTTAAGAGCGGCTCACGCTAAAACGGATACCTTAAACTTCTCTAATTTGGTCTCTCAAATCGATGCGGCAGCAGGTTTATATGACTATCATGGCGAAGGTGAATCGACTAATTTTCTGCCGAGTGCCAATGTTGCTTTTGATTTCGACAATGACATAATTCTTCGCTTAGCCGCTGCAAGGGTACTGAGCCGACCAACTTATACCGACCTTGCTAGTCAATTAGTCTTATCAGAGGAACCTATCTTTCAAGGTCAATCAGGCAATGCTGATTTAGAGCCATTTTTGGCAGATAAACTCGATATCTCGACAGAGTTATACTACAGTGATGCCTCATCGGTAAGTTTAGCTGTTTTTTATTATGATATTCATTCTTTTGTTGCTAAAAGAGTAGCGGCAGTTGATGTCTATGATGATGGGCAATTATGGGATATTACGAGGCCATACAATGCTGATGGTGGTCATATAAAAGGCGCTGAATTTGCATTGCTTCACAACTTTGCTAGTTTACCCGCTCCGTTTGATGGTTTAGGTGTTAAATTAAATTACACCTATGTTGAGAGCGAAAGTACCGAGGTTGACCCTAGTACAGGTGATTTCTTGCCATTAGCAGGCCTGTCTAAAAATACCCTTAATGCGGTACTTTTTTATAGTAAAGATGCCTGGAACGCTCGACTAGCGTATAATCACCGTAGTGACTACTTTGAGCAGATAGAAAGAGAATTTCCACGTTTTACCGATAGCGCTGGCTATTTGAGTGCCAAACTCAGTTATCGTCTCAATAACAATGTGACAGTGTTTATTCAAGGTCAAAATTTATCAGATACGGTAAAATACCGCTACATAGGTGTGCAAGCGAGACCTTTTCAAACATCAAATACAGGACGTATTGTTTCCGCGGGTGTGGATTTTCAGTTTTAACGATAAACCAGCGCTTGTTTATTACCTCGCTGAGATTAGATAGCTGACAAATTGCCCTTTCGGTAGTGACTGCCAAAATCCCCCTGATGTTAGCGATGAATTTGCTAATAAATGAAAATTAATCATGCCTTGTACCAGTCCTCAACAATGGCATTAACTGTTAATGATCACTTTCAATGCCCCCCGCTTTAATTTTTCTGACTTAGCATTTAGTTGACATGCATATTTTTTTTAAAATATTGTCAATAGCGTTATTAACGTCAATGTCACCTGTAAGTGTTTGTTTTTAATGTCTAAAATAACTACGCAATGATTGAGGTGACAAGCATATTCAAGCTGAAGTTAAATTAAATTAAAATTAATCAGTTCTCTGACTAGTAGATTTGTATCACACACCCGTCCTATTAAAGGACCGCAAAAAATTTCTTTTAATCAAACCCAAACCAAGGATGAAACAAAACAATGACAGTTTTGGATGGTGTGATGGTTTTGTTTATAAAGACAGCGCTGTCATGTGAGTGATTAAATATAACTAATACTCAATTCTGTTGAATGGATTGAGAGATTTAATGAGAAACAGTTAGGGGAATATAAATGATTCTAAATACAAAAATTTCAAAACTGGTACTGGCTATCAGTGCTGTTTTAGCTACACCCGCTCTTATGGCGGCTGAAGTTAACAATGATGCAAAAAAAGAAATTAAAAAAGTTAACAAGCAAGATGAAGAGATTGAACGCATCACTGTTACTGGTATTAAGGGCAGCTTGTCGGATGCTCTACTTACCAAACGAGGTGCTAATAATATCTTAGATGCTATTAGTGCAGAAGATATTGGCAGCTTCCCTGATAACAATGTTGCTGAATCATTGCAGCGAGTTCCTGGCGTTTCAATTACCCGTGGTTTTGGTGAAGGCCAAGGTGTTAGCGTGCGTGGTTTTGCACCAGGTATGAACCTTACTTTGGTTAATGGTCAAACAATGGCAAGTAGTTCTTTTCAGTTAGAAAATACTTTAAACCGTGGCTTTAACTACAGCTTATTACCTTCTGTCATAGTTAAACGTCTTGAAGTGTACAAATCTCCAGAAGCAAAGCTGCCCGATGGCGGCGTGGGTGGTACCATCAATGTTCAGACCAGAAAGCCATTAGAGGAAAAGAACAACCTAATTGCTGGCTCTATTTCAGGTGTTTATAATGACTTATCAGACAAAACCAACCCTAAAGGATCAATACTTGGCAACTGGAAAAATAAAGATGAAACCTTCGGTATGTTGGTTACACTTGACCATCAAACAACCGACCTACGTCGTGATGCGGTTGAGGTACTAGGTTATATTAAAAATGATATATTTGTTAATGGTGAACAGGTAGGCGAAGATACTCTTTATCCTCGTAATATTGGCTCGGCTCTGTTTCAGCAAGAACGTGAGCGTAACACCGGTATGGTAACATTCCAGTGGCGCCCAACCGATGAATTGGATATTACGTTAAACTCTATCCTTAGTAAAACGGATGGTGACAATACCAACTATAACTTATTATCTTATCAACATTCTCTTTTCGTAACCGATCATCCGAGAAATGCTTTATCGGGAGTCGTTATAGATGACTCGATCAATACGGCAACTCGTCTTGATTTCTTCGATAATCCAAAAGACCCATGGAAAAGAGAAGCACACCTAGGTGGCATCAGCCGTGAAGCAGAATTAGAAACCAAAGGAACCGATTTATCAATTAGTTATACTTCTGATAATTTTGAAATAACGGCAACGGTTGGAACGACGAAAGCAACTCATGAAAGGAATGAAAATGCACTTAGTGCACATAACCATACTGACTTAACGGTAGGTATTGACGATGGTGTAGGTTATGCACAATATCATGATTTAGATTTAACAAGCTCTGACAGCTTACTCTACAATGCTATTACGAATCGATATATTGCTGATGAACAAGAGCAAGACTATGTTGCTGTTGACATGGAGTTCTTTATCGGTGGTGACTTTATTGAATCGGTAGAATTTGGCGCTAAATATCAAGAAATGAGCCAAGAAAAAGTACAAACCGGTAAAGTAACTAAAACGCGTGGAGACCAAAGACTACCACTTTCACAGATATTATCTGAAGATCAAATTGGATTAACGCCAAGTGATTATTTAAGTAGCTTTACAAACCAAACAACGAACAGCTACATTTTACCCGATATCAATGCTATTGCCGACTGGGCCACTTCACCTGAGCAAAATACTGAATTCGTTGTTAGACCTTGGCACCGCGGTAAAGGGTTTGATATTGAAGAAGAATTAACAGCGGCTTATGCTCAAGCTAATTATGCCACTGAATATAATGGTGTTGGTATCCGTGGTAACTTTGGTGTACGTGTCGTTGATAGTAAAACTGTTACTAAACAGTTCTCAAAATCAACTTCTCTTGAAGATGAATTAGCCGGTAACTATGATTATCGTTCAACCGGTAGTTCTACAGAGGTATTACCAAGCGCAAATGTTAATTTTGATTTTCAGAATGATACCGTTTTGCGTGTCGCACTTTCTCGTGTAATGAGTCGTCCAGGCTATACTGACCTTGCAAGAACATTAAATGCACCTATCCCAGTAATTCCTGAAGATCAGCGTGCTGAAATGACCGATGCTCAAGTTGCGGAGTTCTTTGCAAACTATGACTATAAAGGTCAGTCAGGGAATGCCGATTTAGACCCATTCAAAGCAGACAAATTAGATCTGTCTTATGAAGTGTATTACGGTGATGCATCCTCTGTAAGTTTAGCTGCATTCTATTTTGATGTTCAATCATTTATTTTCAATGAAGAGCGACCTGTTGATGTTTACAATGATGGTCGAATTTATACTATCACTCAACCAGTAAATGGTGAGGGTGGTACTATTAAAGGCCTTGAATTCGCATTTTTACATAACTTTGATAATGGCTTAGGCGTGCAATTCAACTATACCTATGCAGATAGTAGCTCAAGTGTTAAAGATCCGGTTACAGAAGATGAGTTACCACTAGCTGGTTTGTCAGAAGATACATTCAATGCGGTAGTGTTTTATAGTAAAGACAAGTGGAATGCACGTCTTGCCTACAACTACCGTAGTGACTTCTTTGAACAAATTGACCGAGGAGTGCCCCGCTTTAGAGAAGGCAGTGGATTCTTAACGTCTAAAGTAAGCTATCGTATAACCGACCACTTAACTGCATTTATTTCTGGAAATAACCTATTAGATACTGAAAGGTATCGTTACATTGGTACCGAAGCTAGACCTTTCCAAACGTCTACTACAGGTCGAGTTATTTCTGCCGGTATTGACTTTAAGTTCTAAACTTTAGTCCATCGAGCACATCAAGGGGCCTGAGCTAGCTCAGGCCCTTTTCAATGTTTAAAATGAAGCTCTATGGTTATACCTATCAGGGTTTTATATAAACAAGGTGCACAATACGGGCTCAATAGAGCCAAATAATTAAGATCAGTTGTAGGTTGAAAAATGAAATTGTTACTACGAAATATCACTATGGTATGTGCTGGCATGGTTGGCATGGCTGGCTTAACTGCTTGTAGTGATGTTGCTCAGGATGTTGAGCAACAAAATGCAGGGGCTAAAAATTTACCCCGCTGGCAAGATCCGCAAATAATCAGACTCAATAATGAGCCACCCCGAAGTGATTTTTTCCCTTACCCAACACAAACATTAGCGGTTAACGGCGATAAAAACAATGCGCCTAACTTTATTTCCCTTAATGGTGACTGGAAATTCAAATGGTTAGCCGATACCCCTGCTGTTGAAGATAAATTTTACCAAAAAACAGCCGACGTATCACAATGGGACAACATCAAGGTGCCATCAAATTGGGAACTTGAAGGTTATGGCTTCCCAATTTATCTAAATGAAGAGTATATTTTTGCTAAAGAGCCGCCGTTTATACCAACCAAAGATAACGCCGTAGGTCATTACCGCAAATCATTTACCTTACCTGACGACTGGCAAAATAATCGCGTTGTTGTTCATTTTGGCGCAGTGGCCGGCGCAATGACTGTTTGGGTTAATGGTGAAGAAGTTGGCTATAGCGAAGGCAGTAAGACCCCGTCAGAATTTGATCTTAGCAAGTATTTAGTTACTGGCGAAAACTCATTAAGTGTTCGTGTGCGTCGCTGGAGTGATGCCCATTACCTGGAGGCACAGGACTTTTGGCGTTTAAGTGGCATTCAGCGCGATGTGTACTTATACATGACACCACAGAATTACATCGAAGATATTCATGTTAATGCTGACTTGGACGCCGACTATGTTAACGGTGTTTTAAACCTCAGTGTCGACTTGGATACAGCGCCCAAGACTGATGCTAACCTAGCGATATCCTATCAGTTATTTGATGGCGAAACCTTAGTAGTACAAGATACAAAAACGATTGCCGCTAACTCAACCAACAAGGTTGCATTCAAACAATTGGTTGATAGCCCAAAGCAGTGGTCGGCAGAATTTCCCCATTTATATCAACTTAACACTGTCTTGAGCACTGCCGGTGGGCAAGTGCTGCAAGCCACCAGTCAGAATATCGGTTTTAGAAAGGTAGAAATCGTCAATGGCCGCATGTTAGTTAACGGTAAAATAATCACCTTAAAAGGTGTTAACTTACATGAACATCATCAAGAAAATGGCCATGTTGTAGATGAAGAGACCATCAAGCAAGATCTTATCTTGATGAAGCAAAATAATATGAATGCGGTGAGATTATCTCACTACCCGCATCAAGAAAAATTATACCAGTTGACTGACCGTTATGGCCTGTACGTCATCGATGAAGCAAACTTGGAATCACACGGCATAGGCTATAACCCTGATGTAACCCTAGCGGATAAACCTGAATGGGAAGCGCATCATGTCGATAGGGTTTCTCGTATGGTGGCAAGGGATCGTAATCATCCCTCTGTCATTATCTGGTCTATGGGTAACGAAGCCGGTGACGGTCATAACTTTTTAAGTGCCTATAAACACATCAAAAATGATGATCCAACAAGGCCGGTATTATATGAACGCGAAGGTAAGCTAACCAATGCCAAAGAACGTCATGCTGATATCAAAAGTGGCATGTATGACCGCATGTGGGATTTAGAAAAGTATGCGCAAACCCATAATGACCGACCTTACATTCTGGTGGAATACGCCCATGCTATGGGTAATAGCGTAGGTAACCTCAAAGAGTACTGGGATATTATTAATAAGTATGAAATTTTACAAGGAGCCTTTATTTGGGATTGGGTAGATCAAGGCTTAGTGAAACAATCACCGAGCGGTGAAAAATATTGGAGCTACGGCGGCGACTATGGTCCTGAGGGCACGCCATCGGCGGGTATTTTTTGCATCAACGGCCTAGTGTATCCTGATCGCACGCCGCATACCGCGCTCAATGAAGTAAAGAAAGTTTATCAACACGTTGAATTTACTCCGATTGATTTATTAGCGGGTCGCCTGTCGGTTAAAAACCAATTTTCTTTTACCGATTTAAGCCAGTTTGCTCTCAAGTGGAAAATTGAAGCCAACGGTAAAGTGGTAAGCAGTGGCCGTACTAATATGCCGCTTGCACCAGAGTTAAGTGGTGAATTGCAACTTAATTATCCTCGTCCTAAAGCGGCAGCAGGGGTTGAATACTTCTTAACCGTGGAGCTTGTCACTAAAACCGCAGATCAGGTACTTGCAGCGGGTCATATTATTGCCGCCGAACAGTTTAAATTACCTGTGATGGATGTTGCTGCTAACAGCAAAAAATCATCATCACTGCCTAAGCTTTCATTAACGCAAACAAATGAAGAAGTTAAATTAGCTAATGCGCAAGGTTTTAACGTTACGTTTGATAAAACCAGTGGTTTATTAAGTTCATTGCAACTTAAAGATAAAGAGTTTGTTAGTGCGCCGTTAAAACCCAATTTATGGCGCGCGCTCACCGATAATGATTACGGCGCTAAATATCATAAGTGGGGTAAAGTATGGCGTCAGGCAAATAAAAATAGACGCTTGGCAGACTTTGTTGTTGAACGCCAAGATGCTCAACATGTACTTATCTCAGCCAAATTTGAGCATTTAGATGATAAAAACCAGGTTGTGGCGACTTATCTTGCCAAGTATAGCGTCGCCGGCGATGGTGCTATTGAGGTGGCTAGTCACTTCGAGAGACAACATGATTTACCGGTAGTACCGCGTGTTGGTCTTAATATTGAACTTGCAGGTGATCTGGAAAATGTCGACTGGTTTGGTCGCGGACCCTTTGAGAATTATGCCGATAGAAAAAGTGCCGCTTTTGTCGGGGCTTATCAAAGCACGGTAACTGAGTTATACGAACCCTATATTCGTCCGCAGGAAAACGGCTATCGAACTGATGTTCGTCAGTTAGTGTTAAAAGATCAACAGGGCTATGGCCTAGAAATCAACGGGGCATCGACCTTTAGTTTTTCAGCGCTGCATAACCGCATGGAAGACTTTGAATCACCAGGCAACTTATCGGGTTACCGTAAAGATGCATTAACGGCCAATACCCATACCACTGATATCAAACCTAGAAATATGGTGTCACTAAATATTGATTATGGCCAAATGGGCTTAGGGGGAGATACCTCATGGAGAACGACGGCGTTTTATAGTTATATGCTTAAAGAGCAGTCTTACGACTATAGCTTTACCATCAAGCCATTTTTTAAACCTTAGCCTTGCGTTGAAGTTTACATGATGTGTAGTCCTTGAATGTCACGGATGATGATTCAAGGACTCAAGCTGTTTTACTATTAAATAATATTGTTTTCAGGTGATTAAAAATGAAGTTAAAATCCCTTTTTATCCTATGGTGTTTGCAACTCCCTTATGTGGTTTTTGCAACAGAGCAACAACCGAATGTTGTCGTCTTTTTTATTGACGATCTCGGCTGGGCCGATGTTGGGGTTAATGGTTCAACCTTTTATGAAACCCCCAATATTGATGCCCTTGCTAACCAAGGCGCAAATTTCACCCGCGCTTATTCTGCTCATCCTGTTTGTTCACCGTCACGCGCTGCTATGATGAGTGGTAAAGCGCCGCAACGTGTTGGTATTACCGATTGGATCCATCAACCCTCAGAACTACATTTACCGCTTGCAGAAGTCACCATAGGTGAAGCGTTTCAACAAGCAGGTTATAAAACCGGTTATATTGGCAAGTGGCACATTGGTGAGAAAGACCAGCAAATGCCAAAAAGCCAGGGTTTTGATTGGATGAAAGCCGTAAACCGTGGTGGCCAGCCTGGCTCCTATTTTTATCCTTATAAAAAGCCTAAAGGCGGTTTTGGCAAGGCGGAATTTTTAAACATTCCGGATCTTGAAGACGGTAAAGTAGGTGATTATCTGACTGATGCTGTTACCGATAACGCGCTAGGTTTTATTGAAAAAAACCAAAAGCAGCCGTTCCTGTTGTATGTTTCTCATTATGCCGTTCATACCCCGATTCAGGCACCCGCAGATTTAATTAAGAAATACCAGAAAAAAAGAAAAGACCTTTACCAAGACTCAAGAACCCCTTACAACCAAGGCCGTAATAACACTTATTATCGTGCCCGTCAGGATCTTCCGGCTTATGCGGCCATGATGGAAAACCTAGATACAAATATTGGCCGAGTCATTAAGCGTCTTGATGAGCTTAATCTTACCGATAATACCATAGTGGTTTTTACTTCTGACAATGGTGGACATGGGAAAAAAACCAGTAATCAACCGCTTAATAATGGTAAAGGCTTTAATTATGAAGGTGGAATTCGCATTCCAACCATCATCTCATGGCCAGGTCAAATCAAAAAGCTAAGCTCCGATTTGCCAATTATTACTATGGATATGTACCCAACCTTGCTAGATCTTGCCGGTATTGAGCTGAAACCAAAACAGCATCTTGACGGTATGTCGATTAAAACTTTGCTCACAGGTAAAAAAGCAGCGGCAAAGCTTAAACAGCGTTTCTTGGCCTGGACCTATCCACATGAACACGGCTCTGGCCACAAACCGTCATCTGCCATTAGTAAAGATGGCTGGAAGCTTATTAAATTCAAAGTTGGAAATCCGTTTGAACTTTATAATCTCACTAATGATGTAGGGGAACAAAAAGATCTTGCCGAGCAAAATCCGAAAAAAGTTAAACAGCTGGCAAGTTTATTAGCTAAGTGGCTTGAGCAAACAACGCCAAAAACGCCTAAAACGTAAGAAAAGTAAACCAGCCCTGATGGATGGGGCGCTAATTTTTAATGGGACACACAATATTTATGAAATATTTATTTATCATTTTGGCCTGTTTTTGTCAGGTCAGCATAGCGGCGCAGCTACCCGTAGTGCCAGCGCCACAACAATGGCTTTCAGCCGACAGCAAGCTGTTATTAACCAATCAGAAAATTGACGCCGTTGGTGAATTTCAGTCATTGGCTGAGCTGTTTGCCATGGAGCTGCAACAACGGACCAATAAAAATTTTACCGCGCAAAGTTCATCAGCGCTGTTGAATTTATTTTCATCGGCTGACGCAAGTTTCAACTTTGTTATCAAAGCAAGTTTAGCCAAAGAGGCTTACGAAATTGACATCAGCGATAGTGTCACCATCAGAGCCTCACACTATCAGGGCGCTTTCTACGCAACCAGAACCTTGTTGCAAATGCTTGAAGGGCCTGAGTCAATGACCTTGCCACAAGGAAAAATTATAGATGCGCCTAAGTATCAAGTGCGTTCAATACTCCTTGACGTCGGCCGTAAATTTATCCCTTTTGAGCAATTGAAAGACTGGGTTCGCATGCTCGCCTGGAACAAAATGAACGAATTGCATTTACACCTCAATGACAATAGCTGGGGCAACTATTCCGGTTACCGTTTAGAAAGTGCAATACCTGGATTGAGTTCAAAAGACGGCTTTTACACCTGGAAAGAAATTCGTCAATTGCAAGACTTTGCTAAGACTCAGGGGGTAGAAATAGTCCCTGAAATTGATTCTCCCGGTCACGCCCTTGCATTTACCACTATTCGTCCCGATTTAGCGCAAAAAGAAATGAACCGAAATGGGTTTGGTTTGGCTTACCTTGATTTGGCCAAGCCAGAAGCGGTTGAGTTTATGAAACGTATTTTTGATGAAGTTATTCCTCATTTTGATAATCAATATTTCCACATTGGCACCGATGAATATCGTTATAAGTTGATCAAAGACAAAAAGCGTAAAGCAGAGTATGGTGAGTTGTTCCGTCGTTACATCAATGAAATGAATGACTATATAACGACGACTCATCAAAAAACTGTGCGTATTTGGTCCGGTTATGAGCACTTGCCTGGTACCACAGAGCCGGACAAATCTATTATCATTGATATGTGGGAAACCACTGATGCACAGAATAAATCAAATGCAGGCTATCGCTTTGTCAACTCAACTGGCCAACACACTTATATCGTGCCCGGCATGGTATATTATGGTGTTGATGATGACTTTCTTTACGAGACTTGGAATCCTCGGGTTTTCCACTGGATACCTGAAGATGCTAAAAAACACTCAGTGTTGTCCCAAGCAAGTCCAGGTTTGTTAGGTGCCAAGCTGCATGTCTGGAATGACGCAGGTCCAACCGGCTATACCTGGAATGAAATTGCCCGTTTAACTTGGCCAAGTTTGCAGGTAATGGCCGAAAACGTTTGGGGCAATAAAGCCTCAAAAAATCACGCTGATTTTAGCCTTCGCGCTTTGAAACAGTCAAAAACTGCCGATATTACCCTATTGAGTCGACAAACCAATAGCATGGATGACCACGTTGTATGGGCGCACCAAGGTGTTGATAAACACTTTATTGCTAATAGTCATCAACCGTTAGACACAACATCTGCAAATCCTGATCTTGAATATCCATGGACTGCAGAATTTACCCTAACTCGTCAGTCAGAAACCGCTGGCAACGATACCTTATTGTCTTCAGATCTAGCCACTTTGTATATCGATCTTGAGCATACATTTGCCGCAACTAACTATAGCGCATTTTTAAAGACTGAAAAAATGCCGGAAATCACCAAGCGAGGTTTGGCTTTAGTCAGAGCTCACCAAGCCCCTGGTTATGAACCATTGCAATCTTATCGTCCAGAAGTTTTAGTTTTTGATTACCTGGTACCTATGAATCAAAAGGTGACCATCAAGCTCGTTGGTGAACAAGAAAAAACCTCACTTTACGTTGATGGTCAGTTTGTTCAGGCGATAGCGAAACAAATGGTCTTGCCATTAAGAACCTTAGGCTCTCTTCGCCCAGAAAGCTTCCAGGGTGTGCTTCATAAAGCCGTTATTTATGATTCGATAAAGTAGTAAAACGGTGATCAACAGCAATAACTATTTTCAATCTTTAGCTATTGCTGGTTTGGTTAACAGTTATTGTTAATCAGCTTTGAGCCACTAAGTTGTACATTACTAATAGCTAATGAGTTAGCTTGTTAATAAGAGAATAATATCATGCTTAAATTAAACCAATGCAAAATGGTAGCGCTGGCATTACCATTGACTATATTAACTGCTTGTATGTCAGACAGTGAAAATAAAACGATTGAACAGACGTCGGTCAAAACAGCTAAGCCCAACATAATATTTATTATGTCCGATGATCACTCAGAACGAGCAATCAGTGCTTACGGTAGTAAAATCATCGACACGCCAAGCATCGACCGCATCGCCAACGAGGGCGTTATTTTTAACAACTCTTTTGTCGCAAACTCTATTTGTGGGCCATCAAGAGCCATAATGTTAACCGGCAAACACAGTCACATTAACGGCTTTACCGACAATTCGAGTTATTTTGACGGTAGCCAAGCGACTTATCCTAAATACCTGCAACAGGCGGGCTATCAAACGGCGATCGTCGGTAAGTGGCACTTGGCATCTGATCCCGAGGGCTTTGATTATTGGGAGGTTCTACGCGGCCAGGGGCATTATTATTCTCCAGAATTTATTACCAATACGCCATCAGAATTAACCGTAAAAAAAGAGGTGATTGACTCACATACCAAACAGCCTAAAACGGTCTTGGAAAATACTTACCATGGCGCTTATGCGACGAGAAAAACTGGTGATTTGGCGCTAAATTTCCTTGAAAAAAGAGATACATCAAAACCCTTTGTGATGATCTATAACCATAAGGCTCCTCACCGTAACTGGATGCCAGACGTTGATGATTTAGGGTTGGTCGATACCTCAAATTTGAAGGTGCCCGCTAATTTTTACGATGATTACACCAACCGCCCAGCCGCGGCATTGCAAGAATTAGAAATCAACGACATGTACCTGTCATACGATT
This sequence comes from Thalassotalea sp. ND16A, assembly GCF_000764205.1. Classification (GTDB taxonomy): domain Bacteria; phylum Pseudomonadota; class Gammaproteobacteria; order Enterobacterales; family Alteromonadaceae; genus Thalassotalea_A. The sequence continues at coordinate 99,816 of NZ_JQDZ01000022.1, forward strand.
TAAAACTTCGAGAACAAGACTATCAAGATGAATTACCTGATGTAAGAAATGGTTTGTATGCCCATTGGCAACGCTTGTATAACCGCATGACAGCGGAGCAAAAAGTAAAGTGGGACGCATATTACAATGAGTCAAATAAGGAATACCAAGCAGTTAAAGGTGATGCAAAAGCATTACTCGAGTGGAAATACCGTCGCTACATGCATGATTATCTGAGCTCAATTAAGTCTATGGATAATGATATTGGTCGTATCCTTGACTACCTTGACGAAAATGGTTTAGCCGAAAATACCATAGTGGTATACACCTCAGATCAAGGCTTCTTTATCGGCGAGCATGGCTGGTTTGATAAACGCTTCATGTATGAAGAAACCATGAGAACACCGTTAGTTATCCGCTACCCGAACGGTATTAAAGCAGGACAAGCTGTAACGGATTTAGTACAGAATATCGATTACGCACCAACTTTTTTAGATTTTGCCGGCATTGATATTCCAGCCGATATACAAGGTGTTTCTTTAAAAGATCGCCTAGTGGGTGATGCAACGGAACTTGAACGCGATAGCCTTTATTACCACTACTATGAAGGTATTGAAAGAGAGCATAAAGTGGCAAAACACCAAGGTGTTCGCACTAAAACCCACAAACTTATTCACTTTAAAGATGTCGGTGTCGACCATTATGAAATGTATGACATCGTCAACGATCCGAGTGAAATGAATAACTTGTACGGCAAGGCTCAATATCGTGCTATTCAGCAAGACTTACACCAGCAATTAAGGCAGTTACGTATTAACTACAATGTCATCAAGGGTTAACAAACCCAGCACTGACAAATAGCATCGAGTAAACCTAAACAAGTCAACGTCCTTATCGACTAGCGGCAGGGACGAGACGTGTTTCGGTTTCATAAATGATGCCGGTAGATAAAGTAAATAAATTTAGGGTAGACAATATGAAGCTTAAAACAACAATTTTAATCATAGCAAGCTCATTACTCATGCTAGCTCAGGTAATTAAAGCGGAGCCGATATTAAGTGGCTATTTACGCGGGGCATTTCTGCAAGCGGGGAAGATTGATAACCTTCACCTGCAAAATGTTAATGACCTAATCTATTTTAAGGCGGAGCCGTTTGCCAATGGCGACTTATATTTTGAATACCCTGACAATACCGCCGTAGCAAGCAATGTTAAATTACTAAAAAGATTCAGAAAACATAAAGACGGTATTTTACAATTCAACGGTGATGGTGCCAAATTAACCGCGGGTAAAGATTTATTATTAAATGGGCCAGGTAAAGGGGTAAAGCAATTTAGCTTTGAAACATGGATTTATATCAGTGATTGGCAAGAAAATGCCTTTATTTTTAACAAAAGCAACGATGATTCCCATAAAGTATCCCTGCAACTTGGCTCCAAAGATAAGCAAAACTTATTATTTCAAGTAGTTAACGGTAATAAGTCACTGACGCTATCAACATCTTCATTTAAAACGAGGAAATGGCAACATCTCGCGCTCAGCTACGACGCAAATAAACCTATAGCTGAGCAAGTCAAAATTTACGTTAATAGTAAATATATTTCAAAACAAACCATTATTGATGACACCCTTCAGCCGCCAACTTCGGTTCCTGCTATGAGCAATCTTTTTGTCATAGGTGAAAATTTTGACGGGAAATTAGACGAGATAAGACTGTGGCACAGCGTCAGATCACCTTGGCAAATAGCTAAAAACATGAAGCAGGAAATTTTTGTTGATACCTGGGATGAAACTAAATTAAAGGCGTATTGGAAAATAAAACCATCTTCTCGCTTTGTACTTGATTATCAAAGCTGGAAGGCTGATATCGCAACCATTAAATATTTTATTAAAGGCCATGGTCAAAAAGCCGTGCGTTTAGGTGTAGGTAAAGGTCAGTGGCGAGAAATGATCAGTAATCAAGCTGCCAGAGTAAATTTTGCCAACAACCTAAAGCGTGTCTTGCTTGAAAATAACATTGATGGTGTTGAATTTGATTTTGAGTGGTGCGAAAACAATGATGTTGCCTGTTGGGACGATTATAGCAAAACCATTAAAACAGTGACTGATATATTACCCGAGCAGCTCATCGTGAGCGCATCACTTCACCCTATTTTTTACAAAATTGATAAGAGTGCGATCAAGGCACTGGACTTTGTTTCTATTCAGGCTTACGGACCAAGACCTGTTCGGTTTCCTTATAAAGAGTTTACCGACAATGTCTCAAGCATGCTTGAATATGGATTTCCGGCTGAAAAATTAGTCATGGGGGTGCCCTTTTATGCGGTAAAAACTGATGGTGAAAAGCTTAACAATAAGTTCGTCACCCTTGGTTATCAAGAGCTGTTCAAACAACATCGGGAAATCGATCCCCTTGTTGACCAGATCAGTATGGTTCACCCAAAGCTAGGCAAAACCAACTTCACCTACAACGGACAAACTACGCTGATCAAAAAATCTCAATACGTTTTAGATAACAAGCTCAGAGGCGTGATGATTTGGTCACTTGGCACTGATACTGACTATAAAAACCCGACCAGCCTACTCAAAGCCATAAATGAAGTGATCCCGGGAAACACTCCATTTAATACCAATTGAAAACAAGAATTATCACCGTCTTTCAACCCCCGGTTCTTTTGATGAAATTATTGAAAAGGCTGCTCATGTCGTGCCGACAAAACAGCAGCTTGACTATCACCGCCGCGAATTTTCAGCTTTATTCATTGGGGGCCAAACACCTTTACTCGCAGTGAATGGGGTAATGGCAAGGGAGAACTCACGCAATGAACATGATAAAAAAACAGCCTTTACCAATAATATTCCCTGTGCAAATTGCACAGGGAGACTCTAGGAGATATTGAATGAAGAAAATAATTACCCGCTTGCTGTTACTATCATGCTTGTTGTCATGTTCAGCTATTGCGAGCGATAATAATGCGACCCATAATAATGTCAATATTTCAGCCGATAAGGATGGTTGGCAGTTGGTTTGGTCTGATGAATTTAATTATCAGGGGCTTCCCGATCCAAACAAGTGGGGTTATGAGCAAGGTTTTATCCGTAACAAAGAAGCTCAGTACTATACCGTTAATCGAACAGAGAATGCCCGTGTTGAAAATGGCACGCTGGTGATTGAAGCACGTAAAGAAACATTCCCTAACGTGCGTTATCAAGCTGATAGTGAAGACTGGAGAGCTAACCGCAAACAGGCACAGTACACAGCAGCTAGCATCACCACCCTAGGCAAAGCCAGTTGGACTTATGGCAAAGTTGAAGTACGTGCCAAATTACCTGAGGGTAGTGGTATGTGGCCGGCGATTTGGACCTTAGGCGAAAATCGAAAACCGCCATTTGGTGAAAGCAAGACAGGCACAGTCCCCTGGCCCCTCTGTGGTGAGATCGACATCATGGAGTTTGTTGGCAACAGCCCGAATAAAATCCATAGCAATATCCACTATGCAAACTGGGAAACCAGTAAGCATGATAAACAAGCGGGCAATATTTCTTTCGATAAGCCACCAGTGAATGATTTTCATACTTACACCGCCGAATGGTATGAAGACAAAATTAAATTCTTCTTTGATGGTGAACACTTTCACACAGTAGATACCACACAAACCGTCAACGATGCTTTTAATAAACCCCATTACCTACTAATCAACCTGGCCATAGGCGGGGGGTGGGGCGGTAAGATAAATGATGCCATGCTGCCGCAGGAATACCTGGTAGATTATGTCCGGGTTTATCAGCAGCTTGCCCCTGAAAAAGGTCATTAATGAGATCTATTCAAGTGAATCGCTATCAAGAATCGTTTGCTTCCCCTTGTGACTAACACTCGCTACTGGCTCACACCTGAAATGGTTTTGAATTGATCTCTCCTAAAAGCGAACAACATGCAAAGCACTGTTTTAAATTTTGAAATCTTGGGCTGAGGTAGCCAAGGAATAATGACAGGCTACGTTTCTAATTTCTGAAAATCAGCAGAGAATGATTAAACTGATAAACATTATCAGTCTAAATAAAATTAAAATTAAAATTAATAACTCCTCCGACTAGTAGATTTATATCTCACATCCGTCTTATTAAAAGGCAGGTTAAAAGTAAAACTTATCTAGAATAAAATTCTGATTAGTTTTTTTCTGGCCTGCTATAAAAATAGTGAGTTTCGCAAGAGAGCTATATCGTGTTCTACATGCACTTACGTGTATTGAGCAATAGTAGTCTTCAAGGGGAGCTCTAAACTATAAAAACTTTAAAATAGTTCAGCCAAAATTTGGGGATCCGCAATATGAATCAGAAAGAAAGCCCATCAATTATAAAAAATAGCTTAAAACACTGGATGAAATATGCAACTGCAGCCATGGTATTACCTGTCTGTGTCAATGCTCAGGGATTACTTAAAAACTATGCCGTAGATTTCCCAGGAAACAACGCTACCATTAACTTCAATACGGTCAGCGCGCTTGAAAATAAAACTGAGTTCACTATCGATTTTTGGCTGAAAATGGACAGCTGGGCGGAAAATAGCCTAGTGATTTCTAATGCCTTAGATACACATAACCGGGTAGATATTCAGCTCGGTACCGAAAGCAACAAACGGGTATATTTTCACATTGCTAACGGCACTAATGAATATGCAGCGCTGAACAATGCCCCGTTAACTGTTGGCCAATGGCATCATGTCACTATGGCTTATAATGGCGCTTTATCTGCAAATAACCAAATTACCATTACTATCGATGGTGCTACAATGAACCCTTGGTACCGCAATGGCCAGGGAACGGTAGCCACAAGTAGCCCTGCCACCGCTTCTCCTTTTAAAATAGGTAAGAATTTTGACGGACAAATTGATGAGTTAAAAATCTGGGAAAAAAAACTCAGCGACGCTGATATTACCTCAGATAATACCATAAACCCTCAGCACCCTTTATATGCTTCGTTAACCAACTACTGGCGCATGGATCAACATAGTAACAGCACTACAGTTCAAGATTATAAAGGCACTAATCACGGTACCATAGCAACAGGGGTGACCCGCAATATAGTGACTGACAATAATAAGTTCAGCTACAAGGTTGTTAGTGCTTATATCAGACCTCACCTCTATAAAACCGGCGTGATTGAAGATGATTATTTAAGAAATAATAATGACATCATTAATATGATTACTAGTGTAAAAGCAAATGGCGATTTGTTTTTCGACACCCCTATCAGTGACGGCACGCTAGTAGATACGACTCACTTAAGTAGTTTTGCTGGTCGCACCGGCATAGCGGACTTTAACGGTAGCGGTGCCAAAATGAATGCCGGCAAGGATTTAATGGTAAATGGTGCGGGTGGTGATAATAACTTTGCTTTTGTTAGCTGGGTTTATCTTGACTCATGGCAAGAAAACAGCTTTATCTTCCAAAAAACTCAGGATTGGCAAAATAGAATCGACCTTCAGCTAGGTTCAGCCGCCTCAAAAACACTGTATTTCCATGTTGCAAACGGTGCAAACAATTACGTTGCTGTTAATGCTGCTGATTTAACCGTAGGCCAATGGCACCATATAGCCGTGTCATATAATGGTAATGAATGTGCTGAAAACCAAGCCCAGATTTATATCGATGGTGTCGCGCAAGATTTGTGGTATCACAATGCCGAAAAACTGTTACCAACAAAAGCACCTTATATTCAGGATGACTTAGAATTGGGGGTGAACTTTGATGGCAAAATGGATGAAGCGCTAGTTTATCGAGTTAACATTAGCCCTGGCAATGTCATCAACCATATGAACAATGGCGTTAACAGCTTAGGCTGGCCTAATAATCAATTATCGGCGCGTTGGGAGTTTGAAGATAGCCAGCAGCCCGGTAAAGATTCAGAAACCTGGGTAAATGTGTTCGATGCAATTAACCAAGTATTTGCCGGTTATGAAGGGGTAGAGCACCGTGTGGGTGTTATGGGTTTCCTCGGTACTGAATGGAAAACCATGATTGCCAGTGACACCGCTCGTCAAAATTTTGCTAGCAACGTAAAACAGCTTGTCGATCAAGTCGGCTTTGATGGTGTTGATTTAGACTTTGAGTGGTGCTATAGCAACACTACCTGTAATACTAATTATGCGAGTACCGTTGCCGAGTTAGACAGTGTATTGGCTGCCGATGAAACCTTAAGCATTACCTTACACCCTATTTCGTATCAATTACCTTTAACTGTGGTTGATAACGTGGACTTTATCTCAATTCAATCTTATGGACCAGATCCATTAATCTTCACCTATGAAAAATATGTTGATGATATCCAGCAATTCATAAACTACGGCTACCCGAAAGAAAAAATTATCGCCGGAGTACCTTTTTATGCGGTCAGCGACCCTAGAGGAATTGCTATTGATGGTTACAGTAAAATAGTGGCTGAATACCCGAATTTGTCCCCTTCTAGTGATGAAGAAATTTTGTATAAAAACATAAGAACCGGTCCTGTTTGTGGTGGCACATGGCAATACGATGTACCGACAACAATGGTATTCAATGGTAAGGATACCATCTCTGCAAAAGCCGCTTATGCTAATGAGCAGGGTTTAGGGGGTATTATGTACTGGGATACCGCATTAGATGTCGACTACGACCACCCACTTTGTCTACTCAAAGCGGTTAACGCAGAAATAAATGCCAATATTCAAATTCCGTTTACCAATTAACTACTCAACTTAAACGCACTTAACCATGCCGCCTTCCTGAAGGGGGCATGGTTTATCCTATTTCACTCCATTAGTCAGCTATCGTGGCTATGGTTTTTGAGTTCGATAAGCTCAAATAAGAGCTTATAAAGTGCGGTGACCGGCATTTTGCGGAGAATATATGAACGTTACCATTAAAGAAGTTGCCCACCATGCTCAAGTATGCATTAAAACCGTGTCCAGGGTATTGAATAATGAAAGCTATGTTAAGGAAGAAACTCGTGAAAGGGTCTTAGCTGCGATTGAACAACTTAACTATCAACCGAGTGTCGCAGCACGCAATCTAGCAGGGGCAAAATCACATACTATTGGCTTTTTGTATGATAACCCCAACGCGTATTATATATGTGACATGCAAGATGGCATTTTGTCCGCTTGTCGGAGTCGTGGTTACGAGTTGTTAATCTCACCTTGTGATGCTAATTCCCCCACTATTTGTGAAGATATTGTCACCATGGTAGGTCAATCCCGAGTGGACGGATTGATCCTGACGCCGCCTTTGTCAGAGATGCCAACAATACTCGATACGCTGAATGAACTCGATGTACATTATGTGCGGATCATTTCCGGCTCAGCGACAAATAACGTCGTGCCTGGTTGTGTGCTGGTGGATGATCATCAGGCCGCTTATCAAATTACTAAGCTGTTGCTATCGTTAGGCCATCAAAGTATAGGGTTTTTAGAGGGAGATATTAAGCATGGTTCCAGCACAGAGCGGTTAAAGGGCTTTCAAGCGGCGCTTGCACACCATGGCATCAACAGCGACGAGTCATTGATCTTGTCCGGCAGCTACACCTTTGAGTCTGGGGCAGAAGGGGCTAAAAAATTAATGGCACTGCCATCAAAACCCACGGCTATTTTTGCTTGTAACGATGAAATCGCCGCGGGTGCATTGTTTGCAGCTAGGCAGATGAATATCGATATACCTAAGCAACTGTCGATCGTTGGTTTTGAAGACAGTCCTTTCTCTCGGCAAAGTTGGCCACAATTGACCACAGCACACCAGCCCAACAAGCAGATTTCGCAATATGCTGCAGCAATGCTCTTTGACCTACTGCGTCAGCGCAGTATTAGCACGGCGTCATCTGTGGCCAATTTATTCAGTCCTCATTTGGTGATCCGTGATTCAACGGGTGCTGCTGAGTCAGTTGCCTAACTGAGTAGGCATGATTATACAGGTTATTTTTTCCTCATCTGCTCCAGGATGGTTAGGTGTTGCAAGCGAATTTGAGGTTAAACCAGCAGTAGCTGCTTAACATGAAGAATAAAATGAAAAGAGAGACAAATGAAAAATAGACAAAAATCACCCTGTTCAGTCTTACACCGGCTAGCGTTGGCAACAACACTAGGTATTGCATTACAGGGGTACTTGCCTAACATTCAAGGCGATAAAATCTTCAACAAAACAACAACCGTTGTAGAAAATGCCAAAGACTTAAGCTGGGATGAAGTAAGCGCCAAGTATCAGCGGCCCGCCTGGTTTGGCGAGGCGAAATTTGGAATCTGGGTTCACTGGGGTGGCCAAACTCAGCCTGAACAAGGTGGCGGTTGGTATGCTCGACATCTTTACCAGCAAGATGTTGGTCGCGAAAAGTGGGGTGAAAATGCCTACCGTTATCATAATGAAACCTACGGGCACCCCTCTGAAAAAGGCTACAAAGATGTCCTGAACGAATGGAAAGCGGACAAACTCGATACTGATGCTTTGCTCACATATTTCAAGGGCGTCGGTGCCAAATACTTTGTTGCCCTCGCTAACCACCATGATCACTTCGACAACTGGGATTCATCGCATCATCCGTGGAACTCGGTCAATGTCGGCCCTAAGCGCGATATCATCGGCGAATTTTCTAAATCCTCCAAGAAGGTTCAACTGCCATTCGGCGTCAGCTCCCACGACGATCGTTTTCTTCATTGGCTCAAACCGGCCTTTGGCGCTGATAAAAGCGGCCCGAAAAAGGGCATTCCGTACGATGGTTACATGACCAAGGAAGACGGCAAGGGCAAGTGGTGGCAAGGGCTAGACCCTGCCGACCTCTACGGTTTGCCACCAGCGGAGAGAACGGACGAATATCTTGAGAAAATTAAGACAAATTGGCTGCATCGCCACACAGAGCTGGTTACTAAGTACGACATTGACATGCTTTGGTTTGATGGTCATGGCTTTCCCTATTCCGGCTATGGTAAACAAGTCGGGGCGGCACTGTATAACAATGACCTGAAAAAAAACGGTAAATTCACTAGCGTTATTATCGGCAAATACAACAATGAACGCGCTACCATCAGTGATATCGAACGTGGTGTAGCTCATGAAATTCAAGCCAATCCGTGGCAGAGTATCACCACGCCAAAAACCTGGTTCTACAAGGAAGAGGGGAGCTACAGACACAATGTTAGAACACTGGTGGAAGTGCTCTCAGATGTGATCAGCAAGAATGGTAACCTGCTGCTCAATGTTGAACTCCTCCCCGATGGTACCATTCCACCAGAACAAAAGGCGATGTTCGACGAATTCGGTCAATGGCTCAAACTTAATGCAGCGGCAATTTATACCAGCGAACCATGGGAAGTGTATGGTGACAACCTAAGTTCCAGAAAAAAAGCTAATACCATAAATGCCGACGAAACCGATCTCGCCGCACAGCAGAAGAAACACAAAAGTAATAACTTCAATGAAAGAACGGTGAAAAGCCCAGCTTACGGCATAGATGAAGTTCGTTTCACTCAAAAAGGGGATCGTTTATTTATGTTTGTGCTTAATCCAGCTAAAGCCACGATTAATATTCCGGCACTGGGACTGGCTAACAGCGATAAAACTAAATTAATTAATTCTGTCAGGCTCATTGGTAGCAATGAGAAAATCAGTTTCAACCAAACTAACCATAGTCTGGAACTTACCGTTCCTCAAAAGCGCCCGAATCAATATACGGCCGTATTTGAAATTAGTGGCGCGTTATAAGATCAGCAATAACAGCATGCATAAAGTAATTTTTTTAACCATTAAGCGTCAGCTACTTCCGGGAAAGCGGAGGACTAAAAATCTGCGTAAATAAAAAGACACTAATCGATGACTTACCAATTTAAAACCGTAATACCTAACTATATGAGGTCCTTATCATGAAAATCAAACTGTTTCTTGCTGTGTTATTAACGGCCGGCTTCGTTTCCTCCTACTCAATGTTCAAGCAGTCGTCAGAACAGCTTACGCGACAACTGAGCGATGACAACCGAGATACTTTTGTGCATGCGACCTACATTAGGGGCAACTGGCTCAAGAGCAGAGCCCAGTTGAAGCAAACGCGCTTTGAGCAGTTCAACTTCATGTATGTGATGGCGGCTCCGTCTTGGCAGGCAAAAGATTTCGAACTAACAGAAGAACAAATCCACAACAAACTGGTGCGAGACTATGCGTACCCTACAGGGGATTCTGGCCTTAGCCTTGTGCCTGAACTTATTGCCAGGGCACAGCAAAAGAACGTCAAGGTATTGCTTTCGATTCCTGGCAAAGATGAATTCAATCCGGTGGCCGCAGACAGTACAAAAAGAGCTTTGTTTGCCAAAGTGATGGCTGCCTTTGTCAAAAAATATAACTACGATGGCATTGAAATCGACTGGGAGCATACCTACAATCGCGATCAGCACACGGCACTGATGGCAGAACTGCGCAAAGCGCTGGATGCCTTGGAAAAAAGCTCTGCTGAGCCAAAACGCGAGTACTATCTAACCACGGCGCTACACAGCTTTAGAACGTTCTCTCCGGCGCAAGCGCAGCAATTGAGCGCATCGGTCGACTGGCTCAATATCATGACCTACGACATGGGCGGCGGCATTTGGGATAATGTCGCTAGCCATAATACGCCGCTGGATGAGATGAAGAAAAGGTTGCATAACAATTGGTCAGTATTCTCACCCGACAAGCTTTCCATCGGCCTGGCTAACTATGGCTTTTACTACCAGGGCATAGCGCCTGGCGAGAACAGTGAAGTCAGTCTAAAAGAAAAAGGACGTTACTTCAGCTATACCGAGCTACCTGCGCTACTTAACCAGGGATGGCAAGAATCCTACGACCACTCGGCACAAGCGCCGTATTATTTCAGCCCTGACAAAGCTGAGTTTGTCACCATGGATAACAAACAAAGCCTGAGCCACAAAATGGCGTGGGCATTTGAACAGCAGTTTCGTGGCGTTTTCTGGTGGGAGTTTAGCCTTGACTATTTTCCCGCTGTGGCAGGTAAAAAATACGCTAGCCATCCACTGATTGATCATGTCAGCCAAACCATTTTGGAGAAAAACAAATGAACGATAAGCAGACCTTACGACTCAAGACAAAAAAATCATTCATTAATGTTTTAATGTTTGCCGGCGCTGCACTAATGAGTCAGGCATCATTCGCCACACAGGCTCCTACAGCCAAACCGAACATCGTCATTATTTACACCGATGATCTGGGTATCGGTGATGTCAGCGCCTATGGCGTTGGCAAGCTATCAACACCGAATATCGACACGATTGCCGATCAAGGTATTAAATTTACCAATGGTTATGCCACGGCGGCGACCTGTACCCCGAGCCGTTTCTCAATTCTCACCGGCCAATACCCTTGGCGCAAAGGGGTTCAAATCTTACCCGGCGATGCACCGTTACTGATCAGCCCCGAACAGCAAACCTTACCCAAAATGCTGAAACAAGCTGGTTATACCACGGCTGTTATCGGCAAATGGCATTTAGGTTTGGGCAATGGTCAAATGGACTGGAACGAACACATCCCGTTGGGACCCAATGAAGTTGGCTTTGACTACTCCTATATCATGGCTGCCACCAATGACCGGGTACCTAACGTCTTTGTAAAAAATGGCGACGTGGTGGGTTTAGAACAAGATGATCCGCTCTATGTCAGCTATAAAAGTAATTTCCCGGGCGAGGTAACAGGTCAGGAGAACCCTGAGTTATTGACCAAAATGACCTATCATCATGGTCATGATCAAAGCATTAACAATGGCGTGTCCCGTATTGGCTACCAAAAAGGCGGTAAGGCGGCACAGTGGATTGACGAAGACATGTCAGATTTGTTTTTGAGCGAAGCCCAACGTTTTGTCAAAAGAAACCAAGCTAAGCCGTTCTTCCTGTTTTATACCCTACACCAACCCCATGTACCGCGTGTTCCTAACCGACACTTTGTCGGCAAGTCGGGTTTGGGTCCTCGTGGTGATGCCATCCTTGAAGCCGATTGGGCGATTGGCCAATTCCTCGAGACGCTTGACCAGCTGGGTTTGAGTGACAATACCCTAATTGTCTTTTCCTCTGACAATGGTCCGGTACTCAATGATGGCTACAATGACCAAGCCGATACTAAAAATGGTCAACATACCCCCTGGGGGCAGTTCAGAGGAGGTAAGTACAGCTTATTTGAAGCCGGTACACATATTCCCTTAATGGTGCGCTGGCAAGGTAAAATTAAACCCGGTGTATCCGATGCGCTGATTTCACAACACGACCTACTCGCCTCGTTTGCCAGTATGACAGGGCAGAAGATCAAAGCTAGCGACAGCCAGAATATGCTAAGTGCGTTAACCGGACAATCAAAAACCGGTCGTAAATCTCTGCTGCTTGAAGGCATGCATGGTCGTACCGCGTACCGTGAAGGTGACTGGATTGTCATCCCTGCTTATAAGGGCAACAGCCTTATGAAAAAACAAAATATCGAAACCGGTATTTACCCCTTCGACCAACTGTATAATATATCCACAGATCCTGGTCAGCAGCACAACCTGGCCAGTCAATACCCAGAGAAAATAAGCACTATGCTAAAGCATTATCAGGCCGTGATGCAGCCTAATTAAATGTGATGATACCCAATTGCAAACGCAGGAGATCAATTTGATATCCTGCGACTTTATTATCAACTCAGCGGGGAAACGCGCCATGAAAAGGTTGATCTATACACTTGTTCTCACATTAATGCCGGTAGTTTCAAACTACTGAGTTGTAAAAGAAACCTCAAACATGAATAAAATTAAGCTACTGCTGTTGCAAGTGTTGGTCATAACTATATTGACGGCTTGCTCAATGATGACACCACAGTCCTCGAACGTACAAGTGATGAGCTACTCGCCCGTATACCCGATATTGATCGGTAAAGAACATAATCCGGCGTTACGTGTCAATATAGTGTCAAAACAACGACATTCAGACTCACTGCGCAATATCACGCTAGACTTCAGCGGCAGCGATGATGTCTCTGCTATCAAAACAGCCAAGCTGTTTTATTCAGGTGGTGGTGAAAGTTTTACAGCAACTAACCTGGTTGGCAGTACTGACAAGATTTCGGCATTGACGACGATTAAGCTCAGCAAGCCAGTCGTGCCATCACAAGGGAATAATTATTTCTGGCTGACGGTTAGTGTTCGTAACGATGCCAATACACTTCACGATGTCACGGTCAATGCAAGTCAGATCAAGCTCGGTAATGAAACTCTTGCTGTTACTGCCCTCAATGAAACTGCGCATAACCGCATTGGCCATGCTTTAAGACAAGCCAAAGACGATGGTGTCAATACCTACCGGATCCCCGGTCTGGAGACCACTAATAAAGGCACCTTACTCGCCATTTATGATGTTCGCCACGACAGTTCGGTTGATTTGCAAGGTGATATCGATGTCGGCATGAGCCGCAGTACCGATGGCGGTCAAACTTGGCAGCCGATGAAAATCATTATGGATATGGGCGAGTGGGGGGGCTTGCCACAAGATCAGAATGGTGTCGGTGATCCGTCAATTTTAGTGGATCGGCTGACAAACACGATTTGGGTTGCCGCGTTATGGGCCCATGGTCACCCAGGAAAACGGTCTTGGTACGGCTCTAAACAAGGAATGACGCCAGTTGAAACGGGACAGCTAATATTAACAAAAAGCGAAGATGATGGTCTCACCTGGTCTGCCCCGATCAATATCACCAAACAAGTCAAAGATCCCCAGTGGCGCTTGTTACTTGACGGCCCCGGCAAGGGCATCAGTTTAAACGATGGTACCTTGGTATTTCCTGTTCAATATAAAGACGAAAACAAGCTGGCTCATTCGACGCTTATTTCTAGCAAAGATCACGGCAAAACCTGGACGATAGGCACCAGCGCCAAAACCGATACTACAGAAGCGCAAGTCGTCCAGTTGAGCGATGGCTCATTGATGCTCAACATGCGCGACAATCGCGGTCAACGTCATTGGCAGAAAAATGGCACGGGCGCTCGCGCCTTGGCAACAACTTCGGATCTAGGCCAGACCTGGCAAATACACCCAACGTCGAACAAGGCGTTACCAGAGCCTGTATGTAGTGCCAGTTTGATCAGTCATCAAATGCATAGTCAACCATCATTGTTGCTGTTCTCCAACCCTGCGAGTCAATATTCACGCCGCAATATGACCATCAAAGTTAGTCAGGATGACGGTATGTCATGGCCTGTGGAACACTTTACTTTAATTGATGAAGGTCTTGGCTATGGCTATTCCAGTCTGACCAGCATTAATGAGCAAATTATCGGTATCTTGTATGAGAGTAGCCAGTCACATATGACCTTTCAGCGGTTCAAACTCAGCGAACTAATGAAGCACAAATAGGTCGCTATCATCAACATTCATTAACTCTAGCCAATGGTCGCGGGAAACTACGGGTTGATACCGCCGAACGTACGCAAAAAATTGTATGATGATGAAAATGTAAATTACGGCCGAGATGAATTAATGGTATTGATCATGGTTCGTCAAGGTTTATTTGGTGATTTATTGCATGGTGAAGCGGCATACATTCATGAATTACGTTGGCAAATGAAAGAAATTGAACACAAAACAGGTTCATGGCGTACAAATGAACATACCGAACACAATGAAAACCTTTACCCCACACATGGGACTACCGTGCCTTATGTAGAAAGGATTAAGTTGGGTATAGCATTTGATACAAGTTTGATGAGCAGAAAACTATAGATTCTTGATCTTGTGTAATTCCTTATAAATAATAGTGTTGCTCTTGTGTACTGAGTCAACTTACCGGTCGGGCCGCATTTGGTCTAAATATCCATAATTATTAAAGGGAAATGCTTACTTTTTGTTTATTTGTTGCGTGATTTTTACTTTTCTATCTCGTTTTTGGGGCGTTAACGCCTTAGACAAAAAGTGCTTATGTCAGCTATATCTGGAAAATAGTGACCATTATTTTGGTTGTTTTTAGTAGCAATTTCAGACTGCTTTGTCGCAATTGTTAGCATTAAAACCCCAAAGCCTTATCTCAGCTAAAACATAAAGCTGAGATGTTCGCCAAAAAAATCATAAGACTATGAGCCTGCAGGTGGCTGTCAGGTTACTTTACAGTGACACCACCATTAATTTATTAAAGCGCAACATTCATCATAAAAACAATGCCTTATAAATTCGGTATATTTCTTGCGATTGATTGTTTTCTATGGAAAATACTCATCTTCATTCGGTGACTATCCTGATAATAACAAGTTAACTAAGCTATGAATTGCAATCAACAGTTAAGTGAATAAAGACATTCTCATGATTTACCAGAAGGCGATTAAATATTCGACGTAAGGAGGTACATAATGTTTAAATTCTTCGCAGCGTTTTTGTTATTTGTTAGTGCCCTAAGTAGTGCTATGAATAAGGCCGAACTTATCGATGCCATGGCCAGTGACACCCAGCTTTCAAAAGAAAAACTGGTCAAACCCTTCGTTAATTCTCTGATAGACGTTGCCAGAGAACAACTTAACCATGCGGGACCTGGAGCTGCCATCGAATTTCAGCCCTTTGGTCACATATTAAATGCACTACCCAAGAAACAAGACTATCATGGGCATGTCACCGTGCTGAAAAACCAAGAACAACTCGAATTTAACGGCCATGTAACTGTGCTAAAAGCTGCGGATGGCACCTTCGAACTGTCTATTTTGCCGCAAAGCCAAAGGCTTAATACCGTAAGCGTGGATACCCCAGATAGTCATGAGGTTGCAGTGACATTGGTATTTGATAGGGTTATCTCGCCACCAGAGTGTTTGTCTGCCGGTGTTCCAGACAACCCCAAAAGTTGTCGTCAGAGTGTAGAAGAGCAGAGATATATCGGTCATGTCACGCTGTTGCGGGGAGTCGATGCCAATGCGGCTGGTGGTAAGGAGTTTATTGGCCATGTGACACTGTTAAGAGGTAGCGACAGCGATTTTCGCGGTCATGTTACCGTGTTAAAAGCCGCGGATCATCCTGAACATGATTTCAATCCTAATGGCGCGCTAATGCGTGAGCTGCTCCCGACTGCTTACGAGAGTGAATATTATATGGCGTTGGCAGATATCATAACCAATGCTTATGCAACAACCAGAGCTCATCAGGGAGACATTATTAATTTACACCCGCCAGGGAATAAAGTTCGAGACCTGGAAATTCTTGAGTTCAACTATTCTCTTCTTCAGGCCATGAGGAGTAGACTGAATAATGCGAGCAGCCTGTTAAAGGATGCGCTAACCTGTGAATACGATGCTGGCGGTTATTGCGCAGACGCCTGGTTGAGCGTGAGAAACGCATTGGTTTTTACCGAAGCTAACGCAGTGCTACGTGGCTGGGATGGCACCTATAAAGGTAAAAGGAACACCAGATTGATAGGTTCTTTTACCAAGGCAACGGCTGAAATAATTTATCAAACCTGGAATCAAGGTGTTGTCGCATTTATCGCAGCAGCCCGCGCGCAGAAAGCCACAGAGGCGAGGAGAACGAAGCCTTGGGATGACATTATTCAACAAATACCAATGAATGCTCGATATGCGAGAATTTTAGCGGCAAGTTTTATCAATACCACCACTAACGCACTTAAGCGAGGAGATCGGGTTAGTTTGGTTGGCTTTGGTAGTTTCAGTGTATCGAACAGAGCAGCGCGAACCGGACGAAATCCGCAGACCGGAAAAGAAATCCAGATAGCCGCGAAAAAAGTGGTTAGATTTAAAGCGGGTTCGGAACTCTCTACTAAGGTAAATTAACGCCAATGCATAGCTAAAGGTGAGCACCATCACCGCGAGCGGTGATGGTCATTGCCACTTTGCATAAGTTCAGCACGGGAAGTCATGTAACTGCTAAAGCGCCTTGTCGATGATCGCTTTCATTTCTTTCGCCAGTATTGGTTGCGCTTCTTTAGTCGGGTGTATGCCATCGCCTTGCATCAAGCTTGGATCCGTTGCAACCACTTCAATAAAAAATGGCAGTAGCGGTGAGTTGCTTTGTGTTGCTACGTTGCTAAAAACGTCGCTAAACATTTTACTGTATCTTGGCCCATAGTTAGGGGGGATGCGAACTTTTGAGATAAGAACTTTAATGTTTTTAGCATGCGCCAATTCTATTATTTGTAACAAGTTATTTTCAATAAGCTTAGGTGGAAAGCCTCTAAGGCCATCGTTACCCCCCAATTCTATCAATAAATAATCAATATCGTTTTTCGCCAAAATGCCCGGCAGCCTTGCCAAACCGCCACCTGTGGTTTCACCACTGATGCTGGCATTAATAATTCGGTAGCTGGCGTTCTCCGTTTCAAGCTGATTATTTAGTAACACAACCCAGCCATCTTTTTCTTGCATCCCGTAACTTGCACTGAGACTATCACCTAATAGTAAAATAGAATTATTGGCCGAAACGTTTAGTGCAAACGTAGTGCTGAAGATAATTAATAATGTAAGAGCTAACTTGTTGAACATGAATACTAAACCTGACCTTAAAGCAAAAGATAAAACTGAACCTGAAACCATTTTAGAATGTCGCAATGTAACCAAGTCGGTAAACACGGCGAGTCATAAAACGGATGAAAAATCTTTAACTATCCTGAAAGCAATTGATATGCAAGTCAAGTCTGGAGAGAGTATTGCCATTATCGGGGCATCGGGCTCTGGCAAAACGACGTTATTATCCTTACTTGCCGGCCTGGATTTACCGTCTTCGGGGGAAATTTATCTGAAAGGCCTGGCCTTGCATCAATTTGATGAAGAGCAGCGTAGCAAGGTAAGGGCCGACCATGTTGGCTTTATTTTTCAGTCGTTTTTATTGATAAACAGTTTAACCGCGTTAGAAAATGTGATGTTACCGGCAGAATTGGCCAATGAAGACAATGCCAAACAAAAAGCCATGACCATGCTGGCGAAAGTGGGTTTGAGTGACCGGGTAGAACATTATCCGTCACAACTCTCTGGTGGCGAGCAACAACGGGTTGCCATCGCTCGTGCTTTTATCTCTAACCCGGATATTTTGTTTGCCGATGAACCGACAGGCAATTTAGACAGTAAAACTGGTGAAACCATTACTGAGTTGTTATTTCAATTAAACCAGCAACAAGGCACTACCTTGGTACTTGTGACTCATGACAAAAAATTGGCTGGACGATGTCAGATACAGCTGACGATGGAAGCCGGGGAGTTTATTCAGCAATCGGATGCAGCGCCTGAGCAACTTACCATCAACTCAGTGAAGGCGGGTTAGCATGCCGATTTGGATCAAACAATCACTGCGCTTATTTCGCCATGAATTAAAACGTGGTGAGTTAACCATTATTTGCTTTGCCATTATTTTGGCGGTGGCTTCGGTGTTTTCGTTGTCAGGGTTTTCGGCCCAAATAAAGTCGGCGTTGATTAATGAAAGCAGCAGCTTTATTGCTTCTGACAGAGTGTTGCAATCATCAAGACCAATAAACGCCGAGTTTCTCGACAAGGCGACGCAATTACACCTAGATAGCGCCCGGGTCATGCTGTTTTCGTCTATGGTTTTCGCTGGCGATGAAATGCAACTGACATCGGTAAAAGCAATCAGTGATAGTTACCCGCTGCGCGGAGAATTATTGATCAATGATCGCAATTCAACGGCAATTAATGCCATGCACGCCCCACCTGTTGGTAGTGTGTGGGTACAAGCCTCATTGCTTGATAAATTAGCGATTAAAGTGGGCGACAGCATAGAACTTGGTGCGGCAACCTTTACCGTAGCCGCCACGATAAACAAAGAGCCTGATGCATCGTTTAGTGTGTTTACCCAGGGACCGAGAGTTTTTGTTAATTTAAGCGATGTTGAAAAAACTCAAATCGTGCAACCTGGCAGCAGACTGACTTACCGGTATTTATTTGCCGGTAGCGCACAAGAAATTGCGGAATACGAGCAGTGGGTTAAGCCGCAAGTGCAAGAAACTCAGCGCTGGTACGATATCAAAAGCCAGCAAACGCCATTGGCCAATGCCTTAAACCGGGCAGAGAAATATCTGTCGCTGGCAAGTATGTTGGGGATCATTTTAGCGGCGGTTGCGGTGTCTGTAGCCAGCCGGCGCTATGGTCAACGTCATCAACCTATGGTGGCGGTATTTAAAGCCATGGGCGCCAATAAATCGCACATACGCAAATTGTATTTGTTGCACTGGAGTAGCCTTTCTTTATTTTCGATTGTCGTTGGTTTAGGCCTTGGCTTTGTCTTGCAATCAATCGGCTTGTCGTTGATGGCTGCCTATTTACCACAAACGTCTTCGGCATCTTCACTTTATCCATTAATGGTTGCGGTTATCACTGGCGCTATCTGTGCGTTTGCTTTTGCCATCGCACCAATGAAATCTTTAATCGCAACACCAGTATTAACGGTGATCCATGGCTTTACTGATGTCGATACTAAAAAAGGTATCATCGCCAATATCCCGCCGTTTATGGCGGTGTTCGCCTTGTTATTAATATTTTCACGTGACTGGATGTTATCTTTGGCACTCATGGCCGGTGGTGGGGTGATTATCGGTATTTTGCTGCTATTTGGCCGCTTACTGGTAAATGCCGGCCGCTCGGTAGGCAGCCAGGCCGGGCAAGGATTTCACTTGGCCCTGGCAAATTTAAAACGTCGCGGCAAACAAAACAATGTGCAACTGGTCAGTTTCACCATAGCGATAAAGCTGTTATTGCTGATGTTAGTGGTGAGAAACGATTTAATTGATGAATGGCAAGCGCAGTTGCCGGAAAATACCCCAAATCAGTTTTTAGTTAACGTAAATAAGTCGCAGGTTAGTGAAGTAGAACAATTTCTCAGTAATAACCAAATGCAAGCGAGTGATCTATACCCCATTGTGCGTGGCCGCTTAACCGCCATTAATGATGAAAAGCTTGCTAAACAAGCCAGTAAAGAAGAAACCGATAACAGCGATCAAGGCCGGCAAGGTATTGGCCGTGAGCTGAATATGACCTGGCACAGTCAGTTACCAAAAGGCAATGTTGTCGTTTCTGGTGACTGGTTTCGCCCTGAAGATGAGTTGGCTCAGGTCTCAATCGAGTCGCAAGTTGCCGAACGGTTAGATGTTAAAGTTGGGGACGAATTAAGCTTTCAAATCGGCAGTGAGCTCATTCAATTGCCAGTTACCAGTATTCGTGAAGTTGACTGGCAGTCGATGCAGCCAAATTTTTACATGATATTTTCTGATAAGGTACTGGCCGATTTTCCGGCAACCTATATCACCTCAATTCATGTGCCAACTGATAAAAAGCGAGCGATGCAGCAATTTTTAGCACAGTACCCAACCATAAGTGTGATTGATGTTGAAGCGATGATATCTCAGCTACGCTCAGTGATTGGCCAGGTATCAATAGCGATCGAGTTCATCTTAGTGCTGGTTGTTATCGCTGGCTCTTTAGTGTTGGTGGCTCAAGTGCAAGCGAGTATGGAAGAGCGTGAGCGTGAACTGGCAATTTTAAGAACCTTAGGTGCCAGAGGCCGCTTGTTAAAATCGGCAACGGTATTAGAGTTTGTAATTTTGGGGGCGATAGCCGGGTTCTTAGCCAGTGTTGCCATGGAAATTGCGGTATACGTATTGCAAAGTAATGTTTTTGAAATGGACCCTTCATGGCATTTAAATTATTGGTTGCTGGGATTGGTGTTGGGTGGAGCCTTTGTTGGTGGCGTGGGTTTGCTGGCATGCTGGCGCTTGCTGAATTTATCCAGTTTAACCTTGATCAGGCGTACACTCTAATAGCGAGAACTACGCTTTAGCTTTTCAGTAAATGATGTAAGGCCGATTGTAAGTTGGGGTGGGTGAACTTAAAGTTTGCAGAAAGTAATTTCTCCGGCACGACTTTTTGCCCATACAAGAATAAATCGGCCATTTCGCCAAACAAAATACGTAACACAAACGCTGGCATGGTGGCCAAATTTGGCCGACGTAGGGTTTTTGCCAGTATTTGACAAAATTCTTTGTTGGTAACCGGTTTGGGCGCGGTTAAATTAAACTGGCCCTGACATTGTTGGTTGTTCAATAAAAACTCGATGGCATTGACCATGTCATCAATATGGATCCAGGACATAAATTGCGTTCCGGTTGAAAACCGGCCACCTAAACCAAATTTAAACGCCGGTAACATTTTTTTTAATGCGCCTTTGTTTTTATCTAGCACTATGCCAGTCCTTAATATACATACCCGGCTTTTGTGTTGGCTAAGCCATGCTTTTTCTTCCCATACCTTGCAGATTGTATGGCTAAATTCAGGGTAGACATCAGTCCATTGTTCGGTAATGGTTTCGTTACCTTGCCGGCCATAAAAACCGACGGCCGAGCCTGATATAAAGGTGTTGGGCGGGGTGGTTGAATCGTTGATTAATTTGCTTAATTGACTGGTTAAATTCCAGCGACTGTGACATATACTGTGTTTTTGCTTCTGGCTCCAACGTTTTTCGGCAATGGGTTCACCGGCAAGGTTGATTACCGCCTGATAGTCATCGAGATGTTTTAAATAGTTTAACGATGAAATAACATTGACCTTGGCTTCATTGCCAAAACGAGAGCTTAAATCGCCAGTTTGACGACTAAGCACGTCAAAGTGGTATTTTGAGCTGAATTTGTTAATGAAGGTTGAGCCTATCAGGCCAGTGCCTCCGGTCATTAATATTTTCATGTTGAAGTCGTTCTGCCAACAATTTAACCGTTACTCTAATTTTAGCTGATAAATCCTGAACAGCCTCAATGGATGTTATTTCTGGATAATTTTGTTACTGTAGCTTTAATATAAAATAAAGAGTTTTCTCATGGACTTAGCTGTAAAACATAGCGGGATTGTTAAAGTATTAATTATTTTAGCCTCTCTGGTTATTATCATGGCGGGGATTAAAACCGCCAGTAATCTATTGATCCCATTTTTACTGTCGTTGTTTATCGCCATTATCTGTAATCCGGTAATTAACAAAGCAGAAGAGTATAAAGTACCAAAAGCCATCGCGGTATTTTTTGTTATCGCATTATTTGTGGTGGTAGGCATGTCGCTGGCCTCATTAATTGGCAACTCATTAACCGAATTATCCGCTTTGATGCCAGGGTACCGGGCACAATTGACCAATGATTTTGCCGGGCTTATCGACAAACTGGCCGATTACAACATTAAGCTAGAGTCAAAAATATTGATGCAATATTTAGACCCTGCCGCGGCAATGGGCTTTGCCGCCAATATGTTATCAAGCTTTGGCAATATCATGGCGAATCTGTTTTTGATTTTGATCACTGTAGTGTTCATGTTATTTGAAGCGTCCAGTATTCCGGCGAAGTTGCACTTGGCCTTAAAAGATCCACAAATGAAAATGCAACAAATTGATAAATTTTTAAGTTCGGTAAATAAATACATTGCGATCAAAACCTGGGTCAGTATCGCCACCGGTTGTTTAGTCAGTTTAATGTTGTGGATCATCGGCCTGGACTTCTTTTTGCTGTGGGGCGTTTTAGCCTTTTTACTCAATTACATCCCTAACATCGGTTCGATCATTGCGGCGGTACCGGCAGTATTGTTGGCCTTGCTTCAGCTTAATCCTGCCGCGGCTTTGGCAATTGCTGCCGGCTTTATGCTGATTAATACCGTGATGGGCAATGTGGTTGAACCTCGCTATTTAGGCAAAGGCCTAGGTTTATCTACCTTAGTGGTGTTTTTATCTTTGATCTTTTGGGGCTGGTTATTGGGTACTGTCGGCATGCTGTTATCGGTACCGCTTACCATGATCATCAAAATAGCTCTGGAAAGCTCAGCAGAGGCAAAGTGGTTCTCTATGATGTTGGGAGATGAATCTGAGGCAGAAGAGGTAATTAAACAGCAGCAGGCGCAAGCACAATTGCAACAAGAGCAACCAATTGAGAAATGATAATCGATATAAGGTAATCATTAAGGAAGTATTGTGGGCATAGCTTTTTTATTGGCGATTAACTTTATTTGTATATTCATTTGTTATTTTTTTGCCAAATGGCGCAAGGCCAACGCCGGCTATTGGGCAATTATGGGGGCTTTATTAGGGCCTATTGCATTACCGTTTATATTATTTGCGAAACCTAAAGGTGAACAAAGCACTGACTAGCGCCGATATTGATGTTGTTTTCTATAAGATGTAAGTGGAAAGGGATAAGAGGTAATGGTTTGACTATTACCTCTTTTATTTTTTACATAACTTGAACTGGGGGTAATGAGTTAGGCTGGTAATACCATTTTGTAAGGTTTTACCGTTACTTTTTCATAGACTCCGGCGGCAATATAAGGGTCGGCATCGGCCCAGGCTAGTGCATCTGCTAAGCTGTTAAACTCAAGCACCAGCAAAGAGCCGGTAAAGCCTGATGCGCCGGGGTCTTCACTGTCAATGGCCGGACATGGTCCGGCAATAATTAAACGTCCCTGGTTTTGCATTTCTTTTAAGCGGGCGATGTGTTGCTCGCGCACACTTAACCGTTTTTCTAATGAATTTGGCACATCTTCGCTGTAAATTACGTATAGCATATTGGTATTTCTCAATTTAATATACCAATTCTAATCGATATCTGCTCATTGAGTAATTTTATTTTGGTAAATAAAATCACCCTTCGGGAATGACTATAAAGCTTTCTAGTGCATTCTCAATTGATCAGCTAACAATCAGATTTGGTATTGGTTTCTTTAGTAGTTTCAACGCTCAGCTTTTCAGCGTCATCTTCTTCCTGAGGAATGTGTTTGTAAATGCCCATGATAGAGACAATGGCAAAAACAAACGTTAACCCGGTCAAGCCAAACACTTTGAAATTAACCCAGGTTTCTTGGTCAAAATTAAAGGCAACATAAAGGTTTAACCCGGCACAAACTAAGAAAAAGCCGACCCAGGACAAATTAAATTTGGCCCAAACCGCCTCTGGCATTTGAATTTGTTCACCCATAAAGCTTTTTAACAAGTTCTTTTTAAAACCGTAATGGCTGACTAACAGCGCTAATGCAAAAAACAGGTTGATGATTGAGACCTTCCATTTAATAAAGGTATCGTCGTGAAAGAAGATGGTTAGCCCACCAAACACCGCAATTAAGCCAAAAAATACCCATTGGCGAGTAGGTATGCTTTTCCCTTGCAGTTTTAGCACAAGTAAGTGCAGGGCAGAGGTGGCAATTAATGCGCCGGTGGCAATGAAAATATCAAAAAATTTGTATACAACGAAAAATACGACTAATGGGATGTATTCTAAAAAAGCGGCCATAATGGGTAACGATACTCTAACTAAGATAACAATTTAATTACCTCATTCTAACCAATGTCAAACCGCCATGCTAGCGAAAGCCTGTAAGTTTTTGTAAGTAACCTGAGCTCGGGATAAGCAGCACTTGCTCAATACTCCACTTTTTCCGATTTTCGGCGTTAAAACTAAGTAATCAAGCTATCGGTAAACGATAATAAATGTTTATCGATGCGACCATTTTTGGTGGACTCAACTTTGTTTGGGTGTTTAATTTTGTTCCAGGCGGTGACTTTACCACCGATGTTTATCTTGGCAAAATCGCTAATGGCGGCGTCGATGTTTAAAAATGTTAATAGTTTTTGATAACTGCCTTGCTCAGCAATATTGAGCATTAAAAAATCAGATGCTCGATCACTAAAATGGCTCAACACTTTGCTTTTATGTTGTAAATAACAACGTTCAAGGAAGCTGTCCTGGTTAATGTTTTGCTCAGTAAAGGGTGAGAAAACCTCAGAATAACAGTGTCTTATAATTGGGTTGTAGCCACCATCACTGCGGGTAACATTGGTGTGCATGCGCAATAATAATTGTTTTATCGAAGGCAACCAGGAGGATAATTCCCGCTCAAGGTAAATGAATTTAGCTCCGGGAAACTGCTTATCTAATTCAACAAAATTGTAAAATACCGGGGTGTCGGCAATCACTTGTGCCGCAACTAAACATTTTTCGGTATAGCAGGTATGAGCAACTTTAAAGCCGAGATCAAGCATTGCCACGCAAATGCTAGTGGTAGCAGTACGTGGCAAGCCAATGATGAAAATTTTATTGTTCTCGGTTCGCGGGTTTTCACTCATATGCTTGTTTATTAACATAGGAATTAAGCGTTGTAACCAAACGGATCATCTATCGAATGTGCTGGTTTGGTGAACCATACCGGACCATTTTCACTGATATAGAAATGATCTTCATGACGAATACCAAATTCGCCCGGAATACAGATCATCGGCTCGTTAGAAAAACACATGCCAACTTTGAGCTCGGTGGTATCGTTTAATACCAAATAGGGCCATTCATGAATGTCTAAACCAATACCGTGGCCGGTACGATGTGGCAGGCCTGGAATGTCATAACCAGGACCCAAACCCACGGTGGCCAAATATTCACGCGCTGCCATGTCGGCACTGGCACAAGGCTGACCAATTTGTGCGGCTTCAAAAGCTAAACGTTGTGCTTCTTTCTCATAATTCCAAACTTGTGTTTGCCGCTCTGTGGCGGTGCCGTATACATAAGTACGGGTGATGTCTGAGTTATAACCTTCCAGCTGACAACCGGTATCAATAAGCACCACATCGTTTAATTCAAGTGCTTTTGGGGTGGCCACACCATGCGGGTAAGCCGAATCTTCACCAAATAATACAATACAGAAATAAGAACCGGCCGGTGCACCTAGGCATTTATGCGCTTCATTGATAAATGCTTCTACTTCTTTGGTGCTAATGCCTTCATGTAAAATGCGGGCTGCCGCTTTATGTACTTCTAAGGTCATATCTTTGGCGCGTTGCAGTAAAGCGATTTCGTTCGCCGACTTAGACATTCTGCAACCGGCAGTAATGGCTTTTGCATCCACTAAATTTAACTGCACACTGGCTTTGGCAATGCCGTTAGCGATGAAAAATGCGGTAGATTCATCAATGGCAACATCGCCATGCTTTATGCCTAAGGCACGTAAACTGTCAACAAACACTTGATACGGACTCACATGCTCTTGCCAGGCATTTACTTTGCCCTTAACCACCATAAATTGCTCAAGGGTACTAATTTCAAAGTGCGGAGCAATGTATTCAATGTCGCCAACGGCTGGAATAATGGCTCCTACCATACGCTCTGAGGCGTACCAGCGGGTACCGGTAAAGTAATAAAGATTGGTTCCGGCATTAATGTAGGTGGCAACAATGTTGTGCTGTTGCATCAATTGCTGCGCTTTGGCTATGCGCTGTTGGTATTCTGCTAAAGTAATAGATTCTACATCAGCAGTCATATTCGTTAATTTTGTTAATTCGTCGGCAGCACTAGAGCCACCAATACCGTTATTGTTTATCATCGAATTTGTCCAAGGTTAGTTTATGTCATCAAAAATGAGAATCTGTGGAGTATATTGTATTCCATCCGGAAAAACTAACATTTGCGCAGCCGATTCGCGATTGTTTTTCATATAATGTTGATAACAATCAACCCAAAGGTAAAAATATGCTAAAAACGGTTGCTGACTGAGCAAAGCAATCTCAGCGAGTGTTCGACAAATCTCGGCTGAACAGTTAATTCGGTGAGGTTATGAAAACCTACCGGCAAACACTTGTAAATCGATATTGTTAATGCAATTTTTTAACTATTGTTACAATATCAAACATTTATTTTATGGAAAGAAGTTGCTTTTTTTTCATTAGCGAACATATAATCGCACACAGATAACAACTAATCTCAGGCCAGTTTAGACCATTAAATGAACAATCTAAAACTTTTTGCCATATTTTTCTTATTGCTGACGTTCTTAAGTCAGGCGATGGCGAGTGGGCAAAATTGTAAAATGATGATGGTTAACAACATGGCTAATACCCAGATCATGGCTGACATGGACCACAATCTGATGGCTATGGACCAAGGTATGATGGTTCATGGCATGAAGCAGATGAGCGATGGCTCAGATGAAGATTGTTGCATTGACGATTGTTCATGTGTCATGGGTGCTTGTTCATTTACTGTGATTGTTGAAGATAACATCAGCAGTGATTTGCAATTTATTGCCAGTGTAAAAATCCCCCTGCAAAATTTATTATTGAATAATCTGTATTCAAAATCGCTCTACCGTCCCCCCATTCTTAGTTAATACAGGATAATTGCGTCTAAAAATTGGCATATATACCCGTCACCATTCAAGATGTAGGTTTCAGAGCGCTTGAGCGATTCCAATTCAAGGCGCATCTATACAGTAATGGTTATTCCCTTACAAATAGGTGGAACGAAGGAGTGGGATTGCTCAAACGCTTCTTCGATGGGTTTAAAAGTGATTTATGCAGCGTTATTAATTTTAACAATGGAACAACCATTCTCTAAATTTAATACCTTGCCTAAATCACTTTTAATTCCCACTGAAATCCTGCACTTTGAATGGCGACGGGTATACCAAATTTTCACTCACGCTTAATGAGGATTATTTCCTCTTCTTTACGCCAATAATTTCAATCGCGACAACTCGCAATGTGATTTGGCATATTAACTAAATTTATGGTTCTAACATGTTTAATTTTTCTCGTTCTGCTAACTATGTAGCAGCATTTGTTTTTATTTCTTTCTTAGCGGCGTGTTCTGATGTTAGCAAGGCTGATGCCGTTGCCACCGCAAAACCGCAGCCGGCAGCCGCAATTAGTTTAGACGTGTACAAGTCGCCAACCTGTGGCTGCTGTTCTAAATGGATCGATCATATAGAACAACATGGCTTACAATCAACGGCGCATGACAGCCAGCAGTTAAGCGCATTAAAAGATAAGTATAAAATTCCAAACAATGCTCGTTCATGCCACACCGCGGTGTCTAAAGATGGCTATGTGTTTGAAGGTCATGTTCCGGCAAAATTCGTCTTACAATTTCTTCAAAATCCGCCTGTTGATGCCATCGGCTTAACAGTTCCGGCAATGCCATTAGGCAGCCCAGGTATGGAAGTAGACGATAAATTCATGCCATATCAAATTATTTTACTCAATCACAATGGCCAGCATCAGGTTTACCAAATGGTAAATAGTTATGAGGAGCAATTCTAATGCGTTTCAACAAGAAAACTGGCCGGGTGAAAACCTCTAAGTCGGCATTGATAGTCGGGTTAGGGCTGTCTAGTCTTATCGGCTTTCAAAGTTTTGCTGGCCAAAGTATTTCAACGATTCAGCAAACAGCAACTGTACTTAGGTTTGAGCAGGCAATAAAACGCGCTCAAAAAAATGATCCCTGGTTAACCGGTAACCGGCATCAACAGCAGGCGGTTGAATCCTTAAGTTATGCGGCGAACACCTTGCCAGATCCTAAAATATCGGTTGGCATCGCAAATCTTGCCGCCGACAGCTTTGACTTTGCGCAAGAGCCAATGAGCCAATTTAAAGTTGGCATCACCCAAATGTTTCCAAGAGGGGACAGTTTAACCATTAAACAACGGCAACTTCGCCAGCAAAGTGAGCAATATCCCTGGCAACGAGAAGATAGAAAAGCAAAAGTCGCCTCGACCGTTGGTACGCTTTGGCTTGATGCTTATTACATTGAACAAAGCCTGTATTTGACCCAGCAAAACCGTAGTTTATTTGAACAGCTGATTGATTTGGCCCAGGCAAACTATGCTTCGACCAGAGGCAAGGCAAAGCAACAGGATGTGATAACCGCACAATTGGAGTTGACTCGCCTAGAAGACAGGTTAGTGCAATTAAAGCAACAAAAAAATCGCTTTACCGGGCAATTGTCGCAATGGCTTTCCAGTTATGCCAGTGAGAATAATGGTGCACAAACGAATATTTTGAATTTACCCACTATGGTTTTGGCTGATGAGTTACCGAGCATAAACTTGCATCAACAGTCGCTGGTAGCTTCTGAAAAATGGTTAAATCAGCAACAGTTGGTAACGTATTTTATCAAACATCCTGCGGTTGTCGCCTTAGATAAAAAACTTAAAGCGGCAACAACCGGTGTTAACCTTGCGCAGCAGAAATATCAACCTGAATGGGGGGTTACGGCAAGTTATGGTTATCGTGATGATGATCTTATGGGCAATGAACGTGCTGATCTGTTGTCGTTAGGCGTGACCTTTGATCTACCGTTATTCACTGAAAATCGACAAGACAATGAAGTTAAGGCGGCCATATCAACCAGCGAAGTGGTGAAAACCGAACGTATTCTATTATTGAGAAAAATGATGGCATCATTTGCCAGCAGTAAAGGCCGATTACAACAACTCGAACAGCGTAAGTCATTATTTAACAGTAAATTAATGCCACAAATCAATGAGCAAATTGAAGCAAGCCTAGCCGCCTATACCCATGATGACGGTGATTTCTCTGATGTAGTGCGCGCCAGGATCTCATTATTAAACGCACAAATTGATCTGTTAAAAATCAACGTCGAGAAACAAAAACTAGCCCTTGAACTGAATTATCTTTTTATCCGGCCAATGACAAAATCTATGGATTCCTTTGGCAGCCAACAGGCAACAATAATCAACAACAGCATTGCAAAAAGTAGCAATGCGGAGAGCAACCATGCTACTAAATAACACCCTCAAACCATTAGCGCTAGGTCTGGTCATTGGTGCAATCATCACCTTTGGCGCTTATTCTGTTTTTCAACCTCAGACCATGGTTGACTCATCCATGAGCAAAGACGCTGCCAAGCAAGAGCCGCTGTACTGGGTTGCCCCAATGGATGCAAATTATCGTCGTGATAAACCTGGAAAATCACCGATGGGGATGGACTTGGTTGCTGTTTATGATGATGGCGGTAAAGGCCCGGATGAAGGCCCTGGCACCATTCGAATTTCACCTGATGTGATCAATAATTTAGGTGTGCGTACCGCTACCGTCAGCTATAGCACCATGCATACTCAAATAAATACTGTCGGTTATGTGGTTTATGATGAAGACAAATTGGTGCATGTACACCCAAGAGTTGAAGGCTGGATTGAAAAGCTTTACGTTAAGGCCACAGGCGATCTGGTTAACAAAGGTCAGCCCTTGTATCAACTTTACTCGCCGGAGTTAGTCAATGCTCAGGAAGAATTGTTGCTGGCATTAGTGAGTAACAATAAGCGCTTAATTAACGCGGCAGAAACTCGCTTAGCAGCATTACAATTGCCTAAGTCGGCAGTTACGCAATTGAAAAAAACTAAAAAAGTACAACGTAATATCACTTTTTATGCGCCACAAAATGGTGTCGTTGAAAACTTACAAATACGCGAAGGCTTCTTTATCAAGCCGGGCAGTAACATCATGTCCATTGGCGATTTATCGCAAATTTGGGTTGAGGCGGAAGTGTTTGAACGTCAAGCTGCGCAAGTGAAAACCGGTACTCCGGTGACGATGACCCTAGATTATCTACCGGGGCAAAGTTGGCAAGGACAAGTCGATTACATTTACCCAACGCTTGATGCCAAAACCCGAACGGTGAAAGTAAGACTGCGCTTTAGCAATGAGCACGGCTTGTTTAAACCGAATATGTTCGCCCAAATAGCCATACACACCAACAGTGCTGAACGGGTTTTGCTGATCCCGAAAGAAGCGTTAATTCGCACCGGTAGCCAAGATCGTGTGGTGTTGGCATTAGGTGAGGGCAGCTTTAAGTCGATTGAAGTGAGTGTTGGTCGTCTGAATAGTAACAAAGTTGAGATCCTGACAGGCCTGTTGGAAGGAGAACGTGTAGTAAGTTCGGCGCAATTCTTAATCGACTCTGAATCGAGTAAATCATCAGATTTTAAACGAATGAATTATGCGGGTGACACTGCAGAGATACCAACTTCGGTTTGGGTTGAAGCAAAAGTTCAAAGCATGATGGCAAACCACAAGATGTTGACTTTGGTCCATGAGCCAATTCCTCAGTGGCGTTGGCCGGAAATGACCATGGATTTTATCGCTACCGATGCCGTTGATTTTTCCAAGTTAAGTGCCGGGCTTACTTTGCATGTTGAACTGACCACAACCAGCGCAGGTGAATATCAAGTAACTAATATTCACATCCCTGGTGATGAAAACATCGGCGCAGTGGAAGTGTCGCAAGATGATAATGTTAGCTCGGCGACAGTGACGGGCGTGATAAATTCAGTGATGGCTGGTCATCGCATGCTGAACATCAGCCGTGGTCCCATCGAAAAATGGGATCGGGAGGCAGCAACACTGGATTTTTTAGTGAGTGATGCAATAGATATGTCGGCATTATCCGCAGGCAAGCAAATTACTTTTACCTTCGAAATTCGCAATGGTGATTTTATTATCATCAATATAGAACTGACAGCTGATCCGTCGACAGACGAGATGCCAGTTGATCATTCAAACCATTAATAATTGGAGATAATTAGCTATGATTGCTGCTATTATTCGCTGGTCGGTTGGTAATCGCTTCTTTGTGTTGTTGGCAACGCTTATTCTTGTTGGTGCGGGACTGTATTCCGTCAAAAACACCCCGGTAGATGCATTACCTGACTTGTCAGATGTACAAGTTATTATCAAGACCAGTTATCCTGGCCAAGCCCCTCAGGTGGTTGAAGATCAGGTCACTTACCCATTAACCACGGCGATGCTGTCAGTGCCAGGTTCGGTTACGGTACGCGGCTATTCGTTTTTTGGCGACTCGTACGTTTATGTTATTTTCGACGAAGATACCGATCTTTACTGGGCGCGCTCGCGGGTGCTTGAGTATTTAAGCCAGGTTGCACCTAGTTTGCCTGCGGCTGCCAGACCACAATTGGGCCCCGATGCCACAGGTGTCGGTTGGATTTACTTGTATGCCTTGGTGGATAAAACCGGACAACATGATCTGAGCCAATTGCGCAGTATCCAAGACTGGTTTTTAAAATATGAGTTGCAAACTGTGCCCGGCGTTTCTGAGGTGACCGCCCTTGGTGGTATGGTTAAGCAATATCAGGTACAAATTAATCCGGACAAGTTGCGTGCCTTTGGCATTCCTTTATCGCTTATCCAAACGGCGATTAAACAGGGTAACCAGGAAATTGGCGCTTCTGTTGTTGAAATGGCCGAAGCTGAGTATATGGTGCGAGCAACGGGATATTTAAAGAGTGTTGAAGATTTAGAGAATATTCCATTAGGAGTGAATCAAAACGGAACGCCATTATTATTAAAAGATGTGGCTGATATTGGCACTGGGCCGCAAATGCGTCGCGGTATTGCCGAGCTAAACGGTGAAGGCGAAACTGTTGGCGGTATTGTGGTGATGCGCTTTGGTGAAAATGCCCAGCAAGTGATCGAAAAGGTAAAAGCCAAGCTTGAACTGTTAAAATCTGGCTTGCCCGATGGTGTCGAGATTGTGCCTGTTTACGACAGATCGGCATTAATTGAACGAGCAGTAGACAATTTGGCCGACAAACTGTTAGAAGAATTTGGGGTGGTGGCGCTGGTTTGTGTGATCTTTTTATTCCATGTGCGTTCATCCTTGGTGGCAATAGTCAGTTTGCCAGTGGGGATTTTGACTGCTTTTATCATCATGCATATGCAAGGCTTAAACGCTAACATTATGTCTCTGGGGGGCATTGCCATTGCCATTGGGGCGATGATTGATGGTGCCATTGTGATGATTGAAAATATGCATAAGCATATGGAACGCACCCCGTTAACCAAAGAAAATCGGTGGCAGATTGTCACCGAGTCGGCCTGTGAAGTCGGCCCCGCGTTATTTTTCAGCTTATTGATCATTACCGTAAGTTTTGTGCCGGTGTTTACCTTAGAAGCACAAGAAGGGCGGATGTTCTCGCCTTTAGCGTTTACAAAAACCTACGCCATGGCCGCCTCTGCGGCGCTAGCGATCACCTTAGTGCCGGTGTTAATGGGCTACTTTATTCGCGGTAAGGTATTGCCAGAACATAAAAACCCGGTAAACCGGTTTTTAACCTTTATCTATTTACCGGTATTAAAAACGGTATTAACTTTTCCCAAGTCGACGTTAGTCGCGGCAGTGATGTTACTCGGTGTGGGTATGTGGCCATTAGATAAAATTGGCAGTGAATTTATTCCACCGCTTGATGAAGGCGATATCATGTATATGCCGACCACCTACCCAGGTATTTCGATTGGTCAGGCGCGGCAGTTATTGCAACAAACCGACAAGTTAATCGCTTCACTGCCGGAAGTGAAAACAGTTTTTGGTAAAGTAGGTCGGGCGGAAACGGCTACCGATCCGGCGCCACTAACCATGATCGAGACATTTATTCAGTTAAAACCGCAAGAGCAATGGCGCGAAGGAGTAACCACCGAAAGCTTGAAACAAGAGCTGGATGCCCTGGTGAAATTGCCTGGTGTGACCAATGCCTGGGTGATGCCGATCAAAACCCGTATTGATATGCTGGCAACGGGCATTAAAACCCCGGTGGGCATCAAAGTGGCGGGCCCAGATTTGAACGTGATCCAAGACATTGGTCAACAACTGGAAGTCATTTTAAAAGACGTGCCTGGAACCGCCTCTGTTTATGCCGAGCGCGTGGCTGGCGGCCGTTACATTAAGGTCGATATCCAACGAGCAAACGCCGCGCGTTATGGCCTCAATATTAGCGAGATTCAGCAAGTAGTCTCAACCGCTATTGGTGGTATGAACGTGACTCAAACCGTTGAAGGCCTAGAGCGTTATCCGGTGAGTTTACGCTACCCTCAAGATTATCGTAACTCGCCAGAGCAGTTATCGTTATTGCCGATTGTGACGCCTAGTGGCCAACGAATTTCTCTGGGCGATGTTGCCCGCGTCTTTATCGAAGATGGGCCACCAGGGATCAAGTCAGAAAACGCACGGTTAAACGGTTGGGCGTTCGTTGATATAGAAGGTGTCGACATTGGCAGCTACGTCGTTGCGGCGCAAAAAGTTGTCGCCGCCAAACTTATCTTACCCGCAGGCTATTCAGTTTCCTGGGCTGGTCAGTATGAATATATGCAACGTGCCAAGGATAAGCTGACCTATGTGGTGCCGTTGACGTTAGCCATCATCATTTTCTTGTTGTATGTGAACTTTAGAAACGTGATTGAAGTTTTGATGATCATGGGCACGTTACCGCTTGCTATGGTGGGCAGTATCTGGCTGATGTATCTCGAAGGCTACAACTTCTCGGTGGCAGTAGGCGTTGGTTTCATCGCTTTGGCCGGGGTGGCAGTGGAGATAGGCGTGATCATGCTGGTGTATCTCAACCAGTCTTACCAGGAAATGCTTAAGGAACACCAAAAGCAAGGAATTAGCACGACAAAACAACATGTATTTGATGCGATTATGCACGGTGCGGGGATGCGGGTTCGTCCAGTAATGATGACCGCTGCGGCCATCATTGTTGGCTTGTTACCTATTTTATATGGCACGGGTACAGGTTCTGAAGTTATGAGTCGAATTGCCGCACCTATGGTTGGCGGTATGCTGAGTGCTGTTATTCTAACCCTGTTGGTGTTGCCATCGCTGTATTATTTATGGCGCTCAAACTCCGTTGGCAACACTGGCACTAAGGTTAAAAAGCCATTTAGTTTATTAAAAACCAGCCGTAAATATCATAAATGGTTAATGTTATTTATTGGGGCGCAATTTATGATCTGGTCGGTGACCGGTGCCTACATGGTATTTTTTGATATTGATTATATTCATGGCGACAGCCTGGTGGAAAATCACCAGGCGAAAATCAATGCCAACAACATTAACTACCCGGTAGCGCAATTGCTGCAACAATACCCGGATGCAGAACATTTTAGTGTCGGGAAATTTATTGATAAAGATGTGTATCGGTTCTCCGTTGACAAGGTTAAATATTTAGTTGATGCCGCTAACGGTGAGCAATTGTCACCATTAAGTGAAACATTAGGCATTGAAGCGGCCAGACACATCTATAGTGGGAAAGGTGACATTCTCAATGTCGAATATATTACTGATAACCCACCGTTTGAATTAAGTCGCAGAGTGCATGATGCGTTGCCTGCCTGGCGGGTGAATTTTGATGATTTAGGTAGCCCGGCAATCTACATTTCTGCGCGCAGTGGTGAACTATTAGCAAAGCGTCATGAGTTCTGGCGCTTATTTGACTGGATGTTCCGCTTTCATGTGATGGATTACGAAGATAGTGAAGTGGATAATTCGTTACTGTTTTGGTTTACCTTACTGGGCCTGCTTGCCACCATAACTGGTCTGTTTCTCGTCTATTTCCGAGTCTTTAAAAAAGATGCGGAAACGGTAACCGCCGAACAATCAGCCAAGTCTGAACAATCAATCAATGGGGTAGCCTAATGCTTTGGATCAAAAAAATACATAAATGGTTGTCTGTATTCATTGGCATTCAATTTTTACTGTGGCTGTTAAGTGGGGTCTATTTCAATTTAATGGATCACACCAAAGCCAGTGGCCACACCTACCGTAGTCACGAGCACGCTGTGGTCAACTTTGATTTACAAAAATTTGTCGAGCCTAAATCAGTGCTTACACAACAGAACCCCAGCGTTGTGTTAAGTACAATAGAGTTATTGGGCAAACCCTATTATTTACTTACCCATAAAAAGGGGCTATATCGCAATTTTATTAACCACTACTCTTTGGTTAACGCCTACAGTGGTGAGACTACTGAAATTGACAGTGCTATGGCCAATGCCTTAGCAAGCCAATCCTACTCTGGCCCTGGGGAAATTATTGCGACGACCTTGTTAACCTCAAAGGTTGCCGATTTTCCCAAACAATATAACCCGACCTGGCAAATAAATTTCAATGACGAGGTAAATACCAGCGTTTACATTGAAGCCGGATCTGGCCGGGTGGTTGGCCATAGCGATGATGATAAACGCCTTGCCGATATCGCCTTTATGTTGCATTTTATGGATTATGCCAGTGAGGGCAGTTTTAATAATATTCAAATCATCTTATTTGCATTTTTTACTCTGTGGTTATCGTTAACCGGCTTAATATGGACGGTAGATCTTGGTTTTAGAGGCCAATACCAAATTAAGCTGTTTGCCAAACAACGAAAAGTAAGACTGTTTGATAAGCACCAAAAGAGTATGGGGGATATCACCCTATCGAGTCACAGTAACTTACTCGATGGCTTAATTGAACATGATATTGCCTTACCCTCAACCTGTGGTGGTGGAGGTACCTGTGGTCGATGTAAAGTGATGATCAACCCGGTGACTAACACCACGTCGGCGGATCATCAGCACTTTAGTGATAAAGAATTGCAACAAGGCTATCGTCTGGCTTGTCAGCATTTCAGCAATGATGTTAAGCAGATGACCCTGATTGATGTGACCGAAGCGAAGAAACATGCATTGCTACTTACCAGCAGTACCTTTGTCAGCCCATACATTAAAGAGCTACGCTTTAAAGTAAAAGGTGGGGCGGCATTATCTTACAAAGCCGGAGCCTTCATGCGTTTCTTTATTCCTGCCAGTAAAGGCTGTTCAGTGCCAATGCAATTACCGGAAGAATTAAAACCGCATTGGCATCACATTGAAAAACTCGATTATGAGCACTTAGCGTGTACGCGCAGCTACTCAATCGCAACCTCTGCAGATACGACCGATGAGTTAGTCTTTACCATTAAAATTCAAAGCGCACCTCATCATAAAGTGCTGCCCGGGGTTGGCTCTAGTTATTTGTGTAACTTAGCGCCTGGGCAATCGGTTGATGCCATTGGCCCGTTTGAGGAGTTTTTTGCCAGCGAAAACAGCAATAAAACTATGGTTTTAGTTGGAGCCGGCTCAGGCATGGCGCCATTGAAATCATTAATTGAAGAGCAAACGGCACTGGCAAGCAAGAATGGCAACCCTGAGCGGAATATCTATTTCTTTTATGGTGCTCGTAAAGAGTCAGACTTGTTATATGCCGATGAATTTTATCACCTGGCCAATCATAACGACCATTTCCATTACTTCCCGACACTTTCCCGTGCTGACGAAAACTGGCTCGGCTCCACTGGCTATGTGCAACAAATGTTAGAGCTTAATTTAGATAGTATAGATAACTTGGAGAATATCGAATTTTATTTGTGTGGGCCATCCTTGTTAATGACGGAAACCATTGCCATGTTAACCGCCAAAGGTGTCGCAGACTCCGCCATCACCTTTGATGATTTTAATTAATACCTACCGGTCACCATGTTGAATGGTGACCGGTATATACCTCAATTTACCAAAGGAATATTTATGAAAAAGACCGTGTTTTTATTTACCGCAACTATGGTGTTAATGACAGCAAACGTTTTTGCTCACGCAGGACTTAAATCGTCAACACCTAAAGATAATGCGATGTTGATGTCGAGCCCAAAGACCTTGCAACTGCAATATACCAAAGCGGTGGTTTTAGCCAAAGTTACGATGCAGGATAAACAAGGTACTGAAGTGGATATTGATTTTAAACCGACCACTAAGGCATCAAGCAATTACAATATTTCCTTACCGGAATTAGCAAGTGGAAACTATCGGGTAAACTGGATGATTATGGGCAGCGACGCGCATAAAATGACCGGTGATTTCAGCTTTTTGGTGCATGGTGCAAACAGTGTAGCAGCTGCCAATATGGCCAAAAAACATGCCGATACGGCTAAATCTGCCAGCCATAATCATTAAGGGAGCGTAATATGGATATGTCGCCATGGGACTTTGCCGTAATAATTTCGAAACTTATGATTTATATCGGTGTGTCCGGAGCCATTGGCGGAATCTTCATGTGTTGCTTTGCCGCAGAGGATAAATGTTACCGACAAAGTGTTGGTAAATATTGTTTTGCCAGTATTTTCGTGGGATTTTTGGGCGTGATTAGTAACTTTTTCAGTCAGGTTGGCGCATTTTCAGATAATGGCGTTACCGGCATGTACGATGAATTTTATCTATCTATGTTATGGCAGTCGAATGCCGGTGAGGCGTTAGTCTATCGGTGTGTTGGTTTTCTGCTTGCGTCTTACTTGGTTGGTAAAATACTGTGGTCAACGGCTAGATCGAAACTTGATCTCGGGCTTTATTTACTCAGTATCGGCTGTTTAGCCATATCGTTTAGTCTTATTGGTCATAGCGCGGAATTAACTTTATTCAATCAGTTCTTCATCAGTATCCATGTACTGCTGATTGCCTGGTGGCTAGGCTCACTTTGGCCGCTTTGGCGAGGCTGCTCCTTGCTACCTTTATCTGTAATAAAGCAAACGATGGAGAAATTTGGCGTCTATGCAAGTTATTCGGTGTTGCTGTTAATTGCCTGCGGTGCGCTTGTTGGCTATCAATTAGTCGGCTCAGTAACGGCGCTGTTTTTCAGTGTTTACGGGCAAATATTTTTAATCAAACTCAGTGCGGTCGCCTTGTTGATCGGTTTGGCTGCAGTCCATAAGTTGCAACTGGTGCCAGCGTTAAGAAAAAATAGCAATGGCGCTATGCAGCTGCAACGTTCAATAAAATACGAGATGTATATCGCCACTGCGGTTTTAACCGCAACGACTTGGCTCACCACTATGGTGGGGCCAAGTCATTCATAGCCAGATTTTCTGGCTAAAAACGTTAATAATAATTAAGAGGAATATGATGGACATCAAAAAATATATCGCCACGACTTTGATGGTAATGTTACCTGTATTGACACCCGCGCTGATGGCATCAGAACAAGCTGATGATAGCACTTCATCAGCAAACATGTTCAGCGGAACAGATTCAATACCGGCCAAAATTGTGACCCAATTTCATCAGGCGTTAAAAAGCGGCGATAAAGAATTGGCCCGTTCATTGTTAGCGGACAATGTATTGATTTTTGAAGGGGGAGGGGTAGAGCGCTCGGCAGAGGAATATGCACATCACCACATGCTTGCCGATATGAAGTATTTAGCGGCAGTTAATTCCACCATGCTTGAACACCACGTACAAATAACCGGCAATAGCGCTATCTCGATATCTCGTTCTAAAACCTCTGGAACTTATAAAGGTAAAGATGTGGATTATGAGGGCATGGAAACTATGGTATTAGCCAAGCATGCCAATGGCTGGAAAATAGTGCACATTCACTGGTCGAATTAACTTGTTAGAGGATAAATTTACTTTGCGATGTGTTTGGGTAAAACATCGCACTAGCTAACCTGTATTTGAGCTTAGGTTGACTATAATTTCACCAATGAAGTTAATTTATACTTATCTGCCGGGTGGTATAACATTGCATAACTGATCGCTTTTCCATCCGAAAAGGTGCTACGAATGATTTTTAGGCAAGGCGTACCGCTACTGATATGTAGATGATGCTTTAAAATATTGCTTGGCTCTATCGCCTCAACCGTAACGTGTGCCTCCGATAAAGGTGCAACTAAGGTTAAATATTGATTCGCGGTTATTTTGGTAAAATCCTGCTCTAAAAATTGCGGCACCAGTTCGGCGTTGACAAAGCGCTCTTCTAACTGAATAGGCGTGTCATTTTCATAATGTAAAATCACAATTTTAAATACTTTCGATTCGAACGCGGATAACTCAAAAGCGACTTTATCGTTCGGCACCAGCGTCATCTTGCTTAACACCACCATTTTATGGTCATGCCCCCTGGCGATGATTTCATCCGAAATATTTTTTATTTCGAGTAACGAACTTTGCGCCTTAGGCGCTTTTATAAAC
The DNA here is from genome assembly GCF_000764205.1 of Thalassotalea sp. ND16A. Lineage (GTDB taxonomy): Bacteria > Pseudomonadota > Gammaproteobacteria > Enterobacterales > Alteromonadaceae > Thalassotalea_A. The sequence goes on from NZ_JQDZ01000022.1 coordinate 139,376, forward strand.
GTACCAACACTCGGCAATCGTTCCAAATACTCAGCATGAACAAGCGAATCCACCGCTTTTCTCGCGGTCATTCGACTAGCCGAAAATAGTTCTGCCAATTCCATTTCTGAAGGGATTTTATCACCTTCAAGCCATTCTCCAGTTTGAATTTTGGTGAGAATAGCTTCTGCTATTACTTTATATTTCGGTTGAGTCATTTTCTTTATTTAGCACCACAACAATATGATTATTCGGCTCATTTGATAAAAATAGCCGTTACTTTAACAGGAAACTATTCAAATAAAACCCGTTAATTATCCTTTAATAATTCAGCCCAGTATATACCGCAAATCATCTAGAACGAAAGTATTTTATTTAAATGCAATAAACTAGAATAAATAGTCAAGTTACACTTTGTGAAAGAATTGTAAATTTTTGTTGTATATACCGGTATAGTGTTGTATAAAATTAACCCAAGGAACAATAACAATAAATAAAAATTCTGGTTAATAAACTCATAGAGGAAAACAACAATGAAAATATCTAGTATAAACAAAGCATTATGTATTGCCGGAATTGTTACCATTCCGGCCTTTGCAAGTGCCGAGCAAAATATTGACGAAGAAAATGTTGAGCGTATTGAAGTCACTGGTTCTCGCATCAAGCGTGCAGAGATGGAATCGGCCAGTCCGGTAACGGTTATTGATGCCGCAGAAATTTCGATGTCAGGTATTTCAAATGTAGAAAATTTACTCCAGGAAATGTCTTTTTCTGCCGGTGTTGCCGGTAATGCTACCAATGCCTACTGGACCAGCGGTGGTTATGGTACTGCGCAAGTGAACTTACGCGGGCTGGGTATCAAACGTACCTTGGTATTATTCAATGGCCGTCGGGTAGTGGGTGGTGGTACCGGGGCAAACAGCTCGGTCGATTTAAATATGATCCCAACCTCTATGATTGAACGCATTGAGGTGTTAAAAGACGGCGCCTCCGCAATTTACGGTGCAGATGCCGTTGCCGGTGTGGTTAACATCATAACCAAAAAAGAATTTGACGGTGCTGAATTAAGTGTTAAAGCCGGCATCACCGACGAAGACGATGGTGAAAACCAGGATGTCAGCTTAACTTTGGGGGGAAACTTCGACCGTGGTAATGCGGTGCTCAGCCTAAGCTATACCAACACCGAAGCCGTTAGACAGTCGGATCGTGTTGATTGTCCTAAATTTGGGGATGAAAATGGTGAATTTCATTGTTTTGGCAGCTCAACTACCGTAGGTGGCCGTGCTCTGTTGGCCGATGGTCGGGGCGTTCAATTCAACCAGGACCCTAATGGCGATGGTGATTTTTTTGAGGATTATGATTCAGAAAAGCATGGTTTCGATTATTTCCCTTACCTGAACGCCGTGAGTCCGATGGAACGTATTAACATTTCCAGTTTTGTTAATTATGAGCTAAACGACTCCATTAACTTATTTACCGAGGCAATGTATACCAAACGTAAGGGTGAGCAAATTGTTACGCCGAGACGACTTACAGGTGTACAGGTCGCCGCTGATTTTCTTTACAATCCAACCGGACAAGACTTAGAACTTAATAGCCGTCGTAATGTCGAACTGGGAGCACCATTCTTTTTCCAGGAAACCGATACGATTCGTATTGTATTGGGATTAGAAGGTGAATTTACTAATGGTTGGTATTGGGATGTAGCGTATAACTATGGACGTAACACCGGTACTGATGGTTGGACGTTTGATATCGACCCTGCCGCAGCGGCCCAAACGTTAGATGACAGTATCTGTACTTATGATAACAGTAATGGCATTCCATGTGGCGATTGGTTTGGCATTGACGAGTTGAGCCCAGAGGTCATCGATCACGTTAAGTATCGCCGTGAAGGTACTGGTGGTAATGAAATGCGCACTTGGACAGTGAATATCGGCGGTGACTTGTTTGATTTACCTGCGGGCACATTGGCATTTGCCGCGGGTGCAGAACGACGTTGGGAAGATGGTTGGCGCGACCCGGATTCAACCGTGTTACGCAATGGTCAGGAAGATGCCATTAGTGGTAGTTTCGATGTTACCGAAGCCTACGTTGAATTGTCGGTACCGTTATTAGCCGATTTACCTTTAGTGCAAAACCTGACGGCTGAAATGGCAGCCAGATATTCTGATTACAGCACAGTGGGCGACGAAACCACCTATAAGCTTGGTATTACCTGGCAAGTTTATGATGGCTTAATGATCCGCGGTGTGAAATCAACGGCATTTCGTGCCCCGGTAATTACCGAGTTATTTGGTGGTACCAATGGTGAAAATTTACGAACGATTGATCCATGTGAAAATGCATCCGGTACGATTGCGGCAAATTGTTTAGCCGATGGTGTGCCGGCTGACTTTCTTCAAGATGGCACAACGGTGTTAACGAACGTTGGTGGTAACCCTGAGTTAGGCGCCGAGTCTGCCGATACTACAACGGTAGGTATTGTATGGGAGCCGCAGTTGGTAGAAGGCTTATCCACCACACTCGATTATTTCAATATCGAAATTGAAGACTCGATTACCTCGGTTAATGGCTCAGACTCTTTGAAATTGTGTTACGAAGACCCAGCTGGAAATGCGGATTTTTGTGATACCTTTACCCGTCATCCGGTAACCAGGCAAATTAATGAATTAAATCAACGACCGGTAAATGCGGCCGTTGAGAAAGTCAGTGGTGTTGATTTTAATATTGTTTATAAATTTGATATGTTTGGCTTGAGTGCGAAAACAAACCTGGATATAACAAGATTACTGGATCATGAAAGCAAACCTTTTGCCGGACAACCGACCATAGATAAAGTGGGTTTTATTACCGAAGATCAAGGTAGCTATACTGAGTGGCGCAGTAATTTTAATGTGACTTTAGCGGCTGACGATTGGTCTGCAACTTATTCGTTACGTTATATCGGCGAAGCCGATGATGTTAATGGTGGTGATTTTGACCCGCAAGGTAAATCGGTAGATGCAATTTTCTATTCAGATATACAAGCCGGCTACCAAGTTAACGATGCACTACATTTATCGGCTGGTATCGATAACTTATTTGATGAAGCTGCGCCATATCTTACTTCCTGGAACGATGCTAATACGGATGTAATGACCTATGATTTACTCGGTCGACGTGGGTTTGTGAAAGCAACTTACCGTTTTTAGTTACTAAACTGTATTAGTAGTTCAAAGCTTGCCATTCTGTCGATGGCAAGCTTTTTTTATGTTGGAAACAATTTAAAAGTATTGACTTGTGTGTAACACACAGGTTTAAAGTATGTAATAGACTAATACTAAGTAATAAATAATTTATACTTTAATGTAGCTGCTAAGTACGTTTAGATTTAAGAGCAAAGCTGATGAAAGTAAGATTAAAACTGCAACAAGCAATTATTGACTGGCAGAGCAAACCAGATAAACCACCAACGGGTCATATGATTTGTCATTTGATTGAAGGAGACGATAATGAGTAAAATTATAGAGACTGATCCAGATCCTCTTACCCAAGAACTCATTATTGAAGGAGCAGGTTGTGCAAGTTGTGTTGGAAAAATAGAAACCGCCTTGAACGAAGTGAAAGGGGTAAAACATGCTGCAATGAACTTTGCTTTAAGAACTGTGACTGTAGCAGGAAGCGTAGATACAGCACAATTAATACAGGCTGTTGAGTCCATAGGGTATAACGCAACAAGCACGCAAAACAGCAGTGATGAAGAGCTACTCGATGAGAAAGAAGTAGCCGAGCAAAAATATTATCACAAACTGATGATGCAAATGTGGGTGGGCTTAGGCTTGGGTGTGCCTTTGATGGTTTATGGTTTACTGGGCGGGTCGATGACAGTTAATTCACCATTAGAACGCGGTGTTTGGTTGTTTATTGGTTTGTTGTGTGTTGCGGTGATGTTTTTTGCCGGTAAGCATTTTTATGTTGGTGCTTATAAATCCTTTGTCAATCATAGTGCCAATATGGATACCTTAATAGCACTAGGTACGGGCACGGCCTGGCTATATTCTATGGTAGTGGTGATAGACCCGTTATTTGTGCCAGAAATGGCGAGACATGTTTACTTTGAAGCCACTGCAATGATCATCGGTTTAATCAATTTAGGTCTGGCACTTGAAATGAAAGCTCGGGGTAGAACAAGTGAAGCGATAAAGCGTTTGATTGGCTTACAGGCAAAAACGGCCAGAGTGATTCGTGATCAGCAAGAGGTCGATATTGCCATAGCGCAAGTGTTGCTAAACGACTCTGTTCGGGTACGTCCAGGCGAGAGGGTTGCTGTTGATGGTGTTGTTTTTGAGGGGGCAACATCCATTGATGAGTCGATGTTAACGGGCGAGCCTATGCCAGTTAAAAAAACAGCTGGTGATGAAGTGGTGGCCGGCACAATTAATAAAACCGGATCTATTGTCTTTAAGGCTACCCGTGTTGGCAAAGATACCGCGCTTGCCCAAATTATTAATATGGTTAAACGGGCGCAGAATTCAAAACCACCCATTGGTCGTTTGGCGGACCTAATATCGGCCTATTTTGTTCCTGTGATCATGATAATCGCCATCGCCAGTGCTATGGTTTGGCTTAATTTTGGACCTGAGCCAAGCATAGCTTTTGCAGTGGTTTCAGCAACGACAGTATTAATTATCGCTTGTCCTTGCGCCTTAGGGTTAGCAACGCCGATGTCGGTCATGGTTGGAGTCGGCAAAGCCGCCGAGGCCGGTGTGCTTATTCGAAATGGAGAAGCCTTACAAACTTCATCAAGAATAACCGCCATGGTGTTAGATAAAACCGGGACCATTACTCTTGGTGCTCCGAAAGTAACCGACATCCTTGTGGTTAATGACATGGATGACAATATCATTCTTGGCATCATATCAAGCTTAGAAGCCGGGTCTGAGCATCCGTTGGCACAAGCTATTGTCGAGTCAGCTAGTGAAAAAAATCTTGCTTTAACTAAGGTAGAGGCTTTTAAAGCCATAGCCGGACGTGGAGTACAAGGAATTGTAAATAGCGATAATTTATTCTTCGGTAATGAAATGCTAATGCTCGAACAAGACATTGCCCTTAACAAAGACATGATAGCCAGTGCCCAACAATTGGCAAGTGCAGCAAAAACCCCCATGTATTTTGCCATAAACGGAAAATTAGCCGCCATTATGGCCGTATCCGATCCGATAAAAGAAGACTCTGTATCTGCGATACAGCGCCTTCAAGGTAATGGTATTCGTGTGGTGATGTTAACCGGTGATAACCAAGTAAAAGCGAAAGCTGTTGCTGAAAAAGTTGGCATTAACGAATTTTTTGCTGAAGTATTACCAGAGGATAAATCAACTAAAATTGCTGAACTGCAAGCACAAGGTGAGATTGTTGGTATGACCGGGGATGGGATTAACGATGCTCCAGCCTTAGCACTCGCCAATGTAGGTTTTGCCATTGGTACCGGTACTGATGTGGCGATAGAGAGTGCCGATGTAACCTTAATGCGCGGCTCGCTGCATGGCTTGGCCGATGCTATAGCGATCAGTAAAGCAACGCTACGCAATATTAAGCAAAATCTATTTGGTGCTTTTATTTATAACGTAGCCGGGGTGCCATTTGCTGCAGGTATTTTATACCCATTTTTTGGTATGTTGCTTAGCCCGGTAATTGCAGGTGCGGCGATGGCGTTTTCTTCATTAACGGTGGTTAGCAACGCTAACCGCCTACGCTTTTTTAAACCGAAAGAGCACTAATTACTTTGATAAAAGCTTAAGGTGACAATGATGTTAACAGTAAATTTGCTAGGACTGGGCTTAATAGCTTTGATTGTGTGGTGGTTTTGGTTATATAAGCCCAAACTGGTGAAAGCAAAAAATGTACAGGATAAAGAAACCTCTAATGAGGGAGAAATTACCGTAGTTGTCGAGGATGGCGTTTATCAACCCGCCCATATTTCTATCAATGAAAATAACTCTGTTCGGATTAATTTTATTCGAAAAGATGCCAGCCCATGTGCGGCAACGGTAGTTTTTCCTGATTTAGACATCAGTGCCGAATTGCCATTAAATAAACCCCTTGTTGTTCCTCTGCCAGCCATGAATAAAGGTCTGTATGCATTTCATTGTCAAATGAAAATGTACTCCGGAAGTTTGTTAGTTGAATAAGATAGATCTGTTTAAAATTAGTGGATTAAATAACTAAGCTTGAGAGGAACCATCTATGAGTGATTTAGCTCATAGAGTAGGCGTGAAAGCATTAAATTTAGTGATTAGAACGCTAAAACTTGATGGAATTACCGAGCTAAATAAGGACATGATATTGGATGAAATCGATGGAAGTTTTGGCATTGATGCGGTGTCATTTGATGACGAAAAGCATGAATTACATTTGCTTACGATGCATCAAATATAGATTTAGATGGTATCGAAGAGATAATCAGAAAACATGATGCCGATATTTCAGACCGTTGGTGGAATCATATTAAAGAAGATTATTACAAATTTGTTGACCAAAACGTTAAGGACAATGCCGAGCATACACCTTGGAATTGTCATAAACTGCTCCCAGGATCAGGTAAAAAAGTAAATGATTCATTGCAGTGAACGGTTAATTAATGCAAAACTCTACCTATCTAAGGTTAAGTGAAAGCTCTTAAATTGCAGAATAAAGCTTCTCAAATTCAACCAATATTACTACTAATTAGGTATAAATCTTATGCAAGAAAAAGCGTATTCAATTGGCACCCCAGGACAAAAATGGGGCAATGAAGAAAAGCAGGCATGGTTTGCCAAACAAGTCATTAAACGCTCATACCAAGACCTGGTAGTGACAAAAATAGCAGCATTAAATGAACGATTTGATGTGCAACAATACGGCGAACTTGCTTATGAAAGCCTTGGCAATGGTGCGAAGAACTACCCGTTATTTATCATCAAAAGCCGTAACTGGGATAAAAATAAAGGCACCATTTTAGTCACCGGCGGTGTACACGGCTATGAAACCAGTGGCGTACAAGGCGCAATCCGTTTTGTTGAAAGCAACGCACAAGCCTATAGTGAACACTTTAATATCATTGTCGCACCCTGTTTAAGCCCATGGGGTTATGAAACCATAAACCGCTGGAACCCAAATGCCATCGATCCAAATCGCTCATTCTATCAAGACAGCCCGGCAGCAGAGTCGGCTTTGTTGATACAACATATTGCAAAGATGAAAGCAGAGCTAAATTTTAATATCTTGGCGCATTTTGATTTACACGAAACCACAGATACCGACAACAGCGAATTCAGACCGGCCCTTGCTGCCCGAGATGCCATTGAACAAAAAAACTGGAACATTCCTGACGGATTCTACTTAGTCGGCGATACGATTCGACCGCAGGTTGATTTTCAAACGGCAATGATCAAATCGGTAGAGCAGCTAACCCACATTGCCCCGGCAGATGCAGACGGAAAACTCATCGGCGTACCGTTATCGCAATTTGGCGTGATCAACTATGCCACCAAAGAACTTGGCCTATGTGCCGGTTTTAGTGATTCAGAGTACTGTACCACCACCGAAGTGTACCCAGACAGCCCGAAAGTTGACGATGAAAATTGCATTGTTGCGCAAGTGGCGTCAATTACCGGTGGCTTAGATTTCATACTTAGCAAAAAATAATGTTGGCTAATTAGCAGGCTAGAAAATAAAGCCATTTTAGACGTAAATGGTTTTATTCTTTTAGCTATATGCATTTCTTCCGAGATACAAAGATTCTTTCCAATATTTCACCACTCATAGATAGTGCTTTGAATATATTGAAATAAAAGATAAAGTGATGATATAAATTAAATGAAGACGATTAATCCTTGAGTCGGAATGATGATTTTCCCAGTTTTGAAAACCCAAAGTTTAGTTATCAGGGCCTTTGAAAAAAAGGATTTAGCTACGTTCTCTGAGTATCGGTCACAAGACGTGGTGGCAAAATATCAAAGTTGGACAAGCTACACCTATCAAGATGCCGTTGAGCTTTTTGAAAGTATGGATTATTCGACTTTCGGTACGGCAGGAAACTGGTATCAACTTGCAATAGCATCGCTTACTTCAGATGAGTTAATTGGTGATCTAGCGGTACACTTTATCGATGAAGAACAAATAGAAATAGGCTTTACAGTTTCCCCTCAACATCAAGGTCAAAACATTGCAACAGAAGCCGTATCAACATTTTTACGCTATGTGTTCGATGAACTTAATAAACATCGGGTGGTGGCTACGACAGATGCAAAGAATACAGCGTCATATCGGCTTCTTGAAAAATTATCGTTTCGCCGAGAGGGTCACTTCATTCAAAATATATTTTTCAAAGGTGAGTGGGGGGATGAATATCAATATGCATTATTACGTTCTGAACAAAAATTCACATAACGAGCTGTTTAACAAGGACAAAATACAGTTGCCTTTTGCTCCTTCGTCGCTTATTTTAGCCAACTATGTTTAGCCTGTTCCCCGGGCGTTGATCATTAAAGGATTTAGTGTATGTCTAAAATTTCCAGAGTAAATTGCACTTATCAGCGGTAAAAATGGAACTTTTTATACGAACATATGGTTATGAATAAATACGTTATGCCAAGAGCCTTAAACTTTTTAAAAAGATTACTTATAACTTTAGGGATATCGCTATTTCTATCAACTTCAACAGTTCTCGCAGAAAATAATGAACCAGCCCCAAATATTGTTTTAATTGTTACTGACTATATGGGCTATGCAGATATAGAACCTTATGGTTCAAGTGATATAAAAACGCCGTCACTCAATGCGCTAGCTGAGCAAGGGCTTCGTTTTTCGAACCATTATTCTGCCGCCCCTGCTTGTATTCCCTCCCGCGCATCTTTAATGAGTGGCAAGTACCCTGCAAAAGTAATAGAAAGTTTTGAACTGGAAAGAGGGCGAGGATTACACTCAAACAATAACAATTTACTCAGCGGACTGAAAGCGAGTGGATACAAAACCGCGTTAATTGGCAAGTGGCACCTTGGCGCAGAGAAAAACTTTAGGCCAAACGATCATGGCTTCGATTATTTTTTAGGATTCAACTCCTGGACATTGGGATACCATACTCACCTTACCTCAGATGGTGAGCCTGGCCTAGTGAGAAATAAAAAGCCAGCAATTGAAAAAGGCTACTTAACCGATATTTTTACCGAAGAGGCCGTACAGTTTATCGATGAAAATGCAGACAATCCTTTCTTTATTTATCTTTCCTATAATGCCGGCTTGCCACCTTATCAAGCACCTGATCTAGCAAAATCTGAGTGGGACTCAGGCTGGGATGCCAATGAAGCTACAAGGGCGGACTATATTGCGATGATAGAAAGGATGGATCAAGGCATAGGCAAGGTTCTTAACAAGTTACGCGAAGATGAACTCGAAGAAAATACGCTGGTAATTTTCACTTATGATCATGGCGGCCGTCACCTCGTTGACTCAGGACCACTATTTCATGGCTTTGGTACATTGTGGGAGGGGGGGATCCGTGTTCCTTTAATCATCCGCTGGCCAAACCGAGTGAATAAAGCAGACGTTGTTGAAACGCCTACAATCGCTATGGACCTTACCGCGACAATGCTTGACGCCGCACAGGCTGATAGTGTCATCGACTCCCTAGATGGGACAAGCTTATTCGACATTATGAAAAACTCGGATAAATTTGAGAATCGCAATTTATATTGGCGGCGTGGAAAGATGAAAGCTGTCCGTAACAATAACTGGAAATATGTGGTGGATGGACATTCACAATTACTGTTCAATCTAGACGCTGACATCAGTGAAAGAAATAACGTATTTCATAAGTACCCCCAAAAAGTTAATCAACTTAGACGAAAGCTAGCAGACTGGGAGAATACCCTAGATGAGCATTAATCGAAGTTGCTCAATGGGACTAATAACATCGTCATGGTTTTTGTAAAATGGGGAAAAGCACGCACCAATATTATTTGCCTGTTAGTAAGGCGTTGATACTCACGGATGGTTATGCCTTTACATAAAATAATAATACTCTGTAGCTTTTGTCTGTTGCTATGTTCATGTGTTGTTAAGCCAACTGTAACTTCCGCATATGATAAAAAATGTCAGATAGTTAAAAAGAAAGTAGAGCTTTCTGTTGAACAAGTCCAATTCTTTGAACAATTAAACTGTTCCGGAAAAGATGAGTTAGCCATTGCATCTGGTCTTAACCTCAGGACGATACAACGAATAGAGAAAGAGGCCTCTGCTTCGTTGCAGTCGAGAAAGTCTTTAGCTTCAGCATTAGATATAGATACCTTAGATCTTGAATACCAGGAATCAAAGAAGATGAAACAATACGAATATAAAACGCTAGAAATTGAAAATAAAGAAGGCTTTCTTAGCGGAATTAAAAAACAGCAATTGCCGGATTTGGCCGAACTATTCAATAAAGAAGGCATGAACGGCTGGCTTGTTGTACAAATTTTAACACCCGAATCAGCACAGGGTGCCTGGTCTGCTAAAACAGGAAAAAATGGTAGCCCTGTTGCAAAGAGAGATTGTTGCTAAATAGTCCAGCTATATCGTTATAGCAATTACAGTGAGCTTACGGCGGGATAGTGTGACATGGCAAGTTGAGTTATTTAGAATGGCGCTAACCCAGTCTATGACTGAGTTATCTCTTGATTTTGTTGGTAGTTCCAAGGGAGGTAATGCTCAGGATTTTG
>NZ_JQDZ01000023.1 GCF_000764205.1 Thalassotalea sp. ND16A
ACACATAATTACTTAATGATGAATGAACACACAAACATATTAGTCAGGATTTATTTTAGCGATAAAGAATGATTAGTACGTTTTAGTTATTGCGCTTCGACTTCGGTTGAGGTGTGAGTAACGAAACATCAGAATTCATTGAGTCGATAATGAAACTTGTTTCATTATTAATGTAACAACTTTTTAATTGAAGAGTTTGATCATGGCTCAGATTGAACGCTGGCGGCAGGCTTAACACATGCAAGTCGAGCGGAAACGAAGAGTAGCTTGCTACTCTGGCGTCGAGCGGCGGACGGGTGAGTAATGCTTGGGAATATGCCTTTGAGTGGGGGACAACAGTTGGAAACGACTGCTAATACCGCATAACGTCTACGGACCAAAGGGGGGGATGCTTTTGCACCTCTCGCTCATAGATTAGCCCAAGTGAGATTAGCTAGTTGGTAAGGTAAAGGCTTACCAAGGCGACGATCTCTAGCTGGTTTGAGAGGATGATCAGCCACACTGGGACTGAGACACGGCCCAGACTCCTACGGGAGGCAGCAGTGGGGAATATTGCACAATGGGCGAAAGCCTGATGCAGCCATGCCGCGTGTGTGAAGAAGGCCTTCGGGTTGTAAAGCACTTTCAGTTGTGAGGAAAGGTTAGTAGTTAATAACTGCTAGCTGTGACGTTAGCAACAGAAGAAGCACCGGCTAACTCCGTGCCAGCAGCCGCGGTAATACGGAGGGTGCGAGCGTTAATCGGAATTACTGGGCGTAAAGCGTGCGTAGGCGGATTATTAAGTGAGATGTGAAAGCCCCGGGCTCAACCTGGGAACTGCATTTCAAACTGGTAGTCTAGAGTTTTGTAGAGGGTGGTGGAATTTCCAGTGTAGCGGTGAAATGCGTAGAGATTGGAAGGAACATCAGTGGCGAAGGCGGCCACCTGGACAAAAACTGACGCTGAGGCACGAAAGCGTGGGGAGCAAACAGGATTAGATACCCTGGTAGTCCACGCCGTAAACGATGTCAACTAGCTGTCTGTAGACTTGATCTGTGGGTAGCGCAGCTAACGCGATAAGTTGACCGCCTGGGGAGTACGGCCGCAAGGTTAAAACTCAAATGAATTGACGGGGGCCCGCACAAGCGGTGGAGCATGTGGTTTAATTCGATGCAACGCGAAGAACCTTACCATCCCTTGACATCCACAGAACTTTCCAGAGATGGATTGGTGCCTTCGGGAACTGTGAGACAGGTGCTGCATGGCTGTCGTCAGCTCGTGTTGTGAAATGTTGGGTTAAGTCCCGCAACGAGCGCAACCCCTATCCTTATTTGCCAGCGCGTAATGGCGGGAACTCTAAGGAGACTGCCGGTGATAAACCGGAGGAAGGTGGGGACGACGTCAAGTCATCATGGCCCTTACGGGATGGGCTACACACGTGCTACAATGGCAGATACAGAGGGCAGCGAGACCGCGAGGTGGAGCGAATCCCAGAAAGTCTGTCGTAGTCCGGATCGGAGTCTGCAACTCGACTCCGTGAAGTCGGAATCGCTAGTAATCGTGGATCAGAATGCCACGGTGAATACGTTCCCGGGCCTTGTACACACCGCCCGTCACACCATGGGAGTAGGTTGCAAAAGAAGTAGCTAGTCTAACCTTCGGGGGGACGGTTACCACTTTGTGATTTATGACTGGGGTGAAGTCGTAACAAGGTAACCCTAGGGGAACCTGGGGTTGGATCACCTCCTTACCTTAAGT
>NZ_JQDZ01000024.1 GCF_000764205.1 Thalassotalea sp. ND16A
ATGGCTAAAGAAAAATTTGAACGTAATAAACCGCACGTTAACGTTGGTACCATTGGTCACGTCGATCACGGTAAAACAACTTTAACAGCTGCTATCTCTGCGGTTCTTACTAAAGTACACGGTGGTGAAGTTAAAGATTTCGCCCAAATCGATAACGCTCCAGAAGAGCGCGAGCGTGGTATCACAATCAATACTTCTCACATCGAGTACGATACAGAATCACGTCACTACGCCCACGTAGATTGTCCTGGTCACGCCGATTACGTTAAAAACATGATCACCGGTGCTGCACAAATGGATGGCGCTATCTTAGTAGTTGCTGCTACCGATGGCCCTATGCCACAAACCCGTGAGCACATCTTGTTATCACGTCAGGTTGGTGTACCTTTCATCATCGTATTCATGAACAAATGTGACATGGTTGATGACGAAGAATTACTAGAATTAGTAGAAATGGAAGTTCGTGAACTTCTTAGCGAATACGATTTCCCAGGTGATGACTTACCAGTAATCCAAGGTTCTGCCTTAGGTGCCCTTAACGGTGAAGCACAATGGGAAGAGAAAGTAGTAGAACTTGCTAACGCCCTTGATACTTACATTCCAGAGCCAGAGCGTGCCATCGACGGTGATTTCATTCTTCCAATCGAAGATGTATTCTCAATCCAGGGTCGTGGTACGGTGGTAACCGGTCGTGTTGAACGTGGTATCGTGAAAGTTGGTGACGAAGTTGCTATCGTCGGTATCAAAGAAACTACGCTTACTACTTGTACTGGTGTAGAGATGTTCCGTAAGCTTCTTGACGAAGGTCGTGCTGGCGAAAACTGTGGTGTTCTTTTACGTGGTACTAAGCGTGAAGACGTACAACGTGGTCAAGTACTAGCCAAGCCTGGTTCAGTAAACCCACACACTAAATTCGAATCAGAAGTATACGTGTTAACCAAAGATGAAGGTGGTCGTCATACGCCATTCTTCAAAGGTTACCGTCCACAGTTCTACTTCCGTACCACCGATATCACCGGTGCGGTAGAGCTTCCTGAAGGTGTTGAAATGGTAATGCCTGGCGACAACTTGAAGTTTGTTGTTGAGCTTATCAACCCAATCGCGATGGACGAAGGTTTACGCTTCGCTATCCGTGAAGGTGGCAGAACAGTAGGCGC
>NZ_JQDZ01000025.1 GCF_000764205.1 Thalassotalea sp. ND16A
TTCAACAACATCTACCCAAGTCCAAGATTTGTTCTTAGAGATTGGAGCGCATTCACGGATAGTAACTACGTCACCCGCTTTTGCAGTGTTATTTTCGTCATGTACGTGTAACTTAGTCGTACGTTTGATGAATTTCCCATAGATTGGGTGCTTCACGTAACGTGCGATAGCAACAGTGAAAGATTTTTCCATCTTGTCGCTGATTACACGGCCTTGAAGAGTACGAATTTTATCGCTCATTATTGACCTGCCTTCTGGTTAATAATTGTTTTTACACGCGCGATATCGCGACGTACTGTTCTTAGCGTGTGTGTCTGAGCTAACTGACCAGTGCTTGCTTGCATGCGCAGGTTAAACTGCTCACGAAGAAGACCTAGAAGTTCAGCATTTAGCTCTTCTACGCTTTTATCTTTTAGTTCGCTTGCTTTCATCACATTACCGTCCGAGTTACGAAAGTTGTTTTGAATGGCAGTTTACGAGCAGCAAGGTTAAACGCTTCACGAGCAAGCTCTTCTGAAACACCTTGCATTTGACAGCGT
>NZ_JQDZ01000026.1 GCF_000764205.1 Thalassotalea sp. ND16A
ATGAGAAAAACAATTAAAAGTTGACGCATCGTGAACACTTGCGCTAAAAATTAAAGAAGGTTACGCGTTAAAAATTCAGGTGTTCACGATAAACCGGAATCGGTGTTCACGTTCGCCGGAATATGCACTACCCGCCAGGCACTAGTACAGGACGTACGTAGGTAGAATAATGCAGGAGATGCAATTATCGAGGAAGCCTTTAAAGGATGATTTCATAATTAAGCTTGACAAGCAGTTTTAAGAAGATAATTTCTTCAATAAACCATCACTGGCATCTTCAATTAAATCCAACACCAACTCAAAGCCCCCACTACCACCATAATAAGGGTCGGGCACTTCCCGCTCAGTGAAATTCACCCCATAATCAAGAAACAACTGCACTTTATGTAAATGCTCTTCTGGGGCAATATCTAATAAGTTAAACAAGTTTTCCTGATCCATTGCCAGGATCAACGAAAACCGTTCAAAATCTTCAACGACAACTTTACGGGCCTTAATGCCATTAAAGTTATAACCACGAGCAACCCCGGCACTTTGAGAACGTTCATCCGGTTTATGCCCCTGGTGGTAACCTATAGTACCGGCAGAATCAATGTCTACATCAAGTCCTAATAGGTTGGCTTTATGCCTAAATACCGCTTCGGCAGACGGAGAGCGACAGATGTTGCCCATGCAGACGAAAAGCACACTTTTTATTACATTTAATTCTTTATTATCAGACACTTAGTCACCATATTGCACAAAAACCAGACCAAAACACATCAGTTTAAATTTTAAAGTTTTTCAAGATGTTATCAATTTCCATTGAATACCCGTTGGGGAATCCTTGGGGAATAACAGACCAAATAATACTGATTTTTTCTCAAACAATCTATTACCATTAATTAAACAATTTACTCAAACTGCCTTACGATTGTATTTAGACGAACGAATATTTCATTACCTTCTAATTCTGGCGCTACTATGACAATTTGCGATAAGCATTCATTTAATTTACTCGGTGGCCTAAACCTTGGTTCATCGACTATTAATTGATTTAAAAACTCCAATACTTCATCAGGATATGAACTTATTAGCTTACTATCTAATGTTTTCCTAACGAGGTATTCCGTATCCTCGATCTGCCTCAAACTATGTTTTAAAATTTCGAATGCATCTACAAAGTAGCTTTTAGTATTTAAGCACAATAAGGCCAACTGGTTTACAGTTTGCTCAGCAAAAACAGTTTGTTTAGGCCATGTCTTTATTAGGAATACTTTTATTCGATGTTCCCAATATTCATTAAATTTATCGCCTGAGTTTGATAGCGCATCATTTAATGAAGATGCAACATGTTTTAGTGCTTCTTCAGGCAATGATTTAAATGCAGTTGCCAACTCCGTTACTTTATATTCGTCATATTTTTGTAATGCTAAATAAGTTAAAAATCTTGCATATTGTTCTTTATTATTAACGAGTTCCTGATAGTGATTGACGGTTTCAAGCAAATCATTTTTAATACTAACTAACAAAGCCTTGTGTAGCCTTGGGGACCAAAGATAACTACGCCATGTTATTATCGCGAGTTCATGGTTATCCCAATTAAACCAAGGCAGAACAAACTCACTAGTCCAACTAGGTGCAACCCTGAATAACGACAATACATTTGCTGCGATTATCACTTTACCTAATTGGTAATCTCGCTCTTCACTTAAGATGATTTGCTCGAATCGGTGCTGAAACTCAGTTGATAAGCCTTCATTATCGTTTGGCTTTTCTATATACCATTGCTGAAAAAGGCTCTCTGTTAAAATACCAACAGGATGATTAATTGCCGCAGTAATAGGATCATTAATCTCTTCTTCTATTGTATACGGGAGAGCAATAAGCTTGTCAAAATACCTAAAGTACAAGTCTTTGCCTAAAGGTCTGCAACCACCATTGCTTTTAAGCCACCTTGAAAGGTTCCAAGATATTTCAACTAATTTATGATTACTCAAAGTCAAAATAAATTCTGACAGATGACGCCAAGCCTTAAAAGAAAGTAATTTGTTTTCAGTCCAAACTTGTAAAGCTTCTCGCCATCGTTCTGCTATCCAGACACCATCTTGTTCTAAAGTAATTAGCGCATTTTTAGCTAAATCAAAGTCATTTTTACATCTAAGAGGCCAATCATCCTCATCATTATCCCAATGCTCATGATTTGGTTTTTCTTTTAGCCAATCGATAAGTCCTTGTTCACTTTCTGGGCTCGAAACTGTATTCCTATACCTTTCTCCATCTCCCATCCAAAATGGAAACTCTTCTTTTTGCTCTTCATCTAAATGCCACATGGGATTTTCTTGAGCAATTAATTGATGAATTTTCTCAGTTTCCTTTTCGAATTTCAGCCCTGCAATTTTTAATTTTTCAAGTCTTAACCATATTTCTCTTTGAGTGATACGATGAAAATCTTCATCCGTTAAATCTTCTCTAAACCACTCTCTGTTAGGTCCATTAACTATGTTTTTTAATAAACGTATTCGCTCAGGGTCGTTCAACCTACTAGCTAGAGCAGGAAGCAGTTGCATTAGTTCGCGTTGAACAGTAACACTCCATAACCACCGGCTACCGTCTTGTTCAAGCCAAGAATTTACCTGCTCAACAGAAACTAATTCTTTTTCTGCAATCGCAAAAAGGGCTAATCTTTTAAACAAAGGGAAAGGCGTTTTCCACCAAACAAAAACTGCATTTTTAGCACTCTCTTGATCAGATGATAATAGTGACAACCACGAATCTCTCAATAGCTCGATTAAAGCCGTCCAATCATTATAATCTTTGTTTTGAGGGTGCCGTTTAATTGATGGCTGATGGATATATGTATAATCATGAAACTCATCAGCTTCATTGAGCATGGATTTTAATTCCATCGTTTCTAGCAAAATCGCATTAAATTCAGGAAAGAGTACTGAAATGTCATTCTTCCATGACTCGACTCCATCAAGAGTATTAAGTGCTGAATGCACAAAAGATGAGGCAAGACTAATATCCCAGTCTAATAATTTTTTAATACCTTTATTAGATTTATTTAAGGATATACTGTAAGGCTTTTTAAACTGAATCTTTGGCGACAAAATACTTCTTAATTCATTTTTCAATGCTGGAGTTAATGAGGAGTATTTATACTTATCTAACCACGAATAAAGACTTATATCGTGCGCTGAGTGTTCACAATATCCTGCAAGCACTAACTCCCAAACAATCATCATATCTTTACTTACAACTGCTTCAGTGCTCTTAGCTCTCAGTTCTTCAAAATAATCATTATTACCTTTAAATGTATTCTTACGTTGGTCTTCAATTTCGCGATTAATAAGCCACTGTAGTTGAGGATGTAACCTTCCGCCTCGTTTCAAAATAAATAATACCAAGTCTGGGTTATTTAAATGGCAAATTAACCATTTACCCAAGCTAAACATAATCTTATCCCATTTAGTCTCTACATGCGGATGAGATGCTAGAGCCATAAAAGGTGAGTCAGCGCTTTTTGCCGGTCGACTAAATAAGCTATATGATAATTCTTTATCAAAGCCTGCCTGATCAATTCGAAAACGAGAAAGATCTTCTTTCTTTAATTCAATAGAGTCTAATATGTTTAACCAAGCAAGTGGTGGACTAGGTTTTAACTGGGAAAATGTTTTAGCGGGAACACCTGTTGGATCACTCAGTGCCCAGGCTAATTTCCGAGCGTAATCATTATGTAAATCTGAGCTAGATGGGTTGGAAAATGCTGTTGTGACAACGATTTGTTCTTTACCCCCTAAGCCATCCTTATAGGTATCAGCCCATTTAGAGATGGTCTCATGCAAGTAATAATGTTTATGATAACTCTTGTACAAGATTGGAGTTACATTTTTTGCTTTCCACTGCTGATACTCAGTATCAAATTCACCTTTTTTAAACTCTCCAAATGCAAACATTTCAGGAGGAGATTCCCCTAACAAGCGATCAGCGGCTAAAGCGTCCATCATATATCGAAGCACAGGATCATTCAGGCTGTATCCGACAAAACATACGGTATAACTTCTGAATAACTCACTAACAAACCTAGCTGCCCATCTCTCCGTAAGATAAGCTAGTCCGAAATCACCACTAGAGATCACCAAATTATCTAAATCTGTACCATTAATTTTTTCAGGAAGTAGCCCATGTAGATAAACAAGACCGTCCCATCGATTTTTCGGAACAGGCAATAAGGGAGCTTGATAGGTCGGGTAGTTAAGGTTTTCTGCTTCCCCTGCTTTATGGAAGACTCGATCAAAGTTTGTCGTTATTAGGCGTGTTTTTCTCTCTTTCGTTTCTTTATCTACTATTTTCGATAAATGCAGTAATGCTTTGTGGGTGGCAGTAGACTTGGAACTGGTATAGTCCGGATTGAGCAATTCAGCCATTGCTAATCTAACGTCTCTACGCCACTGATTAGTTTGTTTGACTCCTTCAAGCAAAGACACTGCTGTATCAAACTGGCCTAATTTTAACGCTTGCGCTTGAACTGCATCAGGAGTAATTCCCATTTTATCATACAGATTCCATACTAAGCCGCCAAATCCAGGTAAACCTGCTGGGAATGAAATGCCTGCACCACAAAAGAAGACAACCTTTCCCTCTTCATGAGCTTGAAGGAGCTTTTCTGGTACATTTGGGCCATTTTTTACAAACTGCATTTAATTTTTATTCCTTTAGCCTAGAGGCCTAATAATATTCCTTGATATACCCATAAGCCCGGTCAAATAGCACTTGGTCTTTATGTAATTTGTACTTGAGTAACGCTTTGCGCAGTGATTTTTGAACTTCGCGTTCAACTACCGCAGGTGTTTCGTCAGTTTTTAGTTCTAAAAATAAGTCTGTTAATGCAGCTTTGGGTGACTTTTCTTGTACTTATTGCTGTAAGTCTTTTTCAGCTGATTCAGTGTCTTTAGTGATGGCACAAAGCTCTTTAACGTTATATTCTCTTTTGATTTATAAAACTTAATAAAGCTAATTAGTGCCCATCCAAAAGAAGCTGTCAGTATATTTAGATAGATAAGCATTTATAGTTTTGTACAAAACGAAAATGCTTTCAGAAAATAGCAGAATTACTATAATAAGTAAAGAAAACCTAGCCTGCTAACACATTGTAAAAAAAGGAAAAACTATGGGACTATTTAACTTTCTATTTGGCTCTTCATCGACTTCAAGCAATATTGAAACTACCGATATAAACCCAGCAAGCGGACTGCCAATGACATCCGGTATTGGAAGTGTGGATGTTGCAGGAAATCCTTATGGTACTGATATGAGTGACAGCTTTTCATCATCAATAGATGATAGCTTTAGCTCGATGGATACCTCTAGTTGCTTCGATGACCCTTTCGATTCGTTTGATTCGGGTTGCAGTAGTTTTGATGATTGGTAAAAAAAACTTTAGTTTAATCTTTTTTAAAAGCGATCTTAGTTTATTCTATCCACGTGCTTAGATTTATATTTTTGATATCTGGAACTAGCTAGCAACGTGTACACCCCAGCTCTGTCATTAAACGGAAGATAAGTTATAACAGCACCCTCTCCAAAATCAGAACTAAAATGAGAGGTTTACGATTGGCGCCAGTCACTTTTTAAATAATTTCCTCATTGTGATCTTAGTTATTTACAGGTAATAACTAAAGGAATAACAATGAGTGACACAATTGAGTTTTACAAAAATTATGCCCGCCGCAGTAAATCCCCTTGGGATGATACTGCGCGAGTGGCTATGCTGTGGCAACCAGAAACGAAGTTAGGTGTGTATTTACACCTGGGCGCTTTTGGCATTAATGGCGTGAGTTTAAGTAAAAGATTTCAAGAAAGGATGCCATCTGGCTTGCAAAGCCAGTATCTTATTTTTGAACACCTAGATATCGTCATGCACGTGTTCGCGCACGAAATTGAAGAATACTGTACTGAAAAAGTTTCAAATAAAGAGTTCAAAGAAGTATTTTTACTAAACCAAGATTCGTTTTTTAACGAAACCTCAAAAGCCTATTGGCAATTCGCATACAACAATTATTGTAAGACAACATAATTCAGGAGCCGTCAGGCTCCTTTTTCTTAGCTTGTCATATCCATTTTATTCAATTCAACAAATCCGATAGCAAATTTAGAAAGCCATTCTTTTTCATTCATTGAGGCCAGATACGTAAAGTCGGCCTCTGAATTAACTAAAAACCGATAACCTTGATAAACTCCTTTAGGCGAGGATGCAAGCTTATAAGGCAGTTCATGGGGATTATTACTAGCTACTGCCCTTCCTTTTTTTGATAGTAGGTCTAACCATGCAAGGGCCTCATTCCCCTCATCGGTGAATAAACGATATGCAACATCATTAACGTGTTCATCAACATTTATTCGTTGCATT
Source organism: Thalassotalea sp. ND16A (assembly GCF_000764205.1). Lineage (GTDB taxonomy): Bacteria > Pseudomonadota > Gammaproteobacteria > Enterobacterales > Alteromonadaceae > Thalassotalea_A. The sequence goes on from NZ_JQDZ01000026.1 coordinate 6,392, forward strand.
AAAAACAACATCACCGCGTTGCACCAATAGTTCTCATATTTAATCTCTTTGGTGGCGGATAACCTTGGTTCTACATTAAAAGTAATACCGGCTTTATATGCAACCCAGCATGCATACCCCAACAGCTGAGTTGCCTCATCGGATGAAAATGGAGAATCCGTGCCATCAGCTAAATTCAATGCAACTTTATCGGATAACACGTGTTGAAATAATATTTTCGATAATGATTTAAAATGTTGGGTGCCGACCCATTCACTCTTTTTGTCGCCGTTGACATTTTGCTTTTTAGAGACCTCGTCAAGTCTATGAATTAAAACAGTGCTCGCGAGAGATACAGCTAAGCTTTCTGCTGATGTTTGCTTTTTAATTCCAAACATATCAACCTTTTTGGCCAACCTTTTCAGTAAACTGTCTACTTTTTTGCGACATAGAGTTGCCACTTCAATAATATCCGATTCCGGCATTTTTGGCTGTAATGGCGCATCGTCACTGCCAATTAGTTCCTCTTCTGAGCGCCCCAGAGAGTCTTCGCCAAAAGCCGTTGTTTTGTCGCCTAATGTGCTCATGGACAACGAGTAGATAAAGATATCTAAAACCTGAGATATATCATTACTTGCCAGCCTGCGCCGACCAGATATAGACTTACCAAAATAATCACTGGTTAAATCAGTAATAAGATCCTTTTCTTTGCCGTCATTTGCACCGTTTTGTGTATTTTGAGCGCGACTTGCAATAATGTTTTTTGTTTTATGAAAGGCTGATAGGTTTTCAATACATTTAAACAACAATGTTAAATCTGGTGAATCCGTATCTAAACTGCCCCATGCTTCCTGTATTTGGCGCTCGTGTCCAGTAACACTTTTTTTTCTGATGGACTCAACATTGTGTACAATAATTCGACCTACCACATCATCATTTACCAATACACTCAGTACCGGTACTTTTGATAATTCTTGAGGCTTTATGGTTATAGTATTTCCTTGCCTTTGAAACGAAACTACGGTTCTATCTCCCCATACGTCGACAAACGCTAACTCAAACGAATCCCCCCAAGCATCCTCAATTGCTATAAATACACTGCCGTCACTTTGTGTGGCAACAATCTGCAACGAAGTGCGTTCATTTATTTCATCGTTATCGCTAATGGGTAAGTTATCAATAGCTTCAACAAGGGGGGCATGTTTTAGTTTATTAAATGAAAGATTGGTTGCCGTATGCTCCGCAGCATCTCCTGTTATCACGAGAGCAGCCTCAACATTCGCCTCTTTACCTTTTTCAAGCCAAGCCGTAGTACTTAAATTTGCACTTCCAGAAACGAATAATGGTTTAGTCGGTGAATCAAAGTACATAGCTTTAGCATGTATGTACCTAGTTCCATTAGGACGAGCCTTACTATCAGTTTCTGCTCCCTTTTCAACAAAATAATTCGCGTCTACAACTTTTAACCCTGGCTCTAATAGAATGTTTTTTTCTACCGACACCGCAGATGGTTGTATCGCAATAATTGTAGGCTGTGCAGATAAACTGCCAAGTTTAGAAACAAGCTTTAGCTGTTTATCAAAAAATGGTGCAAGCGCAGTGATGCCTGAAACATCATCAGGTAAATGCTTTTCCAATTGGGTCCAGAGTGGTTCAGAGTTTACCGACGATAGCAGCAAGTCATGATGTTCAGGCAATTGAACTTGCTTTTTTGTAAGCCAGGGAGCTAACTTACTCGTACTTGACCATGCTTCTACAACAGATTTTGGTGATTCATAACCATAATCTTCAACCCAAGTTTTAAATGCGTTATAGGCTATTTGAAATAATGCTTGATAAGATTCATTTTTGCCAACTGAGAACCGCAATACATTGGTAAGTTCTAGGTTCTTACCAAACCCCGACATGGTAATATTGTGACTACCAACAGCTAATAAACCTTTTTTCTTACCCAATAACATGAGTATTTTGGGGTGGAATGGTTTAGAGCATTTCATTGGGACCAAAGAATATTGACTACCGGCCTTAACCGGAGGGCGCTCCTTCATTTGGTTATTACACATACGTTTATCGACAAATAACATGTGATGTGTAATACCGACCGTTTGCATTCGGCGCAATAGTACGTCTTCGTAGAAAGGGAAATCAATCGAGTAACTTGTCAGTAAGCAGGCATCATATCCACCGCTCTTAAGCTCATTAAATAATGATATTGTCGTCATTAACTCACTTCCTCGATAAATGCAGCAGCTTGAGATGTGGGGATAGCATTGTTTTTATGCTTCGTAAGTAAGCCCAAATCAGTCATTATTTGAATACTTTGGTGGAATCTTGGCGATGTAAATGACGCGGGTGGAATACCATTTATAACTAAGCCCAGCTCGCTTATTTCAAAGCGAAATGTGTTATTTCCTTGTTGGCGCAATTTACGCAACGCCACTCTCGTATGATTTTCCAAGCAGCATTGATGTGTGAATTGAGACAAAGCATTAATCACATTTTTTGGGGCTAACTTGCCCGCAAGTAGTTGTTGAACACTCTCAATATTAAATGGATACCGCTCCTCAAGGTATCCAGGAGCGAAAGACATCCCGTCATAACCCTTTTGATTGCTTTCTCGGCTTACAAGCGCCGCTAGTGAAAACAAGCAATGTTTTAACAAGGTGATGATTTCTATTTTACTAGCAAGTCGCTTTCTAGTTAGCGCTTCAATTTTGACGATACGCATAGATTCATGATCTTCCGACACCCAATCAGAAAAGGACGGCATCAAAGTATAAGACTCCGAAATATAGTCTTTTAAGGATTGTGTTGAATTAGTGTTGAAAAGCTCGTCTTTTACATATTCATGCCAAAACCAACTTGATAACTCACCAGTAGATTTGAAATGGGCTTGGGTTAGTTCTTTTGCTCGGAGTACAGCATGAAATATTCCCTGAAGTGACAATGATAAAAGCTCATTTCGCACATAGACTTGCCAGCCTTGTGCACATTCGGTGAGCCCGCTAGTTAGCTTTAACGGTTGTTGATCATATCCAATGCCTGTGTATGCCAAGGCACGAAACTGTTGTAAAGAAAAGTTAACCTCGTGGGCCTGACAATGCTGAGCGAGTAATACTTGAAAAGCCATTGTGCGCGAGCGAGCTTTAGCATCCATAGCGCTAATTTCTGCATTTATGGTCTTATCGAAAGGTTCTACGCCGTATGAAAATAAATCAGTTAATGCGCCTAGTTCACATTCAGAGGCCGATAAGTTACAAGGACAGAAAGCTGAAAGTTCATCTAATGTCCTTATTGAAACGTCGTTTTCTATTAGCTCATCTAAAAATCGTTCGCCCAACACTCCTTTGTCGAATGCAATAGCTACCTTCTCACCTACTTGGCGAGTAAGTGAAGCATTACTGTAAGAGTCGCCTTGAAATAGGTGTAGATCTCGAAGCGCCCCGTAATAATATTGTGAAAATCCACCAAGTTCACTACGGAAGTATCTAGTAGGATCACCATCTCGCTGATGGCTATAGTCAGTAAGCCTTAGTGTTGTATTTTTATTTTCAGCCGCAACCAACGCTGGCAATAAAGTATCTTTACCAACGACTGCGCCTGCATGATTGACATCGTCATTGGAATGTAAGGATTGATGTCTTATTGCGATCAGGCTAAATAAGCAGTCAGCCTGCCTAAACCTTTCGATAAAAGTATCTTTATCATTCCAGCCTCGTTTATTAAACGCCCAAAATAACCACGGATAAAAACTGTAATACCTGGCTCTATCTGTAACGTTTGTAATACCAGGCAACAGTTTACCGTAGATATCAATACAAGGTGCTTGAATACCAAGGTGATCAAGGCCGGTTATTTGCGTTGGTGGCTTAACCCACCCGGTATTTATTTCATCAGCCATTAATAAGTCTAGTTTTGTTTATTTAGTGCTTATCTTAAACCAGTCCAGTTAATAAATTTATATTATTTTCAGTATTAATTGAAAGAAAAGCTAAAATTTCGCCCTGTATATGCGTATTTATTATTAACTGGATAACTTCCTCGCTACTGTAGGCTTGGGCCATTTAATGGCATGATTTTTAATGTTAGGTGTACAGACCCTGACTACAATAGAACATTTAAAGCGGTATGCTTTAAAACCGTTCCACCAGTTCTAAGATGACATAGTTTAAAAATAGAGAGCAATGTGAGTGAAGCCGCTGATTAAAGCGGCTTCACTCTTTTTAATGTAACCAAAATTTGTTATAAATCAATGCGATCAGTTCTTTATTGTAAATGTATTTAATGTGTTCTTTGAAAAACATTTCATCAAGTTGGTTAGCCTCTTTTGAGGTTAGCTTACTATTGACTCTCTCAGCGTCTTTAACGTACCTTCGTTTATGAGAATAGATTAAGACCTTATGATATAAATTATCATCGCTAATAGCCTTCCTATAACGTCTTAATAAATCTAACCGGTGCGGTATAGTTTTAGCTGAACACTCCACTTCAACAGCAACCATTTCGTTATCGTGCAAATCATAGCAAATTGCATCAACACGACGTCTTTTTCCTTGGTTGTCTTTTTGTTGTTCACGCTCAGTAATAAAAAAGCCAATTTTCCCCTGCTGAAGACCAAAAGCGATAACGCACCCAACGATTAAATCATGGGTTATTGATTTCGGATTTATTGTGCTAGGTTTAATTGAATACCTTAGTTCTTCACCGTGTAGCTCTTCAAGCATTCTGATAGCTTTTGGTTTAAGTAAAAATACCCTACGATCCCTACATGCAAACGTTGCTACCTCATTTAACACACCATCATCAACATATCGCTTAACCATACGGTTTACTACAGAGCGTTCAACATCCCATAATAGCTCGATAACTGATGTTGAAGTAAAACCAAACCTGTAGATCCAATCGAGCAATGAGTAAAGCTTGGCATCATGACGAGCTTTTGTTGACGTAGATTTTAGATATTTTGAAGGGATACCCCGTTCATGTTTATTAATCATTGTTAATTCTCCTAAGTGTTTAAATTAAATAGGATGAAGGCGTGGAAATTACCTTGACTAAGGCATACGAAGATTGATTCTGTGAATGTAATCAAGCAAATGCAATCAGCTGTACTGATTAAAGAGAACCATTACATGGATTTAAATAGCTCATTCCTTGATACAGGCGACTCGTCGCCCTTCACTTCGGTATTGGTTCCACCAATAACAATTGCTATTTCGCGAATCTCCACCGGCCCTTTGGTTGCGGAGTAAATGTATTTTCTAGGACTACGTTACTAAGAAAACGAAAATCCATTTACTCCGCAACACTTCGTTGTTGACTACGATTCGCTTTAATATTTTTTGCAAAAATGCTCCCACATAAATACCTGCTTCGCGGATTTATGCTTACGCCATTTGATTAATTTCTATCGAAATTGCTTTATTCCCAAAGCTACGCGTTGGGTGTTTATTAAAACTTTTCAGTTTTTACTACCGTATAACTATCGCCCCGTTGGGCCGATAGTTATACGGTAGTTTCGTGTTTAGGTAATTTTTATTGGCGATGCATTTAAAAATTTCGCACGGTCAATGCGTACTTGTTTAAGAATATTAATCAAAACAAGGAATGTATTAATGGAACAACTAAATTTATTTGAACAGCCGTCATCACTATCTTCAACAGCAACAAAAATTAAAGCTGAATTAATTGAGGGATATGGCTCTCCAACCGAACTCTCATTTGGACAGTTTAAAAACATCAAAGGAATCGATCGGCATCCACTGTGGGGGAATATTTTTACAACTGGCGATATTCTAGAGCTAGCCGGACAACAAGGTGTTGGCAAGTCATACTTTTTATACAAACTAATTTTTGCCTTAACGACCGGAGGTGAATTTTTTAATAACTCTGTACCGTCACCCAATAAAGTTTTACTACTAGACGGTGAGCTTCCTATTGATGACATTAATCAACGGTTTGAGCAAATCACTAGTATCGCTACAGCGCAGGAAATTTCTTTGCTTGATAATAACCTTAATATCATCAACAGAGAATTTTGCGGCGGAATGATGAAGAACATATGTACGATTAGCAGCAACGATGAACTATTTGAAAAAATGTGCCAGCACGACATTGTGGTTATTGATAGCCTCAAAACCAACTCTTTTGGTAGTAACATATCTAATGCCGATGATGTTGCTGACTTAATTTCGCTGTTTTTAAAACTAAAAGCTCAAGGTACTACTGTAATATACGTAAATCATTTAACTAAAAGCCAAACGGTTCTTGGCTCAGTTGATTTTGACATCATAAACGATGTTACCATTGCCTTATCATTTGACCCTAAACGAACCGTTGATTGCAGAAAGCTATCAATATTAAAAGGTAGAAAGTTGGGAGAGCAAGAAAAACAACCAGTGTTTTATGAGTTCTCACCTATAACACCAGGAATCCCATTCTATCGAATCTAGATTTCTCTAACTGGTAAATGCAGTGTCTGTTAATTACAAGCACTGCAACCGCCATTGCATATATAGCGCGTAAAATCACCGCAACGTTTACAAGCAGTTAATGACTCATAATGTGGATTATCGCCTTTACTGGCGATTTCTTTAAGCTCATTATTTTTTATGTCCCGCTTTTCCTTTTCAATATGCTCTTCCGTTCTTGCGGCTCGATTTCTTACTCTTTGTTTTTTTAGTGCACAAGGTCTACACGCACCATTGGGGTATCTTTCTTTAGACCCACATTTATGCTTTTTAAGGTAATTCATTTTATTTTTCCAAAACCGCAATATTTGAGCTCACGTAAACATTATCAGATTTTTCAATTTAATTGCAAAATATATTTAACAAATCTTTTGAAGAGAATTATTGATGAAAGAAGTTAAATTGAAAACTTGGTGGAAAAGTAATTACGACGAGCCATATTGTTCACGCAGAGTACAGCGGTACGCACGACTTGGGCGAATTCTTCCACGCCCTGTAAAAATGGGCGGCTACTATTATGTAGTAAAAAATGCCAAGTACATTGGATTAAAAGATACAGCGCTACCTAACAATGAAAAGAAAAATATTGCTTGTGACGTGTTGGCGGATGTCAACGAGTTAATGGCAAGAATCTAGTAGGCTGCATTCAATATGGGTCGTAATCGCAAACCTGAAAATAGAGATCTTCCTAAGGGCTTATATGCCAATAAGGACTCAGGATCTGCTACCGGGTATTACCACTATTTTAACAATCCATTTTTTGGTGTTGAAGGTGTTGCGAATCATAACGACCCGGTATTGAAATTAGGCCCATGCCGAGCAACCGCCATTGCAACGGCTAAAAAATTAGCACAGGCGTTTGAAGCTTTTCAAAAAAATCAGCCTATATTGATTAAAAATAAAATGGTCGTTAACAGCCGTAAAGCAAACAAGTTCGGCTTTTCCAAACCTAAATTTATCAAAGTAAATGGCGACAAAATTCAATCCGTAAGCCCCTTAGTTGATCATGCACTGGCTCGACTTGAAGAGGACTACCATACAAATTCAAATGTAGTGATAAGTTACAACGAATATAAAAACAAAAAGTCTTACTTAAATAGAATTAAAGCTCGCTGGGATAACTTACCTGTTGACTTTATCAATGCAGCCAATATGCAAGTACACATTGATGAATATGTACAGGAGGGAAAAATAAATACGGCTAAAAAATTTATATCTAGATATAGCGAATTATTAAGTTACGGTATTCGCTATGGTTTAATCGATTTTGAAAAAAATCCCGCTGAGGATCTTAAAGTTCCAAAAACGAAAGTAAAGCGAAGTCGACTTTCAGCGGCGACAGCGCTAGAAGTTACTCAGTCACCAGAATTATCATATCTACCAAACAAATTTTCGGTTGAGCTTGGCTTGATAACATCAATGCGCCCACAAGACTTTGCGCTAACTCGTAAGTCAAAAGGTGAAGACTGGGGATCTCGTATTCAAAACTTTATTGAAAACCGCAATACAGTAGATGAATTAGCTGATAAAAACTTTGAGGAATACTCAAATGTTGCGCCTTATCCTTACATTGATGATACGGAAAACTGCATAGTATATTTTTGCCAGAAAACATTAGAAATATGTGCGATAGATTTAGATATGCACAATAAAACTTTGGATAAGAGTTTAAAAACTTTAATCAATGAAATTCAGGTGTCTTGTTGTGATGCTAATTCACCATTTTTAATTCATCATACGGTTAAGAACGGTAAGGTTACTAAAGGCGCACCTATAAACCCTAGAACGCTTAGCAAAAGATTTACAGCTGCCATAAAAGAGCTGAATAAGAACTGGCTAAACGGATCGAATCCGACATTGTATGAGCTTCGCAGTCTCGGTATTCGTAATGAATCATCTGCCAATATTGTTGCAACAAAACTTAAACAACAAACCCCAAAACCACCGTCTAAGAATGAAGGTAATGAAACTACACCGTTAGTATCTACAATTGAAGAAAAGGTGATGGTAGCAGTTAAGGTAAAAACACCTGAAAAGTTGGGGGGACACTCTGCAAAATCGAAAATGCGAAGCGATGTGTACTCTAAAGCAAGAGACCTAGCTTACCAGCAATTAAGTGGATTTACTTAGCAAGAACATCTATTACGTACGTAATACATGTTCATGATTTTTACCATAAATACTAATAACATACAAGGTATGTAGTTAGGTTATTTATTTTAAAAGTATGCGCAACAAGTTGAACCAGCACAATGTTGAAAATCTTTATATAAAGGTAGATAAGCGCTCTAAAACCGGGTTTAGCTGCCAGTATCGAGATCCTCGTTTTGGCTTAAAGGAATTTGGTGATGTTAAACAGTTTCGTTCTTTAGGTAGTGATGTACAAAGCGCCATATTTCAAGCTAAAAGGTTGAATGCCGCCCTTCTCCCTAAAGTCATGGATAATCGACTAATAGACATCATTGACTCACCATCAATGGCGAGCAAAGCGTTGTTGATGACGAAATGGTTGGCAAAATATACAAAGATTCAATTGAACAAGATAGAATCTGGAATGTTAAAACCTTCAACTTGGCGCACACGCAAAAGTATTATCGTAAAAATTGACTCCGTTCATGGCCACCTTCGCATCAACAGTGTTACGACCAAGCTAATTAAAGAGTTTTTAGATACTTACACAGCACAAGGTAAAAACCGAATGGCGCAATCAATTCGTAGTCTGTATTGTGACATATTTACCGAAGCGGCTGGTGCCGGTGAAGTCCCTTCAAACTTTAACCCTGCAAGTGTCGTTAAAAACCCAGTTAGCAAAGTTACTAAATCCCGTATTTCACTAGAACAATTTAACACTATCCATGCAGCACAACCTTACTTAGCGCACCAATGCGCTTATATGTTGGCGTTATTAACGGGACAACGACGTACAGACCTGTGTTTGCTTCGTAAGCGCAAAGGTAGCGACTGGCAAGATAAATATGTGGCATACAAGAAGAACCCAAATCATTTTATTAACGCACAAGAAGACTATGGTTCGTTTGCCGCTCTGGTGAAGCATGCACCCTATTCTTACATTGAAAATGATTATCTACATATCATCCAGATTAAAACAGGAAAGATGCTTAAAATCCCTTTAGGGCTGCGATTAGAAAAATTAGAAATGACTATTGCCGATGTGATATCCGCCGCCAACATAGAGAAATCTTCTGATTTTGTCTTACACCATACCACAGCAAGAACAAAGTGTTCAGTCGGTGAACCACTTCACCCAGACACGGTATCAAGATCGTTTAAACGGGCGCGTGAAGCGGCAAAAATAAACTGGCAAAGCACACCGGCCACTTTCCATGAAATACGCTCTTTGTCAGAGCGCCTATACCGAGCCCAAGGAATTGATACACAAAAGTTGTGCGGTCACAGCGACAAACGCATGACTGACAGATATAACGATTTACGAGGAACTGATTGGGAAGAGGTTAAGCTATAAATTTACTACAGTTAAATTATGAATTACCTAATACCTTAATATTTTGATGTGATTGAGTCGTTCTTTTTCGCAAAGAAGGCTTTTGTTATCTAATTTTGTGTTAAATTGGTAGAGGTATTGGTTACACTATAAGTAAAGTCTTTTACAGTATCATCTTCACTGAAAATTACCGTTAGAGATCTGGTGTTACCTGTCGCTTGGGCGTTTCCCAAAAATGTCGCTGAAGATTTAATTCTCATATCTATGTAAGAATAGATATCCCCTGTAGTAGTAACTGTCATAGAATTAGGTTCTCCGAACCAAAACTTAATATCAGATTTATTTGTTTGCCCTTTTTTAATATGTTTAACAAAAGAATCATCAAAATTATTCCCCGTTTTAGTGTCTATTTGAACACAAGATGTTGTAAACACCACTACTAATAATAACAAAACTTTCATTATTGACTTCCTTATTCAGTATTAGAAAAAGAGTAGTATGAATATCAATTTGTTCAAGTAATTACTTAAACAAATGTGACCTGGTCAACTAATTTCACACACCCCAGTTAAGCAACCAATTTCAAATCAAATCCTAAACTATCATTGCCAGCTTCAAAGTTATTTGGACTTTTATAATCCAGATAAGAATGTAATCTGTGGC
>NZ_JQDZ01000027.1 GCF_000764205.1 Thalassotalea sp. ND16A
TGCGGCGATGGATGAGCTAACCACAATCAGTCTTACGGCGAATGCGCTTGACCCGGAAAATGCGGCGCTGAGTTACCTGTGGGAGCAAATTTCAGGACCGAGTGCCGAGCTGGTCAATACCGACAGCGCGACGGTCAGCATTGCCGCACCGAATGTCACACAAGACGGCGTAATGACGTTTAGGGTGACGGTCAGTGATGGGGTGAACGTGGTAACGCAAGAAAGTAGCGTCTCTGTTAACTGGGTAGGGCAAGCGCTTAGCATTATGGCAACCGCAAGCAGTACCTCGGTGATGGAGGGCGCATCGGTGACCTTAGATGGTTCAACGTCGGTTGACCCTGACGGTTACCCATTGAGCTATCAATGGAGTCAGGTTAGTGGGCCAACGGTATCGCTGACAACGCCAATGAGTGCGACCTCCGGCTTTACCGCACCACAGGTGAGCAGTGATTCTGCGGTGGTTATTCGATTAACCATTTCTCAGGGCAATCGAGAGATATCGACCGATACCAGCATCACGGTGAAAAACCAAGTCAC
>NZ_JQDZ01000028.1 GCF_000764205.1 Thalassotalea sp. ND16A
GTCGTAGCTGAAGTAGTCGTTGCTGAACCAGTCGTTGCTGAACCAGTCGTTGCTGAACCAGTCGTTGCTGAACCAGTCGTTGCTGAACCAGTCGTTGCTGAACCAGTCGTTGCTGAAGAAGTCGTTGCTGAACCAGTCGTTGCTGAACCAGTCGTTGCTGAAGAAGTCGTTGCTGAAGCAGTCGTTGCTGAAAAAGTTGTAGCTGCACCAGTAAAAGCTAAGCAAGTGAAAACCAATCAGCTCAAAGCCAAGTCATTTAAAGGCAAAGCACATGCGCCAATGACAAAGCCAGCGGCAGCAGAAGTTAGTACTCAAGCAATACCAACAGAAGCTCTAACCGTTGATCAGAGAACAGCAGTAGCTCGTTCTAATCAATCAGCAGCAAGAGGTTTTGCAACAAGTACCAGTGCAGCAGGTCCAACGAAACCTTAAGCGCTTCTATAATTGCATAATGAAAAGCCAGTCAATTGACTGGCTTTTTTGTGCATGGATGACGGTGCATAATAGCTAGTTATCAGTAGCTCTAATGGCTCATAGCCAATAGCATTATAACGTTAGATATTCTTTATTCTTCGCAAGAAACTTCTCACCAATCCCTTTCACGTTAGTTAATTCAGCTACTGATTTAAATGGGCCATAACTATCTCGATACTCAATAATTGCGGCGGCTTTTTTCATGCCTATACCTTTCAGAGAACTGAGTTGTGTAGCAGATGCTTTATTTAAATTCACACGCATTTCTACGCTTTGTTTATTTTCAGCAGCCGTTTCATTTGCGTAAGCGGTAGTTAAAGCCGGGGTTAAAGCTAAGGCGAAAGCCAATAGTGAGGGTTGTAAAATTTTCATAAGTAGTTCCTTTACCTAAAATTGTAAATGTATAACCACACCCTGTGGTTACTATTAGCTTAGAACAGAGTTTTACTTTGTCAAAATATTTAAAAGGGGCCAAAGTAAACTAATATATTCGCGCTGTTAGTTAACTTACACCACGTCAACCAGTGTCAACTACTCACTGTCAAGCATGGGGGTCCCGACCTTCGTCGGAATGACGGTATATATTTTCTGAATAATGGGGTTAAGCTACTATTTGTTAACTTACGCCACGTCATATAAAAGAAGAAGCCCCTAAATAAATTATTACTTAAGGGCTAAGCTAGAGTGAGAAGAAGAGGCTAAGACGTCAAAAGCTTTTAGCTTCTCGGGATGCAAAAGCCTCTTCTTACTCTA
>NZ_JQDZ01000029.1 GCF_000764205.1 Thalassotalea sp. ND16A
TTACAACTTGCTTGATAAAGAGATCACAGAGCAAGAGTACGGTTATGTTGAAGATGGCCGTCGCTATTGGGCGTCTTTAGTGTGGCAGTTCTAAACACTTTTTAATAATATAAAGTAAACGAGTACGCTAAACCGTGCTCGTTTTTTGGTTTTATCTAGGGTCTGTTGACCTTTGCGGATTAAAATTTGTTCAAACTAGGGGCTGTTTAATCACGGCGCGAGGTTTGTAACCTAGTGGACTAAGTAAAAACCGAGCAAAGCTTCCGCGTCCTGCTCACGCCCCTTACCTACATCCATGTAGGCAACAAAGAGTAAATCGCCTCTAGGCAGAACCCTTCGGGCAGCGCCTGTTTGGCATTGATGCTGCGTTATCGCCTATTTATGGGGAATAACCACACCACATAGGCTCTGCCTTGCCTAAATACCAAACAGACTGCTGCAAATTTAACCTTGAAAGATCAACAGACCCTAAATAAGCTTACGGTAATCGGTTACGCTTAAGTAATCGGTTATATCGTTATGTGGTTGCTGGCTATTGTTGTGAGCTT
>NZ_JQDZ01000030.1 GCF_000764205.1 Thalassotalea sp. ND16A
TTCAACGACTAATGCTATTGCATCAAGCTTAAATTCTTTTGAATATTTTTTACGTGCTGTCATTTTTTTTCTCCAGTTAAGTCTATTATCTCTTAACTGGGGTAGTCGAATCCATTAAACCACGTCACAGTTACACTTGCTGCAATGTTAACTGTGATGTGAATAAACACTACTAACTTTGTGTTGAACAAGGGCTTGTTGTTGCACCTGAAACTTATCCCACTCTCGAAACCTCTCATCAATTTTTAAAAATTCAAGACTTGATTGGTGTGAACAAGCTTTTACATACACGAGAATTAACGCCAACAGAGAACCAGCCTGTTGTGCGGATGCACCGCGCTACCTATTATTCATAATATTCCCGCTTAGAATGCCGATAACCTTTCAATCATCCAGAATGTTGCTGTAGTTCCACAAAGGTAGCTCACCGGCATTCTGAGTTTTTCTAAAGATAACGATTTAACAAACATGGCGGCTGAAGCCATTAAAATAAACAATGCCAAAACAAACAGTATTTGCCCAAGCTCGACGCCAATATTAAAACTCAGCAAGGCGAGTAGTTTTTCTTGTTGAGGCAGGCCTATTTCAGTCAGTACCGCGGCAAAGCCAAAGCCATGCAGTAAACCAAAACTCGAAGATACCAGTACGGGATAGCGCAAACTGAGACTTTGTTTGCGATTTTTAGCGATTTCCCAGGCCAAAAAAATAATACTGAGCGCTATCACGGCTTCAACCGGTTCTATCGGTATTACAAACAAGCCTGATGCTGCAAGGAAAAGGGTAATAGAATGGGCGACGGTAAAGCCGGTAATGGTGAAAAAGAGTTTTCTTCGGGTGCCAGAGATATAGACCAGACAAGCGACAAATAACAAATGATCTAAGCCGATCAGGATATGTTCAATGCCTAACTCAATATACGTTAAGGCCGTCTCAACTGCGGTCATAGACGATATAGAATCGATAACATAGCCAGGTCGTTCAACATTCAATACGGTTGTTAAGGTTTGCTGCTGGCGATCTATTACTCTTAACAGAACATCCCCCGTAGAACCTTCTATGCCATCAATAATCACTTCTAAGCCAACTAAGCCCGATTCTCGTTGCACGCTCGAGTATTCAATATAGGCATTATCAATAATACGGGTTCTTTTCGGCGCTAATAAGCGAGTGTCTTCTGGAAAAACCACGCTAAGCTCCTCTTTAGTGCCATTTCTGATCGGTATTTTCCAAACCACTTCAAAGTCGGTATTGTTTACTGAGCTAATGTTAAGAGAAGCTGGCCGCATATCATCGGCCATAACTTGCGAACAACAAAACACTAATAAACTAAGAATAAAGCGCATCATTCGCTATCCTTGTTCGCTTGGCTACTTTCTCGTTCTATGTGGTAAATTTGCTGAAGTTGTTGTTCGAAGCTGGCTTTCGCTTGTTGTAAATTTTGGTATTGCCAGTCTTTTAAGACCTTGTTTTTGCTCGACTCAAATGGCTTGTTTGCCGCCGGTTGGCGCTGTTCAATAAACACAAAGTGTTGCCCCTGCGAGCTTGATACCGGCCCAGACCAGGTGGATAGCGGGTAATCTTGCAGTTTGTCGGTAAAACCATCGCCAAATAATCTATCGATTTGCAGTGAATATTTATGGTCAATGCGATTGGGTAACAGGGTAACTTCACTTGTTGGTGGCAACCCTTGCTCTATCAATGCTAACTGTTGATTGATTTTTTGCGCTAGCTGCTCAGGGCTCCTGTCGATTGAAATGTGCACTTGCTGCAAACTGTATATTGGCAGGGTTTGATAGTTTTCAATGTGTTGTTGATAGTAGCTCTGCAACTCTTCATCGGTGGGCTCTTTGGCGGTGACCAAATCTTCAATTAAAAAGTCCATTTTTTGGCGTAGACGCCGATCAATGACTTTATCGCCTTTATCCAGGCCTAATGCTCTGGCTTCGCGCAGATACATTTCATTAATGGCATAGTGCTGAGCGGCATTGGCCAATTCATCCGGCAGTGGCTCGCGTTTCCAGCGGTTTAAAAAGCTTTGTCTGATTTGCTCCATTCGGCCCTCACTGACAGTGATGGTATTGGCGGTGGCAGAGTCGTTATTTAAACGGTCAAACACAATAAAAAACACTATGGCGATAAGCAGGAAATGGATCAGTGGTTCAGAGATAATTTTTTTAAGCATAAGCACACTATAAAATTTATTATTATTAGAAGATAACAACAGAATGAAATTTATTAAAGAATTAGAGTCGCTTCATATAAAACAGCCTTGCTGATAAAAATCAGCAAGGCGTTGATTTTATTTAGGTGAATACCAGATTGGCGAGCTGTAAGCCCGTTCCTGGCCGACTAACTCTGCTTCTTTAGGAATGTCCGCGCCTAATCTGACTTTGTCATATAACACCCAGCGCGGGGTAGGGATTTCGAGCACTCGGACATAATAAAACGCCGACTCATTTTTATCAAAATTCGGATCAACCCAAACACTCGCTAACTGGCTATCGCCAATAGAGTTACTCCAGGTTGCCGTTGCTTCATCGACGGTGTTGCCAACTGCTTGTTTCGCCCGACCAGAACTGTCAATTTTTCTGCCATCAGATACCGCCACATCATACACTCGTTCATGCAACTTGCCTTTGGCATCCATCCAGCCCTTGATGATTTGAATTCTGTCTAAATAAGCACTTTTCGGGTCTCGCATGGCATAAACCATAAACGACGGTGCCTTGTCAGATTGTTGTTTGACTAAGTCACCGCCCATAGGTACACCTTTGGCGTAGCCAACTTTTGCCGGGTCACTGGCTTGTAAATCTTGCGGTTGATATTCCCAGCCACCAAAGAAGCGAACTGTCATGCGCGGCCCTGTGGTGCCGTAGGTTTCTTTTCGCTCAATGGCATCAAATATCGCGGCTCGGGTATTTTCGTGCGCCCAAACACCGGTGTAACCTGAGGCAACCAGCGTATAACCTTCTATTCTGCCTAACTTCGAGGCGATAAATGGGTGTGCCATCCTGTCTTTCGATGGCTCAACACTGGCAGATTTACTAAAAAAGTTATCTTCATCTGCGGTGGCTAATGAGGTATGGCTGTCGGTGGCGCCGCCAACACCAAACTTATACGGGTTGTATCCAAGCTTTTTCTCTAACGCTAACCCTTGTTTCAACGCTTCACGAGCATATTCGCCTTTTAGCATCTCCGGCTTTTTCAGCTCACTGATATCCAGGTTACCCACATCCCAATTTTCATAATCGGCAAATTCATCCTCCGGGGATAAATAAGGGTGGGCTTCACCATCGCCTTTTATTTGGGTAATTTCATAATGCGGTTCCCATTTGGCCCTGAGTCTTACATATTCTTCATCGACAGTGCCGCCATGATAAGTTTTATCGGTGGGGAACATCCAGCCATTAGATAAGTTACCATTATGAGAGAATGCAAACGCCCGGCCACCGTGCTTAGTTTCGTAATCTTCCAGCCATTGATATAAATCGTGTGGGTTGGTACTACCGGTTGGCGGCTGGGTTGTTGGTGGTTGAATTTTTAATGCCATTTCCGCGTTATCGCGAATAATTACATTGCGATGCAAATTAAAGCCTTTCGGTACTGAGGTCCATTCAAAACCGATAAAAGCGGTAAACAATCCCGGCTCATTATGCTGTTCAGAGGCATTAACTATGGTTTTCCAAACACTGCCAAACACTTCGGAACCAGGACTATAATCCTCGATGATTTGTTCCGGCAAGGTCATTTGCGAGAAATTTTGGATCAAGTCAAACGCCGCTTCACCGGCGGTTTTGCCACCTTTTTTAAAGCCTTCATGCCATTCTTTGCCTTTCGGGATGGCAACAATGTTGTCGGCACCTTGTTGAATATCCGTGGCAATGCCCATTAAATCGGTATGGTCGGTGATAATAAGCCAATCCAGCGGCCGGGCAAGTTTTAAAGGAATGCCCTTGGAAGAATTTATTTGTTCACCCCGGGCCAAGCGATAGGCATCGTCAATACTGACGGTATTACCAAATAAGCCGGCATCGAGTGATAGGCCGGTATGCAGGTGAGAATCACCCCAGTAGACATTATTAGGTTGCGTGTTGTTGGCACGGGGAGAAAACTTCATTTGCTCTTCTGTGGTAGCTGTGTCGGCAGCGAATACGTGGTGCGCATTGGCAAGCAAACAAGCGAAACTCAAAACTTTAAGTGCATTTATAGTTGGCATATCAAATCCTTGAAATAGATGAGTAATTGATAGGTTAGGAGACAAAAACTGTTTTTGCCAATTACTTCAATAAAAATTAGCCTGGCAGCGCAAGTGCTCTGGTTTATCGCAACTAATAATCATGGTACTAGTCATGCATTTATGTACGCATTTATGTACGCATTTATGTACGTATTTATCTATGCGTCATATGCACCATATGCATAATGATTATCAGATATCATCATTAGCATGTATATCTGCTGTTGTTTATCATTAGCCCACTAACAAATTTTAAGGTAAATAAACGAGGTATTTATGAAAGCGATAAAATTAATCCTTATTCCTTTGGTTCTTCTATTGTCGGCCTGTAGTACCACTTATCAAGCCGAGAGTGATTACAACAGTGCTTATGACTTTAACGCGGTGCAGAGTTTCCATGTTGTTGGCGATGAAAGGTTAAATAACCCGATGTTGAGTGATATCGACAGGGATCGTATTAATGTTGCCATTAGCGAATCTTTGAGTGCCCAAGGCAAGCAAGCAGAAAACAAGGAATCGGCAGATGTCCTGGTGGAATATTTTGTCCTGACTAAGGATAAAACCAAGATATACAGCACTTCGGCCGCAGGTTATGCGAATTGTTATCGTTGTGGTTATGGCTATGGCGCAGGTGTTTCAAATATCAGCAGCAGAGATTATGTGGAAGGTACCATAGTCGTCGATGTTATTGACAATGTTAGCCAAAAAACCATCTGGCGCAGTACTCTATCGAAAAAGCTGCAAGACTTTGACAATGCAACAGAACGTAATGAGGCAATAAAACTGGCGGTGAATGCTATTTTTAAAGAATTTCCAGCCAGTTAGGCCTAATTTGTCAGCTAAGACTCGCTTCATGCACGATTGTTAAACGTACTTTGCTATTTTACTGCTATGCTTTTTATAAGCCAAGCGCCGCAGTAGCAGGATTAATTCAGGAGTTATCATGAAATATTTATTCATATTATTTACTTTGCTCAGTGCCAATGCCTTTGCTGAGGAAACATTGTCGAAATCGCAAGTTAAAAGCGTTGAAGCTATGCTGATTGAAGCTGGCAGTAAAATGCTTTATCTCACTCGGGATTGCGATAAGCCAATCGACCCGAGTAAATTTAAGGAGCTGGCAAAAATTAAAGCCTTTAGTGAAGGCTATGAAACCATCGAAGGGGTGAGCTGGAAAACCATCCAAAGAGAATCTCATCGCCAATATGGTGAGTTAAAAACCGAAGCGCCCATGGGGGAGCTGTGTGAGCAATATAAAGCCGACATAAAAGGTAACTATAAATTTTTAAAAGATATTGATGAAATGTAATAAGTCATTGTCCGTCTTTGTAATGGAGCCAAAAGGCTCCATTTTTATAAGCGTCAGTCAGAGGCGTCTTGTGAAGGGAAAATTATCATTTTATTACATTGGTATACACTATTAAGCTATTTATCCATTCTCAGCTGAGTATTTATTGATTATCTTTGCTACAATACGCGCCGAAATTACCGGCCTGTAAAATTAATATCTTAGGCTGATGCTAACCAACTACATTTACCTTTTGGAATACTACATTGTCTGATCTTAAATTTTCAACGCTGGCGTTAAAACCTGAACTTCTTTCTAACTTAGAGTCACTAGGGTATGAATCAATGACACCCATTCAGGCACAAAGCTTGCCTGACATTCTAAAAGGTAAAGACGTGATTGGCCAAGGCAAAACCGGCTCAGGTAAAACGGCGGCCTTTGGCTTAGGCTTATTGCAAAAGCTTGATGTAAAACGGTTTCGTATTCAATCTCTGATCCTTTGTCCAACGCGAGAACTGGCTGATCAAGTGGCGAAAGAAATTCGTCGTCTTGCCCGTTCTATCCATAACATTAAAGTATTAACCTTATGTGGCGGCATGCCTTTTGGCCCACAAATTGGCTCATTAGAACACGGTGCTCATATTGTTGTCGGTACGCCTGGGCGGGTAGAAGAGCATGTCATCAAAGGCACCTTAAATTTAGAAAACCTAAATTTATTAATCCTTGATGAAGCCGACAGAATGTTGGACATGGGTTTTCAGCCCGCATTAGATAACATTGTCCGACGAGCACCGGATGATAGACAAACGTTATTATTCAGTGCCACATTCCCAAATAAGATCAAACAAATCTCTGAACGCATCATGACCAAGCCTGGCATGGTAAAAGTAGAGTCAACTCATGATGACAGCAGTATTACCCAGCACTTTTATAAAGTCGCAGATAATGACCAACGTTTAGAAGCCCTGCGCTTATTGTTAATGCAGCATAAACCTGAATCTGCAGTGGTGTTTTGCAATACCAAAAAAGATGCGCAAATTGTCGCCGATAAATTGATTGCCTTTGGTTTTTCCACCTTGGCTTTACATGGTGACTTAGAACAGCGCGACAGAGATCAAACTCTGGTGCGTTTTGCCAATAAAAGTGCCAACGTATTAGTGGCAACGGATGTGGCGGCTCGTGGTTTAGATATTGATAATCTGGATGCGGTGTTTAATTTCCATATTGCCCTGGATACCGAAGTGCACGTACACCGTATTGGCCGAACGGGCCGTGCGGGCAGTAAAGGCATTGCCTGTTCAATCTTTAGTGATAAAGAAAGCTATAAAGTTGCCTTACTCGAAGACTATTTAAATAGAAAAATCGTTGGCGAAGAATTACCCGATTTCAATGTATTGCATGATGCGGTAATGCGTCCACAGATGATCACCATTCAAATTGACGGCGGCAAGCGTGATAAAGTTCGCCCAGGTGATATTTTAGGGGCATTAACCGGTGAAAACGGCATCAAGGGCGACCAGGTAGGGAAGATCAATGTTTCACAAAATTTTGCCTACGTAGCAGTGAAACGCAGTGCCCATAAGCTGGCGATTAAAAAACTGGAAAAGGGCAAAATTAAAGGCCGTAACTTCCGAGTACGAGTGATCCGAGGGTAAACAACAAGTAACTATGATTTTTTCAGCATGGATCATTGTCAATATGGGCATGGAAACGATCATTTGGGGCACGGTTCTGGTGTTAATCGGTATTCCATTTTACTTTTATGAAAAACGTAACTGGTTCAAGGCGATGACAGGAAAAGATTAACCGAACAGCGTTTTTCTTTCGTGTTAAGCACTTAAATCTTGATGAAGCAGTTGGTGGAACAAATGTTCACCGGCTTCTTTTTCCACCGATAAACGGCCAGTATCGTAGCCGTTAGAGGCTAAACCGCGCTGCACAGACTCACACACGTAGGTGTCTTCGGCCTGGACTTTATTGGCCACAATCACACTGTTATTTTTAAACTCTTCGCTGTTTTTTGCATTGCGGTTATCGAAGAAATAATCAAAAGTGACTTTACCGGTATCTACGCTAACGGGCTCCACAATCATAATGCCCATAATGCCATCGTACAAATTCACCATTAAATTGGGGGATTGCCAATAATAGCGGGCGGTACCCGTGCGCACCAGGAAAATTCATTGTCGCGTTTTTTGGTGGGACAAGACTGTAAGCAAAACTTAGGCGTAGCAGCCAGGCTACCATCGAGTTTGTAACTCCAGGCATGATATGGGCAGGTAAGGGCACGGGTACAACCAGAGCCTGTCGCCATTACCTGAGCAGCATGATGGCGACAGACATTATAAAACGCTTTAATGGACTCACCTTTTACCAATACAATTGGCTGGCCGGCAATTTCAGTGGCGACATAATCGCCAGTATTTTGTAATTGTTCGCAGCGCGCTGCAATTAACCAGTTATTGCTAAACACAGGGTTTAATTCATGTTTAGCGATATCTTGATTGGTGTACCAGGCACTCGGCGGGGTAGATGCTAACTCTAACGGATTGTCTGGGTTGTATTGAGAAATTAGCTGTTTGATATCCACGGTAATCGCCTGCTGCTGTTATTATTTTTATATTACTAGCTCATATAATTAGCACTAATTTTTTGATTTATCTAGTTTTCGCTTTGGCGATGGAATTTTTTATGGCGGCAACTTGCTGCTCACAAGCTTGTCGTGAATCTTTGTCCTTTGTTGCGCAATTATTGGTGGTGACTCTTTGTTGCTCAATCGCGATGGCAACACCAAGGTAGGCAACAGCGTGCCAGGCATTATTGCTTTCAACACGCGGACCGAACGTTGTGTTTGCACAACCGCTCAGCCAACAAGAAAACAGAACGATTATTAGAGTGGTTATCTTCATTGCAGCTCCTTCATACATGTTGGCTTAATTGAGATTATTAACCGAAGCTCATTAACTAAAGTATAACTTAAAATTTGTATGTTAATTGAACAGGACACTGATCTATGCTCACTTGTATTTTCACTTGTTTGAGACTAGACCTATATTTAAGTCAATATTCGCAAGTCAATATGAGGTATTTACGGTGAAATCTTTAGATAACATCAACCGAAGGTTTATTTTAAAGGCAAGTGTAAGTCTTGTAACTGCCACAACTAGCTTGGCCGTCTTGGCTAATAGCAGCATCGCCATTACACCTAAACAGCCAGAAGGCCCTTTTTATCCAATTAAGCCACAACAAGATAAAGACTTAGATCTCACCGAGGTACAGGGCAGTACTAAGCCGGCAAAAGGAGAAATCATCGAAGTGACGGGTACCGTTTTTGATCAAGATAATCGGCCATTAGCGAATGCTGTCGTCGATATTTGGCAAGCCAATGCCGCGGGCCGATATGCTCATGAGCAAGACTCTAATGATGCGCCTCTCGACCCTAATTTTCAGGGGTGGGGAATCGTTAAAACCGATGAACGCGGTTTTTATCGGTTTAAAACCGTTAAACCCGGGGCCTATCAGGTTTCAAAGCAATGGAGTCGACCCCCACACATACACTTTAAAGTAGCAAAGCGGGGTTACCGCGAACTTATTACACAAATGTATTTTAGCGGCGAAATGTTAAATGATACCGATGCCTTATTACAAGAAGCACCAGCCGAGCAACGCCATCAACTCATTGTTGATTTTTCGACCGCGAAAGATAACATGGCGAAACAAGGAGTGTTCAATTTGGTATTGGCAAAAATCTAATACCAAATTGATTAAATATCTGCTTTTTTTGATTTAGTTTTCTCGTTGTTTCTTCGCTAAGAATTTGTCCATTGCACGACCGACGGCAAAGAAAGCAAAGCTGGCGGTAACATGGGTTGCGGCGCCAAAACCTCCGCTACAATCGAGACGCATCGCCCCGTCGGTGGTTTGTTTGGCATGACAAACGCTGCCGTCATTGGTTGGGTATTTTAACTGTTCGGTGGAGAATACCGCATCAATTGAAAATTTTCGTTTCAGGTTACGCGGAAAATTGAAATCTCGACGCAATTGGTTTTTTACCTTGGCCAGTAGCGGGTCCTGGTAGGTTTTACTTAAATCGGCAAATTCGATTTTACTCGGATCAATTTGACCGCCGGCACCGCCAACGGTGATCATCGGGATTTTTTGTCGTTTACAATGAGCAATCAGTGAGGTTTTAATTTTCACCGAATCAATGGCATCAATCACATAGTCAAAGCCAGTAGTGATTAACTCAAACAAATTTTCCTGAGTGATAAAATCTTCGATTTCATTGACCACACATTCGGGGTTAATTTGCTTAATGCGCTGTGCCATGACTTCCACTTTACTTTCACCTATGGTGTCGGTTAAGGCATGAATTTGGCGGTTAATGTTGGTGATGCAAATATCGTCTAAATCAATTAAGGTGATTTGGCCAATACCGTTACGAGCCAGGGCTTCTGCGGCCCAGGTGCCGACGCCACCGATGCCAATCACACAAAAGTGCGCTTGTTGGATATGTTTGGCACCAGTTACGCCATATAAGCGTTCGATACCACCAAAACGTAATTGATAGTCTGACATGAAAAATACTGAGCCATATAAGGCAATTTAAAGAAAATACTGCGGCATTATATAAGAATTTATTAGCACGAACACTCGATTTTTTTAGTTCGTTAAAATCAAGTGTTCGTGTGGCTAGGCCAGGGCTTAAAGTAAAGGCAAGATCAGGCCTTTATCACTTTACTCACCACCACTTTTGAGTTGTTCACTACCCTTGCACTATAGGCTTTTAGTCGCAGTAATAACACATACGCCAATGGCACCAGATACAAACTGGTGATGGTGGAGAAGGTTAGGCCGCCAATAATGGCAATCGCCATTGGTGAGTAAGTAGGACCATCGCCACCAAGCTGGGTATTACCCATGGCAAGTGGCACTAAACCAAGAATAGTGGTGGACACTGTCATCAGTATCGGCCGTAATCTATCTTTACAGCCTTGCATAACCGCAGCTTCTGCTTCTAGCCCTTGTTCAATTAACTGATTGATCCTATCCACCAGTACAATGCCATTGTTGACCACTATGCCCATTAAGATCAGCATGCCGATCATGCCCATGATTGACATATTGGTGCCGGTGATCAGGAAAGCCCAAAATACCCCGACAAAGGAAAACAGTAATGAGGTGATAACCGCAGTAGGTAATAACAAGCTTTCAAACAACGCCGCCATGACAATATAAATCATGAAAATGGCCAAGATCATGTTTTGTCCCATGACATTTTCGGCTTCGTCCTGACGCAGGAAGCTACCGTCTAAACTGTAGTTATAGCCGGCCGGTAAGGCGATATTGGATAATGTGGCTTCCAGTTTCTCTTTGGCTTGTTCGAGGGTAATGTCATCTAAATTCGCTTGAATCGAAATTGCCGTTTGGCGGTTATAACGACGAATTTCACTTAACCTTGGTTTAATGGTTAAATTGGCGACATTATCTAAGGTGATGGTTTTACCATTGTGTTCGATGATTGGCAGTTTTTTCAGTTCAGCAATCGATTTTTTCACTTTTAAATCATAATTCAGCCAAATATCAATCTCACCAGTTTCGCCATGGCGATAGGTACGTAATGGCTGACCACGAAGCGCAAGAGCAACGGCACTGGCGACATCCTGAGTGCTTAAACCATGACGAAATGCCGCGGTTCGATCGACGCTGATTTGCATTTCTTTTTTCTCACCACGAATATCAGACGTGACATCGGTGATGCCATCAATATGCTCGATAAGCGGCAGTAAGTCATTTTTCAACTTAATTAATACATCGGTAGATACGCCTGTTAGGTTAATTTGTACGCCGCCGCCATTGCCCCGGTCGAAACCAAAGCGCGGTGTCGCTCTGACAAATTTCGGCATGTCTTTACGAATTTTCTCTTTCAATTCCGCCATGGTAATGGGCAATTTACCGTCGTTTAATAACAAGGTGGTTTGCAAGCTATGACCGGCATAATAACTGTATACCGAGTCAATCAAAAACTCGTCTTTATTGCCATAAAGGTAGGCTTCCATCTTATTGGTGATTTTCTCTGCAGTGTCGTAGTTGAATTGATCATGTAACTCCCAGCTGATAAACAAACGATTATCACTAAAGTTTTGTTCTTCATCGCCGCTCACAAATTGCATCGGGATGGCGATACTGAATAAGATCAACAAGGCGATAACACTGGTGATTTTTTTATGTTTGTGGCTCCAGTTGAGACTTTTCAAATAATAAAATTCAAACTTGCTTTGCGTTACTTTTTTCGCCTTTATTTCCGGCTTTAATTTACTGGTGAGCAATGGAATAAGCGTTTGCGCTATCAGCAATGAGGCAAATAAAGAGATGCATATGGCGATGGCAACATGCTCTAAAAAGATGGTGATATCTATCTTTTTACCGACAATGTTTGGTAAAAACACTATCATGGTGGTGGCCGTGCCGGCAATTACCGCAAGCGATACTTTATTCACGCCCTTTTTCGTGGCGGCAACTATGTCGATATTATCTTGATCTTTGGCTTTTTGTTTTTCCTGAAAGATGGACTCGGTTATGACCACTGAATTATCGACTAGCATACCCACCGCCAGCAATAAGCCCATCATAGATAATATGTTCAGACTGTAACCGGCAAAGTACATCACCCCCAGGGTAATACAAATGGACACAGGTACCGACAGCACCACTATCATGGTAGTGACAAATTGTCGCAAAAACAGATACAACACACCCACAGATAACAATGCGCCGATAATACCGGCATCCAATAAATCCGATAGCGAACTGGTAACGCCTTCGGCGGTATCGTCCATGATGTATAAGTTAATGCCCTTAAATTGCGGGTTTTCATTAACCTCAACGATCACCGCCAATACCCGTTTTGACACTTCAACCAGATTGGCATTCGACTCTTTTAAAATGTTCATGCCAATGGCGTAGGTTTGATCTAAATGACGGCCTTCCCAGGGAATCGGCAAGGTCAAATCGACACTGGCAATATCTTTGATGCGAATATTGTCTTGCACGATCAGGTTTTTAATTTCGTCGATACTGCGATACTCGCCAACCGGGTTAACCATGACTTTTTCGTCACTGTCATAAAAGTGACCCGCAGCCATCGAAAAATTGTTTTCATTGAGGTTTTTCACCAACATGGCTCTGTCGATGTGTAATGCCACTAATTTGTCCGGATCTAAGCGGATCACGATTTGCCGCTTATCGACACCGTAAAGCTCGACTTTACTCACCCCGGGCACGCGTTCAATCGGACGTTTCAGGTTTCTGTCGAGTAAATCATAGGCAAGCGATAAGTCTTGTTGTGATGAGATACGCAACTGAAATATTGGCATGTCATTGGTATTAAATTGATAGACCAAAACACGTTCCACATCGCGTGGTAGCAAGTGGCGAATGGCATCGACGTTTTCCCGTGCTTCAATGCTTTTGGCGTTTATGTTTTCATCCCAATCAAACTCAAGTTGAATATCGGCGCCACCTTCGTGTGAGGTAGAGCGCATCGTTTTGATGCCTGAAATCGTCGCCAGTGCTTCCTCTATTGGGCGGGTGATCAACCGCTCGACTTCGGCAGGAGATGCATCCGGGTAGGGCACGTTTATCCATAGTTGTGGAATATCAATGCCGGGGAATTTCTCCAATGGCAGTAATTTACTGGAAATAATGCCGGTCAGTAATAATGATAAAAATATCATGATAATAGTAACCGGGCGGCGCAGCGCAAAACTCGCCAAAGCTGCGCCCATGCTTTCTTTCCCTGAGCTTTCTCTAACTGAGTTCTCTGTTAGAGAGCTATTTTTATCTAATTGATGCTGTTGCGTATCATTAGTCATGAGCCGCTCCAAATCTTTTGCGGTCAAACAGTGAGTACAACACCGGAATGAAAAATAGCGTTAAAAGGGTAGCAAACAGTAAACCGAAAATAACCGTGATTGCCATTGGTGCTCTAATTTCTGCGCCTTCACCAACACTGATCGCCAATGGCAGTAAACCTAACGTGGTAGTCAACGTGGTCATGATAATAGGACGCAATCTAGAGGTTGCCGAGTTTAAAATCGCTTGGGTTTTTTCCACGCCGCTTTCACGTAATTGATTTATTCTATCCACCAGAACAATGGCATTATTGACCACGATACCGGCAAGCATAATTAATCCGATAAAGACAATCACGCTGATTGGTGTCGCGGTTAAATACAGTCCATAAATAGAACCGGCTGCCGCTAATGGTACGGTAAATAAAATAAGTAATGGGTGCAGTAATGATTCAAACTGTGAAGCCATGACTAAGTACACCAAAAATACCGCAAGCAGTAGGGCGAAAACCAGTGAGGTAAATGACACATTCATTTCTTCGTTCTGGCCAGTTATATTGGCGGTAATACTTAACGGAATTTTCATCTCGGCAATTATGTTTTGCACCTCAAAGACCGCCGCCGTTATGTCGCCATAAGCGAAGTTTGCTGAGATAACGGCAGCTCGTTGCTGGTCAATGCGGGTAATTTCACTTGGGCCAACTGACAACTTAACGTCCGCAACCGCAGATAAAGGAATGGGTTTGTCACTTTGCGGATTGACGATGATTTGTTTAATGTCGTTAACTGAATCACGGCTTTGCTCATCGGCACGCACTAAGATGTCGACTTTTTTATCTTTGATTGAATACTGACTGGCGATGGTGCCACCCACTTTGGTGGACAGTAATTTTGCTACCTGTGGCGCCGTTAAACCAAGTTGCGCAAGACGTTCATGATCAAAAAATACTTTGATTTCAGGATGGCCATTTTGCAGAGAGGTTTTTACATCAATGAAACGCTTATTATCGCTAAGTTTGTCATTTAACTGGTCGCTGTAGCGTTTTAACAATTCCAAATCGTAACCAGAGAGCTCCACTTCAATCGGCGGTTTAAAGCTAAATAGTTCTGGGCTTGCAAACTTCATTTGCACACCGGGAATTGATTGCAAGTATTGACGAAGGTGTTTCATCACCGCTTGCTCATCTTCCTTGCTGCTATCGGCAGTTAATACCACGTTTAATTTGCCCCAATAATCACCGCCTTGAGCCGGCGATGCGTTCATTAAACTGCCCGTGCCAGCTAAGGTATAGGTTCGGTCAACTTGTGGTAAGGTTGCCGCAACGGTGGAAAGTTTGGCCAATGTTTCATCGGTTCTTTCAAGTGGTGTACCCGGTTGCTGGCTGATCTCTACATAAAACTCACCTTGTGCTAAAGCTGGTATCACCTCAACATTTAATTGTTTTAATAACGGCATTGATGAAGCACTTAAGCCAACAATGATAAACAGCACGGCGATGCGTTGGTTCAAGGCAAGAGTCAGTAATTTTTCATAAAACGCAGCCAAGGCGTTATACACTTTATCAAACAGCCATAAAGCCGGCGCAAAAGCTTTACTCAATCCTAACCGGAGAGTTCTGAACACAAAGGTAGAAACCATAGCCACCAGTAATGGCAGGTAATAAAACACCCCTTTGAATAACCAGATTATCGGGGTGGCCAAATAATATTTAAGCTTTTGCAATTTAGTGGCGTTGTCGCTCAGTTGCCTTTTCTCGCTGGCGGTATTTTCGTTATTGTCTGCACGGTTAAACTCTCTCGAAGAAAGCATAGGGATTAACGTTAACGCCACAATTAATGACGCCAATAAGGCGAAGGTTACCGTTAATGCCTGATCTCTAAATAACTGGCCGGCAATGCCTTCAACAAACACTAATGGAAAGAATACCGCCATCGTCGTGAGCGTAGAAGCCATAATGGCAGTAGAGACTTCTTTGGTACCGATTACCGCCGCTTCTTTATTGGAATTGCTGGAACTGTACTGATTACTAGCACTACCGGTTTGCTTTTTTAACCCTTTATGGCGAGCAATATTTTCTAAAACGACGATTGAATTATCAACCAACAAGCCAACTGCCAGGGCAATACCACCTAAACTCATGATATTTAAACTGATGTCGTTACCGTACATTAAATTGAACGTGGCGATCACGGATACCGGAATCGATATCGAAATAATCACCGTTGCCCAGATGTTTTTCAAAAAGAAAAATAGCACTAACATCGCCAGTAAACCACCAATAATGGCGGCACTTTTCACTTCGTTGATGGCATTACTGATAAACGTTGATTGGTCATAAACTTTAATCAGTTCAATGTCTTCGGGTAATTCGTCGGCTAATTGGTTAACTCGAACATCGACTTTTTTCGCCACATTTACGGTATTGGCATCACCTTCTTTATACAGGGCGATTTCCACCGCTTCGGCGCCATTAACCCGTGTTATTGACGTACGTTCTTTGTGCGAGTCAACCACCTGAGCAATATCGGCTAAGCGAATATGGGTACCGTCTACACTGGTGATATAGACATTGCGCATATCATTTAAATCTTTGAATTGGTTTAATGTTCGAACCAGATACTCTTGTGTACCGTCTTCAACACGGCCACCCGATTGGTTAATATTTTCTTGTTTAAGGCGTTCAACAATTAATTGGCTGTCGATGCCAAGTTGACTGATTTTGTGTTGATCGATGAGAATTTGAATTTCTTTTTCAAAACCACCACCGAGTTTTACCGAAGCCACGCCACTGACCGACTCAAGCTTGCGTTTTAATTCTTCATCGGCATACTCACGAATTGATTTTAATTTACTCTCAGCAAAACTGGCACTGCCTTGTTTGGCTTTTAAGGCAAAGCGAACAATGGGGTCTAAATTGGGGTTAAAACGTAATAATAACGGCTTTTTCACATCTAATGGCAGGCGAATGACATCCAGCTTCTCCCGGACTTCAAGGCTGGCAAGGTCCATTTCGGTACCCCATTCAAACTCGAGTAAGACATCCGATTGTCCGGCTTTTGAGATAGATTGAACGTTACGGACACCTTTTACAATGCCAACCACTTCTTCAATCGGCTTGGTCACTAACTGCTCAACCTCGCCAGGGGCGGCACCTAGGTAATCGGTGCGAATTGTCAGGGTAGGGTATGACAGTTCAGGTAATAAATTAACCGCTAATCTTGATAACGACACCATGCCAAATAGTAGTACTGCAAACGTGAACATCCATATAGTTACCGGTCTTTTCACCGCAACATTAACCACACTCATCGGAATTTCCTCAAATTGATTCTTTTTTAATTATTATTGGTAAAGGCACTCATTAACCAAATACTGGTTAATGAGGTTTTGTAGACAGGTTAAATGGTGTCAATGATTTGAATAACCGCTTGGTCTTTTAAGTTATTTTGACCCGTAGTTACGACTTGTGCGTCTATTGCTAAGCCATCGATGATTTCAACAAACGAGTCATCTTGATAACCTAAAGTAACGACAGTTTTTTCGGCTTTGTTGTCATTAATGGTAAACACTGCGTGCTTGTTATCCATTGAGATAAGTGCTTTTTTCGGCACTAATTTCGTATTAGTGTGAGTGTCGTAAACCAGTTTTACTTGCGCAAACATTCCCGCTTTCAATACATTTTCAGGATTTTCAACAATAAGTTTCACACTAAAGGTACCGGTATCCGCGTCAACAACCGGGCTAATACGTTCAACTCGCGCAATCACTTCTTTACCAGGTAGGGCGGTAAAGTTTAATTTTGCCGCCTGGTTTAAACGCAATTTCGACAATTCTTGTTCTGGTAAGTTAACCGTACTTTCTAATACGTTCACTTTAACGATATGAAAAAGTTTTTGGCGTTGATATTGTTCAACTAAATTACCTTCTTTTACGTAGCGTTTGGCAATATATCCTGAAATTGGTGCAATTATTTTAGTCTCTTTTAAATCAAGCTCGGCAATTTTTAAGTTTGATTTTGCCACTTCATATTGCCATTTTAATTTATCATAGGTATCTGAGCTCACCAGCTTTTGGCTATGAACTTTATTAATTCGGTCTAATTCAATGGTTAAACTGGCTAATTCCGCTTTCGCTTTATCTAAGTTTAATTGAATACGCTCTGGTTCAATTTCAGCCAGTAACTCACCGGCTTTTACATATTGTCCTTCCTCGACATACAGTTTTTCTAAAATGCCAGAGGCTTTTGAAACAACTTCGGCCTCTTCTTTAGGTTCAAGCACAGTAGTTGTTACGTAGTTGGAACTAATATCACCGTTTTGCACAACGGCTATTTCTACCGGAATGGCGATAACTTCTGGTGCTTTTTCTTCAGCCACTGCTTCGGCGCTATTGCAACCGCTTAAAACAATTACAGAAGACAGTAAGCTTGCTGCAAGAACAAATGTTTTTATGTTTGATGTAGTCGATTTCATCACTTCATACCCTATGGATAAATAATTAACGTATAGAATGCATCTAGCGTGCCAATATTGAAAAATAAATAAATTCCTTATTTATCAACGGATTGATCCGTTAAATTTAATCGTTAGTATTTTACAGTATGTTAACAAGTAGTTAAATTTACAAATTGTTAGTAAATATGACGAACGAGAAAAGGCAACTGGCTTCGAGCTACGAGCTACGAGCAGATAGCGGCAGACGAGGAGCAACGGTTACGGTTTTGAACGTGGAACTAGGAACGAGGAATGGAACGTGGAACTAGAAACGGACTGCCAGGAGCTAGTAGCCGGAAGCCCGTAGCTTATTTTATCTATTTTTTTGTCGGTTTATTTTCTCTTGTTTGATTTCTTCTTCACGGCGATCGCCGGCTCTGGGGAGAGTTTCCGATAAATCATTTAAGCTTTTGCGGCGCAACGGGTGAGCACTACGCTTGAGCATAGATAAATTACCGATGACCATAGCAATTGCTAATCCAATTACTACCACAATTAACCAAGTCGGCATATTAAGGGCTTCCTACGTTGATGATAAAACGCTGATAAATACTATCGAGCATAGCCAGTATTTCTTCTTTATTGAGTATATCACTTTGTTCAATGCAATCGTGCAGTAACTCAATGCTAAGCTGCTCAATGCATAAGGCTGCAATGGGCTGGTAAGATAGGTGCCAGGGTTCGATGGCAACCCCACCTCGATATTTATCATATGGCCGATAAAAACCAAACGACCCCATATTTTCATCTAACCATTGAGACAGAGGAGCAAAAGGCCCTTGCGCATGATATTCCCAAGGTTCGAGTTGTAATGGTTTGCCCGCTAATAAATTGGGATCGTATACGTCTATATCGGTGCCCCAATGATGGCGGCTGCCACCGGGTAGGGCAGAGAATAATAAAATGCGGCTAATTTTTTCAGTAGCAGACAAATTGGCACAATCAATCGGCTGATTATTGGCATCTAATATCGGACGAACACCGGCTAACTTAGCATTAAAAATGGCCAACTGTCTGGCAAAAGAGCGATAACCACTGGCAATTTTTAAATCAAAACCATCTTTTGCTGCCGCTTGTTGCATTTGCAAAAATGCGGCAACCATATCCTTATGAATACCTAAACCTTCATTAAAGTAGTGGATATGGCTGTCATTCAAACCAATAACATTAGTTGCATTTGTTGCTTTATTCATTGTTTAACAGAATTAATTTAAGTTAACAGCTTTTTCATAATTAAATAATACATCTCAACCAGGTCTTCCAGGTCTTGGCAGTTCACGCTTTCATTGACTTTATGGATAGTGGCATTGGTTGGCCCTAATTCAACAACTTGCGCGCCTGTAGGAGCAATAAAACGGCCATCAGAGGTACCGCCCGCGGTTGACGGTGTACAAGTAACCCCATTGGCCTCGGCGATCGATTCCACGACCGAGGTTAACAATTTTCCTTCGCCAGTAATAAAGGGTTTACCATTAAAGGTCCATTTTATCTCGTAATCCAGCTCATGCTTATCAAGGATACTGGTTACCCGTTCGATGATGATGTCATCATTGATTTCAGTACTGTATCTAAGATTAAAGATGGCATGTAACTCTCCTGGCACCACATTGGTGGCGCCCGTACCTGAGTTCAGGTTTGATAATTGAAAACTGGTAGGTGGGAAGTACTCGTTGCCATGATCCCAAACTTGTGTGCTTAACTCAGTGAGAGCTGGGGTTGCCAGATGAATCGGGTTTTTCACTAAGTGTGGGTAAGCCACATGACCTTGAACACCATGAATGATTAAATCGCCAGTGATTGAACCTCTACGACCATTTTTTACTACATCTCCGGCTTTTTCCGTACTCGATGGTTCGCCAACAATACACCAGTCAATTTTTTCATTACGAGCTTCTAAGGTATCAATTACCCGAGTGGTACCGTTGATAAACGGGCCTTCTTCATCGGAGGTAATTAAATAGGCGATAGAGCCGTTGTGATCGGGAAAATCATTGACGAAACGTTCTGTCGCGACAATCATAGCAGCCAACGAGCCTTTCATGTCGGCCGCGCCTCTACCATATAACCAGCCGTCTTTTATGGTTGGTTCAAATGCCGGGGTATGCCATTTAGAATCAGGCCCGGCAGGAACAACATCGGTGTGACCGGCAAAACAAAACACTGGATGCTCGCTGCCTCGTCGAGCCCACATATTGGTGGTATCTTCAAATACCATAGATTCATTGGTAAAACCTGCTGCAGTTAATCTATCTGCCATGAGCTCCTGGCAGCCCTCATCGAGTGGGGTCACCGATTTTCTTGAAATTAAATCTTTGGTTAACTCAATAACAGCCGATGAATTATACATTAGTTGCGCCCTCCTGGCCAAATATCGCTTGATATTGTGGCGCTTTGAAGCCTAAGTGTAGCTCGCTCTCATTGATCAGCAGCGGCCTTTTTAATAGCGTTGGTTGCTCTAAAACCGTAGCTTTGGCTACCTCATCGGTTAAGTTGTTTTTTATTTCTTCCGGTAAACTGCGATAGGTTGTGCTGCGTTTATTAATCAGCGCGTTCCAGCCTGCCTTCGCGACGAACTGTGCCAACAGGGCTTCATTTATGCCATCTTTGCGTAAATCGTGAAATTGATACGCTACCTTGGATTTATCTAACCAGGCTTTGGCTTTTTTTACTGTATCGCAATTGTGGATACCATAAAGAATTGTCATTGTGGCTCTCTTTTTATGTGTTGAGCAAGTACTGCTTATCCCGGATTCCGGTTAACTAGTCGTTTATCACCAGGTAATCGTCTGCACGTAATGCGTTAACTGCGTTTTTCAGATTCGCTTTTTTCACCAGAATGTAGTCAGTGTCGAAAGTAGATATGGCGAATATGCTGATCTTTTTCTCGGCTAAAACCCCGGAGATATTCGATAGAATTCCGGTTAATGAGAAACCTAATGGACCAAGAACTTCTAACGCTCGCCAATCGGGTTCTACTTCTAAACTTTCTATGTGAACATTTGCGGGTACCACAATCGATAATTCATCATACGTTTTGCCAATAAAATATATTTTTGCATCAAATACTTCACTAGGTACCTGCGAATCAGGAGTGAGGCTATGAATATTAAAGGATTCATCTAATAATTGCAGTGTTTGCTTTGTCATTTATTTACCTTCCTGGCGTAATTTTCTTATCCTTTGTACTATAACGCAGAGAAAATACTAATGGTATAGGTGGCGACATAATAACAGCCTTTGTTTAGTTGAAATTGTTATTTATTAGACCCTTAACCTTATTTGCCACTAAGTTTCTCTAAAGCGAAGCAATATAATTGCAAAATTCATTATTATTCAATCTTATAATGTTTTTATGCTTTTAGTATTATCCACAAAAGCTGTGGGTAATATTGTTTATAACTATTTATATGTTAATTAAGTGCATGTATTTTAATGATATTTCACTTGCGGGTAAAAAGTAACCTATAGCTATTGTTGTATATTTTATAGCCTACAGATCATTTAATGGCTTTCTTGTTATAAATTGATCATATCTACTGTTTTTGTTGATTAAAATTAGAAAATATATCCATATTCACCTTGAAAATTGATCTTTATACAGTAGTTTTTATCAAACGCTGAATAGCATTGTTTATGCTTTTATTGATCTTGTATAATATTTGTAACGATTTAACACATTAAATAACAGGGTAGGTTAACCATTATGTGTTATCTTTAAAGAGTAATTTCACTTAAACTAAGCTCATGCAAATATCTTTACAACAACAGCTAAAACAAGGCCGCCAATATATTGAATTTTGGCCAGCTCAACCTGAGCTGTTAAATTACTTTGCTGAATATCGGGCGGTAATCGTGAGCCGGTTCGTGTTGAAGTATGGCGCCCCCTTAGCGGCGTTAGCTTTTTTACTGCCAATACTGTTTATTGGTGTGGAGCAATTAAAACAAGCGCTGTTTTATGCTTTGTTCATTGGCTCTTTGCCGGTGCAATCGTTATTTTTAATGTATAACAAATCAAAAGAACCGTTACCGCCATCGTTAAAAAGTTGGTATAAAAATGGTGTGGAAAAAATCAAAGACAAGCCTGTAGATACAGAATTTTCGCTAATTAAGCCAACTTTCCTGGATTTGGCCAAACTATTACACTTTTCTTATCACCGCATCGGTTAACTTCATAACCTCTCCTAGTCCTTAGTCCCTGGCTCCTAAACCCTAAGAGCTTACGATAGACTTCTTATATACCCTGATCATAAAGTCTGCCTGACAGATAAAATTATTGGCTTGTTGTAAATCGCTTAATAGTTGCTCTGAAGATTTAAACGCGAAAGGTGTCATTGCCAATAGCGTTAATGCTTGTTCACCATGAGCAAATAACATTTCATAATTAAGGTTCTCTTCTGCAACCAACTCAAAACCATCCAGTTGTTGCTTGCCAATATTATGATACTTTGGCGTTTGATAAATCATTTGCTTTAATTCCCACAAATGTTTTTCACCAGGAGTTACGGTAACCAGGTAACCGTCATCAGCCAGCAAGCGGCTGAATTCTTCAGTTTTAATCGGTGCATAAATGGAATATAACCATTTAGCAAAGCCATCAGCAAAGGGCAGTTGCGCGATAGAAGCAACACTAAAGTGACATTGCTTATATTTTTTAGCGGCAATTTTCACCGCGTTTTTCGCAATATCTACGCCATAAACCTGGTTATTATCCATGCTGTGAGCCATGGTATAGTAACCCTCACCACAGCCCGCATCTATGACGTTACCGCCGTTAATGTATTGCTGATAAAGCTTTACCAGAGTGTCACGCAAGGGTTGATAACAACCTGACTCTAAAAAAGCGCGACGAGCATTAACCATCTGTTTATTGTCGCCGGGATCCTTCGAATGTTTAAACTGCACCGGAAGTAAATTAACGTAACCTTCTTTGGCCTGATCAAAAGCATGGTTATTATCGCAACGGTATACTTTATCTTGCAGTGTTAATGCATGCTGGCAGATAGGGCAGAGGTAATGACTGGTATTATTCACGTTAAATATTTCTCAGATAAAACTAATGGTGGATTTGGCTTTAGCCATTATTCAAAAGTAGACCAGATAGGGGCATGATCAGAAGGTTTTTCAATACCTCTTAATTCATAATCAATATCCGACTCAACGCATGTTGCACTTAACTTTGTTGTCGCTAATACCACATCAATACGCAGACCGCGGTTATCATCAAATCCGCGTGAACGGTAATCAAACCAGGAATAGCGCTCACTACGCTCAGGGTGAAGCTCACGGAATGTATCTTTAAAACCCCAGTCCATCAGCGTTGCTAACCACTGTCTTTCTTCTGGCTGAAAACTGCATTTGCCGGTTTTTAACCAACGCTTGGCGTTCGGTTCACCAATACCTATATCTAGATCAACAGGAGATATGTTGATATCACCCATGACAATAACGTTTTCATCTCGATTGTGGTGATCATTTAAGTAAGTCATCAAGTCTTTATAAAATTGGCGTTTATAAGGAAATTTGGTTTCATGGGCGATATTATCGCCTTGCGGAAAATAGCCATTTAGTACGGTAACTTCTTCGCCTTTATCATTAGTGGTTTTCACCATTATCATCCGTTTTTGCATATCATCACAATCGCTGGGGAAGCCTTTCTGTACAGAGATTGGCTGCTTTTTGCAGAGCATGGCTACGCCATAATGCGCTTTTTGGCCATGAAAATACACGTGATAACCCATAGCTTCAACATCCGCTAAGGGAAACGCTTCATCATGAACTTTAATTTCTTGTAAACCAATAATGTCAGGTTGGTGTTTGTCAATAATCGCTTGTAACTGGTGCAAACGAGCACGCAGGCCGTTTATATTGAAGGAGATAACTTTCATAAGGGTATTTAATTTTTAATTGTTAAAGTGCAGCTATGCTACCAGAAAATCGCTTACTCTTGAATGAAAAATAGCGCATACATTTACGTTTTTAACCGCGGCGATAAGAACTGTTTTGACGCTGATAACGGGATATAAACAAAAAAAATATATTTTTAGATTTATCTTTATAAATCAATAAACTAAAATGTAACCAGGAGCAAGTTTTGGCCAATGTTTACTGCTTAATATGACAATTTAACGAGGGAATGTAATTAGATTGTAAATGCGAGTATTGATTTGTTATCAAAAGACGTAATTTTTTTGTTATAATTTATATGTAACATATTGATAGTTTTGGTCTTTGTATGTAAATCAAATGTGAAGCTGTTGACGAAATAATATTTTGAACTGTCCCGTTCTTTTGTTATAAATACAGCCAGATGTACTAAAGCCAAACTTTTCTACTAAACTTTACAACAACTTACAAAATTAGTTGATGATAATAAATGGAGCGAAATTTAATGTCAGAAAATAAAACAAGTTTGAAAAAAATATTATTGGTAGAAGACGATAGGCAGTTATCTGATTTGATTAAAGATTTTCTTGTTAGTGAAGGCTTTCACGTGAAACAAGAATTTAGAGGGGATACGGTATCCAAAACGGTTGAAAATTTCTCACCAGACCTAATCATTTTAGACGTTATGTTGCCTGGCAAAGATGGTTTTACCGTATGTCGTGATTTACGTCCATCATTTGGCAATCCCATTTTAATGTTAACCGCAAAAAGTACTGACTTTGACCAAGTGCTTGGTTTAGAAATTGGTGCCGATGATTATGTGGCCAAACCCGTTGAACCAAGAGTGTTGCTGGCTCGCGTAAATGCCTTGTTGCGACGAGGTCAACTACCAAAAGGTGGCAATGAAAAAACAGAAATTACCTGTGGTGGTTTGCACATTAATCGTAACTCTCGACAAGTGACGTTAGCGGGTGAGAGCATCGACCTAACCAGTCAGGAATTTGACTTATTGTGGTTATTAGCAACACGCGCCGGCGAAGTGCAAAATCGTGACTACATCTACAAAGCGGTTGTTGGCCGTGAATATGATGGTATGGATAGAAGTGTTGACGTTCGTATTTCACGGTTACGTAAAAAATTACACGATAGCAATGAAACACCATTTAGAATTAAAACCATTTGGGGACAAGGTTACTTATTTGTGCCAGATGCCTGGAACTAAGTGATGAATCTAGGTCGCTCCTTTTTTAGTCTGTATTTTTTAATTGTTGCTTGTTTTGGCGCTCTAAGCTGGTTATTAGACGAAGCTTGGAGTGTCAGTGTTGAACAAGATGTTGAATCTTATACTGGCTATAAGACTGTTTTGTTGGCCATTGATGAACACCTTAAAAATTTTCCTGTGGAACAATGGGATTCACGGATTAAAAAAGCCAATGACAGATATAACATTCCCATTCAGTTAATTCCTGAAGAAAATGTGGAAGTTCTCTTACCTGAGCTAAAATTTGTTAAAGGCGATAAAGTCACTGTTTATTATGACGATGATGACATTACCCTGTTTCAGCCAATAGTCGAACAAAAATTGGTACTAATGCTCGGGCCAGTTGCTTCTCCAACCCGGCCCCGTACCGAAGCCTTGATCCGAGTATTGATCTTCATTTTTATTGGTATTGTTATTTTCTTTTGGGTGTGGCCGATCTCGAAAGATCTGGATAAATTATCGAATACGGCGAAAAATTTTGGTCATGGTGACTTTAAAGCGAAAGTAGGCAAAGCCGAATCTATGCTGGTACAGCCGATGATGAACACATTCAATATGATGGCATCAAGGATCAATAATTTAATTGAAGCCCATAAAGAATTAACCAATGCGGTATCGCATGAGCTAAGAACACCTCTGGCCAGAAGTAAATTCGCATTGGAAGTGTTACGCGGCGCCAAAGATGATGAAACTCGAGACAAGTATATCGATAAAATTGCCACCGATGTAGAAGAGCTTGAGTTGTTGGTTAATGAGTTGTTAGTGTATGCCGCCTTTGAAAATGAACAACCCAATATCAGTTATCAACATCATGATCTGAAGCTGCTAGTTAATGACCAAGTAGCCAGTTTTGCTCATAATGACGTTGATATCACTCTGCATTGTAAAGCGGATGGGTTGCTGGCTGATTATGACGGCCACTTTATCAATCGAGCGTTAAGTAACTTACTCACCAATGCGATGAAATATGGTAATGGCGTCGTGCGAGTGACGTTAGCTGCCGATTCTGGGCAATGTACCATCATCGTTGAAGACAATGGCAAAGGGGTTGAGGAAAGTTTTAAAGAGATTATCTTTGATGCATTTTCAAGATATGAGTCCTGTCGCGGTAAAGATACCGGAGGCTTTGGTATTGGTTTGGCGATAGTGAATAAGATAATGCTTTGGCATAATGGCAGCGCCAGAGTTGAAAATAGTGAATTGGGCGGAGCCAAGTTTATCTTGTCCTGGCCGCAAAGTAATTAACCGATATTAGTGATTCCGATTTAAGGCCAATCTGCGAAGAGTTGACTATATACTTCTACAGGTTGGAATAAGAGCAAGGAATGCTTCAAAATCTATCCAGCTACGCTAATGGCTATAGTAATTATGTCATACAACAGCGTTTAAATTTTTTACCACTGTTACATGGACAAGTTTCGTTGCGAGATACAGTCTTTATGAGTTTGTGGTGTTTCACATCACCATCTACATAGCACCACTTTCCATCTTCTTTTATAAATCTG
The DNA here is from genome assembly GCF_000764205.1 of Thalassotalea sp. ND16A. Classification (GTDB taxonomy): domain Bacteria; phylum Pseudomonadota; class Gammaproteobacteria; order Enterobacterales; family Alteromonadaceae; genus Thalassotalea_A. The sequence continues at coordinate 26,522 of NZ_JQDZ01000030.1, forward strand.
GAATTCTCCTGCATTTGCCACAATTCGCTACCGGTTAAATAGGTGGCAGCAAACTCAACGTAATGAAATTCATCATCACTTTGATCTGTGCTGATAATCACCAGGGCAAGCCACGTGGTTTGCTCCGCCCAGTCTTGAATATCGACAAGAGAGTTAGCTCCGCGAGATGCTTTGGCATAACTACAGAACAGATAATCGGCATTTTTTAAGGCATAAGCGCTAAAACGGGAGCGCATTAATTGCTCGGCAGTTGTCGGTATCGCTTTCGCTTCAATAAAACTTTGGCAACAGAGCTGGTAAGTACCGCCTGAGCCACAAGGACATTGCATAATTCATTTAAAGAGTAGTTTAACGAGGGCCGAACTATAACTTATCCACTGCCAGTTAGGAAAGAGAAAAAGGCAAAGAGTACAAGTAAAGCTGGTGGAACAGCTCATTACTGGAGAAATAAACAACTGCACAAATTGCCAAAAAATGGACTTGTTTAATGTATACCATTCCGTATAAGCATTTTCCCACTTAGCGTGATTTTAACGGTTGATGGGCAAGGCATTGATTGCTGACGACACCATGGATGGTGGAGATAGGGCGACTCAGGAGACAAAGCCGAGAATGGTAATTCTCGGCAACTGCGTCCTGTGTTGCTCTAATACGCCACATCCATGTGGCAACCTTGTCAAAATCAATAACGCCGCATATTAACCGTTAAAACACGCCCTTCGGGAACTCATGAACAACATGATAACTTCATAAAATCTGTTCGCTGTACGAAAGCATGGATGCTGCAGGTAGAGCGACGCAGGATGCCAAAGCCGAGAATAACTATAACGTCACAAATTTCACTTGTTCTAATGCCGTTCATGCAGTTCTAAGTGGGTAAATCATTATACGGATTGGTATCAGTGTAATTGCTTTGGCGTATTCTTCACCACGATGCATTCGGTTTTGCCGTGTTTGGCACAAGATTGCAACATCAGCAATTGCTCCTCTGAGAGTTGCGGGTCACACAAGATAACGGTAGAACAGTTTCCTTTTAATAACGCTCGGGCTATTTTATCAAAAGCAATGGGTTGATGTTGTCCATTTACTCGTAACAATTTTGATTTATCAATACTTTTCGCTAACGACTGCACCCTAGAATCATCGCCATCCACACATAATATCCAGCGCTTTTGTTGTTGGTTTTTGATACACACTTTTGCCAAATCAGCACTGAAAAAGGCATCATCGTTAACCGTTTCTACTTTAAACCAAGGGTTATTAAACTTAGTTTGTATTAAATCAGACTGTGTTAAGTCATTGTTTTCAGCGTTATTTATTAGGTTGTTAAGGTTATTCATTTGCTCTCTCCAGCTAACTCACAAAACTACTGTATAAAACAACAGTATATGTAAATTTAAACAAATGCAAGCTTTTACTATAATTACGCGAGGCTGAAGCCCCACCAACCGGAAAGCTGATAGGTTTAGTACTAGTCGGTAATTTTTCGATAAATCGCTCTACCCACCAGCCTCATTTTGGTGGGCAATGGCATACGTTTTAAGTTTGTTTTCACAATGCCCTGGGTAAATGACGTTGGTTTTGAATAATCAATATTAATGTCTAAGATCACCGGTTTATTATTGGCGCTAAGTGTTCGTGCTTTACTGATCCCGGCCTTGATATCATCATTGCCTTGTATGCGAATATACTCAGCGCCGGTGGCAGTGGCAATTCCCTGTAGCTTGGTTTGCGGTAATACGGTACAGGTTTTTCGGTTATAAGGGATTTGTTGTGCTTGCGATATTTGTGATAATTCCCCGTCGTTAAATACCCCAATTATACAGCCGATGTTATTGGCAACGGCAGTTGCAAGTTCCATGCAGGTCATCATAAACGCACCATCGCCGACCACAGCCACCACTTCTTTATCTGGCGCAGCAAGTTTTGTGGCAATAGCCGCGGGTACGGCATAGCCCATACAGTTAAAGTCGGTAGGAGAAATAAACCCCCTGGCGTTATGAATTGGCATTAGCTCTGCCGTTAAAAACGTATGATTACCATCATCGACGACCACAAAGCCATCATCACTCAGTTGCTTTCTTAACTCATCAAAGTACAACGCCGGATTTACCCTGGCTTTTGAATCATGATTGTACCAATCTTGTCGATGCGCTTGTTTGTCTTGAGCAAGTTGTGCGCTGAGTGCAGAATTGTTTTGGCTACTTAATGAGTCAAATTTTTCTAACTCTTCACTTAACTGTGCGCACACTTGTGTTGCATCGCCAGTAATGGCCAGTTTGGTGTTAAAATTACAATCAAACACATCCGGGTTGATATCGATATGAATTAAGTTCTCCGGCAAGGTGCCACCAAAGCTGCCGGTAGCAATTTCAGCAAAACGAGTGCCAATGGCAAGTACGCAATCGGCTTTAGCAAAGGCATTTTGTGCCGCGGGTGCGGCTGCCGGGCCAAAACTAAACCCGGCATGAAGAGGGTGGTTTGCTGGAAATGCACTAATACCTTGTAACGTCGTAGAAACTGCCGCCCCTATTTGTTCAGCAATACTCACTAATGCTGCGCTTGCTTTTAGCGCGCCCCAGCCAGCAAAAATAACTGGATTATCAGCTTCAGCCAATAACTGCGCAGCCGCTTTTATTTGCGCAATCGTCTTTGTTGTTAACGGTTGCTGTTCAGCTGGCTGGTATGGTTTGATTTCAGTGATTTGTGCTTTATCTAGTTGCAAATTTACCGGGATCTCAACAAATACCGGGCCTGGCTCACCACTGATGGCAATGTTGTAGGCTTTATATATGGTATCTATTACTTGTTCATGGGTATCAACACGAAAAGCGGCTTTAGTAATACCCTCTACTAATTTTAATTGATCGAGTTGATGTAGCTGATAGTTAAATTTTGAATCATTGCGGATGCCACCGGAAATGACCAACATTGGAATTCCGTCCAGGTAAGCCTCGGCGATGCCACTTGCGGCATGAGTAACACCTGCCGCAGGAACAATCACCATAGCGCCGATGGCGTCGGTCGTTCGACTAATGGCGTCTGCCATAAAGCCACCATGGCCTTCATGCATCACTAAATATGGGGTAATGAGATCGGAATTATTCAACTCGTCATACAGTTCCGTGTTATGCACCCCTGGAATTCCAAAGGTGTATTCAACACCCACTTGTTCTAACGCATATTTTGCTAACCATGCTGCCGTTTTTTTCATTATTTTTCCTTAATGCTGCGGGCTTCGAGCAACGAGCCGCGAGCTGTTTATTTTATATTAATAAATTAAGTGTTCATTTACCGCTATGCGCATACCTGCCCGTAACCTGTAGTTAATGCTTCGAGCTTCGAACAACGAGCTTCGAGCAGTGCATTTTTCTAAATAATTTCAGTGTAAATTTCGTAATGCCCATAATTGCCAGTAGCCAGCTGAACATAGTTCCTAGTTCCTAGTTCCTCGTTCCCAGTTCCCTGTCTCGGATACATAGAGACATCCGAATGCTAAAATATCCTGCTTGTACCTTGTACCCATTGGCCTCTAGCAACGAGCTTCGAGCAGATTGCGTTAAATTAAATATATTTATCAGCAAACACACTCTGCCAGTAGCCCGCAGCCAGTAGCGAGACTATGGTATTTAGAGACATCCGAATGCTAAAATATCCTGCTTATACCTTATACCTTATACCTTATACCTTATACCTTATACCTTATACCTTATACCTTGTACCCATTGGCCTCTAGCAACGAGCTTCGAGCAGATTGCGTTAAATTAAATATATTTATCAGCAAACACACTCTGCCAGTAGCCCGCAGCCAGTAGCGAGACTATGGTATTTAGAGACATCCGAATGCTAAAATATCCTGCTTATACCTTATACCTTATACCTTATACCTTATACCTTATACCTTATACCTTATACCTTGTACCCATTGGCCTCTAGCAACGAGCTTCGAGCAGATTGCGTTAAATTAAATATATTTATCAGCAAACACACTCTGCCAGTAGCCCGCAGCCAGTAGCGAGACTATGGTATTTAGAGACATCCGAATACTAAAATATCCTGCTTGTACCTTGTACCCATTGGCTTCTGGCAACGAGCTTCGGGCAGATTGCGTTAAATTAAATATATTTATCAGCAAACACACTCTGCCAGTAGCCCGCAGCCAGTGGCGAGACTATGGTATTTAGAGACATCCGAATGCTAAAATATCCTGCTTGTACCTTGTACCTTGTACCTTGTACCTTTTAGCCCTTGTTTATAAACCTTGCCGCCTGCTGAGCCGTTAAAATACAGCCAGATAAAAAGGTACCTTCTAATGATTTTGCACCACTGGCGCCACCGCCACCAAATCCGGCCGCCTCGCCAATGGCAAACAAACCGTTAATGCATTGTTCGTTGTTATCAAGGACTTGCGAATCTAGATTGGTTTGAATGCCACCTAAACTTTTACGACTGATCAACACCACTTTTATGGCGATAAGCGGCCCGTGTTTGCTATCTTGTATCGGATGTGGTTTACACGTTCTTAATTTATCGGCTTTCCATTTGCGCGCGTGTTCAATGCGGCGAATTTGGTCGTCATTCCATTGTGATTCAGGACGGGCAAGTATTTGATCATAATCATCCAACGTTTGTTGCAATATGGTTTGTTCAATCGGGTTTTCAGCTGCGATTGCATTCATCTTTTTGGTGAGTTCAGCAACACTGTTGGCAACAATAAAGTGATCGCTTTCGGTTTGCATTTGTTTTACCAAACGATGATTTCCTAACAAGGTCTCTTTTAAAAAGCTGAAGAATTTTTTATCACGGATCATGATGTTATGTTCGGCACCAGAGATAGCAAATTCTTTACTGGCGATTTTCCAGTTTAAAACCTGCCAGGCATACCCTTGTTCCTGCTCTGCCATGCGTTGACATAAATAGTTGGTATCAAAGCCGGTAACCAACGGGTTTGGACCAATTCGTTTGCCATCCGCATCTAGCCATAAAGCCGATTTACACGGAATTAAACTCAAGCCATGACCGCTAAACTTTGGCTGTGGGTGGGGGATACCGGCGGCATAATTCCACATTTTATCCATGTGAGTTAAATGACCACCATATTTGGCGACTTCGTCGTGCATGGCACCATCGCTGCCTGGATGGGTGCCATTTAATAGGGTTTTTGGTGGTTTAGACCAGGTCCTTGGCCAGTGCTGTTTAACCATATCTAAGTTGCCGGTAAAGCCACCGCCGGCAACAATGGTATGTTTAGCATAAAAATTTAATGCGGCATTGTCATGCTTCTTGTTGGTGTCGGTAATGGTACTGCTGTTGGCATTGGCTTTGATATTGAAATTGCCCATTTGGATAGGCCTTGCACAACAACCAACGACTCTATTCTCATCGATCAATAAAGAGTCGACATGATGATTAAATTTGAAATGCACATAGGTATCGATATAAGGGGCAATAGCTGCCATCACTTTATCGACTAACTCTAACGATGTGCCCCACATCACGTGGTATCTTGGCAGTGAATTTCCGCCTGAATATAAGCCCCTTTCTACCCAGTTCACCGCCGGTAAAAATTTAACACCAAGGTTTTTAACGTAGCAATAGACATCTTCATAGCTACGCTCTACGTAATGCTTTGCCCATTGCCTGGGATATTTATCATCATCACTAAAATTTGCAAATGAATACCAATCTTCTAGCGCGATTTCCGCACTGTCTTTGATGCCATTGCGTTTTTGCTCTGGTGTGCCCACTAATGCCATGCCACCGAATGCGGAACGAGCAAGCCCACCAACCTGGCTTTCGTCCTGGTTGTCGAGAATGACTACCTGTTTTTGCTGTTTTGCTAATTCAAGCGCTGCCGTTAAACCTGCAATGCCAGCACCAATGATTAGCGCATCTATTCGCCCATCTTGCCTAATCGTCATTTATTCTTCTTTACAGAGTTATAAAGTCATAGCATTATCATAGCTACTCACTTCAACTTATCTATAGTAAAAATAGCCCAATGCTAAACATTTTCATCAAGAGGTTAATTTAATGAATTTACAAGAGTTTATTGGCAATATTTATACTGCTACCGGTAAAATTGAATTGCGCGAGTATCGGCATTGGGCATTAACGCAACTGCAACAATTGCTTGAATTTGATGGCGCTATCTGGAGTAACGGCCATCAACAAACCGCCACTTTTCATAATCAAACGCTATTTAATGTGCCTGAGCAATTGGCAAATAGCTTATTAGAATATTTAACCATCAACCCTTTAGCGGATGTGTTACTCACTAAGTTAGGCTCGCCCGTTGATATGCAAGACTTGCTCAAGGATGAGGAGTTTTATCAATCAGACATTTATCTAAAATGTTTTAAACCTTGTGGTATTGAGCGTATCTTGTCATCAATACATTTAGATGAAAGAACCGGGCTGTTTACGCTGTTAACCTTATATCGGTTTGAACGTGATAAGCCGTTTTCTGCAGACGATAAAAGTTGTCAAAAACAAGCGCTGTATCATTTATTAACGGCGGCCAATCATGCCTTGTTTCTCCAACTTGAACAACATACTGGTGCAATTCACCATCATAAGGCGATATGCGATAAACAAGGTTATCTTCATCAAGTACAAGACTCATTTCTCGATTTATTAGAACGCCATTATCCACAGCAATCGGTGCCAAAGTTGCCATTTGCATTGAACCAATTTGAGCAACAATCATTGGCTAACGGTTTACAGGTAAAACTAAGCGCATTTAATGATTTGTACTTGGTCGAGTTATGGCCACAAGGACCACTAGACTTGTTAACCGAACGCGAGCTACAAGTGGTACAGGCAATAGAGCAGGGCTTAACGTTTAAACTTGCCGGTAAACAATTAGGTTTATCACCCTCAACGGTGTCGAATCATTTGTATCGAATTTACCAAAAGCTGAATATTGGCAGTAAGAGCGAGCTGATTAAGTTGATGCAGCAATGACCACGTACTTCAATGTTAAAGTGCAGAATTATAGTGAAGCAATGAGATGATAGAGACAGACAACAAACAGATCTCAGGCTTGGGCGAATTAAGTGCACCGTTAAAAGTGTACCTAGATAACCGACCGCCGCTGGAGCAATATCAGTCTTTAGTAACCATGCAGCCGATGGTCACTGAAGAAATTTCCGACATTGGCCGTTTAACCGGCAATCACTGGCGTAAAATTTTCAATGTCTATGCCAAACTGTGTTTTGAATTAGCGCCCAAGCATTTTCACAGCTGGCAAGAGTTAAGGGATAGAGCATTGCTGCAAAAAGGGTCGGAGCAAGCATTACTGTTTAATCAGCCAAGTTTTAATCACATTTTTGACGCCGCCAATGACGCAAACACCACCGATATCCATATCATTATGGGCAGAACGTATGCGGCAAGGTTAGTGCAGCCTTTGCCATTTTCGCAACACTTACTCTGGCTCGATAAAGACTTTGCCATAAACCCGAAAAAAAGGCTGATCATCTGTCCTTATTTTGATTATCGGCAATTATCCAATGTGAAAATTACGCAACTGGTTAAGTTAATTAAAACTTTACAAAAGAAACATAGCTAAAATATTAAAACTACATTTTTATTGAATTAAATCAATTACTAGTTATATTTTCAAACTATACTAAGCGCATCTAAAAAATTTCTTTCGTTTATCCAGGTTTTACCATGTCAAAAAATGCCGTTTTAGTGATCAACTGTGGCAGCTCGTCACTTAAATTTTCCCTGATCGAACCCAACAGCAGCAAGGTGATTATCAGTGGTGTTGCCGAGCGCTTATTAAGCGCTGAGGCTTTTCTTAAAACCTCTTATGCAGGAACAAAAACCAGCACCAGATTAAATCCGCCGTTTGATCATCAAACTGCGGTTGATGTTATTGTTGCTGCATTATATGAGCATAATCTTGTGGAGCATTTGTTAGCGGTTGGCCACCGCCTTGTTCATGGTGGTGAGAGCTATTCACAACCAACAGTCATTATTGATGCAGTAAAGCAGCGCATCAAGGAGTTAGCCAAGCTAGCACCGTTACATAATCCGGTAAATTTGATCGGCGTTGAAGCCGCAGAAAAAGCCTTTGCTGATTTACCGCAAGTTGCCGTGTTTGATACCGCCTTTCATCAATCGATGCCGGAAAAAGCCTTTATTTATGGCATACCCTATAAGCTATACCAGCAACATGGCATTCGTCGTTACGGCTTTCATGGTACCAGCCACTATTTTGTTGGCAAGCAAGCGGCGAAGCTGTTGCACAAGCCCTTTAGGAGTACCAGTGTGATCAGCGCGCATTTAGGTAATGGTTGTAGTGTTACCGCCATCGATAATGGTCAAAGTGTTGACACCTCAATGGGCCTGACACCACTCGAGGGTGTGGTAATGGGCACTCGCAGTGGTGATGTTGACCCCGGTATTATTTTTCATTTAATTCAGCAATTAAATTACAGCGCCACCGATGTCGACAAACTGCTTAATAAAGAAAGTGGCTTATTGGGTATTTCTGAAATGAGTAACGACTGCCGTACCATCGAGGAGGCGATAATCAATGACGAGGATGCTCGCGCGAACTTAACCATGGATATCTTTTGTTATCGCGTAGCCAAAACCATTGCCTCATATATGGCAAGTTTATCGCATTTTGATGGCTTAATTTTTACCGGCGGTATTGGTGAAAATTCAAACTTGGTACGTTCGCGTATCGTCAACTCATTGAAACTGCTTAATCTTGAGTTAGATGAAACTAAAAACACAGAAGTAAGGTTCGGAAAGTCTGGACTGATCTCCAAACAAGGGTCAAATAATTGTTGGGTCATTGCCACCAATGAAGAACAAGTCATTGCCGAACAAACCTATCAATTAATTAGCAAGGATAAATAATATGCCACGTCGTATTATGTTAGTACCAGTAGGCTTTGGTGTTGGTTTAACCAGTGTCTCGTTTGGCTTGTATCATAAACTGCAACAACTGGGGATAAATGTTGGTTATTTTAAACCAATTAGTCAACCGTCGCGTAATGTCCTTTCCAATGATTACCATTCTCCGGCAGAGTTTAGTCATATGGATGTTGGCTCTATCCCAATCAGTTACGTTGAAGAGAAAGTTGGTGATGATTTACTCGACGTTGTGCTCGAAGAAATTGTTGGCAATATTCAAGGTTACAAGCAAGAGATTGTCATTATTGAAGGGGTGGTGCAAACCCCAAGGCAAACCTATGCGGCAAAAATAAATCAGGAAGTTGCGCAAGCGCTATCGGCAGATATCGTTTTTGTCGCCACCCCGGATAATGACACGCCGGAACAGTTTGAAGACCGAATAGAGCTCAGCGCAAAAACCTTTGGCGGCGTTAAAAATCGACGAGTGAAAGGTTGTATCATCAACAAAATCAATTCACCGGACAAAGACGTATTTGGTTTACTGCCAAACGAGACCGACTTCAACGAAGAACACGACTTAACGGCCTGGCAGGATTTAGCCATTTTCAAGAAACCAAATTTTGCCCTGATTGGCGCAGTGCCTTGGGAAATGGATTTGGTCGCGCCGCGAGTCAATGAAATTAAAAACTATTTATCCGCCAGGGTGATTAATGAAGGTGACATGGAGCATAGACGGGTACGTAGTATCAGTTTTTGTGCGCGCACGGTGGCGAACTTAAAAAGTCACCTGGTACCTGGCCGGTTAATTGTTACCCCAGGGGACAGAACCGATATCATTATTGCCACTTGTTTATCGGCGCTAAACGGTACCAAGGTTGGCGCGTTATTATTAACCAATGGTTATCAGCCCAATGAAAGTGTGATGGAGCTTTGTCAACAAGCGTTTAACACCGGTCTGCCAGTGTTATCCGTGCCTTGGGACACCTGGGAAACCTCACGCCATTTATTAAGTTTTAACCCCGAAATTCCGGAAGAAGATATTCAGCGCCAGGACCGGGTGAAACAGTTTGTTGCTGACAGCATTAATCAAGATTGGATCGAACAGTTTGTCGGTGACAAGGTGCAAGGTCAGTTATTATCACCACCGGCATTTAGACACAAGCTGACCGATTTAGCCAAAGCCGCCAATAAACTGATTGTCTTACCCGAAGGTAATGACATTAGAACGATAAAAGCGGCGGCAATTTGTGCCGAGCGAAACATCGCCAGATGTCAGTTACTGGGCAATAAAGACGAAATTTTATTAATTGCCGAGCAACAGGGTATCACTTTACCCGATGGCGTACTGATAACCGATCCCACAACAATTATCGAAAATTACATTAACCCGTTAATGGAGTTAAGAAAGCACAAGGGGCTCACCGAAATTGTTGCCCGCCAAGAACTGAAAGACAACGTAGTGTTGGCCACCATGATGCTACAACTGGGCCAAGTTGATGGTTTAGTCTCTGGTGCCGTTAATACTACGGCAAATACTATCAGACCGGCGCTACAACTGATTAAAACCGCACCGGGTAATTCGTTGGTATCGTCAATATTCTTTATGCTGTTGCCTGATCAGGTCTTTGTCTATGGTGATTGTGCCATTAACCCGGATCCAAACGCCGAACAACTGGCCGATATTGCCATTCAATCGGCCGACTCTGCGCAAAAATTTGGCATTGAGCCCAGAGTGGCGATGATCAGTTACTCAACCGGCAGTTCCGGCACCGGCCAAGACGTTGAAAAAGTGGCGCTGGCCACCAAACTTGCTCAACGAAAACGGCCAGATTTATTGATTGACGGGCCATTACAATACGATGCTGCAGTCATGGAAAATGTCGCTAAGAAAAAAGCGCCAAACAGCAAAGTGGCCGGTAAGGCAACGGTATTCATCTTCCCGGATTTAAATACCGGTAATACCACTTATAAAGCAGTGCAGCGCTCTGCCGATTTGGTCAGTATTGGACCTATGCTGCAAGGGATGAACAAACCGGTAAATGACCTGTCTCGTGGCGCTCTGGTGGATGATATTATCTACACCATTGCCTTAACCGCGATACAAGCAGACAATTAAAGCAGAAAGTAAAAGTACAGAGTAACTTTGGTTTAGTGCTATACCGGCTAAACCAAGTTAGTTGCATTCTTAGATATATCATTTAAATGCTTGTATTTTCAGTCAACTATTTATAGATTGAGGCTACTAAGATGAAGTGAGTAGCCTTATGCCAACCAGTATTAAACCAAACAACAGTTATATTCTAAAACTGAAATGCCCTGACAAATTGGGCGTTCTCGCCCGCATCTCTGGTGAGCTCTATGCACACGGGGCGTTTATCAATAATGTTAAGCATTATGCCGACCCTGATCAGCAAATCTTTAACATGCGCATTGAATTTGATGACAGAACGTTAACGGTATCTGAGCCGCAATTTAAACAGGTTCTTGCCAACTTGGCAGCAGAGCTGGACATGGATTATCAACTGCGTTGCGCCAGTTACCGGCCAAAAATATTAATTGCAGTGAGTAAAGATGAACATTGCTTGAATGTGTTACTGACCAAATGGCGGGCAGGGGTAATAAAAGCCGATATCGTCGGGGTTATCTCGAACCATGAAACCTGCAGAGATATTGTTGAATTTAACAAGATTCCGTTCCATTATTTGCCAATAAGCAAAACCACAAAGCCGCAACAAGAGGCACAAATTGTTGAAATAATGCAGCAAAACAATGTCGACTTGTTAGTGCTAGCCCGCTATATGCAAATTCTTTCTGACGATCTATGTCGCCAAATAGCAGGCCGGGCAATCAATATCCATCACTCGTTTCTGCCAGGCTTTAAAGGCGCTAAGCCTTATCAACAAGCCCACGACCGAGGGGTGAAAATTATTGGCGCCACTGCGCATTACGTAACGGCAGATTTAGATGAAGGGCCGATAATCGTGCAAGACGTGAAACCGGTTGACCATGCAACATCGGTCAAGGATATGATCGAAATAGGCCATGACACAGAAGCGACAACGCTTGCCAGAGCGGTACGTTGGCATGTTGAAGACCGCATACTGGTAAACGATCAACGCACGATAATTTTATAGTCGCAGCCAATTGAGCTTAGCTATGCCGAAGCTGCAAATTAACTTCAAATTAAGCCTGAACACGGGAAAGTATTCATTTTTTTCCCGTAGTAGCGGCGATTAATTTGCCATTTTTAAAATAACACTCTTAAATATTAAGAACAGTTGTTTAGATAAATTATAGTTATGACGTCGTTATTGCCGGTTAAATCTACATTGTTTGCTTTAAGCTTAATTGCCAGCCAAGTTCTTGCAGAACATACTCCGCCTGTGCGATGGGCAGACATAAGCTCCACTGCAGTTCAAATTCAAAATAACAGCACAGTAACAGATCCTGCGGTAAATCTTAAAGCCAAAAAATCCCGGTTATTAGCTGCGAGTCATCAGGCTTTAGCCAAGCAAATGAATTTTGCTAAGTTGCAGCTTGAGATGCCATTACCCAATGGCCAATCGGTGATTTTCAACTTACAGCAAAATAGTGTTCTTCCGGATGGACTCGCGGCTAAGTATCCTTCAATAAGGACCTTTACTGGCGAACAAGATGGCAACAACAATAATCGTGGTCGTTTTGATATTACTGAACATGGTTTTCATGCTGCGTTTAAGTATAACGGTGAAACTGTTTATATTGATCCGCTGCAAAATGCCAGTAATGAGCACTATGTGAGTTATTACAAAAAAGATGCGTTGCCATTAACTGACGTAATTGCTGACTCTACCAAGCAACGCCGGGTTAAACAATTACCAGCAGAGTTAAGTGCATTGGTGGGTAAAAGTACAGGGTTGCCATCAATAAACAAACGTTATCGTATCGCCTTTTCCACGTCGGCAGAATACAGCGTGTTTCATGGCAATAGTAAAGCAAAAGTATTAGCGGCTATCGCAACGTTAGTAAACCGGATGAATGATGTCTTTAGTCGAGATTTGGCGGTTGAATTTATTCTGGCCGAAAACTCTGATGCGGTGATTTTTTTAGCGCCACAAAATCCTGACGGCAGTTATGATTATTCCCAAGATCCATTTGATAATACCGACAATGGGGTATTTGATAACCCAGCAGTGGCAGAACAATATATTGGTAACGCAAATTATGACATTGGCCATGTGCTAACCACTGGCGCCGGCGGTTTGGCCGGGGTTGGCGTAGTTTGTGATAACGATGACTTTATTGATGCGGGGGTAAATTATGGTGGCCCATGGAAAGCGGTAGGGGTAACCGGCAGTGCGGCGCCAACCAATGACAGTTTTTATATCGATTTTGTCGCCCATGAATTAGGCCATCAACTGGGCGCCGATCACAGTTTTAATTCACTTAGCGCGGCATGCTCTGGTAATCGCTGGGCAGCTTCGGCCTATGAGCCGGGCAGTGGCTCAACCATTATGGCGTATACCGGCATTTGCGCGCCGACAAATTTACAAACAAGTTCGGATGATTATTTTCATGTGAATTCAATACTAGAAATGCGGGATTTTTTGCTTAATTCTCCTGGTGGTAACAGTTGTGGCGCTGTGTTTAGTTCAGAGAATCAAGCCCCTGTTGTTGATGGCGGCAATGATTATAGTATTCCGGCCAATACCGCATTTACCTTAACCGCACAAACCTCAGATGCTGATAATGACCCCATTGATCACACCTGGGAGCAGTTGGATTTAGGCAGCGCATCGTTTTCTCCTGATTCCATGGTAGATGATGGTAGCAGGCCATTGTTTCGTTCCTTTAAACCGAACACTGATCCTACTCGAACCTTTCCACAACTGAGCAGTGTACTCTCGGGACAACTGGTGATTGGTGAGAGCTATGCAACGACGACGCGCGAGTTAAATTTTAAAGTCACTGCACGCGATAACCAGGGGGGCGTTGGTATTGATCATGTGGTGGTGAATGTCATCGCCTCTGCCGATACATTTATGATCACCACACCGGTTAATGATGACTACTGGCCTGAGCAAACGAGTAGTTTAGTTCAATGGGATGTTGCTAATAGCAATGACGTTAACGGGGTGAATTGTCAATTTGTCGATATTGAATTTTCCGCCAACGGTGGCCAGAGTTTTGATTATAACTTAGCGGAAAATACAGCAAATGATGGCGAGCACACGATTAATACGCCACAGGTTAATACCGACAGTGGCCGTATTAAAATAGCTTGTGCAGACAATGTGTTTTTTAGCGTATCAACCACCGATCTGGAGGTATTTAATAGCAATGCGCCGAATGTCATTCCACAAATCACCGGACAAACAACTCTGGTTATCCATGAAGACATGGATATAGAAATACTGTTGAGCCATATCGTTGTGACCGACAGTGATAATCGCTATCCCGATGAATTTACCTTAACCATTGCCCCGGGCAGTAACTACACCCTTGTTGATAATACCGTGATTCCCGAGGAAGACTTTTTTGGTGAATTACCGGTGCTGGTGACAGTGCATGATCGAGAAGATGCCAGCGATGAATTTGGCTTTATCATCAACGTACTCTCCGTTAATGATGCGCCAATTGCCGTCGATGATGCCTTTAGGGTTAAGTATCAAAGTAGTGCCAATACCCTTAATGTGTTGGCCAACGACACTGACATTGAAAATGAGCCATTATCTATCGTGTCCTACAGCTATGAAGGTCTGGGCAGTGTAGAAATTGTCAATAACCAGATAAGTTATACCGCGCCAGGTGAGTATAGCGGTACGGACGTTTTGAGTTATCAAACAGCCGATGGTTCAGGGGGCTTCTCTACTGCGCAGGTTACTGTAACCATAGCGCCAAAGCCAAAGTCGGGAGGAGGAACTTTGCTTTGGCTAAACCTGTTCTTAATGCTGTTCATCGGCCATCGAAAGATGAGCAATTATTTGACTTTGATGCATGGGAAGAGGTATTAACAACCTAAAACATTGCAAATAAGCTTACGGCTAAAATGGTTGCTACTAATGGCAGTATGACGGTTAACGCAAAGATAGGACCATACGCGCTCGCATGGCTCTCACCGCAAATCGCTCTAACCGTTGTCACAATATAGCCGTTGTGCGGCAGAGAATCTAAAGCTCCTGAGCTAATGGCGACTACGCGATGTAACTCCCCGGCATCTACGCCGGCGTTTAAATAATGGGGCGCAAGCTCAGGTAGCGCAATTGACTGGCCGCCAGAAGCTGAGCCGGTGATCCCGGCGATGACTATTATCGCCACTGAAGCGCTAACCAGGCCATCACCCGGTAAAGACATAACGGCTGTCATCGCCACGTCAAAGCCGGGAGTCGCTTTGGCAACGGCGCCAAAGCCGACAACCGCACAAGTGTTGCCAGTGGCGATTAAGGCGGAATAAGCCCCTTCATGCAACGCTTTAGCGGTATTGTTAAAGTGCTTGAGATTTAATAAGTAAGTTAATATACAGCCGATAAGCAAGGCTAATACCAGAGCATTTTGATGGAATGCTTCATGCGCTAAAAAACTGATTAACACGATTGAAACCAGGGGCAGTACCGATGTGAGCAAATACGGCAAATGACGGTCATCTGGATGTGGGTCACCGTCCCGGTCAACAAAATGTTCACCATTGATTAATGCGGTATTCATCATACGTTTTAACCAAACGTAACCGACGAGTGCCATAAATATCGCGATTGGAATACTTACTTGCCAACCCGCCCAGGGGGAAGTGTGCAAATATTTGATGGGGATCCAGTTTTGAATTTCAGGTGAACCGGCGCTGGTCATGGTAAACGTTGCCGAGCCAAAGGCTAAACAGGCCGGAATGAAGCGTCTTGGTAAATTTGCTTCTCTAAACAAACTCAAAGCAATAGGATAAGCGGTAAAAGCGACGACAAATACACTAACGCCACCATAGGTCAGCACCGCACATGCCAAAACGACAGCAAGGGCGGCACGTTCACTACCAACATGGGTCATGATGTAATGCGATATTTTTTCGGCCGCGCCACAGTCTTCCATCAGCTTGCCGAAGATACTGCCCAATAAAAAAACCAAAAACCAGGAGGCGAAAAACCCGGTAAAGCCTTTCATATAGGTATGGGTAAACCCGTGTTGCTCTACGGTGCCAATATCAAAACCGCTAAAAAAGGCAAGGATAAGCGCACAAAACGGGGCAACTACGATTAGGTTGGCACCACGCATGGTTAGCCAGATAAGTAAGGCAAGGGTAAGGATTAAAATTAATAGGTCCATTGTTTTTATTCTTATTAAAATGTGACAAATTAAATACTTGGCCTATAATAAATTTCTACACAGTCTGACTTAAGGGAGTTAAGATGAAAACTGGAACGGTAATTTATTTAAAAGAACATAGCAGAAATTTGTCATTAGATGAGCTAATGACGGTAATGCAAAAAGACAAAGCCAAATGTGTGATCATAGATATTGAGCAATATCGACAAGAAAACTTGGCCTTGCATGAGTTAATGCAATTAGCTGAGAAAAGCCTCTCTAATCAAAATTAACCGTTTTTTTGCCTTCTTGCTCAGCGGCTAAAAGTTTCTCGGCTTTGAGATCTTTACCTTCCATAAGAAGCAGTAAATCGGCGAAAGCTTTACGTAATTTTTGCGTTAATGTGCGCGGGAAGGATGTTCGGTTTCTGGTTGCGATAGTATCGGCAACATAAATACTTTTAAATTCTTTTTCGATAGAGTCGATATCGTTAATATCAAGCGTTCGGTGGGTATAATTCATCTCTTTAAGGTACTGATTGTAAAGTTCTACAACTTGCTCTTTCACTTCATTGATTCTATCCATAATAATCCTCAAGCTTTTTTATTTTATCCTTTAATCTACATTACAGGTTTTTTTAAAGATGTCTATGACATTCAAGTAAATAGTTAAGGCAGTGTTAGATCATACAATTAGATAGGGATATTTTAGGGAGCTTACACGAACGGTTAAGCTCCCTCAGGTGATAAAGTTAACGGACAAGCATTAGAACAAACGGTTGATCCCATTTAATGCCGCAACTCGGAAGGCTTCTGCCATAGTCGGGTAGTTAAACGTGGTTTCAATGAAATAGTCTATGGTGTTGCCGCCATTTTTTTGTTGCATGATCGCTTGGCCAATGTGGATAATTTCGGCAGCATTTTCACCAAAACAATGGATACCCAAAATTTCTTTGGTTTCACGATGGAACAGTATTTTCAAAGAGCCGACTAAAGAGTTGGCAATTTGCGCCCGCGCTAAATGTTTAAATTGCGCGCGTCCTACTTCATACGGAATTTTCGCTTCGGTAAGCTCTGATTCTGTTTTGCCAACTGAACTGATTTCCGGAATGGTATAAATGCCGGTAGGTATATCGGCAATGAGTTTACCGGCACTGTCATTGTTGGTAATCGCGGTGGCGGCGATTCGACCTTGATCGTAGGCGGCGCTGGCTAAACTTGGGTAGCCAATCACATCACCGACGGCATAAATACTGTCCACTTCGGTTTGGTAGGCGCCATTGACTTTTATTTGTCCTCGGCCATCGGCAGTTAAACCTGCGGCGGCTAAGTTCAATTCAGCAGTATTACCGGTGCGACCATTAGCAAACAGTAAACAGTCGGCTTTCATTTTTTTACCCGACTCTAAATGGACAATAATGGAATTATCGGTGGTTTCCACTTTTTCCATTTGTTCGCCATGGCGGATGACAACGCCATTATTCCATAGGTGATAACTTAATGAATCAGACATTTCGTCATCGAGGAAGGATAATAACCGATCGCGGGTGTTGATTAAGTCTACCTTAACGCCCAGTCCTCTAAAGATAGAAGCGTATTCACTGCCAATAACACCGGCACCATAAATAATAATGTGTCGAGGATCGTGCTTTAACGAAAGAATACTGTCAGAGTCGTAAACTCGAGGATGATTAAAATCGACCTCATCAGGGTGATATGGGCGCGAGCCAGTGGCAATGATGATATTTTTCGCACTGATGATCTCAGTCGAACCGTCTGCTAATGTCACCTTGACCCGATGGGCATCAACAAATTCTGCTTGTCCATGAAAATTAGTAATTCGATTTCGATCATAAAAGCCTGAACGTAAACGCACTTGTTTATCGATTACCGAAGATGCGTGGCTTAAAATATCAGGAAAAGTAAGATGTTTGGGCTTATCGTTATTGGTAAACAGCGGGTTTGAGTTGTATTGGATCAGCTGCCTGACCGATTGACGTAACGCTTTTGAAGGAATGGTCCCCCAATGCGTACAGCCACCGCCAACTTGTGCGTAGCGTTCAATAACGGCAACCGTTTGGTCTTGTTTTGACAGCTTCATTGCCGCACCTTCACCACCAGGACCTGTGCCGATGATTATCGCGTCAAAATCGTATGTAGCTTTGCTGTTATCTGCACTCTTTTTTTGTTTAGCCAATGTGATTGCCTTTAACCCCTGGGGCGAATAAAAATAATTAAAAGGATTATACAATAACAAGCACAGTTTTAATAAAGTAAAAAGACATATTTATTCAGAAAGTTTGAGTGAAAACAATTATCTAATCAAAAGTTTGGTGACAGAACCTTGATTGTTCTGAGCTAATACCAGTTCGTGTAATGATGTGATCAATTGAGAATGATATAGAAAGCTTTAGAACAACTGAAATTTTGAATAGATAGTTATTCATATCTTTTTGAAATTTCAGGAAGTTATCAAGCTTTATATACATTCCCGAAGGGGAACTCATGTGTTGTTTATATGAGTTGCTCAATGAGCAGATCATTATACGGATTGGTATAAAGTAAGAACCCTGTTTTTTTTGAGAGAAATGAGCAAATCAAGGTAGGCATTTTGTCGACTTTGACTATACTTATTTTGGATTAAATATCCCGATGAAATTTGGCCATACGATTTACTGTTTGTTTGCAAAAAAAAGGATAACGATGCCGTTATTAAAATTTATTAGAGCCCAGGACAAATGCTGGCAACGAGTCTGTTGTGAATTGTCTGCGGGCAAAAAACAAAGTCACTGGATTTGGTACGTTTTTCCACAAATCGCCGGGCTAGGGCACTCAATAAATGCGGAACACTATGCCATCGAGTCGGCAAAACAAGCAGAAGATTACTATAAGAACCCGAAATTAAGATTACGGTTAAAGGCGGCTACCGAGAAAGTACTCAATCACCAGGATAAATCATTGCACGATATTATGGGCCACCCTGATGATCTTAAATTTATCTCGTCTATGACCCTGTTCTACTTGGTCAGTCAGGAAGATATTTTTAAACAGGCGTTAGATACCTTTAATCATGGCGAGTATTGCCATGAAACCGAACGCTTTCTAGCGTAATAATAAATAAATTGAGAGCAGCCAAAATGGCGCGGACAGAAATAAAAAGGATAATGATTGTTTGACCCAAAAAAATTTGGTGTTGACTATCTGAGCATTGATATAACACTGGTTGAACAAGTCTTCGAGGTATTGCTCTTCGGTTAAATGGTTAATTTTCTGCTTATATTCGCTGAACGTTAGTTCGGTTATACCGACAAAAAATATCACCGAACCGGTGGAGGCTTTTACCCTGGGAAAAGATGCAACGGCAATTAACACTATGCTGATTATTAGAGCTATGGTCGCGATAATCGTCACCGCATAACCAAAACCATTCATCTCAGTTATTTTACTCGTCATCGCGGCTAACACGGCCAACATGGCGGTTGCAATTGGCAATATCAATGATACTCTGGAGTCGGCCGCCCTGATCCAAAACAGCAGTCTAATCAGTTCTTTTTCCAACAAATCAATCTGATTCATTTGCCACCTAAACTTTTACCCTTAATGCTAAGGGGATGGAGTACGTGCGGTGCAAAAAATAACAATATTTAGCATCCTCATTTTATTCGACTTGGTTTTAGTATAAGTGCAATTTTTTGCAAAACCCTAATACCAATCAATTTGGTAGGAAAGAATAATTTCTAGTCATAACTTTAATGTGCTGGAAGAATTGAAATTTTCAATATACTTTGCAAGATCGGACTAACACTTCAGTTTGACTTGCTGACCTAAGCGGTCAATATTTTCAATCTGATAGCCTTGTTCTTGGCCATGGCGACGGGCCCGAAATTTTGGCGCTGCTAAATGAATATTAGAACGGTAAAATCCATTGAGCATTTATAATATCCGGCTCACCGTTTATTAGTGACAGCAAGTAGCCGCCTTTGGTGAGGAAGCGCTGACCAGGACCTAAACTCGGTCTCGGATAGTGAGGAAGATAAACAGCCACCCCGGGAGAATGATCAAGCATCTCTAGTAAATAGTCTCTCAACCGATAACGACGAACATGATTAAGTGCATCGCTGGTCGCAAAGCTGGCGAAAAATGCTTCTGCCTGTAATTTGGGATAGCGGATTTTGATGCCGTGCAGCTTGGCCCAAACTTTAAACCGTCTCATAGCAGAGTCAATTTTTCCTGGCAGCTTGTAGGGATGGGCTACCAACAAAGAATCTTTCGCAAGCGGAAAATCCCCGAGCAGATTACGCTGTAATAAGGTCGAAGAAAGATAAATATTTCTTGCTGGCAAAAGTTGTGTGATCTCATTCAGTTTTTCCCGAGCCAACCATAAAATAATATCGCTCAGTGGTGATTTTTTTAACTGCGCGATCAATTTCGAAACCGGCATCGGCTCTTGACAATCAAAAGAGATATTTTCTGTTTTGAGCTTCTGTTGTGCAAGTGCTGAAGTTAAAAATTCGGAGGCACGTGCCCCTATGGCATCACAATAAAACTGTATGGTTTTTGAGCCCTCTTGCCTGACTTTTGGCACAAATTGCGATGATATATGCTCGGAAATTAACTCTGCTTCCAGTTTTATTCCCTTAGAAAAATGAAACGTGTAGAAGTCATTTTGTTCTGCATCCGGCAGATCTGTACTGGGAAACAGACAGGGAATTTTATTATTTTCGCAAAAACGACCTACTGGTGCCCATGAGCCGGAGGTCAAGCCACTCATCAGCGCAAACACCGGTTGAGTTTGATAATAATTTCTAAGCTGTGCTGGCCAACTTTGCCTATCTCCCTTAAGTGTCCAAATATCGAGGATCCACTCACGGTACAGACTCGGCAATTTTACCTCTGGTTTGGTACCGCGATTGGGACGCTGACTTTCCAAACGGGTCTGACGATTTATCACTTTAACATAGGTACTTAGTACATCAACAACCGCTTTGCGCTGTTCAATATCGATATCTTCTGAAATGACAGTGGCTAATCGAATAACTTTATCGTCCAGTCCGGGCATCGGCTCTGCAGACAATCCCTCCAGATAAACGGCGAGTTCTTCGATATCATTATCCGGTAGAACAAAACGAGGCATTAATGGATCTAGCAATCGACCGGATGAATCGATGCCTTCACGCAACACTCTAGCGAGGGTTTTGCGGTCATAGGCAGGACGTTTGTGAGAGCCTGAAAATAATAATTTCCCAGCAATTGACGGAACCACATATTTTCCTTCCGCTGCTCCCATGCCACTTCGGCCATGACAGCTCTGACAATTGAATTGTTTACCAAGAATCGCAATATCACCAGCCACAATGGCGGTCATTTGATTTCCCGAGGAAAGGATCCCTTGACGATATAAAATTTGTCCAGCACTTGGGGTTAACTGATTGGCGGCATCAACAGAGGAACAGAACAAGCCAATCAGAGCAACGCAGCGAATGATCATAATCTGCAGAAAATTACTGAGAATAAATCGATCCATTTTTCGTCTCAATTTAATAGCCGGTTAGTGACTATATTTGCCAAATCTGCTGCCCCTGCTAAACCTTCAACTCTGATCCATGAAGGGCTGTCTGGGCTCTTCAGTAATGTTAGTGGTTGGTGGTTCATTTTCGATCCAAAATAGGCATCGAATCCACGCACAACTTTTTCAATATCGCCGCCGCTGCCGGTCAGGAAAGTCCAGTTAGGGTAGGCACCGAAAAGCTGTGAATATTTTCGCAGGACATCGGGACGATCGTACTCCGGATCAATAGAAATAGAAATCAATTGTAATTTTGATGCCCGTTCGCCTAACTGCATCTGCATCTGTGCAAAAGTAGCCGTCATCACCGGACATATTGTTGTACAAGTGGTAAAAATGAAATTTAGCGCAATGGGGTGAGAGATATTAAGAAGGCTGGATAGCTTAATCTTCGCCCCCAGACTATTAATTAGATCGACATCGGGAATTGAATATCGACTAGTTGAAACGGAAATACTGGTTTTGCTCAACGCCGCCCGATGGGCCGCATGTTCGTCATGCTGTTTATTTTTTTGCTGACGCTCTGATGTTGCGGTGATTAGGCTAGACTCTGGCTCACCGGGGTCCCCTTGCGGGAGTTCGGCGTAACTAAATATGTACTGCTGCTTCCTTGCATCGTCGACCATAGTTACCATTTCCTCACCCGCCAGCAGATAACCGCATTGGATGCCATTCCCTGATGGATACAACACCGTGATTGCCGGGCACTGGACGTAGCTATTGCTATCTTGGGCGCTCGTAGTAAGCGCTACGAATTGCAGGAAGAACATTGCTGCACTCAACCCACTGATAATAATTTTCATCGTATCATTCATCGCCTTGTGCCCATTGAATTACTGTGCTCATCGACATTTCGCTAATCCTCATTAATATTATTTCTTTCGTATGGTTACAATAATCTGTGTTACTAACTCCTCTATAACTATTTTTAGACTATCCAGGTCATGTTCAACAATGGGCAAGTTACGCAATCGTGGGTAGATATTATCTCCCTTGGAGAATCTTAGAGCGGTATGAGAGGTTGGATAGGTATTGTGCAATTTATAGCGGGTCAAGCAGGAAGAAAAATAACCGGAGCATATTTTTGTATAAGTTGGTGGGTTAAGTCAATATTTTGAAAAACGATGCACCATACAGCATGGCCACTGTTTACCCTGTTGCGCTGACTAATAATCTCGGCTCAATGTTTTGATTGTTTCATAATATCAGTCAATACTTTCAAACATCCTTTATTCTTGGAGAAAACCCATGACATCACATTATTTATTGAACAATTTATCAGCTGTGCCACTAGAATCGGCGTCCGAGGCACAAGCTTTGATTTTGAATCAGGCAAAAAAACAGGTCGGTTTTATCCCTAACATGTATAGCAATATGGTTAACCTGCCAGCCTTGCTTGACACTTATTTACATGGTTACGGTTTATTTCGTGAGAGCAGTGATTTAACTCCAGCCGAGCAAGAAGTGGTATTTCTGGCTATCAGCAAAGCCAATAATTGTCACTATTGTATGGCAGCACATAGTACATTGGCA
Organism: Thalassotalea sp. ND16A; assembly: GCF_000764205.1. Classification (GTDB taxonomy): domain Bacteria; phylum Pseudomonadota; class Gammaproteobacteria; order Enterobacterales; family Alteromonadaceae; genus Thalassotalea_A. The sequence continues at coordinate 49,769 of NZ_JQDZ01000030.1, forward strand.
GCCAATTACTCGGGGGTAGCTGAAGATGTTTTAACTGCCATACGCGGCGGAGATGTCATTAACGATACTAAATTGGCAGCGCTATATGCCATGGCTGTTGAAGTTAACGATAGTCGAGGCCGACCAGACGCCGCAAGTGTAAGAACCTTTTTACAGGCAGGGTATACCGAGCTCCATCTACTGGCGATTATTCTGGCGGTATCGGTAAAAGTGCTGAGCAACTATAGCAACCATCTTTTTAATACCGAGGTCGATGACGTTTTTGCAACGTATAAAATTACCTAAATTAACCGCCTGCGATTATGATAAGCACAGCTCAGGCATTGAATACTTTGATCAGAGTGAGTCTTTGAAATTTCGGGTATTAAAATGATGGGGAGCGAAAGAAGATGGTGCTCGCTGCTGGACTCGAACCAGCGACACCTTGCATGTCATGCAAGTACTCTAACCAACTGAGCTAAGCGAGCGTATCTTTTTTGCGGCGTTGTTTACCATAACGGATGTTTTGCAAGACAACGGCGCTATGTTAGCCAGTTGTTTTAGCTGTTGCAAGTGCTTTTCAACACATTAATTGTTTTTTTGGTTTGAATGGATAAAACTTATACAATTACACACTTTTCAGACAGATAACGCCTAGATAACGACTACGGTATAATAACCGTACCCTTGGGGAGTATTCCCAATTCTGCCCGTTTTTGAATCACTTTTAAGCGCCACGCTAATAATATTGCCGCTGTGGTTAAGCCAAAAATAAACCCAATCCAGAAACCGTAAGGACCCGTTTGTGGTACCACCCAATCGGTGACCCCTAAAATCAAGCCAACCGATAAGCCAACCAGCCAATAGGAGACAAAGGTGATGTATAAAATGGCTTTGGTATCTTTATAGCCACGCAACGCGCCGGCAGAGATCACCTGAATGAAATCGGAGAACTGAAACAGCGCTGCTAAAAACATTAATTTGGCGGCAAGCGACACTACCCCGACATCATTGGTATAAATTAACGCGATTTGTTCTCTAAAGATGATGGTGCCGGAGGCCGTGAATAGGGCGATAATAAAGCCCAGTATCATTGAGTTGGTACACATGTCTTTGGCTTGTTGCAGTTTATTTTCGCCCACGGCAAAACCTACTTTTATGGTAACCGCCATGGCGATAGATAACGGCACCATAAATACCAGACCAGAAAAGTTAATGGCCACTTGGTGGCTGGCGACAATTTCGGCGCCAAACGGGGCAAGGATTATGGCCACAACGGAAAACAACGATACTTCAAATAACAATGATAAGGCGATGGGAACACCCAACTTAAGCACGTTGCTGATTTCACCAAAATCAGGCCAGCTAAGGCTTTTAAATAAATTGATGTGGGAAAGTTTTTTCGAGGTATAAACATAAATTAACATGCCGATAAACATGGCCCAATATACTATTGCTGTTGCTATACCACAACCCGCGCCGCCTAACTGTGGTGCACCAAATTCGCCATAGATAAATATGTAGTTGGCAGGGATGTTAATGAGCAAGCCGATGATAGAGATTATCATGGTCGGTTTGGTATAGCTTAAGCCCTCGGCAAAATTGCGCAATACCACGTACAAACAAAACCCTGGGCCACCCCAAACGATATAGCCCAGGTAATCAAACATTAACCGTTTGAGTTCCGGCTCTAAGGTTACGCTAGTTTCAATTACCGGGATGAATAAGTAATAGGCAATGATCACTAATATCGAAAGGATTAATGCTATCCAGCCGGTTTGTATCGTTGAATGGCCAATGTTGGTAAACTTTTTTGAACCGGCAAATTGCGACACAATGGCACTGAGTGCCATGATCACCCCATAAATGGTTAATATGATAGGTAACCAAATACTGCTGGCAACCGCAACGGCTGCCATGTCGGTAGCGCTCACACGACCTGCCATTACCGTGTCGGCAAAACTCATTAAATTTTGGATTAACTGGGCGATTAAAATAGGGTATGCCAGTTTTAACAAGTCTTTGGTGTCAGTGAAAAATTTATCTAGAGTCATGGCCATAAAAATTGGATAATAAATACTTAACGATGAAAATGAAGTTTAGATCAGAGATGATATATGTTTACAGGAATAGTGCAATCTACTGCACAAGTTAAATCAATAAAAGCCGGGAATAATTTTAAACACTTCGAAATGCAACTGCCAATTGCGCTTATTGATAACCTTGAAATTGGTGCCAGTGTTGCTAACAATGGCGTGTGTTTAACGGCAGTAAATTTTGCCGAAGTTGATGAGGAAACTGCCGTTATTGGCTTTGATGTGATTGATGAAACATTACGAGTGACCAATCTGGATTCACTGGCAGAGGGCAGCACGGTGAATATTGAACGATCGTTAAAGGCTGGTGACGAAATTGGCGGTCATATCGTGTCAGGCCATATTCACACCAGAGCAAGGTTAGTACAACGAGACGAGAATGTGGATAATTGCCGATTGGAATTTAGTTTGGATAGCCAGTGGGCAAAGTATATTTTTGCGAAAGGCTTTATTACGCTTAATGGTTGCAGTTTAACGTTGGGGGCAAAGGTGGTTACCGAGAATGAGTTAACGCATTTTGAAGTGCATTTGATCCCCGAAACATTAGCAAGGACAAACTTGAGCAAACTAGATGTAGACGATTTGGTCAATATTGAAATCGATCAGCAAACCATAACCACAGTAGATTCAATCGAACGCATTATGGCGGAACGTGTGGGTTAATATCCTTGTATATGTTTTATCACTCAGAGAATTAAAACACCTGTTCATCGTCAGCATCTACCATTAACTGAACTTTTTGGTGGTAGTTGTCTATGTGCATATTCATATGGATGTCATTACAACATGAAGGGCAAGATTCATAATAATCTTGATCGCCCTGGCTGATGTCTAACATGACATGCAGGTGATGGCCACAATGTGGGCATTCGATGATTTTTCGGCTAACTTCTTGGGGCATAATTGCCTCCGTAATCGCTATTAATAGTATTATGGAAATCAGTTCTTTTAGTATGGACTTTTTAAATGAACTTGCTTGCCAATTATTGCATTTTTATTGGTTTTTTACGGTGTTTTAGGCTTGCTTTTATTGAAAACTATACTACTCATAGAAGGGCTTGCAGCAAGGTTGGATATACCAATTTAATCAATTTGGTATTATAGGTTTTGCAAATCGTGAATAAAGCTTTGCGCCTGGTCAACATAAATGCCGGCAAACAAGTTGGCATGATTTAAAATGTGGTAACCATTGTATATCTTTTTACGTTGTTCATAGCCTTTGGCTAACGGCAAGGTCTGTTGATATCCTTGATAAAAGTTTGCAGGAAAACGACCGAACAACTCGCTCATCGCAATATCCACTTCGCGGTCCGCGTAATAGCATGCCGGATCATAAATGCAGGGCAAGTTATTGACAAAAGCCACATTGCCTTGCCATAAATCGCCATGCACCAAGGATGGAGTCGGGTGATGGTGACAAAGCAGTTGCTGACATTTATCGGTAATAGCAGAGATGCTGCCATCAAACATGTCATTTTCTCGCAACAGTTGTAATTGATAACCCAGGCGTTGTTCGGCAAAAAATACGCTCCAATTGTGCTGCCATTTATTGGTTTGCACCGTTAAGCCGATATAATTATCGTCACCCCAGCCAAACTCTGCCTGTTGGTTATCGTTATGTAAATTGGCTAAAGCAACACCAAAACTGTGCCATTGTTGATCCGTTATTTGTGGTTTACTGGTATGCATATCTAAATATTCCAGCACCAAATAACTGTGGCTTATGGTGTTACCAACAGTTACCACTTTAGGGACGATGAAATGGTTACAAACCGCTAAGTGTTCGAGCGAGTTCGCTTCGCTTTGAAAGTTGTTTAACCGTTGCTTTTCATTGATTTTGACAAAATAGGTTGTCTGCCCATCGGAAACTGAGTAGCAATCATTAATATCGCCGCCGCTAAGCTGCTCAGTTTGTTCAATCACAAAGCGTTTATTCTGCGCAATAGAAATGTCATCGGCAATTGCTTTCCACATAATTTACCCTTTCGCTATTATTCACTGTCGGCGCTAATGAAGTAGCAGTATACGTCGCTTAAAGTATAGATAAGGATTTAGCTTATGAACGGTTTTATTGTCAACAATCCGAATTTAGATTCGTTATTTTACCGGCCTGAGTTTTTGCAAATTATGCATCGTGGCTTTTATGGATGACAACGAATAGCGATTACTGAGCCATTTCGGCAAGCTTCCTGCGGGATCAAAGCTGCCATGGTAACTCACCTGCAATTGGTTATTGGCCATTAGCGTTGCTTGCCAGCGAACGTTCACATCTTTTACCCGTACATAACCGTCATTTAGTGGCAGGTAATCGTTATAGTCAGTGACAAACAATGCTAATGACGTTGCTGTCTTGGTCTCTATGCTGGTTCGAGTTAACATTTCTCGGGCCGAGACAAAGGCAAAACCATCAAATTTAGTCATCACCACAACACTATGATCGGCAAGAATCATCAATGGTTCGGTAGAGCTCACTTTGTCTAGCCAGGTCGGGGCTAAGTTTTCATTCGTTAATAATTGATAAAAGTCCTCAATACTGGCACTAATCACTACTCTGGCTTTGACTTCATACAAGCCGGTTTCTTTATTGCTTTGGTAACGAATAGAAAGCTGCTGTTGTTGATGGTATATCTGCCATTTGGCGATACTTGCATGACTCACCGAAACTAAGGCTAAGCTGAGGATTAATTTAAAAATTATGCTGTGAAATAAACTTTGCACTTTATCGACCTCTTATCCTGTTCAAATGATTGCAAATCTGCGCCATATCACCTATATTGCACGCTTTCATGCAAAGAATGAATCAAAACTATTCTTACATACATTCAACACCTTTAGGGTGTTTTTTAGTTTTTTACCTTAACCTGAATTCAGGTTATTACAATAAATACAAGTGACATTACGTGTGTGTCACCACTGTTAAGGACATAATAATGCCAGTTATCACTCTTCCTGACGGCAGTCAGCGTAGCTTCGAAAATGATGTTTCTGTAATGGATGTCGCCTTAGACATAGGCCCTGGTTTGGCAAAAGCCACCATCGCCGGTCGTATCGATGGCCAACTTGTCGATGCTTGTGAATTAATCACAACCGACGCCAAGCTGCAATTAATTACCAGTAAAGATGCCGAAGGCTTAGAGATCATTCGTCACTCTTGTGCGCATTTATTAGGGCATGCGATTAAACAATTATACCCAGATACCAAAATGGCGATTGGCCCAACCATTGATAATGGTTTTTATTACGACATCGATTTAGAACACAAATTAAATGATGACGATTTAGCCAAGCTTTCAAAGCGCATGACCGAACTTGCGCGTACTGGCTATGAAGTGGTTAAGAAAACGGGCACTTGGCAAGATGCTTATGACGCGTTTACCGAGCGTGGTGAGTCTTACAAATTAGAAATTCTTGAGCAAAACATCGAGAAAACTGACACTCCTGCGTTATACCATCATCAAGAATACGTTGACATGTGTCGTGGCCCACACGTGCCAAGCATGCGTCACTGTCATCACTTTAAGCTGATGTCTGTGGCCGGTGCCTACTGGCGTGGTGATTCAGACAACAAAATGTTGCAACGCATTTACGGCACTGCCTGGGCAGATAAGAAACAATTAAAAGCTTATATCCAACGTCTTGCCGAAGCGGAAAAACGCGATCACCGTAAAATTGGTAAAACTTTAGATTTATTCCACTGGCAAGAAGAAGCGCCGGGCATGGTGTTTTGGCACAATGACGGTTGGACTATTTATACCGAGTTAGAAAAGTTTGTTCGTGAAAAATTACACGAATACGACTACGACGAAGTCAAAGCACCAATGATGATGGACCGCAGCCTTTGGGAAAAGTCTGGTCACTGGGAAAAATATGCCGATGGCATGTTTACCACCGAGTCGGAAAAGCGTGAATACGCAATTAAACCGATGAACTGTCCAGGGCACGTGCAAATATTTAACCAGGGGTTAAAATCGTACCGTGATTTACCGCTGCGTATTGCCGAATTTGGCTGTTGTCACCGTAACGAGCCATCGGGTTCATTACATGGTTTAATGCGTGTACGTGGCTTTACTCAAGATGATGCCCATATCTTCTGTACGGAAGAGCAAGTACAAGCGGAAGTGACCAAATGTATCGACATGGTTTACGACGTATATGGTTCGTTTGGTTTTGAAGACATCGTGGTTAAATTATCAACCCGTCCTGAAAACCGTATTGGCAGTGATGACATTTGGGATAAAGCCGAAGCCGGTTTGGCCAAAGCATTAACCGATGCCAACATTGAATTTGAATACCTTCCGGGTGAAGGGGCGTTTTATGGCCCTAAAATTGAATTCACCTTAATGGATTGTTTAGGTCGCGCCTGGCAATGTGGCACAGTGCAACTAGACTTTGCTTTGCCGACGCGTTTAGGTGCAACTTATGTAGGCGAAGATAACGAGCGTTATACTCCGGTGATGATCCACAGAGCGATTTTAGGTTCGTTGGAGCGTTTCATCGGTATCTTGATTGAAGAGTACACCGGAAAATTTCCAACCTGGTTATCGCCAAATCAAGTCACAGTGATGAATATTACCGATAAACAAGGCGAATATTGTACTCAAGTGGTAAAAAAACTGAAAGAAAATGGATTTAGAGCAAAAGCGGACTTGCGTAATGAGAAGATAGGCTTTAAAATCCGCGAGCATACTTTAAAACGTGTTCCTTATTTACTGGTTGCCGGTGATAAAGAAATGGAAGCAGGTGAAATTGCTATCCGCACACGTTCAGGTGAAGATTTAGGAAAACTGTCGGTGGATGACTTTATCGCTAAGCTTAGCGAAGAAGTAAAAACACGGGCGTAATTATTGGGTATATACCCTAAGTTCTTTTGGAGGAACAGGCTATTAAAGGTGGTCAAAGAGGCGGTCAAAAAGAACCGCAACACAAATTAAACGAATTAATCACTCATGAAGAAATTCGTTTAGTTGGTTTGGAAGGCGAAGCATTAGGTATTGTTTCATTGAATGAAGCGTTAGATGCTGCGGAAAAAGCGGGTGTTGATTTAGTAGAAATCAGTCCTACCGCCAAACCACCTGTATGTCGCGTAATGGATTACGGCAAGTTCTTATACGAGAAATCGAAAGAGCTAAAAGAACAACGTAAGAAGCAAAAACAGATCCAGGTTAAGGAAATAAAATTCCGTCCTGGCACTGATGAAGGCGATTATCAGGTCAAACTACGCAACCTGAGACGCTTTCTAGAAGGTGGCGATAAGACTAAGGTTACATTACGTTTCCGCGGTCGTGAAATGGCCCATCAAGAGTTAGGACTTGATCTTTTAAACCGAGTTAAAACGGACTTAGAAGACCTGGCTACCTGTGAGTCTTTCCCTCGTAGAGTGGAAGGACGTCAAATGGTGATGGTGCTTGCCCCAATCAAGAGATAATTTTTGGTCTGAAAGTAATTAAGCCTGAGCAAACATTTATGATTGCCTGGGTTTAATTCACCATGATTATCTTTTTTAACCGGTAACTGAGGCTCAACAAGCGATTCTTTTTAAGATATCCGCCCCAAGTTGCTTAAATTCAGGCATTAACAATGCGGAGTTATTCCATGCCTAAAATGAAAACCAATAAAGGTGCTGCAAAGCGCTTTAAAAAAACCGCTTCTGGTGGTTTTAAATGTAAACAAGCCGGTCTACGTCACATCTTAACGAAGAGACGTACTAAGGTTAAGCGTCACTTACGTGCTAAATCAATGGTTGCTGCTTCTGATATTAAATCAGTTGTATCAATGTTGCCTTACGCTTAATTAACTAGGAGATATAGACAATGGCTAGAGTAAAACGCGGTGTTGTAGCACGCGCACGTCATAAAAAAGTTTTAAAGCAAGCGAAAGGTTACTACGGTGCTCGTAGTCGCGTATATCGCGTTGCTTTCCAGGCTGTAACCAAAGCAGGCCAATACGCTTACCGCGACCGTCGTCAACGTAAACGTCAATTCCGTCAACTTTGGATTGCTCGTATTAACGCGGCAGCTCGTCAAAATGGTTTATCTTACAGCCGTTTCATCAATGGCTTGAAAATAGCTTCGATTGAAATCGACCGTAAGATCCTAGCTGACATCGCAGTATACGATAAAGCAGCTTTCACAGTTCTTGTAGAGAAAGCGAAAGCTTCTTTATAATTGTTGTAAAAGACTTTTGAAAAGGACGCTTCGGCGTCCTTTTCTACTTCTTAACATTAGCCCTATTATTATCAAAAGGTCTTGGTATGAATTCTACCTCCGAGCATTTTTAATAATAATGAGGATCAGGAACGAGGAACGAGGAACGAGGGGTTGAACAAACCAATCTTGCTCGATAATTCAAAAAATCTTCATCCTAAACTCGATTATCAGGTGCGATACGCGGATCTATAGTTCCTCGTTCCTCGTTCCTATTTTACTTTTTTGAAACACTAAGCCAACAATAGGCTTTCAACTGATAAAACATTTTGGGAAACAAACATGACAATTGCTAATCAAGTTTTGGCAGTAAATAACGATCTTCCTATTAAAACTGATGCACCGGTACACAGCGGCAAAGTGCGCAGCGTTTACTGGTTAACCGCAGAAGATTCTCGTCGCCTGATCCAAGAGAAAGGCTACAACGTAGCAAGCGATACGCCTCTGGCTATTATGGTGATCTCTGACCGTATCTCGGCGTTTGACTGCATCTGGCATGGCGAAGGTGGCATGAAAGGTGTTCCTGGTAAAGGTGCCGCATTGAATGCCATTTCAAATCACTGGTTCAAACTATTCAAAGACAATGGTTTGGCCGACAGTCATATTCTTGATATCCCACACCCATTCGTATGGATAGTACAAAAAGCCAAACCGGTAATGATTGAAGCGATTTGTCGTCAATACATCACCGGTTCAATGTGGCGGTCATACGTCAAAGGTGAGCGTGAATTTTGTGGTATTCAATTACCAGAAGGGTTAGAAAAAGACACTAAGCTTGCTGAATTACTGCAAACACCGTCAACCAAAGGTATTTTAGAAGGCATTTCTGGTGTACCGGCGCAAGACGATGTAAACATCACGCGTAAGAACATTGAAGATAACTTTGCAGCGTTTAATTTTAAATCTGAAGACGATATCGCCCTTTACGAAAAACTGTTAAAAGAAGGCTATGACGTGATCTCTGACGAACTAGCCAAGCTCGATCAAATTTTTGTCGATACCAAATTTGAATTTGGTTACGTGACTGATGCCAAAGGTAACGACAAGCTAATCTACATGGACGAAGTGGGCACGCCGGATTCATCACGCATTTGGGATGGTGAGCAGTATCGAAATGGTAAAGTAGTGGAGAACTCGAAAGAGGGCTTCCGTCAGCTGTTATTAAATCACTTCCCTGATTCAGACATCCTATTGAATAAAGACCGTATGGAAGAACGTGAAGCGTTAGCTCGAGATAACGCTTTACCTGAATCTGTACTGATGGCAGTTTCGGATACGTATACCGGCATTGCGGAAAAAATTACCGGTAACAAAATCGTTATCTCGGATGATCCAAAAGCAGAAATCATCGAAGTGTTACGCAACGAATACGATTTAATTAATACAATTTGATAAATCAAATTCTATAGAAAGAGAGCCCAAAAGCTCTCTTTTTTTTGCCGTTTTAAAACTATAGGGCCAATAAATTGGCCGGTTGGCGGGGTTTTTAACCTCGCGTAATTACCGCAGGTAACCTAAAGTGGCGTTCGCCTAATGCGAGAATGAATTCCCGCCAACCAATATTATTTGATTGGATAAACGTACTTCAACCAGGCCATCATTCTCAGCAATATTCTGCGCACCAGAGAAACGTGCAAAATATCATGCTTGTGATTAATGACCGCCGCTTGCCCCTGAACACCAAGTGGCAGGTTGTAATCGGATAAATCTTCATCCAGTTCTATTACCGCAATGGCGAAGCCGTGCTGGCCGATCATCGACGCAGGGATGAGTAAACCATTTGCTTGTATTTGACCTTCGGCCATAGCCGGCAGCACATCAACAACTTTACCGGTAAACACTTTACCAGGCACCGCATCGAAAATGACTTCTGCAGCCAATCCTTTCTCTAACCGTCTTAATGAGTTTTGAAAGAATAAACCGGCAATTCTGCGCTTCTCATTGGGAATAAAGCTCATTACCGGTCTTAATGGTAATGAGGAAGCACGTACTCCGGGTCGAATCGCTATTTGCATTGGTACGCCATCGACAGGGGCGCGGATAAAGGTTCTTTCAAAATCTAATCGTGCTTTGTCCCGCTCTGCCATGAGTTGCGCGACAACGGTGTTTTCACCGGCAATTTTTGATTCGGTATCTAAGCGCAGGCGACGCTCTTCCGATTGCGCGCTAGAGAGTGTGGCTTTTGCGGCTTCATAGAAATTACGTTTATTGTCGATTTCTTGTTGGGTAAAAGGTGAATTTATACCTGCTTTTTCATGACCTTCTATCACTCGGTCATAACTTGCTTTGGTTCGGTTTCGTTCGGCTGTCGCCTTTTGTACGTTGGCAATGGCGGCAAGTAAAGACTCGTCTTTTTGCAGCACCGCATTTTTTGCTTCCACTAATGCCGCTTCCGCCTGGTCCAGGGTGATTTGCTGTTGTTGATTTTCCAAAGTAAACAGTATCGTCCCTTTTTTTACCAGTTGATTTGGCATTACATCGACAGTAGCAACGGTTCCGGTGACTTCAGGGACAATAGGAATATTGACAAAGACTTCCTTGGCGTACTTTGCATAAGGGTGGTTGTAATTCATCAGCAGCAATATCGCCGAAAGAATGACAACCCCGCCTAAAATAGCCGTGGGCACGGACCATTTATTTAACGGGATCTTAAATATTTTAAATATGGCAATACAAATTGCGGTGTAAGTAAGAATGATGATTAAGTCCATATTAGTTCTCCTTACTTTGCAATTGCTGCTTAATTTCGGCGAGCTCCGCCTTTAAACTGTCGACGTCTTTCGATAAATCGTTTTGCTCAGTATTAAAACCCCAGCCGACACCTTCTTTATAGAGGGTTGCCCATATCCATAAAAATGGCCAAATAACGTGCAAGGTAAATAAGCTGATCCATCCGGCTACGTGTAAAGCATCTTGTTGTGGGTGATTACGTTTTACCGCAATTTCATAAGGGATATCATGGATGACGATAATGCCATAAAAAAGCACCAGCGCGACAAAGAAGACTAGAAATAAAGCAAAGTATTCAAGCATTTAAGGCTCCACATATTTTTAATTTGGTTTAATTAACATAGCAGTAAAAATGGGAATATACATTTTTTCAGCAAAAAAAAGAGCAGGTAAACTGCTCTTTTTTAAATAAAAATTAATTTTAACGGATTAAATGCTGGTGATGTTTACTGAGAGTTTGAGTAATTGTCCAGGTTGCAGGTATTTTTTACGATTCAAATTATTCCATTTTTCAATGTCGCTAATACTGACCTTAAATTTATTGGCGATTCGGTCGAGTGAATCGCCCGATCTGACTTTGTAATTGATATTGCGCATGATGGTATTGCCAACCGCTGCCGTTTGATTGGTTTTGATTGGCGCTGACTTTCCAGTCCAAACTGTCAGTTTTTGCCCGAGACGCAACATATCTTTCGGGGCAAAACCATTCCATTTAGCAATGTTTTTACCCGATACTTTGTACAATTTTCCTATGTCCCAAAGGGTATCGCCATTTTTTACCGTGTGGGTGATTTTAGTGCCAGTGCCTTTTTTACTGAGTTTAGCCACTCTCACTTGCTCATAAGTTTTATACCGATCAAGTGATTGGGTTGCCGTCGGGATCAGCAGATATCTGCCGGCACGAATGCTGTTGTTTTTAAGATTGTTGGCCTCTTTAACCACAGTAACCGTGGTATTAAAACGATTGGCAATCACGCTTAAGCTGTCACCGTTTTTAATTTTATAACGCTGCCACGATAACCGGTCTTTATCATCAAGTTTCGCCAGCTCACCTTTAAATTTTTCCACCTTGTTATTTGGTATCAATAACTGATGCGGACCATTCGGTGCCGTTGCCCAACGGTTAAAGCCAGGATTAAGTGCATGCAATTCGTTTATGGTTAAACCCGACAAGTCGGCAGCTAAAGCAAGATCTAACTGTGAACCAATATCTACCGAGCTTATCACTGCTTTGTTATCTATGGCGTACAGCGTCACATTGAAATCGGCTGGGCTTTTTACAATTTCGGCCAAAGCTAACAGCTTAGGCACATAATCTCGAGTCTCGCGCGGCAGTTTTAAATTCCAAAAGTCAGTCGGTTTACCTTTACGGGCATTGTATTTAACGGCTTTGGATACTCGTCCTTCGCCGGAGTTGTAGGCTGCTAATGCCAATAGCCAGTCACCATCAAAACGTTTGTGCAAGTATTTTAAAAACTTGATCGCGGCCTGTGTCGATGCCGCTACGTCGCGACGACCGTCATACCACCAGTCTTGTTGTAAACCAAACTGTTTACCGGTTCCTGAGAGAAATTGCCACATACCAGAGGCGCTGCCGTGCGAGTAAGCGAAAGGATCGTAGGCACTTTCAACAACAGGCAAAAGGACCAGTTCCATGGGCATGTTGTGTTTTTCTAGCTCTTCCACGATGTGATGAATAAAGGGCTCAGAGCGTTTCGCCACCCGGTCTAAATAGCTTTGATGTTTAGCATACCAATTACGCTGGGCGATCACTTTTTTGTTTTGTGGAATGTCAAAGTGTAACTGACTACGAACCCTGTCCCAAACGTTGTCAGAAATGATGGCATTGTCTTTATCACCAAGCTCAATATCGACGTCAGCTTTAGGATGGATAACTTTGGCTGTTTCATCCGCCAATAATGCTTCGTAGATATCGCCATTACTGGCCATTTTGCCAGGTGGAATTTTATCTGCACCCGATTTTAGGGCTTGATCATCGAGGTTTTGACAACCAACCATCAAGGTTAGGGATATTGGAAATAGTATTTTCTTCATGAATGCTCTTTTCTATTTTTACGCTAATTAAAGTTGAATGCAGCGCTTGAAATTATAATATTTTTTAAAAATTGTCTTTTAACGACCGGATCGTAGCAAAAACATCGACATCGGTTTGCAATAAATGTTGGCTATGTTGTTTTGCCGATTGTTGTACCGAATCCACATGGCTACGTAAAAACGGATTAATTTGTTTTTCAAGGCCTATTGTGGTTGGTATGGTGGCAATATCCTTTGCTCTTAAGCGCACCACATTATCATAGTAACTCTGTAGTTGACTATTGTTTGGCTCAATTGTTCGGGCAAAATTTAAATTTGCCAGGGTATATTCGTGGGCACAATAAACCTTAGTGTCGGCAGGCAAGTTTGCAAGTTTATCCAATGAATGATGCATTTGGGCGGCGCTGCCTTCAAATAACCGACCACAGCCCCCAGAAAATAAGGTGTCACCGCAAAAAAGTATGCCGTTACTATAATAGGCAATATGGCCAGAAGTATGACCGGGTAAATCGATAACGGTAAAAATTAACTCATCATCATACAAAGATAGCTGATCATTTTCTTCGAGTTTGTGATCGAGCAATTGAATTGCCTCACCTGCCGGGCCAAAGATGGATACCGGCCAGTCATTTTGTTGGCAAAATTCACGCAATTTCTGCAACCCGCCAACATGATCTTGATGATGGTGAGTGATTAAAATGGTATTAAGCGTTAACTGATTTTCTTTTATAAATTCGATACATACGTTAGCATCACCAGGATCAACTAATGTACAACTAGAACTTGCGCCATTAGTGATACACCATATATAGTTATCGTTAAACGCTTTGATCGCGGTAACTTGAGTCATTGGTATTCCATTTTTACTTTTTTTCAGTATACCTTGAGTATACCAATAATTGAATTGCCAAGCTCAACTTTGTTCAACTCAACCAGGTACCATAATATCCATGAAACCCGCGTTAGCTTTTGATCGTCCGCAAGAACCGGTACAGTGGCGAGATATGCCCAATGGCGAATTAATTGCTCAATCGATAGAGCAACACTTAAGCCCTTGGTGGCCAAGACTTTTCGGCTACCATTTATTAAAGCTTGGGGTGTTGAGCGGGGCCATTAATACCGAAAATTCGATGATTAATCACCAGGTTATTGTTACCGGGGCGAATTCTAATGCCGATGTTATTGCCGAAGTTGATGATTTACCCTTTTTAGAACATTCCGTTGATTTGTGTTTATTGACCCATGGCCTGGAATTTGCCATTGACCCGCACCATGTGTTGCGTGAAAGCGATCGTGTGCTTATTCCCAATGGCCACTTAATTATCAGTGGCTTTAATCCGTTTAGTTTGGCCGGTTTTAATCAGCTCATTCCTTTTCGCCGTCAGAGCTTACCGTGGAAAGGCCGTTTTTTTACTCCGATGCGAGTCAAAGATTGGTTACATTTACTCGGTTATGAAATTATTGAAGACAAGCGCTTTCTTCATTCCGTACTGCATTCGCCCTTTGACAGTAAGCGCTGGTGGAACCGAATTTGGTTAAAATTTGCCAGTAAGTATTTAACGCCATTTGGTTCCGTTTATCTGATTATTGCCAAAAAACGAGTACACCCATTGACGCCGCTAAGGCCAAAATGGCAAATTCGTCCTAAATTTCATCCGGTTAAAGTCACCACCTATGGACCAAGTAGCAGGGCCCCTTTGAAAAAATGAGGGTAACACCACTATATTTAGCCATAGATTTTGGTAGTCAGTCGGTACGTGCGGTTATTTTTGATAACAACGGCAATGTGATCTTAAAGCATCAGAGTTATCCACTGCAGTACTTACATCCTGAGCAAGGTTTTGTTGAACAACAACCGGTTTGGTTTTATCAGCAAGTGGCTATTTGCTGCCAAAATTTACAGCAATTGGCATTCGCTGATAACATTGATTTAACTGAGCTGCGCAGCATGGGTATTACCACCATGCGTAATACCTTATTTAATCTCGATGCTAAAGGGCAACCGTTACGAAATGCCATTGTTTGGTTAGATCAACGCAAGGCTACCAATATGCCAAAGTTGCACTGGAGCTGGCGCCTACTGTTTAATGCGGCCAATGTATTAAAGCCGGTATTAGCCACCATTAACACCTTACAAAGTGAAGCGTTTAT
This sequence comes from Thalassotalea sp. ND16A, assembly GCF_000764205.1. Lineage (GTDB taxonomy): Bacteria > Pseudomonadota > Gammaproteobacteria > Enterobacterales > Alteromonadaceae > Thalassotalea_A. The sequence goes on from NZ_JQDZ01000030.1 coordinate 64,983, forward strand.
CAATTATATTGCGCAACACGATAGGCATAATTGGCAAAAGACCGAACATTTACTGTTGCTCTCTGGCTATTTAACCTTTCGCCTTACCAACAACTACGTTGACAGTTCGGCCAATATCATTAGCCACTTACCCTTTGATTTTAAACAGCAGCAATGGCACAAACCAACATCCTGGCAATTTCAAGCGTTAGCGGTAAAAGCCAATTGGTTGCCTAAGCTGCTGAAAACAGGAGGAAAATTAGGACAGCTCACGGCCAGTGCACAACAAGATCTGCAAATTGCCAATTCACTGCCGGTGATAGCTGTGGGGTCTGATAAAGCTTGTGAAGTGTTAGGTGCTGGTTGTTACCGGGCCGGGCAATTGCACATAAGTTTGGGAACGGCGATAAGCGTGACCCTATTAAATAAAACGTTTAAAGGGCCAAAAGCATTTTACCCGGCGTACCCCAGTTTAGTCACTGGTTTGTATTTAACGGAAGTGATGTTGCCCCATGGATTAAATGTGCTGAGTGAATTTATTCGACGCAATGCCACAGCACTGCAATTTTTAACCGACACTAACCTGCAAACCCGCAATATTGAGCATTTAATCGAATTATACATTGCCGCCAATAATGTTACGGCAACAAATTTAGTGTTTGAATTAACAAAATTCGACAACGTGAGCAACTATCATCAGGGCTTTATCAATCTATCGAATCACAGCATTTTCGAGCAATACGTCGCCATTCAAGAGTCGGTGGTAAACAGCTTAAATACGGCGATAAAGCAGCTGTTAAAACGGGTGCACCGTAACGTTAACAAGCTGGTGATCACTGGCGGTGGTGCGAATTCGAGACGATTACTGCAAGCAATTGCCGATAAAACTCAACGCTTCGTGGATAAACCGGAAGTGCTCGATGCCGGCGCTTTAGGCGTTGCCATTACGTTGGCGGTGCAAGATAAGCAATATTCCAGCATTGCCGAAGCGGTTAAGTGCATGGGTGCAAAAACAACGGTGTTTACGCCGGTAAATAATTACCCCGGTGACAATTAGCACGTTAACGAACTGCACTGGAAAAAATGATACAAATAGCGAGCAAAAGTGAGCATAATGCTAATACTTTGAGTCGCTATATCACGGTGACAAGTATTATCAGAGCTAGCAATTTAAAAGCCAAAACTAAAAAGTGAACAATGATGCAACGACAACAATTTCAACAAATCCTTAATGACCTTTTACAACCAGAGCGGATAAAAGATTTTTCCCCCAATGGCTTACAAGTACAGGGCAATGCAACCATCAGCAACGTTGTGACTGGTGTTACTGCATCGCAAGCATTGCTGAATGCTGCGGTAGCTCATGGCGCCGATACAATTTTAGTGCATCACGGTTACTTTTGGAAAAATGAACCTTATAACATTACCGGTATGAAGTATCAGCGGATCAAAACGTTAATCGATAACAACATCAACTTATTCGCCTACCATTTACCCCTGGATATCCATGAAACATTAGGGAATAACGCGCAATTGGCAAAACGATTAAATATTAATGTTACCGGGCCATTAGAACCGGGCAATCCGGTATCGGTGAGCATGCAAGGTGAGTTTGCTAAAGCGCTGTCGGGCGATGAGTTAAATGAGCAGATATCAACCAGCCTAGAGAGAGCGTCATTGCATATCCCGGCCAGCTCGAACAAGCCAATAAAAACAGTAGCCTGGTGTACTGGTGGTGGCCAAGGCTATGTTGAACTTGCCGCGGAGCAGGGTATCGATGCCTTCATTACTGGCGAAGTGTCCGAGCAAACTACCCACATTGCCCGTGAAATGGATATTCATTTTTTTGCGGCCGGCCATCATGCCACCGAGCGTTATGGGGTAAAAGCGTTGGGCGAATACTTACACCAACAGCATCAGTTGCAAGTGCTATTTATCGATGTGGATAACCCGGTTTAAACATTTATCTCCTGTAACCTACCTTTACTCCAATGCGCCCGTATTTGCGGACTTTGTGCCGGGATGTATTTATACCCGGCAGGCAGGATGCCTTTTGAGGGTTTTGTACAGGGATGTAGTTAATCCCGGCAGACAGGAGGTCTTTTGAGGGTGATTATTTTTAGCTTCTAGCAACGAGCTGTATATTTGATGAATTCACCTTTCGTCTAACATTACCAACTCTGCCCGTAGCCCGTAGCCAGAAGCGATTATTATTTTGTACCGGGATGTATTTATACCCCGGCAGGCAGGACGCTTCTTGAGTGTGTTTCATTCTGCACAGTATTTAATCAACTTGATAGGAATTATCATTCAATTACTGGGTATTCTAAAAAATCGAACGTTAGCTTGCTTTTTTTACGCTTTCATTCAATTTTTTGGGAAGGTAAAATAGCCTCATTGAATTTAATTGAGTGTAATAAATGATCAACAACACAACACAATCCTACGGCGTTATCAGTAAATTGCTGCATTGGGTGTCAGGCTTAAGCATTATTGCTTTATTTGCTTTGGGCTTTTGGATGGTAGATTTAACCTATTACTCGCAATGGTACAAAACGGCCCCGCACTGGCATAAAAGCCTGGGCATTTTGCTGCTAGCGTTAACCATAGTTCGCTTGCTAGTGAAAGTGAAACAAGAAAAAGTACTGGCCATTGCCAGTCACTCAAATTTAGTGAAAAAAGCCTCCAGCTTCACTCATAAAGCGCTTTATCTACTAATGGCGTTGGTATTTGTCAGCGGTTATTTAATTTCAACCGCAGACGGTAGAGCCATCGAGGTGTTTAATTGGTTTTCAGTAGCAAGTTTGGGCGCATTTGTTGAAAATCAGGAAGACTTGGCCGGCATCATTCACCGTTATGTCGCCTATTCATTAATTGCCTTGACACTACTGCACGGATTGGCAGCACTGAAACATCATCTGATTGATAAAGACGACACGTTAAAACGCATGATCAAATAACAACTTCCAACTCTTAACTTTTAGCTTAATTCAGATACAGACTTAATTTTCACACAGCTTATTTAGTAACACACATAGGAAAACCATGAAAAAAATTATTTTAGCCACCGCACTATTTGGCTTAAGTGCACTAACATCAACGCAAGCGGCAGATTATGTTGTTGATTATCAAGGGGCGCATGCGTCGATTAACTTTAAAGTAAAGCATTTGGGTTATAGTTGGTTAACTGGCCGTTTTAACGTTTTCGATGGAAAGTTTAATTTTGATCAAAACAATATTTCCGCCTCTAAAATTGCGATCAATATTGATACCACGAGTATTGATTCTAACCACGCAGAGCGTGACAAACACTTAAAAAGTGGCGATTTTTTAGACGTAAATAAATTTGGCACTGCGACTTTTATCAGCTCTAAAGTGGAAGATAAAGGTGATGGTAAACTGGCAATCACCGGTGATTTTACCCTACAAGGCATTAGCAAAGAGTTAGTGATTGATGCAGTAAAAATTGGTGAAGGTGATGATCCCTGGGGCGGTTACCGTTTAGGCTTTAGTGGTACAACATCGATTAAAATGAGTGACTTTGGCTATAAAAGCGACTTTGGTGAAATTTTATTCGACTTACACGTGGAAGGCGTACGCCAGTAACATCTAATTCTTATCAAAAGCGATGGACGGTAAAGTGAACTGTCTATCGTTTTTAACTTTCTAACTTTTTAGCCATTGCCATATGCGGCCCAGTGTCTCATACCAGGCGATTTGGCTTTTCTCTAGTTGATTAGGCTGTGGGAAATATTCTAAGAAAGGCATGTCACCATCAACATCTTTTAGATAAAACCCGGTCGGCGCCGGTATTGGCGTAAGCCCTTGATTTTCAAAATAAGTCATAGACCTTGGCATATGGTTGGCGTTGGTCACTAACACAAAGGTTTTATCTATCAGTAATGGCGCTATGTACATGGCTTCATCTTCGGTATCTTTAGGTCTGGATTCGGCAATGATTTGCTCGGCTTCGATACCAAGTTCAATCGCCGCTTGTTTCACTTTTTCCGCATTCGGTATGTTGTCATGCGAAGACCACCCGGAGGTGATGATGGTTGCTTGCGGGTGCAACTTGGCAATCCGCATGCCTTCGACTAAACGTTGCAGTGAACAAATTTTTAACTCTTGACTGGGTGTCAGTCTTTCATCACTGGTATGGTCGCAGCCTAATATGACTATGTAATCTAAGGTGTCATTACTCGGTTGATAAACACTGTAGTGAGCTTCCAATGGCTTCATCAAACGGCTGGCAACGGGATTAAAGGCAAATAAGAATAATAAGCAAGTGGCTGATATCAGTATTATTCTGCCATGCTTGGGTTTGTAATTAAGTAAAAATAGACCCAGACATAAGGCAATAATTATTATTGGCAGTGGCATCAACAACTGACCAATTAATTTTTTAAGAAAAAATAAATCCACAATAACAGTCTCAAACAGAAGTAATCTTGAACAATAGATAAACTGAACTATATCTAAGGCGATGGTTATTTGCCAATAAACTGTGAGTTTTGCCCGTTATTAGTATTAATACAGTTAAAGAACTAAAAATTATAAGTTTTCTCGACTAAGCTTGTTGCTTTTACCGTCAAATTACGGTTTAATTGCACCGTTGATTAGAGTTATTGCTCAAAAATATACTTTAACCAACACCAGAAGAGGTTGCATTAGCCAGGTAGGTAATTTGAGGGGCCACACCCCAAAGACAATTATTGAGGGGGACTAATGCCGAGAATGAACGCGAATAGCCAATTTTTAATAAATTACTAGGTGGAAAGCGTCATTCGGTCATAACGGTTGAATCCTTATGACTGTCACCGAAACGGTGGAGAGCTTCTGGCTGAAAAATCAAGATGTTATCTTCCTTGCCAATCAGTCATGCTCTTCTTTATACCAGTTCGCTTAATGATGTGATCAATTGAGAATGATATAGAAAGCTTTAGAACAACTGAAATTTTAAAGAGATAGTTATTCATATCTTTTTGAAATTTCTGGACGTTATCAAGCTTTATATACATTCCCGAAGGGGAACTCATGTGTTGTTTATATGAGTTACTCAATGAGCAGATCATTATACGGATTGGTATTAAGTATTATTTGCAGTGCTAAGCTTTATCAGAAAAGCAAGTTAAAACCGCAATTTAGGGAGAAAATCCAATGTTAAACGTAGCCAAATTTGGCGGTACCAGTGTTGCTGATCATCAAGCAATGTTACGCTGTGCGCACATTATCAAATCACAACCTGAAACTCGTGTTGTTGTCGTTTCCGCAAGTGCCGGAGTAACCAACCATTTAGTGACGCTGGCGCAAACTCAATTATCATCTAGCGAACAAGCTAACATTATCGCCAGCATTGGTGACATTCAATTCAACATCAGCAAACATTTAGCTGCGGCAGAAGCGGAACTGAATCAACAGATTGATCAAATATTAGTGTCGTTAACGGCCCTTGCCGAGCAACAAAGCATCTTGCAAACGGCGAAAACCGGCGATGCGATATTGGCCTGCGGTGAGAAAATGAGCTCCATTTTATTTGCCGAGGTGTTGCGCAGTATCGACGTAAACGGTTTCGCCTTTGACGTTCGCCAAGTGATGCGTACCAACAGTTTGTTTGGTAAAGCTGTGGTTGACTTAGAAGCGTTAGCGGCAAATTGTGACGAAAAATTAACGCCATTGTTAAACGATCAGGTTATTGTTACGCAAGGATTTATTGGCGAAGATGGGATGGGCAACACTACCACCTTAGGCCGCGGCGGCTCCGATTATTCTGCAGCGTTGTTGGCAGAAGCAATCAATGCCTCAGGTTTGGCAATTTGGACCGATGTGGTTGGCATTTTTACCACCGACCCACGCATTGCCAGTTCAGCCCGGGCGATCCCAGAGATCAGCTTTGGCGAAGCGGCCGAGATGGCGACGTTCGGCGCCAAAATATTACACCCCGCAACCTTAATACCGGCTATGCGCAGTGACATTCCGGTCTTTGTTGGTTCATCGCGCGAGCCGGAAGCCGGTGGTACCCAAATTCGTCAACAGGTAGACTCAAACCCAACGTATCGTTCTATTGCACTGCGTCGTGAACAAACCTTAGTGACGGTGAAAAGCCCGGCGATGTTGCACGCCAGTGGTTTCTTAGCGCAAGTGTTCGCTATTTTGGCAAAGCATGAGCTCAGTGTTGATTTGATCACCACTTCAGAAATTTCGGTGGCATTAACCTTTGACAATCCTCCGGGTTCAACCCAGGCATTAATCAATAAAGCGGTAGTGGAAGAGTTAGAGCAACTTTGTGAAGTGACGGTAGAGCATGGCTTAAGCTTAATTGCGATCGTTGGTAATGATTTAAATGCCACCTCAGGTTTGGGCAGTAATATCTTTAATAATATTGAAGGCGTGAATATTCGGATGATTTGCCATGGCGCCAGTGCCAATAACTTATGTTTCCTGGTAAATGAAAACGAAGCGAACCAGGTGGTTGAAACCTTACACGATAAGTTGTTTGTGTAAAATGGGCTACGGGCTACGGGCTACGGGCTACAGGCTACGGGCTACGGGCTACGGAATTAGGAACAGCATTACTTAGCCCAAAGTATGGTCAGTTAAAACTGAGAAAAAGGTAAAAATGAAATCTGTTGGCAATAGAAACATACGCTGGGGAATTATTGGCCTGGGTAATATTGCCAACAAATTTGCGATCGACTTACTAACCGTTGATGGTGCTGAACTGTATGCCGTGGCATCAAGAGAGCAGCAAAAAGCCGATGAGTTTTCAACAAAATTTAAGGCCCAAGTGGTTTATACCAGCTATCAGGCTTTAGCCAACAGCTGATGAAAACCTTAGATAAGGTAAGAGAGCTTATTGGCTTGAATTATTCTTTGAAGCCCTAGCCTTAAGCTAAACTGTAACCACAACATTACATTGATACGCTAAAAAGCGAATATTACAAAAGCTCTTCGATGTCGGCAGATATTTTTTCAGGCTTGGTTAACGTGGCGTATCGCTTTACCACTTTTCCTTGGCGATTGATCAAAAATTTGGTGAAATTCCATTTGATCCGTTTACTGCCAAGGATACCTTTCGCTTGTTCGGTTAAGTAATCATAGAGCGGATCGGCGTTTTCACCATTGACATCAATTTTATTAAATAAATCAAAACTGATGTTAAAGTTTAAATCGCAAAAGCCTTTGATCTGTTCGGCATTGCCTTGCTCTTGTTCACCAAACTGATTACAGGGAAACGCCAACACTGCTAAGCCTTGCTCTTTATATTGCTGATACAACTGCTCAAGCCCTGCATACTGTGGGGTAAAGCCACAAGCGCTCGCAGTATTGACTATCAACAACACTTTGTTTTGATAATTCAGCAAAGGTACCGACTCACCTATATTATTGGTTACGGTAAAGTCATAAATATTATTCATTTTATTCCCTTAGAATTATTATTTTTCGTGGTATTTAGATACACTAACATAATTATACCAAGTTGATTAAATATCTGCTCATTTTTAATGGTTAAAACGAATAACTACTGCGTTATAAAATTGATAAGTAGAATAACTACTTACTAAATTTTATGGCTTGTATTTATCCGTTTTTCCACATCAAAAAATAGGCCACATACTTAATCAAATTGGTATTACCAAGTTTTTACGAATTTATCCAAAAAGCAGAGACCAATCATGAAAAAAATTGCCTTCATCGGATTAGGGGTTATGGGATACCCTATGGCCGGTCATTTAGCCAAAGCTGGCTACCAAGTGACGGTATTTAATCGTACTACGGCCAAAGCCATGCAATGGGCGAGTGATTTTGAAAACTCATTTGCCACCACGCCGAAACAAGCGGCGGAAGATGCGGATATTGTTTTTGCCTGTGTCGGTAATGATGACGATGTGCGCCAGGTTGCCTTAGGGGAAGAGGGGATTTTTGCCGGTTTAAAAACTGGCGGGGTTTTTGTCGATCACACTACTGCTTCTGCGGAACTTGCCCGGGAGCTTAACCGGGTAGCCATAGCGCAAGGCAAACACTTTATTGATGCGCCCGTATCCGGTGGCCAAGCCGGGGCTGAAAACGGCCAACTCACTGTGATGTGTGGTGGTGAACAAGAAGTGTTTGTACAGCTGCAACCAATAATGGCCGCCTTTGCTAAATTTAGCCAACTGATGGGCCCGGCGGGCAATGGTCAAATTGCCAAAATGGCCAATCAAATTTGTATTGCCGGCTTAGTACAAGGTTTGAGTGAAGCGTTAAACTTTGCCCAGCGCGCAGGGCTTGATACCGACAAACTGATAGAAACCATATCCAAAGGGGCGGCAGGCTCCTGGCAAATGGAAAACCGCCATAAAACCATGTGTGCCGGTGAATACGATTTTGGTTTTGCCGTCGACTGGATGCGCAAAGATTTAGCCATTACCTTTAATGAAGCGAAAAAATACGATGCAAAACTGCCAGTGACCGAAATGGTTGATGGGTTCTATCAGCAAATACAAGAAAACGGTGGCAACCGCTACGATACTTCTAGCTTAATTTCACTCTTAAAGGAAAATAAGTAAGCGGCAAGTTCTATTTATGCTGTTGTATAGGCTGAGCGATAAAACGAATAAAGCTGCTAAAATAGCAGCTTTTTTGTTCATGGATTGTACTTATACCCGGCAGGCAGGGATAGCCTTTAGAGGGTGATTGTATATTTGAATTAAGGCAATATTTCTTCAAAATCCTGTACGCTATCCATAGCGTTACTGAGCACGACTTCGTGCATTTGCATACTAGGATTTGGTATTAGCAAACCATCATACAAGGCTTCATCGTCATTTAAGCCACTACAAGTAAAAGCAACGGTATAATCGCCTTCAGGGATAAAACCAAATGCATAACTGTAATCATTGCCATTGAGCACGACCGCGGTCGAGCCAGCAGGTGCAACGGCACCTTCTGGTAAATCAGTTTGCGCAGTATTTTCATCATAGTTATCCACTAATACTGGCAAAGAATGGCCCGGGTAAAGATAAACGAAGTTACCTTCATTTTCATCGCCTATGCAGTTAAATAAATTCGCATCGACCATGCCTGACAATGATGCTACCGTCTCATTATCGACAATGGTCACGCCATGCGGTTTAAGGTTGTAGCGTTGGCCATTTTGGTTTTGCACCAAAGCGGTACGAAGATCAAAGTGAATGGTAAATCGTTGCACGCCCTGACTACTCACTTCAAAGCCACCTAGCTTAAGTTTTTGGCTAGGTTGCTTCATCGAAATCTGATCGCCATCTAACTCAGTGACATAGCTGAAGTTATCGCCAACACTCTCGTCTAATACGTGCAGGATCAGGTTTTGGTATACTCCAGGTACTAACTCGGTTTCATCCAGAATAATTTTGCTTTCGCCACCTTGAAATTGTTTCAAGTCCAGTTGCGCATATTCTAAGTCGCCATCTTTGACATCGAGCAGTATGTTGTCTTCGCCTTCTTTGACTAACTCGATGGCATCTACTGCAATCCAGACTTCTGCGGCATCATCAACCGGCGCGTCGGCAAGGGCAAAAGAAACCTTAGTGGTGTTAGGTTTTGAATCGGAACTTGAACCACCACAGGCGGTCAGTAGTAAGCTTGAACCGATCAGCATGGTTAATGGGATAAATTTAAAGTGCTGCATAGAGTCTCCACGACTGTTTTTTTTGAAAAGAGAAATGTAAAAAGTGAAAAATAAAAAGTGAGTAATATCCCTATATCGGCTGATTATAAGGGGTTTTGTTAGCAACTACAAAACAATTGTGACGCGCGCATTGATGGGGTTAATTTAATTTTTTACTGAAAGGCTCATAATCAAAATTACCCTCTAAAAACTTCCTGCCTGCCGTGTATAAATATGTATAAACATTCCCTATTCAACATCCATGGTGCGCGAATATAAGCGTTTCCATGTGCAAAAAAGCATCGTTGATATAACGATGCTTTTTTGTTCCTAGTTCCTTAGTCCTTAGTTCCTAATCCCTACCCTTGAACATACTCATACAACGCTTTTAATACCGCCATTTTAGGCTTGTTATTCTCAAACTGATGGGCAAAATTTTCAATTTCCATCATAAACTCATCATAACTCAAGCCATTAATGCCGGAAGACAATTTGTTTTGACAGTACTGTTGCCACTTTTGTTGTTCAGCCATATCTAAGGTGTGTGGGTAATTACGCGCCCGATATCTAAAGAGCAAGGTATTTAGGCGCTCGTCGATAAAGTTAAACGGATAGCTGCCAAGTTTTTCCGGCTCCATGGTGTGGATCATAGCCATTTTTTGCTTATCTGCCGGACTAAAAAAGTTACCACTATAAAGCGCGTGTTCAGCATCGTCTTTTGAGTCACCATAGTCGGTATCGAATACCGGCGACAATTTTTCTTTAATGCTCTGGCTTTGCGCTTTTAATTTTTTCCAGTTCGCCAAACATTGCTCACGGTCAATGTTGATCAGCGCCGCCCGCTCTGGTGTTAATACTTTAGCCGGCGCAACAATAGGGCATTTATTCACATGCACAAGTTTCACCGGGATAGGGAGCTTACCTTCCGCTTTTAATTCATCATGGCGAGTGTACAAACGCTCTTTAATTTCGTCGCTGCTTAAATCAAACAACGGCGAAATATCTTGCGCTAAATCCACCGAGATAATGGCGTTTTTATTACTTGGATGCGTTTCAATTGGCATGTACCAACTGGTATTTCGCTGATCCGGCGTAATTTTTGATGAAGTATGAAGAAATGGCGCCATTTCATACACATTAAGGTGCTTATTGACTTCTTGTTTGGTACGAATACCAAACACAAAGTTATACAGTTTAGGCTGTTTTTCTTTAATTAACTTGGCAAGAGCGATGGTGGCATAAACATCACTGGTGGCATCATGAGCGGATTCATGACTGATACCATTGGCGGCCGTTAATAGCTCCAAACGAAAGCTAACCTTACCTTCATCATTTACCGGCCAGTTGATGCCTTCCGGGCTTAGGGCATGACACAAACGCGCCATATCGATAATATCCCAGCGACTATTGCCGTTTTGCCATTCTCTGGCATAGGCGTCGTAAAAGTTTCGATAAAATAAGTAGCGAGACACTTCATCATCAAAGCGCACCGAGTTATAACCGGCCACACAAGTATTGGGCACGGTAAACAGCTTCTGAATACGCGCGGCAAACTCGGCTTCGGTTACGCCGTCACGCTGCGCTTTTTGCGGGGTAATGCCAGTAACCATACAAGCGCCAGGGTGGGGCAGGTAATCTTGTGGCGGCTGACAGTAAAACTCTACTGGCTCACCAATCACGTTTAAATCGAGATCGGTTCTAATCGCGGCAAATTGCGAAGGCTTATCAAATTTAGGGGAAACGCCCCAGGTTTCATAATCGTGCCAGAGTATAGTTGGTTGATTTGATGTGTTTTTATCTGTTTGCATTTATTATTTTTATCTTTGTTTTACAGCTAATACAGTAGCTTGTGGTAATTGTTGTAACATCGTATAGCGCTACGACATAGCAGACCGCGATGGTTTAAGCATAAGAGTTTCTACGACAGGAACACTTACCTTTGAATATCGTTATCGTTTTCATGACAAACCAGCAAGATTAAGCCTTGGTCGATATCAAGCTATGACTTTAGCATAAGCCAGAAATAAAATCCCTGAATTAAGACCGGTGCATAAAGATACAAAGGTAATAGCGTAAGAAACCAAAAGAATGATATTTTATATGGCAAAGTTGCTATGAACCCACTTGGCAAAGGTGGATAACTCGTTTTCTGACTCTATATTTTCATGTTGAACCAGGTAGTAACGATCTTTTGTTATTAGTTCATCTTCAAAAAGTTTTACCAGTAATTGCTCATTGAACCAGGTATTACTGATGGGGAGTGGCACTAAAGCTATCCCCATTCCTTGCTGAGCGGCACGGGCCACACCAAACATGCTGTCAAATTGAATGATTTGTTTAGGATCAAAATCTCTGATATTGACATGGTCTGCCCATTGGTGCCAAGACCATGGATGAGATTGATGTAAAATAAGCGGCAGGGATTTCAACGCCTCATAGCCAAGGACTGCCCACTTTTTAAATATTTCTTTGTTACAAGCAGGCACATACCTTATCCCAAAGAGGTCATGCACGATACTGCCATCGGGATTGGCGTTTGCTAATACTATTGAAAGATCACACGATTGGCTGGGTGCAGTACCTGGTTTCACCGTTTCTAATTGTAAATTTATATTAGGATGTGTCTCTGCCCACTCACTAAGGCGGGGAACAAATAATTCGCTAGCAAAAAATTCTGGCAAGCTAATGGTAATGGTAGTGTTTTGCTGGTTATTGGTAAAGTCTGAAATGGTCGATTCTAAATTCGAAATAAGGGGTTGAACAGCGTGATAAAATTGTTTGCCTGCACTGGTTAAGACAATAGCACGTGTTTGTCTGACAAATAAGACAATGCCAATTTGTTGTTCAAGCTGTTTAATTTGATGACTGACTGCTGAAGGGGTGAGGCATAACTGACTTGCAGCTTGCTTGAAACTTAAGCACTTTGCCGCAATACAAAATGATTGTAAGCCTCTGATTGGTGTTTGAATCGTCATAATGGTTACTTGTTGAATAGTTTTTTAATTAATTATCTTAGATGAGCAATAACTGATCCATAAAGTAAGTTGTTGATATTGCGGCCTATTTATTTAATAATTCGTTTTTCTTATAACTTATGCTGAACACGATGAGAACATTTTCACTGCAACGGTGCGATATCGAACACAAAAATACCCGCCAACAAATGCTTGATCCTAGCATCTCTATTTAACTTTCATAGCTGTTTCAAATACTTAAAACCACTTTAAATCGACAACGCAAAAAAATCTATACGACCAAAGTATCAAGCTAGCAGTTTAGGCAGGAGTGGAATGTTTAGTCTGCAACTGGATGTTGCAACATCTCGCTTTTTCATAAGTGAAAAAAACTAATCCATTGAGTGAAATTTAAACGTTTGTAGATATTAAGGTGAAACGGTAGCTTAGTTTTAACGGTTGTGAAGGCTTTCCAGGGTACTTAGCAGATAGAGTGGAGAAGTTAGCTAAAAATAAAAAATAATAATATCTACTTTCATATAAAGGTAATAAATGAGCGGTAGAGTCGATCACACTAGAAATTTTAAACTCAAAAAACGGCTTGGAGGCCTATATCATGAAAGATAAAAAAGTAGCATTAGTCACTGGCGCTATGGGTGGGATTGGCACCGCAATTTGCCATAAAATGGCAGAAGATGGTTACCACGTGTTGGCAACTCACCGCCCTGGAAAAGAAGACAGTGCAACATCGTGGATTGATAGTGAAGCATTTCCAGCGAACCTTGTTGAACCTTTGGCACTGGATGTGTGTGATACCGCGGATTGTGATCAAGTTTTGAAAAAAGTGATGGAAGATTTTGGCCGTATCGATGTATTGGTGAACAATGCTGGTATCACCCGTGATACCACGTTCAAACGGATGAATTTTGCACAATGGAACGATGTCATTAATACCAACCTCAATAGTTTATTTAATGTAACCCAGCCATTATTTCAAGCGATGTGCGAGCAAGGCAACGGCCGCATTATCAACATCACCTCAATTAATGGTTTAAAAGGGCAATTTGGCCAGGCCAACTATGCTGCCGCTAAAGCCGGGATGATCGGTTTTACTAAGTCATTAGCACTGGAGTCGGCACGTTTTGGCGTTACGGTGAATGCTGTTGCACCGGGTTACACCGCGACCCCGATGGTTTCCTCCCTTAAAGAAGAGGTGCTTGATTCAATTAAAGTACAAATTCCACAACGCCGTTTGGCAACTCCGGTAGAAATAGCTAAATCAATCAGTTACTTAGCCAGTGAGGATGCCGCATATATCACCGGCGAAACGTTGAACATCAACGGCGGCCAGTACATGCACTAGGTTTTTACCTAATAATAAAGGATTTTAAAAATGAACAAAGTTTATCTCGTTTCTGCTAAACGTACTGCTATTGGCTCCTTTGGTGGCGCATTTAAATCAGTACCGGCTTCCGCACTTGCTGCTGAAGCCGTAACAGCTGCCTTAGCCGCTGCAAATGTTGATGCAGCCCAGGTTGATGAATTGTTGATGGGTAATGTCATTGCTGCCGGTCAAGGCATGGGCCCTGGTCGACAAGCCGCAATCGCTGCCGGTCTTCCAGAAATTACCCCGGCATATACCGTTAACATGATTTGCGGCAGTGGCATGAAAGTCGTCATGGATGGTGCTGCCCACATTAAGGCTGGCGATGCCAATGTTGTGGTCGCCTGTGGCGGGGAAAATATGTCTCGCTACCCTTATGTGGTGACCTCAGACATACGTTTTGGCACAAAAATGGGCAATTTAGAGCTTTCCGACACGTTAATTGATGATGGCTTAACCGACGTTTTCAATAAATACCATATGGGCATCACCGCAGAAAATGTGGCAGAAAAACTTGAGGTAAGTCGAGAAGAGCAAGATAACTTTGCTTTGCAAAGCCAGCAACGTGCGTTAAATGCCATTGAAAGTGGTAAATTTGTGGATGAAATCGTGCCATTAGAAGTGACCGTACGCCGCAAGACGAATGTTATCGCTACTGATGAGTATCCCAAAGTTGATGTGAGCAGTGACGGTTTAACTAAAATGCGGGCGGCATTTAAAAGAGAAGGCACAGTAACAGCTGGTAATGCATCAGGCCTGAATGATGGTGGCTCAGCAATCATACTGGCATCGGAATCGGCTGTTGAAAAATATGATCTTAAACCAATCGCGGAATTAGTGAGTTATGCTCAATCGGGTATTGATCCTGCCATCATGGGCTTAGGACCGGTGCCGGCGATTGCGAAAGCATTATCACTGGCGGATCTGACGTTACAGGATATTGAACTACTGGAGTTAAATGAAGCTTTTGCTGCGCAAGCGCTTGGGGTAATGAAACAGCTTTGTAATGATCACCAAGAATCTCTTGCGGCGTTAACCGAGCGAACCAATGTTAATGGTGGCGCAATCGCCTTAGGTCACCCGTTAGGTGCATCGGGTAATCGAATTATTGTCACTTTGCTGCATGAAATGAAAAAACGTGGCAACAAACTCGGACTGGCATCACTTTGTATCGGTGGTGGTATGGGAACCGCTGTAATTGTTAAATCGTTAGATTAAGGTGGTAATGCTGGTATTAGGGTCTGTTGATACCAGCACTTAAAATAGCAAGATAAATTAAAATATATCGATAAAGGACTCATCATGACCGATAATAAACAGTATTCAAGCAATTCGTTGTTCAATCCATTATTTGCAACCACGCAAACATTGTGGGGGGATATCGTCTCATATCAGCATCAGTTCGTTACTGACAGTTTGAGCCAATCTGTTGACCAGGTAGACAAAGTTATTAACGCCAAGGATCCACAGACACTTGTGGAAATCCAGAAAACGTTTGTTGAGCAACAAGCAAGTAAACTTACTCAGTTGACTGAACAAGTTGCGAGTAGTTTTCAAAAGGCCCAACTTGATATTCAACAGTCATTTTCTGGCACTCAAGCTAAAACCTCAACGGTTGAAGCAGAAACTGTGGCACCTACAGCGGCTAAAAAACCTGCAGATAAAGCGAGCCTGGTCAAAACCAATAAGGTAAAAACGCCAAAAGTAAAATCGGCTGCAGCTGATCCTAAAGTTGCCAAGACCAAAGCAAGCCCGGCCAAATCGAACCCGGTTAAAGCCAAGGCAGTTAACGCCAAAGTCGTTAAAGCGAAACCAGTTAAAGCAAAAACCGTTAAAGCCGAGGCAAAAAAAACAACGGTAACTGAACCACTTGCCGCTAAAACAAGTCCGGCAAAGCCAGCAACAAAAAAAGTTTCATCGACAAAATCCATTAAGCCAGTACCTGTAAAACCAGCACCAGTAAAGCCATCAACACCACCAGGAAGCAGCGCGAAAAAGCCCGCTTCAGATAAACAGTAATGATTAAAAAATGAACCACACCTTAGTGTGGTTATCAAAAGGGCTTAATGTTTTAACTTCAATGTTTTTATAGCCGTTATCGATAAAAGGAGTGGTATCAATGAAAAATATGGCAAGCGCACAAGAGTTTTTTGAATTTATCAATAATGAAACCAACCAAATGTTGGAAACTCTTTCATCAGAGCAGACGAAACAGGCATTTGCGCAGTTTAATAACCAGTGGCTTGAGTTAACTCAGCGTCATGTTGCAGACCCCTCTGCCTGGCTCAATAGCGTTGTCGAATTTCAAACACAACAAATCGGTTTATGGAATCAATTTCTGACCGGGCAGGCAGCCAAACTGAGCACTGCAGGCAATGACGACTCAGGACAAGCAATACAAGAACAAATTTTTGACTACATCAAAAGTTCGTATGTTATTACCGCAAATACCCTTAATGAATTAGCCGAAGATTCTAATTTAGCTGAGCAAGAGCAGCAAAAACTTGAATTTTATACTAAGCAATACCTTGAAGCGATGTCGCCAGATAACTTTGCCGCGACGAATCCTGAAGTTATTCAAGAAGCCATTAATACCAATGGTCAAAGCTTAGTCAATGGCCTTAAAAATTTATTTTCTGACATCGAAAAAGGCCGCATTAGCATGACTGATGAAAGCGCCTTTCGCTTAGGTGAGAACCTTGCGGTCACTGAAGGTGCGGTTATTTATGAAAATGAATTGTTTCAGTTAATTCATTATCGGCCGCAAAGTGAACAAGTCTTTAGTAAGCCAACCCTCATTGTACCGCCATGTATCAATAAATTTTACATTCTTGATCTTCAGCCACACAATTCATTTGTGAATTACTGCGTTCAGAAACAGCAAAATACCTTTTTAATCTCTTGGCTCAACCCAAGCAATCAGCAGGGTCACCTTAGTTGGGATAACTACGTTGAGGACGGGGTCATTAATGCAATAAATATTGTTAAAAAGATCACTGACTCTAACAATGTTAATGCTGTCTCCTGGTGTGTGGGCGGTACTTTGCTGGCAAGTACTTTGGCTGTTCTGGCAAATCGTAAAGATAATTCAGTACGGTCAGCAACATTTTTAACTACCTTATTGGATTTTGAACAACCAGGGGATATCTCGGTATTTATTGATCAGCAACAGGTTGATCAATTACTGACTCAGGCAAAAGAACAAGGCGTATTAAGTGGTCGATATTTAGCGAACGCTTTTAACCTGTTGCGTTCGCGTGATCTCATTTGGTCTTATGTGGTTAACAACTACCTTAAAGGCAAGCAACCTTCGTCTTTTGATATTTTGTATTGGAACAGTGATTCAACAAACCTGCCTTATGAAATGTACCAGTTTTATATCAAACAAATGTATCTTAATAATAATTTAAGTAAAAACAACGCCATAACCATATGTAATGAACCAATCGACTTAGCTAAAATTGACGTTCCCTGTTATTTTCTATCGACTATTGACGATCATATTGCGCCTTGGAAAAGTACCTTTAAAGGCACTGAATTGCTTAGTGGCAGTCATCAATTTGTGCTTGCTGCAAGTGGTCATGTTGCAGGTGTGATTAATCCTGTGTCTAAAAACCGGCGTCATTACTGGCTTGATGGTGAACTGAATAACGGCGCTGATAAATGGTTAGAAACCGCAACCAAAGAGCAAGGGTCGTGGTGGACTCATTGGCATAAATGGCTTAACAAACGAGCAGGAAAGAAAATTGACTCGCCGGCTTTGGGTAGTGACCAATATCAGGTTATAGAGCCAGCTCCCGGGCGTTATGTGAAAGTGAAGCTTGAAGACATGGACAAGGCAAACTTAAACAATTGTGAAAACTGAACCGTTCAACCATAGATGACCATTTTAACATGAGTTATCAGCCATCTAACACGCGCTTAGTATTTTGTAATACAAAGCGCGTTAGCCCTATATCTCTTTTAAATAGCCCTAGTCAAATTCAGCGATAAACTGTTTTATTCTTGGTCCAACTTCTTGTCTGAATCTTCGACCATTAAATACCCCGTAATGTCCAACTTCAGGCTGAAGATAGTGTTGTTTCATCTGCTCTGGTATACCTGATAATATTTGATGTGCCGCCTGGGTTTGACCTGCGCCAGTGATATCGTCTTTTTCACCTTCAACTGTCATTAACGCCACTTGTGTTACTGCTGAGGTATCGATTAGCTCGCCTTGATAGGTCATTTCACCTTTAGGCAATTGATGCTCAATAAATACGTGTTTAATGGTATCAATATAGTATTGAGCGGGTAAGTCCATTACCGCTAAGTATTCATTATAAAATTGACGATGATTTTCAGCATTATCGCCATCTCCTTTGATTAAGTCACCATAAAAGGTAAAATGTTTATCAATATGACTGTCCATGTTCATACTTAAAAAACCAGAGAGTTGGATAAAACCGGGATAGACTCGCTGCCCTTCACCTACATAGCCATTAGGTACAGAACAGATGACATTTTTCTCAAACCACTCCAGCTCCTTTGAAATGGCATAGTCATTAACTTCGGTTGGGCTGATCCTGGTATCAATAGGGCCACCAAGCAAAGACATTGATTTGGGCTGATAACTCGCATTATTCTGTGCCATGACAGTGGCAGCAACAAGGGTTGGGACGGTTGGTTGGCACACGGCAATAATATGGAAGTCTCCGGCTAAATACTGGCAAAATTCGATAATAGTTTTGACATAATCATCAAACGAAAAACTGCCGGCGCTGAGCGGTACATCCCTGGCATTAACCCAGTCAGTAATGTACACATCGTGATCATCAATAAAGTGCTTTACGGTACCACGTAACAGGGTTGAATAATGCCCGGATAAAGGTGCAATAATTAATACCTTAGGCTGAGAATATTGACCATTTCGCTGAAAGTTCAGTAACTTGCAATAAGGTTTGTCGATAACAACAACTTCTTTAATGGCTATTTTATTGCCATCAATATTGGCATAGTCAATATTAAACCCTGGTTTACCATAAACCCCAGTAAACCGCTCAATGACTTCCATCGTTGCTGCTATGGTTTTACCAGCAAAAGAATAATTTAAAGGTGACCACGGGTGTTCACTAAGCTGTTGCATTTGTTGCATCCAGGCATTCAACGGGGATACTGCAGTCATGTAAGATTGATGCATTTGATATAACATTGTATTGCCTTTTATGTTTGATCTGGTATTCATTTCGAATGCGTAATAATAGTCAGTAAGAATGAAACGACAGGTAATGGTGCGGTGCACCATTAGTTAAATACTAACGCCAATACAGGTCAAAGATCAACCAAAATATATAAATTTCTAATGAATTGGTTCACCGTGATACAAGCAATCGATTTTCTATAATTGCGGGGATTACCAGCAACAGGCTGTTTCAACATCATCTTATATTGAGCAAGGCTAATATTGGTATTTCAGCCAATTCTCGGTACACTAAGACGAAAGATGCAATTAGAGAGTTTTAGTATGGCAGAACCAAGAATTATAAAAAAATACCCTAACCGTCGCTTATATGATACCGAACAAAGTTGTTATATCACTTTAACAAATGTCAAAGAGTTAGTGATGGCAGGGGTAGAATTTCAGGTGGTTGATAGTAATTCATCAGATGATATCACCCGAACCATTTTGCTGCAGATCATTATGGAGGAAGAGTCTCAGGGTAAGCCATTATTTAGCGAAAGTGCTCTGTCTAATTTAATACGGTTCTACGGTGGAACTTTTCAAGGGGTGCTTGGTAAGTATTTAGAGGAGAGTTTAGTGGCATTTAGCCAACAACAACAGCAACTGTTTTCTTCTTCGACAAATTCTAACCCGATGCAAAATATCGCTCAGTTGGCGCAGCAAAATATGAAGGTGTGGACGGATATGCAAAGCTCGTTTTTTCAACAATCGGCCGATTCTGCAAAAGATAATAAAAAGAAATAGTTCACCTTTCCTGAAAAATAAAAATGAACGAATTATTGTGGTGTAAACCGGGATGATTCGTTTTTTTGGGTTTAATCTGTCCGCACTTTTGCCGAGAAAAATCAAATTTCCTGACTCCTTAATAGCTCCTATATTATCTAGCTTCCTACCTGCCACGATATCTGCATTGCCAAGCGATAAAAATGCACTTAGAAAACAGTTCTTTGTCATCCATATAGTTGTATTGATCGAATGAATAATAACCACTTTTGAAATTTATCTATTGACCTTGTTCAAAAATCGTCCTATGCTGCACTGCAGCATATTGCAGTGCACAATTAACTTAACCACGGAGTGATTACTATGATAAACCTTGAAGATAACATGAAATTTTTTAAAGACGTAAGCACAAAAAGCCTTGAAAGTGTTGGTGCTTTTGGACAACTTAATCAAAAAGCATGGAGCTCACTAGCGGAAAAGCAAATGGAAATAATCTCATTAGCGACAGAGGCGAGTGTTGAAAGCTTAAATGTGTTTTCTAAAACCCAAGATGTTAAAGACTTAACCGAGCAACAAACGAAAATCACCAAAGATTTTGGTGAGAAATTAAAAGTGAAAAATCAGGAACTGGTTGATATATCAACCAAGGTCCGTGATGATTTTAACGAATTCACCCAAAAACAAGTTTCTCTAGTTAATGAAAACTTGAGCAATGTCGCCCAATAACGGCATAATTTTCAGGCATTAAAGTGAAACCGATATTCACTTGCTGAGTATCGGTTAATTTATCTACTTGGGCCTCGCTTTATTCATTGCCTGAGCAATTTGCCTTACCGAATTCGTGTGCCAAAAATTTTCTAGAGTTACCGGTAATTTTTGTAACCAATTCGGATGTTGATCAATTGTACCTGGAATATTAACTTGCTCCTGGCTTTCAATAGCATCTTCAAGGGGAATTAATTGCAGATGACTGGGCGCCGTCGCCAAGTACTTTTGTACAGCTATACTCAATTCAGTATTCATTACTGCGGGGTCTTGTTGAGGTGCTTTCGCCATATCGATCACATTTAAGTCGTCTAATGCGGCAATCAGCATTTGTCTATCGCCACTTCGTGAATTTCTGTCTTGATCACCCGCTTCTTCATTGGGATACAAGTTTAACGTTTGACGCCATTGTAAATCTCGTCCTTGCCACCAGCCACTCAACGTGGCGGTATCATGGGTAGATACCGTAACCATGGATTGCACCGGGAATTCCTCGGGACGTTTGAATAAACCTGTCTGCCAACGTTCAAAAAATAGTACTTTGAATGATAACAGCCCAGAATCTTGCATGGTTTGGCTAAATCCATCGGGAACGTTGCCTAAGTCCTCGCCAATCACCACACAATTGTTACGAACGGATTCTAACGCGATCACACTGAGAATATCGGCTAAAGGAAAGGTAATATAAACCCCTTCATCCGCTTGCATTCCAGGAGCTATCCAATATTGACGCATTAACCCTAAAATATGGTCAATGCGTAATGCACCGGCATATTGCATACTGCAACGGAGTGCTTTCACCAAGGGCTGATATCCTTGTTTTTGCAACTCAACCGGGTTCAGCGGTGTTAACCCCCAACCTTGTCCCAATGGATTCATGCCATCGGGTGGCGCGCCAATAGATGCACCAGCAACATATAACGCTTGATCAGACCATACCTCGGCGCCTGAGCCATCACAACCCACAGCCAAATCAAGATACAAGCCGATAGGCATATTTTTAGCCTGTGCCGTTTGTTTAACCGCGTTTAATTGGCGATGCGCCAGCCACTGGACAAAACAAAAATACTCTATGCGGTGCGCATGTGTTCGTTGAAAGGCAAGAACCTTCTCACTATGCGGTTGTTGATAAGCTTTCGGCCAATGGGTCCAGCCATAAGCACCTTCATCGATGGCACGAAAGTGCTCATACAAGGCATCAAATGTGGCAAAGCGAAATAAATCTTGCCCTTGTTGCTGCTTAAATTGCGCGAATTCTTCTGCCTCAGTAGCGTACAACGTGGCACTTGTATGGCAAAAATCTTCAAAAAGTAGGTCGATAACTTGATATTTGATTTCAGCGACGGCTGGATAATCGACGAGCTCAGACTGCTTAGCCTGAGTAATTTTGTCTCCAAAGGCAACACTATTAACGAGGGTTTGCGCCTTTTCACATTGTGCGAAGTTTGCAATGGCAGTAACGTCAATATACAAAGGGTTCAAAAAACATCGACTCGATGGCGAATAAGGGCTTCGATGTGCCGGATTGTTCTGATACAGCGGATGTAACGGGTTGATGCCAATGGCCGACGCGCCTTGCTCTGCGGATTTTTCGATTAAACTATTCAAATCGGTAAAATCGCCGATCCCCCAATTCGTCTCACTACGCAGTGAATACAGTTGAGCGGTGTAGCCCCATATTTTATTTTCACTGGCTTGTTGGTGACTATAACAGGTTTTTGGGGCAAAAATTAGCGGGCAATTAGCCGTATTGCCACCACTGCTAATCGTCAGTTGATGATAGCCGGGCGCAAGGGCAGGTAAGGGCAGTTGGTACTGACAATATTGCACATCATCGAGTTGTATTTCATCGAAGAGTTGTAGGTCAGTAAGGTGAAAACTGCCGGTCATTTCAACGTCTAATTCAGTGATGATCTGCCAGGTTAAAATGTCAGCTGCTGTTTTCGGTAAACTAATCTTGATGAAATGTTGCTGTTGCTCGAGTTTAGCGATATGGACAGCGGGTAACATATTTCGCCATGGGCTTTTATCTAAGTCATTGACGGACTTAACCAATGAGCCTTCATCTAATTGATAACCCATAGCGGTTAATAACGCGCGTTGCGCTTGCTCTTTGGCCACAACTTGATCACCAAATGTTCCGGTATAACTCGAATAAAAACCGACTTGCTCGGCCAGTTGCTGAACTAAACTCATTTTGAATTCCCTTATCACGAATAGAATAAAATTACATGTAACATGTAATAAAATTACATTTGGCTGGACTTTAACAAATAAAACGCTAAAATAACAGCTTCTCAGAACTGTTTTTGTAACTAAATAACGTTATTGTTTTTTGGTTTATTTTATGGTTAAAAATAAAAGGCCAGTCGTCTAAGTCTAGTGTATGGCGACAAATAATCGGCTATTTTAAACGAATAAAGTTCACTATTGGTGCTAATACCAGGTTGTTAATTTTTTGCACCGATACAAAGCAGGGTCTGCACCTAATAATGATTAATACATGATTAATGGAGAATAACATGCTTACAAAAAAATACTTTAAAACCAAAGATGAAGCGGAAGTGACATTTGAATTTGCACGAAATGACGTGAAATCTGTGTCACTGTACGGCGATTTCAATGACTGGCAAGCGATTGAAATGAAATTTATCAAAAAATCTCAGAGTTTTAAAACCAGAGTAAGATTGCCGAAAGGTGGTAGCTATCAATTTCGTTACTTATTAGATAACGCCGAGTGGGAAAATGATCATGCAGCCGATCAATACCTGGCCAATGAATTCGGTAGTGATAATAGTGTGGTAACAATCTCAAGTTAGGCTGAAGGTGAGGTGAAATGAAAGAATTGTTAATTTTTTTATTTCACCTCATATTTTAATGGCACTATGACTTTCAATGGAATACTGTCATTGGAAGCGCTTTCATTACTTTGAGTGTTCATGCTTGATAATTCAAAGGTAATTAGCTTGTTGTATATAGGAAATACATGGAACGATATAGAATGGAACCCGGAAGAGGTTACCCTATAGGGGCAACTCTCGATGATGGCGGGGTAAACTTTTCATTATTTTCGGCGAACGCAGAAAAAATTGAATTGTGTATTTTTGACGAGCATGGTCATCAAGAATTAATGCGCTTTGCTTTGCCTTTGTGCGAGCATCAAGTTTGGCATGGTTATCTTCGAGGCGCGAAAGCCGGTCTAGTCTACGGCTATCGGGTGTATGGGCCTTATCAGCCAGAGTTTGGTCATCGGTTCAACCATCATAAATTATTACTCGATCCCTATGCGCGGTCTTTAGCCGGAGAATTTTCATGGTCTGACCGCCATTTCGCCTACAAGCTTAATGATCCCAAACAAGACTTATCATTCGATGATAGAGACAATGCCGATGTGATGTTTAAAGCGGTTGTGGTTGAGCCCTCGGCGCCACGTTTACCGCGAGTGCCTGTTGCCTGGCAAAATACGGTGATCTATGAAGGTCATGTTAAAGGGTTAACTGAGCTAAACAATAAAGTACCCAAACAATTGCGCGGCTCTTTTTTAGGCATCAGTCATCCCGCAATGATCGCCCATTACCGCGCACTTGGTATCACCACCATAGAATTATTGCCGGTTCAGCAATTTGTCTCAGAGCAGTTTTTAACGGACAAAAATCTTTCGAACTATTGGGGCTACAATTCATTAGCGTTTTTTGTTCCCCATAAAGATTACCTGAATCAAAAGCAGATAGTTGAATTTCAACGTATGGTTGATGAACTGCATCAAGCCGGTTTTGAAGTGATAATCGATGTCGTCTACAACCATACCTGCGAAGGTAACTGGTTAGGACCAACGTTAAGTTTTCGCGGCATAGACAATAGCTCTTATTATCGTTTAAACCCTACCGAGCAACGCTATTATATCAACGATACCGGTTGTGGTAATACCCTGAACATTAGTCACCCCCGGGTTTTACAAATGGTCATGGATAGTCTGCGGTATTGGGTGCAAGTCATGGGCGTAGATGGATTTAGATTCGACTTAGCGCCGATTTTAGGGCGTGAAGTGCAGGGGTTTGATAAAAGTAATGGCTTTTTGGATGCTATTTTACAAGATCCTTTGCTAAGCACTGTAAAACTCATTGCCGAACCCTGGGATATTGGTCCTGGAGGCTATCAACTGGGTGGTTTTCCTGCTCCCTGGTCTGAGTGGAATGATCAATACCGTGATACCATCAGGCGTTATTGGCGCGGTGACAAGGGCATGTTGCCGGAATTTGCCCGTAGAATTCACGGCTCCAGTGATATTTTTGAACACAGTGGCCGCCAACCCTATGCCAGTATCAACTTTCTTTGTAGCCACGATGGCTACACCTTGCATGATTTAGTCAGTTATCAACAGCGTCACAATGAGGCCAATGGTGAAAATAACCGGGATGGTCATTCGGATAATTTTTCACATAACCATGGCATTGAGGGCGAGACCACAGACACCGATATTTTAGCGCTGCGCTTACGGCAAATTAAAAATATGCTCGCCACCGTGATGCTTTCGCAGGGCGTGCCGATGTTACTTGCCGGTGATGAATTGGGCCGTAGTCAAAAAGGGAATAACAATGCGTATTGCCAGGACAATGAGATCAATTGGTTAAATTGGGATGAAAAAAGCTTGTATGCCGATGAACTCACCCCCTTCGTCGCAAGTTTGAGCCAATTAAGAGCACGTGTGCCGATGTTGGCCTATCGAAAGTTTATCCATAAGGATGACCACAGTTCACAAGTCGATATTGTCTGGTTTCATCGTTCTGGACTTCCTATGCACAAAGAGCATTGGCATTCTCATCATGCGGCCACCTTAGGGTACCTGATACAGGAAAAGAGCACTTCATCGGAACAACTGTTGTGCCTTTTTCACGCAGGAAATGAGCCAATTGAATTTCAACTGCCAGCAATAGATGGCATCGAACATTGGCAGGTAATGATCGATACCAATTCCAGTGCCAACCAAGATGAAATCCGCCGCATTCCAGCGCAACGTAAAATTACCATGGCGCCTTTTTCAACCATTGTTTTATTAAATGGTGATTTTAATGATAAAAACCAGGAATTATCCACAGATGAACAAAAACAATAACCTCTGCGAAATTACGGTGTCAGATGACAGTGTATTAATGAATGCGCACACCTTTGCCGAAGACTTAGCTCGACATTTTCATTTTTCTTTAGGTCGAGACAAGGTGCAAGAGTCACATCTATACCTGTATAACGCGCTTGCCATTACCGTTCGTGATCACTTAGTTTCTCAGTGGCGAAAAACCAGAATGGCAAGAGCAGGGCAACGCCGTGTCGCGTATATGTCACTTGAGTTTCTCATGGGGCGCACCCTCAACAATGCCATCTTGAATTTAGACTTAGATGATACGGTTCGCGCAGCGCTCGAAGGATATTGCTGTGATTTAGAAGATGTTGAGCAAGCGGAGCATGATGCCGGATTAGGCAATGGTGGTTTAGGGCGGTTAGCCGCTTGTTTTCTAGACAGTTGTGCGAGTTTAGCGCTGCCGGTCATTGGGTATGGCATTCGTTACGAATACGGTATGTTCAATCAAGAAATTAAAAATGGCCAGCAAGTGGAACATCCGGATAACTGGTTACGTAACGGTAATCCGTGGGAAATAGCAGCGCCGGAAAAAGCGATAAGAATTAAATTTTTTGGTCATGTCGACGTTATCACGAAAAAAGATGGCCAGCAATACCGTCAGTGGAACAATACCCATGATGTCTTGGCGGTGCCATATGACATGCCGATCCCCGGTTATCAAAACGGTATTGTCAATACCTTACGGTTGTGGAAATCGGAAGCGACCGATGAGTTTGATCTTGATGAATTTAACGCCGGCAGTTACACCGAATCGGTAGCACGAAAGAACCTCGCTGAACAAATTACCATGGTGTTATACCCAAATGACAGTAGTGAAAATGGCAAAGAACTGCGTTTACGTCAACAGTATTTTCTCTCTTCGGCATCGTTACAAGACACCATTAATCTTTATGTAGAATCACATGGTAAAAACTTCGATAAGTTTGTTGCGCTAAACAGTTACCAATTGAATGATACTCACCCCAGTATTGCGGTCGCTGAGTTAATGCGCATTCTGATGGATGATTACAGTATTCCCTGGGATGATGCCTGGGCCATTACCTCGCAAACCATGGCGTATACCAATCATACGTTACTGCCGGAAGCGCTAGAAAAGTGGCCGGTTCGTTTGTTTGAAAACTTACTGCCACGTATCTTAGAGATCATTTATGAAATAAACGCGCGTTTTCTGCAACAAGTCGCCGTTTGTTGGCCCGGGGATAGTCAAAAACAGAGTGCTTTATCGTTAATCGAAGAAGGGCATGAGCCGCAAGTAAGAATGGCGCACTTAGCGATTGTCGGTAGTTATTCCGTTAATGGTGTTGCGGCGCTACACACCGAACTATTAAAAGCAGGGCTATTTAACGACTTTTATCAGTTATGGCCGGAAAAGTTCAACAATAAAACCAATGGGGTAACCCCTCGTCGTTGGTTATCGCATTGCAATAGAAGTTTATCTGCGCTGATCTCAAGTAAAATAGGCCGCAATTGGGTCGCAGATTTTGCCGAAGTGTCACAGCTGAGTGAATTTGCCAATAATAAAGCCTTTCAGAAAAAATGGCGTGACAGTAAACAACATAACAAAGCGGCATTGGTCGACCTGGTCGAGGAAGCAACCGGGGTAACCTTTGACGTTAATATGATGTTTGATGTGCAAGTAAAACGTATTCATGAATACAAACGTCAGTTGCTCAATATTATGCATGTTATTGGTTTGTATGACCGCATTCGTAAGGGCGATACTGCTGACATAACACCACGTTGTGTGCTAATTGGCGGCAAAGCTGCCCCCGGTTATGTCATGGCCAAACAAATTATTAAATTAATTAATAATGTGGCCGATACCATCAACTTAGACCCGAAAGTAGCCAAATACCTAAAAGTCGCGTTTATCCCGAACTACAACGTATCGGCGATGGAAATCATCTGCCCGGCAACCGATTTGTCTGAACAAATATCGACCGCCGGCAAAGAAGCATCGGGCACCGGTAATATGAAATTCATGATGAACGGTGCGCTCACCATTGGCACCCTTGATGGTGCCAATATTGAAATTCGTGATGCGGTTGCGCCAGATAATTTCTTCCTGTTTGGTGCAGAGGCCCATGAAATTCCAGGCATAAGAGAAAACTATCAACCGAATGAAATAATTGCAAACTCGCCAACCTTATCGGCGGTGATGCAGTTGTTAGAAAGTGGTCACTTTAATTTGTTTGAACCGGGCATTTACGACTCGATCATTGAGTCGATTCGTGACCCCGGAGATATGTGGTTAACCGCGTATGATTTTGACAGTTATTTCCAGGCGCAACGTCGTGTCGATGAATGCTATAAAGATCAACAGTTGTGGACCCAAAAGAGTATTTTAAACACTGCGGCCAGTGGTGTGTTTTCGAGTGATCATACGATCAGGCAGTATCGAGATGAAATATGGAAACTATAGCTTTATTCTGATACCAATTTGATTCATTTACTTGGTAGAAGCAATGTGGTGATTAGTGTTTGTTAAATAATGTGTGTAAAGGAGGCGTTATGCCCAAGTATGAAAATCGTAACATCAGTAATTTAACTCGAGAAACATATGCAATGGTTTTAGCGGGAGGGAGAGGCTCTCGCTTATACGAATTAACCGATAGACGGGCAAAACCCGCCGTTTATTTTGGTGGTAAATTCAGGATCATTGATTTTCCATTATCGAACTGTATTAATTCCGGTATTAAAAAAATCGGCATTGCTACTCAGTATAAGTCGCACTCGCTAATACGTCATGTTAACCGTGGCTGGGGTCACTTTAAAAAAGAATTAGGTGAATCAATTGAAGTATTGCCAGCGTCACAGCAAAATGGTGACGGCTGGTATGTCGGTACTGCCGATGCGGTTTTTCAAAATATGGATATTATCAAAAGTGAAATGCCAAAATATGTGATGATTTTATCCGGTGACCACGTTTATCGAATGGATTACGGGCCATTATTGGCGTCTCATGTAACCAGCGGCGCAGACATGACGGTATGTTGTATTGAAGTGCCTGTAGCCGAAGCCGCAGGGGCCTTTGGAGTGATGACCGTAGATGAAGACAGTCGTGTTTGTCGATTCGATGAAAAACCGGCTAACCCTGCCGAAGTTCCCGGCAAACCGGGTATCACCTTAGCGTCAATGGGCAACTACGTTTTTAACACCGAATTTTTGTTTGAGCAATTGCGACAGGATGCCGCACAAGAAGGCTCAAGCCACGACTTTGGCAACGACATTATTCCGAAAATCATTGAATCGCATAAAGTATACGCCTTTCCGTTCACCGATCCAGATTCTGTTCGTCAACCTTATTGGCGCGATGTTGGTACGCTGGATTCGTTTTGGGAAGCCAATATGGAATTAGTTTCTCCTGAGCCAGAGCTAGATATGTACGATAGAAACTGGCCTATCTGGACCTATCAAGAGCAAACCGCGCCGGCAAAATTTATTTTCGATGAAGACAACCGACGAGGTCTGGCCGTTGACTCAACGGTATCCGGTGGCGTCGTAGTTTCCGGTTCAATGGTGAAAAAATCCTTGTTGTTTTCGCAAGTGCGGGTGAATTCCTATTGCCATATTGAAGAATCCGTTATTTTGCCTAAAGTGGATATTGGCCGAGGTTGTAAAGTGATCAAAGCGATTGTTGATAGAGGTTGCCAAATCCCCACGGGTTTGGATATTGGTGTTGATCATGCAATGGATCGCCAAAATGGCTTTCGAGTGACCGATAAAGGTGTGGTGTTGGTAACTCCTGCCATGCTCCGTGACCTGGCCGCAAAATAAAATCCATTAATAACTTACCATTGAGTTGTAATGTTTTGAAAAATAACAATTATCCGTAAATTTTTAGGGTAATTGTTGTGATCAAAATAAGTTAATTAGGAACAAACCATGAAAAACCAGGCCATTAGCTTGTTAAGTAATGTAGAAGTCGTGGCGTTAACGACAGCCAAACATGAAGATGTGTTTTCTATTTTGGGCATGCATCAGAACCCACAGGGTAAAGGCTTAATTGTAAGAGCATTCTTACCTGACGCCATTAGCGTTGACGTAATCGATAACAACACCGGTAAAAATGTTGCAGCACTCGCTTTAGTCAATGACTCAGGGCTCTTTGAAGGACCATTAGGTCGCCGACGCAATTGCTTTAATTATCATTTACGGGTCGCTTATCAAGATGAAACGGTTATTGTCGAAGACCCGTACCGTTATCCGGCGCTACTTAATGACAACGATCTGTACCTTTTTTGTGAAGGCACACATCAGCACGTATATCAATGGATGGGCGCTCATCAGCGCGAAGTTGATAATGTTAACGGCACTCATTTTGTTTTGTGGGCACCGGATGCCAAACGTGTTTCCGTTGTCGGTGACTTTAACTTTTGGGATGGCAGACGCCATGTGATGCGCAAACATCCGGCGGCAGGCATTTGGGAAATTTTTATCCCCAACGTCGCTGACCATGCCACATACAAATATGAAATTGTCGGCAGAGATGGTCAAATTCAGCCACTAAAAGCAGACCCATACGCATTTGCCATGCAACACCCGCCTGAGACGGCATCAACAGTTGTGCACAGTCACGCTTACCAATGGCAAGATGAGAAATGGCTGGCGGAACGAACTGCCGAATCGAATCATTATCAGGGGCCGGTGTCAATTTACGAAGTACATTTAGGCTCATGGCGGAGATGTGATCGCAGTGGCACCGCGGCAAATCATAATGCGTCATCGCAAAATAGCTATTTAACTTATCGAGAATTGGCCAGCCAATTGATCCCCTATGTGGTTGAAATGGAATTTACCCATATGCAACTGATGCCGGTAAGTGAGTATCCATTTGACGGATCCTGGGGCTATCAACCGGTCGGACTGTTTGCCCCTACCTCTCGTTTTGGCAGTGCTGATGACTTCAAATATTTTGTCGATTGTTGCCATCAGGCGGGGATTGGTCTGTTATTGGATTGGGTGCCCGGACATTTTCCCACGGATGCCCATGGCACCGGAAAACTCGATGGTTCCTGCCTGTATGAACATGAAGACGTAAGAAAAGGCTTTCATCCGGACTGGAAAACCTTGATATACAATTATGGTCGCCAGGAAGTACAAAGTTATTTATTAAGTAATGCCATTTATTGGTTAGACCAATTCCATATCGATGGATTACGCGTAGATGCCGTAGCTTCGATGTTGTACTTAGATTACAGCAGGGAAGAGGGCGAATGGCTGCCGAATATTCATGGTGGTAGAGAAAATTTAGAAGCGATTGAATTATTACAACAAGTCAATCGCCGAGCCTATGGCAATTACCCCGGGGTGATGATGGTCGCGGAAGAGTCGACCGCCTGGCCAGGGGTCTCAAAACCTGTCGATGGCGGCGGTCTCGGCTTTGGTTTTAAATGGAATATGGGCTGGATGAACGATACCTTAAAGTATATGGAACGCGACCCCATACATCGCCAACATCATCATAATGAAATGACGTTCGGTATCGTTTATGGTTTTAGCGAGAACTTTGTTTTGCCATTAAGTCATGACGAAGTCGTGCATGGTAAGGGCTCGTTGCTGAACAAGATGCCAGGGGATGATTGGCAGAAATTTGCTAACCTGCGTGCCTACTATGGTTTTATGTGGACTCACCCGGGCAAAAAATTGCTGTTTATGGGCGGTGAATTTGCCCAACGTAACGAGTGGAACCACGATCAAAGTTTGGATTGGCATTTATTAGAAGAGGCAAAGCATGAAGGTGTGCAACTGTTAATCAAAGACTTGAACCATACCTACCTTAGTATTCCTGCCTTGTCAGAACTTGATTGCGACAGCAGTGGTTTTGAATGGCTAGACTCGCAAAATAGTGAACAGTCAATATTGGTTTATTTGCGCAAAGGCAAAGCAGGCACGGCACCGGCATTGGTGGTTGTCAATCTTACCCCGACAAGCTACCAGGGGTATTGTATCGGTGTACCGTTAGCTGGTTTTTATCGTGAGTGTTTAAATACCGACAGTAGTAAATATGGCGGCAGCAATGTGGGTAATGAAGGCGGTGTGTGCTCCCACAGTCAAGCCTATGCTGGTCAACCCCATCAAGTTACGCTATCTATACCGCCATTAGCGACGATGATCTTTGAATGGCAAGCAAATTTTTAAGGATAACCCATAATGCAAATTAAAACTCAACCTTTTACCGACCAAAAGCCGGGCACCTCGGGTTTAAGAAAAAAAGTGAGGCAATTCCAACAACCAGCTTATCTGGAAACTTTTGTGCAGGCGGTATTTAATACCATTGCGCCTTGTACTGGTAAAACCCTGATACTGGGCGGTGATGGCCGATTCTATAATCGCGAAGCAATACAAATCATCATCGGCATGGCAATCGCCAATGGCTTTGCTCAAATACTGGTAGGTAAGGGCGGAATTTTATCAACGCCAGCCGCTTCTTGTGTGATCAGAAAATATCAGGCCTGTGGTGGCATTATCTTGTCGGCCAGCCATAACCCAGGTGGTCCAGAGGAAGATTTTGGCATCAAATTTAATGGCGACAACGGTGGCCCAGCAGCAGAAACACTCACCGATGCCATTTTTCAACAGACACTGAGCATAGAACATTATCTAAAGGTCGATACCGACGAAGTTGATCTTGATACATTCAGCACAACTCAAGTTGCACAATGCAAAATTAAAGTGATTGATCCGGTAAGCGATTACGCCGATTTAATGGAGTCGATGTTTGATTTTGATTTAATGAAATCTTTGTTTACTCAGGGCAACTTTCGTATGTGCTTTGATGCGATGCATGCCGTTAATGGCCCATACGCGAAAGAAATACTCGAAAATCGTTTAGGGGCGCCGACAGAAATTGTCATTAATGAAGTGCCATTAACCGATTTTGGTGGTGGACACCCTGATCCTAACCTGGTTCATGCCCATCAACTGGTGCAGCGATTAAACAATTTACCGGCAGGGATAAACCCGATGTGATCACATAAGGGTAAAACGGCTAATAAATAATGTAAAATCAATTTACTACTTAATATAAAAGACAATAAAGGGTGTGCACGATGAAAATATTAATGGCTGCTGCGGAAAATGACGCGTTAGCTGGTGGTAAAGTGGGGGGCATTGCTGATGTAGTACGTGATATCCCACTGGCATTGGCCAATATCGGTCAGCAGGTTGATGTGGTTATGCCGGGCTACGGCCGTTTTTCTCAGCTACCAGGGGCTCAACATATCAGCTCGTTGCAAGTGATGTTTGCTGGCCAGCAGCAATCGATTGATATTTTTAAAATTAAGCAGGATGATGCATTAAGCGGATCAAAAGCTGGTTCTCAAGGCAAGGTAACTCAATGGGTCATTGAACATCCTTTGTTTGCCATGGGTGGCAACGGAAAAATTTACTGTGATGATCCCGACAACCGGCCATTTGCAACCGATGCGACAAAGTTTGCATTATTCAGTGCTGCGCTCGCTAAAGCCATTATTAGCCAGGTCTTTGGTGACATTGATGTATTGCATTTGCATGACTGGCATGCGGCAATGGTGTCAGTACTACGGGCCTATGATCCTGAATATCAGCAATTACAATCAATAAAAACTGTCTACACCATTCACAATTTAGCGTTGCAAGGCATTAGACCTATTGATGATGATGAGTCGTCATTAAAAGCCTGGTTTCCTAATTTGCCTTATCAACAAGATAAAATTAATGATCCTCGGTATCCGCATTGTTTCAACCCGATGCGAGCTGGGATTAATTTGTCGGATAAAGTGCACGCGGTGTCACCGACCTATGCAAAAGAAATTCTAATACCGAGCAACAGTGAACAAGGATATTTTGGCGGTGAAGGTTTAGAAGATGATTTACGCTACTGTGCTGACTCCGGACGATTACACGGCATATTAAATGGCTGTGAGTACCCGGAGAAAACGGTTAAGCGCTTACCTTTAACTGAGTTAATGCAGCTTTGTGAACAAGAGCAAATGAAATGGTTAGCCAATAAACCATTGGTGGATAGTGCTCATTTAATTGCGATGACGCGGATAAAACAACTCGCCAGTCAAAAAATCAAAACTCACCCGTTAGTATTGAC
This sequence comes from Thalassotalea sp. ND16A, assembly GCF_000764205.1. Taxonomy (GTDB): domain Bacteria; phylum Pseudomonadota; class Gammaproteobacteria; order Enterobacterales; family Alteromonadaceae; genus Thalassotalea_A. Next base: position 98,854 of record NZ_JQDZ01000030.1, read on the forward strand.
TTCGGTGGGACGAATTACTGACCAAAAAGTTAGATTATTTCATCAACGAATGAGCAATGGTGAAACTGCGTTAGAACAATTATTAACGATTTTAGGTGATGCCGGTGTTTTCATCCTGTTAGGCAGTGGTGACTCAAAGTTGGAAAACTTCTTGACCCAAATAGCAGCGAAAAAATCGAATTTTATTTTTCTCAAAGGCTACTCTGCAGCATTATCTGAAAACATGTACAGCTCGGGTGATCTATTTCTAATGCCAAGTTCATTTGAGCCTTGTGGTATCAGCCAAATGCTGTCAATGCGAGCGGGACAACCTTGCCTGGCCCATAGTGTTGGGGGGTTATCTGATACTATTAACCATGATAAAAATGGTTTTACTTTTAATGGCGATAGTCCTCAGCACCAGACTGAAAATATGCTTCGTTGTTTTCAGTCAGTATTAGACAAAAAACAGAACAATCCAAAAGCGTGGAACACGATTTCCACCAATGCCTTTAAATCCAGGTTTTTATGGCGTGATGTCGCCGAAGATTACCTTAAATATTTATATAGCAATTAATCATACTCTGCTTTGCCTGGCTAGAGCTGAGCACTTATTCTTTTTATTCTGTTTTTTCATCTTTTGTTCGAACATTCATGCCGAAGCCTCTGATTAATGTCTGATGTTTCCGACTAACAATATCCACCAAGGTTTTTGAATAGTCACCTCAAGCGTTTGAGTTAAGGGTGAGTCAAGAATTTTGATTTGTCAAGATAAGACGGTGTTTGTTTTTGGCTTGGCGTTGCGAACGAGCTAACAATGTTAATAATTATTGCTATAAGCAAACTTTAAATGGATGCTTTTTATTAACTAGTGTTGCTTTTTTGCAACACTAGTTAATATGATAGAACTTAGTGATAATTTATGATTGTCAATTATTTACTTATAAAACAAGGTGTTAACTTATTTTTATTGCATTTATAATTCTGGTTCTTAATTTGCTATAGAACAATTGTCATTCACATAATAAGAACCAGGATATTTATGTTTCAACGTTTAATAGCAAAAAATGCGCTCGCGCTGTTAATCGGCGCTGCCATGCTTATTAGCAACCAGACTCACGCTCAGGGAATCAAACCAAGCGCTTTCTTGAGCGAAAAGCCAGAGGGCTTTTTCTCTCGTTTGCCCTCGACAAATTCTTGATATTGCTCGTGCCACTTGGCCAATCCCCAATTCCACGAATTTTGATGCGAACGCTTGCCGTACATTCGGGCTGAAAATACCGTCATTAAAGTGATCACATCTTTGCAAAGTTCTTGCTCAAAGTTTAAACCCGAACCCAAATCTTCCAGAACAACATCACAATATTGGCTGAGGTATTTAGCTTGGGTGACTAAATCTTTTTTCTGATCATGGGAGCTAACTCGAGCATAACCAACTTTGATTTTCTCGGATTCGTTGAGTTTATAACGACGGTGATTGCCTAACGTTCGGCTATGTGAATTCAGTTTGCTATTGCGATCCCAGCGCCTCATAGTTTCGACTGAAACACCATAATGCTTTGCGGCCTCGCCTATACTCACTAAATCGAAGACTAAAGTTTTCATAATCACCACCTCATGATCAGGTTTAGGCAATTATCCGCCAATACCAAGGTGCCTGGCCGGATTGTGTTTTATTGCTAGTTATAGCAGATGATTTAACGGCAATCGCCATCGCGATTGATCCGCTGCTGATCAATCAGAGTCTGATTAATTTAATTAATAATGCGGTCCAGGTAAATCAAAACCTAACGCGGATGAAAGTGATTATCTCAGTGAAAGTAGTAGATAACAACAGGGTCAGTGTGATCGTTTTCAATGAAGGCAAGATCATCGCTGAAGATAAACAATCAGTTATTTTTAATTTGTATTACTCTAGCCAGGAGCATAAAAAAAATCAAAGGCTTAGGTTTATCAATTGTGAAAAAATATTGTTAGACCAAGGTGCTGATATTTGCTGTTTGGCCGAAGACAAGGGCGCTGCTTTTCAAATTACCTTGCCATTGATAACGTAAATTCATGGAGAAATAAGAAAAAATTTATGATGAATAAAAAAATACTGATTGTTGATGATGAAATCAATATTTGTCGTAGCATTAAAGCTTGTCTTGAGCCGGAAGGTTATACGGTTACCAGCTGTATGCAAGCAGATAAAGCGAAAAAAGGTTTTTTTGAAGTCGCCGACAACGGTACGTTATTTCTTGATGAAATTGCCGATATGCCACTCAGTTCACAATCAAGTTTATTGCGGGTGTTAGAAAGTAAAGAATTGCAGAAAGTGGGTTCTGATAAAATAACTAAAGTCGATGTTCGCTTATTAGCGGCGAGTCATAAAGATTTAAAAGCATTAATTGCACAAGGTCTATTTCGGGAAGACTTGTATTATCGTATCAATGTCATTCCAATAAAATCGCCGTCATTACGAGAACGCAGTAGTGACATCCCGTTATTGGTTGAACATTTTATTGACCGTATTTGTCAGCGTAATGGCATGGCAATAAAGACCATTGATGATAGTTGCAATGAGATATTGGCCGAATATGCCTGGCCTGGCAATGTTCGAGAGTATTTATTAAAAAAAATAGAACAATATCAGGGCAATATCACCGAAGTTGCGAAATCATTAATGATCGACAGAACCCATCTTCATAAAAAGTTAACTCAACACGGGATTAAGCGCCATCAACGTTTTGATTGATACTCGTCAATTCTCCCACCTATCTGTTTGTAAAACTCATCTGCTAAGTTATAAAAACGGTCCTGCTAAAGCGGGGTCGTTCTTTGATCCATTTACGTTTTGAAATATAAAAATTTATTGTGAGCACAAACTTTGTGTATAAAAAGAATTTGTGTGATCAGTGGTATTATATTATTTGTATTATAATTATTGTAAATATATTTTATACAATATAAGATATAAATAGTCGGTTAACATCCGGCTAACAATAATTAGAATTTCAACAGCAAAATTGAATGGCGTATTTGTCAGGGGAAAATTGTTAAATGAATAATAAAAAATCAAAACTAAAATATTTATCTATGCTCATTATGCTGAACTTAGGTATCTCTACTGCAATTAATGCAGAGGAAGTGACGAGCAAGGATGAAAATGATGACGAGGTTGAAGTTATCACGGTAACAGGCATTCGCGGCAGCTTGATTAAATCCCAAGACATTAAAATGGATTCTGGCACAGTAGTAGATGCCATTACCGCCGAAGATATCGGTAAATTTCCAGATCAAAACGTGGCCGAATCTTTGCAACGGATCACTGGCGTATCAATAGATCGCAAGGGGGGGGAAGGTCAATTAATTACTGTGCGTGGCATGGGACCAGAGTTTACCTCAGTGCTAATGAATCGCCGTACTTTGGCAACAACTAGTGGTGGTAGAGCATTTAGTTTTGATATTCTTGCCTCTGAATTAATCAGTGGTGCAGAAGTACATAAAACTCAGTCGGCACATTTGCAAGAAGGTGCCATTGGCGCAACAGTGAATGTTACCACTTTCAAACCGTTCGATATTCCTGGCTTTAAAGCAACAGCAAGTGTAAAAGCCCAATACGATGAGATGACCGAAGAGACAAGTCCACAATTTTCAGGTCTGATCAGCAATACCTTTGATGACGATAAATTTGGCGTGTTGGTATCATTTGCCCACAATGAGCGTAAAAGCCGCTACGATTCAGCGAACACGGCTTACTACTGGCATACCGATTTAACCATGGATGATGACACCTATTACGACGATGTCTATTTTCCGCAAAACTATGATCAAATAGCCCAAACCGAAGAACGCACTCGTACTGGTGGCACCGCCGTTTTTCAATACCAACCATCAGATAACCTAGCATTTACTGCCGATGCACTATATTCGAAATACGATGTCGATTATCGTCAAGATATTTTAGCTCATTGGTTTACCAAAAGTCAGTTAACCGATGTTGAATTAGATGAAAATGGCACCTTGGTTAAACTCTCGATGGGCAAGGGCAGTAATAGCGATGTCATGGTACGCCAATCTTCGACGAGCAATGAACTAATCGCCTTTGGTTTTAATGCCGATTGGGCTGTGCGTGATGACTTAAATTTTAATTTTGATGTAAGTTATTCGGAAGCGGAATCAGATCCGAAAAAAGGCTCTACTGATACCGTAGCGTCGCGCCCTGGTGATTATACCTATGATCGAAGTTCAGGTGCACAATTGCCAGAGTTAACCTTTGATCGCAGTGATTCTGCTGACGGATTAAAAGCCGGTTGGGGTGAACGGTTTGGTACGGTGCGCAAAGATGACGTATTGGAAGTGAAAGTGGATGGTCAATGGACGGTTGATCAAGGTGCTTTGGCAAAGATTGGTTTCGGAGCTATGCTCTCTGATCGTACTTTATCGAGTAAAAAGCAAAGAACCACTCGACCTATGCCGTGGTTATGGGGTGATAACAGCAACCCCATTTTGTTACCAGCAAGTATGTTTACTAGCTTTGATGCGGATGGCTTTTTATCTGGTGGCAGTGGTTCACCTGAGCAATCTTGGCTGACTTTTAATTCGGAAGATTTTTTCGACTATTTAACCTCTCCTGACGTCGTTGCACAAATGGATGACCCTGAGTATACCCAGCAACTGATTGAAGAAAACGATGGCTTTACCATGCATCAAGTACCATGGACCTATGAAATTAATGAAGAGTTAAAAGCTTTATATGTGGATTTCTATCTTGATGGTGAATTGGCCAGCATGCCTTGGTCAATTACCACCGGTATGCGCTATGTTGAAACGACCAGCGAGGCCGATGGCTTTGCGATTCCGTTATTAGATTTAGAACCATCAACGTCTAAACCGGGCTTTGTAAATGCCATTGAGGGTGATGATTATGCCCCGATCACAGTTAAGCATACCTATGATAATTGGCTACCAAGCTTCAATGCTAAAATAGAAATCGTTGAAGATGTGATTGCCCGCTTTGCTTATTCAAAAAGTATTACTCGCCCAGAGCTTGATGAAATGTCCCCTGAATCAGGATACGGCGGCGGCGATGTGAATAACTTAAGCGGTTGGGGTTCTAACCCTAAGTTGATGCCATTTGAATCTAAAAACCTGGATCTTGCGCTTGAGTGGTATTATGACGAAGGCAGTTATGCGGCCGTTGCCATGTTTACCAAAGATGTTGATGGTTATTTAGATTATGATGAAGTGAAAGAAGTGGTCACCGTTCCAAGCGGCAGTTATGACTACAAAATTTCTCGCCCGGTTAATTCTGACGAAGCCGAAATTGAAGGTTATGAAATTGCTTTGCAACACATGTTCACAAGCCTGCCGGCACCATTTGATGGCTTAGGTTTTATTGTTAATAAAACGTTTGTTGATAGTGAATCCACCGCTGATGAAGAAGGTAAGTCATTGCCGCTCATTGGTTTGGGTGATTCGTCTAACTTAATCTTATTTTATGAAAAAGATAAAATTCAATTCCGTGTGGCGTACAACAAGCGTGACCGCTTTATGCAATCGAAACCGCGTTCATGGCGTGATGGCCACTATGTGGATGATTATAAACAAGTGGATGTCAGTGCTAGCTACGACTTCAATGAGAATGTCACTGTTTTTATTGAAGGCATTAATGTTACCAATGAGCTTTATACCACTACTGCAAAATATTCGAATCAATACCTAGATATCACAGAGACTGGTGCACGTTACTCTGTTGGTGTTCGCGGAACGTTCTAATCTCCTCCCTATGAGCAAACGGATTTGCTCACTCTGGCTGTTATCACTGTAATTTTTACTTTAAATTGTTTTACCTTTATCTACTCAGAGTAAAATACCTACGGTTCTTACGCTTCAGCAGCGGAAAACTAAATACTCTAGTAGTCATAGCAAAATTTGTTTTAAAACAATGAATAAAAAACTATGAATGTTATAATGTGTCTCTATAATAGCTATTCATATTAAATATTAATACCGAGGTAGAAAATGGGTCTCCGTCGCAGTAAAACCAGTAAAGTTTATTTGCCTTCTAATTCACGTTACAGCCAATTTTTATTGGCTGAGTTCAAAATTACCGATAATTTAATCGAGCAGTTTGAAAAACCAGAAAATAATGACAAATTGAAACCGTGGCAAAGTTTTTATCAACAATTGTCTGAACAATTGTTTACTGTGTGTGAAGCTGAAGAATTAAACACAGTACATTTTATTGCCAACGATAAGTTACCTCGAGTACGTTTCAGTGAGGAAGTACGTCATTGGAAAACCGAACAACAAATAACGATTTTCTATAACCCGGAATATCACCAGTGTTATAAAGCTCATTTTGACGGCGCCGTACGAGCAAAAAAAGTGTCTTTATTATTCTTAGCTACGGGTGACAGCATTCGTACCAGTGCCGCTGATTTTCATCAAAAAGTTAGTAAAGCAGTGGCAACATTAATAAAACAACTGAACATACCTGCTGAAAAAGTACGTCTTAGAGATCATCAACATTTAACCTACGATTTATTTGCCAAAGATAAAAATGTGGAAGGCACGAATGCGCACACATTGCGTTTGATCCGCAGACGTTACAAAGCGGCTGATTTTATCTTGCCAGAAAAGCACGACACTATCAGTTACGTAGTGGCAAGCATTCCAGTGTCACGTAAATTGATAAAACGAGCAGGGATTAATTTGGTTGGGGCTAAATCATATTCTCCTTTGTATCAAATGTTAAGCGATGCGAGTAGCAGTGCTGCAACACAATTTGATTTGAAAAATGGTGCCTTTATTGCCAATGGTTTAACGCCAATCGTACGTAATAGTTCAACCAAGCCGGAGCAAGCGGTAGGTGAGCTGCAAATGTTAGGTTTTGATCCACAACAGCCTAAACATGAATTCTACTGTTCATGGCAAGATAATCATTTGGTCGATTATGTGCAAATAATATTTGCTGCGACTGAGCAAGACATCAAAGACAAAGGCTATAGCAAGTTTGTTGACAATGTCGATAAATCATTAAGAAAAATGGCTAACGCACTTGATATGACCCCTGAGCGTGATGAAATTGCAGTTCGCTTTCATCAACACCTTGCTTATTCATTGAATCAATCTTAATTTAATTGCAGTTTATTAGTCTCGACATATTCACTTTTAATGGGTATGGTATGAGCCACTAAGACAACTAGCATTGCTAGAAAAGCGCTCTTATTTGAGCGCTTTTTTATTGCTCGGTGAAAAAGTCATAAAACTTTTTATAGTAAAATTGCTCGCCATTATTTTTCTTGGGTAAAAAATGGCTCGCCACTATTTTGTTGTTATGATTTTATTCGCCATTTTATCTCGCCATATTTTCTCTGACTAACAAACGCTGAACAGTTACAGTGTAAGCTTTGTCTGATTAATTAACTGAAAGCCGGAAATATTCAGGCTGTTAAGTTAACTGGTTGTTTTGGCACGATTTTCGCTTTACTAAAAATAACAATAATAATCATTGGTGAAAATAATGACCGGTAAATCATTTAAAAACATAACAATATTAAAACCTGCGCTTGTGCCTTTGCTGCTTCTTATGCTGGCAGTGCTTTTTTCTCAAGGCAGCGAATCGCAACCGAAAGCTTCATATATAGTTCAAGGGGCAAGTAAACCGACTCTAGTTTCTGCTATTGAATCTGTTGGTGGTGAAGTGGTTCACAAATATACGGTGATCCAGGCAATCTCAGCGTTACTTACCTCAAAGCAAGTTGCAATGGTTCATAGTAAGCATCCGATGATCCGTATGTTTTCTGATGAAGCGGTAAGTTTGAGTGGGGAAAATGGTCATGACGATGATGGCCATGGCAATGAACATGCTGGTGCGCGTGATACTTACTTTCCAACTCAAGTTGGTGCCAGTCAGTTGCATACCGAAGGGATCACTGGTAAAGGCGTTGGCGTGGCTATTATTGATAGTGGCTTAGCAAAGTTTAAACAGATTAAAAAAGATACCTATGGTGAAAAACGTAAAATTCATCTCCATAGTGTGATTAAAGGGTCGAAAGCGGGTAAAGACAAATATGGTCATGGTAGCCACATCACCAGTCTTATTGCCAACAGTTCGTCTACCCACAACAGCAATGGCGAAGAGGTCGATTCATTTAAAGGTGTAGCTCCTGACGTTGAATTAACGGTAGTCAAAGCGTTTGATAAAAATGGCCATTCTACTTACAGCCATGTACTTAAAGCCATAGAGTATGTGGTTAACCATCGTGAAAAATTTAATATCAAAGTGTTAAATTTGTCTTTTAGTGCGAAGCCGCAATCGTTTTATTGGCAAGATCCTATCAATCAGGCGTTAATGGTTGCCTGGCAAGAAGGGATCACGGTATTTGCTTCCGCTGGCAATAGTGGCTCTGAGGCGATGTCTATTGGTGTGCCGGGCAATAACCCGTATGTAATTACTATCGGCGCGACTTCAGATAATTACACTCCGTATGAGCCCAGTGATGACTTTATCACTTCATTCTCAAGTGCCGGTCCTACCGTTGAGGGGTTTTTAAAGCCTGAACTGGTAGCCCCTGGTGGTCACGTGCAAGGGTTAATGGCTAAGTCATCAAAGATTTATCAAAACTACCCTCAGTACGCTGATGGTGGAGATTATTTCTTATTGTCGGGTACGTCGCAATCGACAGCTATTGCCAGTGGGGTTGCGGCATTAATGTTGCAGGATCAGCCAAACCTAAGCCCGGATGACATCAAATGTCGGTTAATTTCATCGGCAATGGTTGGCTCTAATGATGCGGGGTTAAGCTACAGTATCTTTCAGCAAGGTGCAGGTATGATCAACGCATCTTGGGCTGTTGACAGTGAACATTTTGATTGTGCCAATCAAGGAATGGATATTGCCAATGAGTTAAATGACTCTCAGCATTATGCAGGCCCTGCTCGTAGGTACGAAGATAATGGCGATTTTTATATTTTGGGTGTCGAAGGTTCAGAGTGGGATGGTGTTTATCGTGAAGCTCACTTGTGGCCAAACGCGCACTTGTGGCCAAACGCCCACTTGTGGCCAAACGCGCACCTGTGGCCAAACGCGCACCTGTGGCCAAACGCCCACCTGTGGCCAAACGCGCACTTGTGGCCAAACGCCCACTTGTGGCCAAACGCGCACCTGTGGCCAAACGCGCACCTGTGGCCAAACGCACACCTGTGGCCAAACGCGCACTTGTGGCCAAACGCGCACTTGTGGCCAAATTCCAACCTTTGGGGCGATGCTCCGGTATGGGAAGATGCACACTTGTGGCCTAATGCAAACTCATTTACGAATGGTAGTAATGACATGAACTCGGTAAGTTTTATCAATAACTGGGTAGAACAACAATAATTGGCTAGAACGACAATCATTTGATCTGTCCTTACCCTTTTGAGCCATCTCCCAGGTTCAAGAGGGTAAGTACCTCCTCGGCAATTGCTTCCTAGATAATAACCTGCATTTTTCTCCCTGTATGTACAAATAAAACGCTATTAAAGCGCTTTTTTTTACTGTTTTAATGGTGTGTTTTGGCGATTAGATAATGACAAAATGCGGTACAAATGTTATTAATAATTAAAAATAATAATAATATTTAAGTTGCCGTAATGCCGCCGCATAAAATCCAGTCTCAGCAAATCCGCATAACACTGTTTTTCTTACTTTTATTCATCATTGTCGGCATTTTTACTCAGGTTAAAGCAAATACCAATTCGTTAAATCTAAGCGTGAATAGTCAATTACAATTTACCAATCTAAACGATGCAGAAATTTTGTCTCACCCAGCGGTGAATACCATAGTGCAAGATAAAATGGGCTTCATCTGGCTGGGTAATCAAAACGGCCTTAATCGTTTTGATGGTATTTCATCGAAAATATATACGCATGTACCGGGAGATATAACCAGTTTGGCGAGCACTTGGGTCAACAAAATCTATGTTGACTCGGAAGAACGATTATGGGTATTAGGAAATGGTGGCATCAGTTTATATTTGCCTGAAATTGATGGCTTTAAAAATTACAACAACAATGCCGATCTCAAAGCCGATTTAGGAAAAAATTATAAAGCCATTGCTGAAGATGATAATGGTTCACTTTGGTTTGCCAGCAAAGGCATTGTCACTTTAGATATCAAAACCTCTGCATTTAATCTGATCGATGAATTTGACAACGTGTTAATTTCGGATCTTATTTTTGATAGTCAACAAAATTTGTGGGTCGCAACTGAAAAGAACGGGTTACGAGTGAAACTTTCTGGTCAAGATACATTCCAGACCTTTACTACTGAGACTAAGGTGGCAATACCAAGCGATAAAATTCAAACCGTTTTTGAAGATCAACAACATCGCTTCTGGGTGGCAACCGAAGATGCTGGTATTTTTCTATTTGATTTGAACAATGGCGTAAGTAAATCGTTTCGCTACCAGGAAGGTGATGAAACTAGCCTGTGTTCTAACTATGTCCTCGACATTTACCAAGACAGTAAAAGTTCGTTATGGTTTGCAACTGATCACGGGCTTTGTCAATTTGATCCAAAAAATCACAATTTTATCCGCCATGTTAGTAGCAATGCCCGGGTCAATAGTTTAATCGATAACAGAGTAAAATCGCTTTACCAAGATGCGGGGGGGGTAATGTGGGTTGGTACTTTTGCCGGAGTAAGTCGCTGGAATGCGGAATCGACACCTTTTAATCATTTCAGTAAAAACTTTGGTGCCGGAAAAGGCTTATCCTCGAATGTGATTGCGGCAATTACCGAAGATCCGGCCGGCAATATTTATGTTGGTACCTGGGGTGGGGGACTTAACATCATTGCCGCAGATACGGGGAGCATAAACGTTTTAACGGTCGATAAGAACGATCCCGATGCCTTACAAGATGAGCGGGTAATGAGCCTGTTAATGGATAGTAAAGAAAACCTTTGGGTCGGCACTTTTGGTTCCGGTTTGCATGTTAAAGCCAAAGGCAGTTCAGTATTTACGGTATTTAATCACCAAGCCGAAAACCTTAAGTCGTTAAGCAGTAACAAGGTGAGTAAAATCATTGAACTGGAAAATGGCGTGGTCGCCGTAGCCACGTTCGGTGGTGGACTGAACCTGGTGCAGCAAAATGGCAATATTGTTCGCATTATGCATGATCCCGAGGATGATAACTCCATATCCAGTAATAAGATTCTGGATATTATCAAAGAAAATAAACATATTTTATGGATTGCAACCCGAGGTGGTGGGATCAACCGATACAACCTTGATACCGGCAACAATACCCGCTTTTTGGTGGATGAAAGCAATAAGAATTCAATCGTTAGTAATAGCATTGTCAGCTTACTAAGCACGGATAAGTATATCTGGATGGCGAGCGAAGATTTTGGTATTTCGAGAATAAGCCGCAGTGATTTTGAACTCGGCATTGTCCATTTTGAGCATATCGGGATTAATCAGGGATTACCCAGTAACGTAGGTTATGGTCTGGTAGAAGATGATGACGGTTTTGTCTGGTTAAGCCATACCCGAGGTTTAAGCCGAATTTCACCGATGGATTTATCGATTAATAATTTTAATAAAACTCATGGCTTACAAGATGATGATTTTAACGCCGGCGCATACTATAAATCGAAAACTGGGAAAATATATTTTGGTGGGCCAAATGGCTTTAATAGTTTTATGCACGACAATGTGCCTATTAACCACAACCAACCACCATTGAGGTTAACGAAATTTTCTAAATTTAATCAGCCGGTTGCCATCCATAAAATGTTTAGAAATGATGGCGTGTTAGAACTGAAGCATTCAGACTCTTTTCTTGAATTTGAATTTGCCGCACTCGATTACACCAAACCAGAGAACAACCAATATCAATATATGATGCAAGGGTTTAATACCCAGTGGATTGATTCCGGCAATATTAACCGTACCACGTTCAGTAGCTTACCGCACGGAAACTATATCTTTCGGGTAAGAGGAAGTAATAATGATGGCCAATGGAGTGAAGCCGAATTAAGCATTGCCATTGAAGTCACACCGCCGCTTTGGTTAAGTTGGCCAGCGTATCTTTTCTATCTGGCAATCATACTGCTGATGGCTTATTTTATTCATCGTAGTCAACAGATAAAATTACAGAAACAAATTGCTTATCAAGAGCAATTAAAGGCCGAAGTAAACCTGAGAACGAAAGAATTGCAAACCGCGAATTCGGCTTTAGAACAAGCGGTGGTTGAAATTCATTCGGCAAAAGTACTCGCTGAAAAAGCGGCCAATACCAAAGCAAACTTTTTGGCGACGATGAGTCACGAAATTCGTACGCCAATGAACAGTATTATTGGTATGAGTGATTTATTGCTAAAAACTGGATTAAATCGAAGTCAAAACCATTTTGTCACTTCCGTGCAAAATGCGGGGGAAATGTTATTAGAGCTGATTAATGACATTTTAGATTTTTCTAAAATGGAAGCCGATAAAATTGAATTAGAACAACAACGTTTTAATATTCATCATCTACTCGAAGAAGTCAGTTTCTTATTTGCCAATCGAGCGCACAGTAAGGGGGTCGAGCTTACCTTATATATCGATGTTGGTTGCGCCGAAATGATCAATGCTGATCCGTTAAGGATTAAACAAGTGATCTCTAATTTATTGGGTAATGCGATTAAATTCACCGAAACTGGTCATATTGAATTAATGGCAACCTCGGTTAACGATGAATTGATCATCGAAGTTAGCGATACTGGTATTGGCATTAGTGCGTTAAATCAAAGTAAAATTTTTCAAGTGTTTCAACAAGAAGACAATTCTACAACCCGCAAATACGGTGGTACCGGGCTGGGGTTGGCCATTACCAAAAAGCTTGTTGAAGTCATGTCTGGTAACATCAGTGTGTGTTCAACACCAGGTTCAGGCTCTACTTTTACGGTAACTCTACCGTTGGTAGCTGTAGATACTGCTGCCTTGCCAGCGAAGCATATTGATGCAACCGTTTATATTCTCGCGACTAATCAACATATCAATCGAATGGCGATTAATACCTTACAACGAATTCAGGTGAATTATAAAGATATCAGCGCTCAAGCAAACATCGAAGTTGTTGCTAGCGACAACCGTTCTGCGTTATATCTGGTTGATGCCGAAATGCTCAAGCAAACTCATATCTATAAACAACTCAGTCATCATGCTGGTAATGTCATTATTATGGGCAATAGCGGAGAAAAGCTGGATTTATTAGCCGCAGCTCGTAGTATCGACAAGCCCTTAAGATCGCAAGCTCTGCTTGAATTACTTGAAGATTGCTTAACGGGTGATTTCAGTTCTGATAAACACAAAGCTTTACCTCTAGTGTTGGACGTTGAAGAATTTAAGGCGCACATTCTTTTGGTTGAAGATTCCGAGACGAACCAGGAAGTGGCAACAGCCATGTTGCAATTATTTGGCTGTGAAGTTGAAATAGCCAGCAATGGGGTGATAGCAATAGAAAAAGTTCAGCACAATCACTATGATCTTATTTTCATGGATTGTCAGATGCCGGTGATGGATGGCTTTAAAGCCAGCCAAATGATCCGTAAATGGCAGCATCAGCAGAATTTAAAAGCTACACCAATTGTGGCATTAACGGCAGGAGTAGGCTTAGGCTACGAAAAAGACTGCATTACGGCGGGGATGAATAGTTACATTTATAAACCGTTAACCACTAATGTGTTATTGTCGGTTCTGAAAAAATACCTAAACCATTTAATGGTTCCGTCAACGGAGTTGCAAGAGCACAAGCATGAGCCGTTTTTATTCGAACCCACTGAGCAGCCGAAAGAGCCGCACGAATACATAGCAGAGAGTAAATTTGATTGTTTAATTGATATGGTGGCTATTGACGCCATCAGAGAAATTGAAAAGATCACCAACCGGGCGATATATTCTCGTGTTCTGGAAACGTTTAAACTGGAGTTTGTAAATAAATCCAATAGTTTAAAAGTAAGCCTCGGCAATAATGACAGTGACAATGTAAAAAAAATAGCGCATGCAATGAAATCACTTTGTGCGAATGTAGGCGCAAAAGAGTTGAGTAATTTAAGTATTTTACTAGAGCAAGATGCACGCAGAGGGCCGCTGGATGAATGTCATGCGTCGGCCGCTAAAATGGATACTATTTACCAGGAAACCATAGTCTTTTTAGACGATATTGCCAGAGAGGTTGTATGAATACAGCAACAGATAACGCTAAAGTGTTAATTTGTGATGATGACCCTACGTATTTAATGCTGATGCGTGATACGTTAGAAGCCTCTGGCTTTGAAGTGATAGAAGCCGCGGATGGTGATACCGCGATGGTGAAATACATCACTATGCAACCTGATATTGTCTTGCTTGATGTTGAAATGCCAGGGTTAAGTGGCTATGAAGTATGTCAACAAATACGAGCCCACAAAACCGGTAAAGATATTCCAATTTTGATGGTAACCGGCGCCGATGATTATCAATCAATTTTACAAGCTTATGAAATTGGCGCGACGGACTTCTTACCGAAACCCATTCGCTGGCCGATGATCACCCATAGAGTCAAATATATGTTACGTAGCCGGGATGCTCTGCGGGAGTTGAAAAACTCTCAACAGCGCCTTCAATATTTGGCTTATCATGACAGTTTAACCGGACTGGCGAATCGGGAAAGCTTTAATGAACATTTGCAGAAGTTTTTAACACTTGCCGACCGTGGTAACTACCATGTTGGCGTGCTATTCATTGATTTGGATCGATTCAAACGAATTAACGACACCTTAGGCCATAATTTTGGCGACCGGGTATTACAAAAAATTGCCAAGGTGTTAAATAGCAACTTACGCAATTGTGATCTGCTTGCCAGAAGCCAGGAAGATGTGCCTAAAACAGCCGTCGCACGCTTAGGCGGTGATGAATTTACTGTGTTTTTAAGCCGGGTTGACTGTGTCGATGACATCGCTGTAGTTGCGCAACGTATCATTGATTCGATATCACAACCGATAAAAATAGAGCAATATGAAGTAACCGTAACCCCAAGCATAGGTATCTCTGTTTATCCCGAGGATGGTACTAATGTGACCAACTTGATGAAAAATGCGGATGTAGCCATGTACCATGCCAAAGATCAGGGGCGGCAATGTTTTAAATTTTATTCAGAATCATTAAATAATCGTGCCATAGAACGATTGCAAATAGAACAAAATTTACGCAAGGCGTTAGAAAATAATGAGTTTAGTCTAAATTATCAACCACAAGTTAACGTAAACTCCAAACAAATTGTTGGGGTTGAAGCCTTGCTCCGCTGGCAAAATCCAGAATTAGGTTTTGTTAGTCCGGCTGACTTTATTCCTATTGCCGAAGAAACCGGCCTGATCATTGATATTGGTGAGTGGGTGCTTAAACAGGCATGTGAACAAGCGAAATCCTGGTTAGATGCTGGTTTCCCGCCGTGTCGAATGTCGATAAATTTATCTTCGATACAATTCAAACGCGGCTCGCTGGTTGGTGTAGTGCAAAACGTATTAGAGCAAACCGGCTTGCCGGCAGAACTGTTAGAACTGGAACTGACAGAAAGCGCGATCATGACCGATGTAGAAGAAAATATTTTCAGGCTAGAGCAAATTAAAGCCTTAGGCGTTGGCATTGCTGTTGATGATTTTGGCACTGGCTATTCATCGCTCAGTTATTTGAAAAAATTTCCAATTACCAGCTTGAAAATCGATCGCTCATTCATTGCGGATATTGCAACAAGTTGCGATGATGTCGGTATCGTAAAAGCAATTATCGCTTTAGCGGAAACGCTAAACCTAAGTGTTATCGCGGAAGGTGTTGAAACCACTTCTCAGTTGCAAATATTGCAAAAATTTAACTGCTCGGTGATACAAGGTTATCTCTTTAGCCGGCCATTAATTGCGACCGATTTTGAGAAACTGTTAACGAAAAAATTTGTGATGGCGACAAATGAAAATAAAATGACGTTTTTCAATGAGTAATATTGAATACCAGCTGTTGCTGGTTAGCCATTCGGTGGCATCTGCTCAGTTTATTGATAATTTTGGCACTGACAACATTAAGGTTGATTGTTATCAGCAGAGTATTGAACAACTTATCGAAACTAAAGACGATGCTAACTATCACTTAGTTTGTATTGATAGCGATTTAATACCGCCTGGTTTTACCAAACAGCAACTCTGTGGCTTACTCAATACGGGTGTAGTGTTTGTTCATTTTGGTCAGCATCATGACTTAAACGCCAACGCTTTGCTATATGCACAATGTGATTATGATGAGATTAACTGGCCGACAACCAAAGCGCAGTTGCACAATAGCATGCAAATGGCTTTGTACAAGTTGCAAGTGCGGCGCCGGCAAACGAATCAGAATGATCTATTAACCAATACTGTATCCTGTATTGGTGATGTCCTTATTTATCTTGATCAGCAAGGCGACATCACCACCTTAAATGAAACTGCACAGCAGCTGTTTGCAGTTGATGAAGCCGAAGTTCGTGCTAAGCCCTGGTATACTGTACTGAAGATCAGGCCCGATATGTCGAGTAAACAAACTCAGCAATTTATCGCTACGGCGATTAAGATCCAAACCGTAACCAAAATCCAACCTTTTGCCATACAAACCACAGACAATTCGAGTCAACTGGTCGACGGGATCATTGGCCCAATCAAATATCCTAATGGCAATAATGGTGTGGTACTCATTCTAAGACAGTTAAGCAGTTTGGATAAAATTCCCAATGCCCTGGCATTAAACACCAATGCTAACGGTAAATCGGTTAAACAAAGCGCTGTTTCAGGGATCTTGTTATTATCTCCCGATTACTTTAATCAGATAAATCTTCGATACGGTCGAGAATTCGGCGATAAATTGCTTTATGCCATCGGTGAATTAATTCGACATTTTGTCAGACCAACCGATCTTTCCTCCCATTATGGCGGCACCATGTTTATGATCATGTTTGCTGAAAGTTCGGCTGAGCAGATCAAAAATATTGTGAATAAACTCCATATAAAACTATCAAATTACGCTTTTTTTGATGAAAAGATAAAATTACCGTTTAGCTTTGGCGTATCGGTAAATAGCGAAGAATTGAGTTATTCTCCGGTTGAATTATTTTATTATGCTAATTTTTCGTTGTCACAAGCCAGAGATCTCGGCGGCGCACAGGTAAGACAATGGCAACAACTCAATACCATGTTGCAAATTGGTAATTTAGACCGGTTAAGTGGCAATGTTTCTAAAACCGGCAATAGCGATTATCAAAAAATGTTAATGCAATGGAGTATTTTAAATTACCTGGATGATATTGAGCAGCCACGGGCATTTTATCAGGCGCTGTTAATGCAACTGATTAATGGTTTTGAGTTAGCTGCTGCCGGCCTTTATAAAATTGAAAGCGACAACATAACATTGCTGCAGGCGATCGATCATAATGAACATAATATCTTAGCCAAAGATATTATCTTCAGCCAAAATCAAAGGCATTTTATCAGCCAACTATCTCTGCCAAAAACACAGCAAGGGCAAGAAAATCAAATATTCACGACAGTGTTAAAGGCGAGTGGCATCGAACTTATATTGCCGGTTAATACAAACTTAACAAGCCAGTATTTTTTATGGCTAAACACCGAACATGATGATTCTATCCAGGTAAGAGACAACCATACGTTATACAACATTGCCGATTATGTTGGCGTCAAAATTGAACAGTTTGCCATTCATAAGTTACCACCAGCATTGGCTAATAATCAGCTTGATTTTTGGTATCGCTCTTTCGAAATGGAACAATTAATGGCTGAGGTTGCCATGGTGGCACCTACCAATGCGACTGTGCTTATTACCGGTGAATCTGGGACTGGCAAAGAGATGTTAGCGAAAAGCATTCATCTGGCAAGCCAGAGAAAAGATAAACCTTTCGTTATTTTTGACTGTGCGGCCGTGGTTGAGAGCTTAATTGAAAGTGAGTTATTTGGCCATAAAAAAGGCGCATTTACCGGAGCGGATAAAAACGTCAATGGTTGTGTGCAACAAGCCGATGGCGGCACGCTATTTCTTGATGAAATTGGTGAATTACCCATAGAAATGCAAGTTAAACTACTGCGCTTCGTGCAAGAAAAACAGTATTCGCCTGTCGGCAGTGGCAAATATAAAAAAGTAGATGTCAGACTCATCGCCGCCACCAATGTTGATTTACAACAGCAGATCAAAATTGGTAAGTTTAGAGAAGATCTTTATTTTCGACTCAATGTATTTAGCTTGAAAAATATTCCATTAAGGCAACGAAAAAGCGATATATTATTGATTGCTCTATCTTATTTAAAGGTATTTGCGAAAGAATATAATAAAGTTATCAATGACTTTAGCAATCAGGCAAAACTGGCGTTAGTCGATTATCAGTGGCCGGGAAATATTCGTGAACTAAAAAACCTGGTACATCGAGCGGTAATTGTAGGTAATGAAGAGTTGCTGCAATGTAAACATTTAGCCTTATACCCGAGCACTGCTGAACAAGCAGACCAATCGCTTATTAAGCCAGAGACATCGCTGGCGGTTACAACTAACAATGACCATGTCGTCAATAAAGCAGATGTTAGGGCGATGTATCAACCGGCCATTTTGAACTCTGAAAATATTATCAATGCTCAGCAAGAGCACATTAATGTGCCCGCAACCGAGCACACCTTACCGTTAGCCAATCGGCTGATATCAGCTTGCATTGCAACAGATAACCATCGTCACTCATTGGCGATATCCCCCTGGGTCGAATTTTTGTTGTATCAACATTGCCTTGAAAATAACCAGCAAGTGGCGATACAGGCGGCCAATCAGCTAAATATTGCGGAAAGTACGTTTCGTCGGCGCTGGAAAAAATTGCAATCAGTGACTGCGCCACAAAATTTAACGGTGGTAGAATTAGCCGAGCGCTTTGCAAAACAGGTTATCAACATTGATAACGAACAATCTAAAATACAAATGATGCAAACGATTTTGGCCAATGCCTGTAATGCACAACGGTTGGCGGTTAAACTCTCGAGCAGCTTACTCGATGTTTCAGCGCCCACTCTAAGAAGGTTGTTATCATCAGCTGAACTTACCAAGGAGAAAAATTGAGCAGATATTAATTAGACCCGGTTGATCAACATTTGCTCATGGTTAACGGTTAACATAGTGCTGACAATTTTTTAATAAAGAGAGAAAACTCGTCAATTCTCGATCGAAACTATCTTCGGGCAGAAATAAGTGATAACCATAGGCGAGAGCCAATACTTCAGTACGATGTAACCAGGCGGCAACCGGGCCTTTTATTGTTTTACCCTGAAGTTGATAAGGAGAAAAATTTAGTATCGCCTGAGCCTTGCTGATCTGCTCATACTTAACCGCCAGGCTAATTAATTCTTGCTGTTCATGCAGCAACTTATTGGCAAGCCTGGGGGAAATATGATTGGCAATATTATCCAATTTATTGAGCTTAATGCCAATATATGGCAAGCTGAAAACGGCGAAGCCATTATTTGCCCTAACTTCCCCGAAGCTAATTATATCTTGCCAGTTAACTTGCCAGCTGCCAAATCTATGGTTAAACCTTATCGCCACTTTGCTGATGTTATAACTGATATCAGGTTCACTATATTTGCCTAAGCCTAGCAAAAGTACAATGAAACAACTGAACATAAGCAGCATAAGTTGTAATTTAAATTCATGCCAAAACAAATGATTAAGGACAAATGAGGACAGTAACAGGATAACTCCCAGCATTATCAAAAACAGGTGATTACGTTTAGATTTAGGTTTGATTTGAAGGCTTTTGTCTAAGCTTTTATCTATGTTCACTTGAATTTTTTTGAAAAAGTTTCCATAGTTAATGTATCAATAAGTAAAGCTTAAGAGTTGTAATGACGCAATATCACGTTGATGACAAAGCCTTTAAGGCGGATGGTAAAACCATTGCCATCATTAGTTACCTTACCATAATCGGTTGGGTGGTTGCCTTGGTTTTGCATGGTAATAACCCGACCAATTTGGCGGCTTTTCATTTGCGTCAATCTTTGGGTCTGTTTCTTACTTGGGTGGTGCTTAGTTTTATCCCGATAATTGGCTGGATATTTGCCTTGCCGGTACTTATTTTATGGGGCATCGGGCTGTACCATGCTTTTCATGAAAATATCACCCCGGTCGCTGTTATTGGTGAATTTTTCCAACGCAGCTTTAATACCCTGATCGAATAATCATCAACTATCGCTCTTGCCCAGTGAATGTTTAGATCATCTTTAAATTCATCTAGTTAATGCCGCCACTTTATGATTAAATCAAGTTATTGAAATCATAATACTGGATCGGATCGTCCTTGATTTACATATATCCTGCCAACCGAATGGAAGACTTGCTGACTCTGTTCGATAAAGTGCAACAAACCTCGCATCTACCCGTACTCGCCCAAGAAGTGGTACTGGTGCAAAATCCCGGGATGCAACATTGGTTGAACATGCAGCAAGCCAACATATCCGGGATCAGCATGAATGCCTCGTTTGTGTTACCGGCACAATTTTTATGGCAACAATTAAGACTTCTATCTGGCGATCAAGTACCAGAACAGTCGCCTTACTCGCGAGAAGTTTTGGCCTGGCGAATTGACAAGTTATTGCAAAGTGAGCAAGTCATCAGCAATATCGATTGCCAGCAAGCGACAACCTATTGGCAGACGGCTACCGCTGAAGAGCCATTAAAACGTTATCAGTTAGCGGTGCAAGTGGCCGATTTATACGAACAATATTTGATTTATCGACCTAACTGGATAGATGCCTGGGCTCAGGGCAAGCAAGTCGATGATATTAACGAGACAAATCCGCCGCATCAACCCTGGCAAGCCTACCTTTGGTCGCTATTAAGCCAGCAGAGCCCTTATAACCCAAAAACCTTGATAGCGAATGCCAAACAAAACCTGGCTCAATATCAGCATTTATTACCCGCTCGTATCTCAATCTTTGGCATTAATGCGTTAGCGCCAATGTGGATTGATTTTTTAACCAGTTTATCCACGGTTATCGATGTACATTTCTATCATTTAAACCCTTGTTATGAATATTGGGGTGACATTAAAACCGATAAAGCGAAAGCCAAACAGAGCTATTTATCGCAGATAGAAAAGTGGCCTGAGGATGCCATTTGTGATGACAGCTCTAATCCGTTGTTAGCAAACCTGGGACAACAAGGGCGAGAGTTTTTAACCTTGCTGCACCAGGCGCCGAATATTGAAATACCGTTATTCGATCAATTAATTGCGGATGACAGTGATGCCGAAATCGATGACGATGGCAATTCTGGTAACTCGAAAGATACAGCCAATGTGCTCACTCATATCCAAAAAGACATTTTAACGTTAACCGATAAACGGCAAATGCCGGTCAATAAAATCGATAGCAGTATTACCATAACATCAGCCCACAGCGCTTTACGGGAAGTTCAGGGGTTGCACGATTATTTATTGCATAAATTTAATGATGATCCCAGTCTTACGCCGAAAGATGTATTAGTGATGTGCCCGCAAATAGAACAATACGCACCCTATATTGATTCGGTATTTGTTCGCGGCTGGGAGGATATCACAGAGGCCATTCCGCCATTGCCTTGTTCGATAGCTGACAGAGTAAGTAAAGATTCGGAACCTTTGGTTGCCGCCTTTAGTGAACTGTTACAGATGCCAGACAGCCGCTTTGGCGTAAGCCAAATACTGTCTTATTTACGATTATTGCCATTACAGCTGCGTTTTGGTTTAAATGAAAGTGACATCGAGTTGATCAGTGACTGGTTAGATAAAGCCAATATCCATTGGGGTTTAAATGCTCAGCATAAAGATCAAATGCTGGGTAATGAGGACAATAATAAACAATTTACCTGGCAATTGGGATTAAGCCGATTAATTCGTGGTTTTGCCTTTGGCGATGAACAGCAGTTATATCAGCAAGATCTGGTGTTGCCCTGGGTCGAGGGTAGCAATGGCATCATTCTTGGTAAATTAATGTTGCTACTGGAACAGTTACAGCGGATGAGTGTTGAGATGGGCAGTGCGAAAAGCGCACAACAATGGCAAGCATGTCTGGTAAATTTCATCGAAAAATTGTTTGTGGATAGTGATAATGACAATGGCTTGTCCATCATTGGCCAGGCAATTGAGTCTTTTGCCTTATATTGCCAACAAGCTAAGTATGATGGCGACATTGAATTGTCGGTGGTACGTGAATATTTAAACCAGCATTTTAGCCAGCCAGATCCTGGACGACAATTTATGATCGGGCAAATAACCTTTTGCTCTATGTTGCCGATGCGCTCTATACCGTTTAAAGTCATCGCCGTATTAGGGTTAAATGATGGCGAATTTCCTCGACAAAAACAGCCGTTAGGTTTTGATTTAATGGCGATGAGCCAAGCGATAGCTGGAGACAGATCAAGGCGAGGTGATGATCGCTACCTGTTTCTGGAAGCGTTGATCTCGGCAAGAGACAACCTGTATTTAAGTTATCAGGGCAAAGACATAAAAAATAACAATGAGCGGCAGCCTTCCATTGTCTTAAGAGAATTCATTAATTACCTTGAACATGGTTATGGCTGGACATTCAATGATGAAGAGTTTGCTAGCAACAATCAATTAAGACAATTACCGTTACAGGTATTTTCTTTAGATAATTATCGCTTCGATAATCGCTATCAAAGCTTTGATCAAAAATGGTTGGCGTTGGCAAAAACCAATGCTGACAACCTAGTCAGCCATGACGTTAGCGCACAAACGCAGCAGCTTGAAGCAATTGCCGAGCCGCAGAGTAATATTGAATTAACGCAAGTGATCAGGTTTTTACAAAACCCGGCGAAAGTGTTTGCTGAGCAACGATTAAAGTTATTTTTTAAAGGACCGCAACAGCAACTGCAAGATGCTGAGCCATTTAGCGTCGACCATTTAAGCAAATATCTATTGCAAGATGAATTTTTAACCGTTGCGCTGGACCAAACTAACACAGTTACAGAGCAGGGCAGCCAGAGCTTAAAGCAGCAAGCTTTGCTGTCAGGAAATTTCCCTGACAATGCAAACACCGAAGCCGTGATCGGTGACTGGCAAGCAACTATGGCCAATTTCTCTATGGCGATAACGCAACAAATCGCCGCTTTAGTTGGTAAATCACAAGCAGAAAAGGTAAATGTAAACATTCCACTTGTCATTTATGCCAATACCGACGAGCAGCATTTTAGCCTGAGTCAAACATTGACCCTTGAGCGCAGTGAAAATCACTGTTATCAGTTTTCCTACCGGCCAGCTCGGGTAAAAGCGAAAGACATCATCGCTTTGTATCTACGGCATTTATTGGTCAACAGTGCTGCCAGCAGCGAGCAAGTCATCAGTATCGGTTATTTTCTCGATGAAAAAAAACAGGCGTTGCAAGTGGTGAAATTTGATCCCGTTATTAATGCAAAACAACGCTTAAGCGACATTCTCAGCTTTTACCAGCTAGGTCTTTGCCAACCCTTGTTATTAAACGGTGATATCGCTATGACTATGTTTTGGCAAAAAGGCAAGTTTACCGACAAGGCTATGCGTCAAAGACAATTTTTAAAACTGTGGCAGGGTGATAACTATTCTACAGGCTTAGGTGAAGATCCCTATATACAATATTTTTGGCCGCAGTGTCCCGATATTACTGAGCATGCGGCCTATTTGTCCACTGTCTATAAAGACATGTTTGCCCAATTAATGGTGACCGATCATGAGTTTTCCGACAGTGTCAGAGGCGAGCATGGCTAACCACAATAATTCAGCTAATACCGCTAATACCGCTAAAGCGGCGATGCCATTATTGGCCGAGACCATTCCTTTACGAGGGCGTCATCTTATTGAAGCCAGTGTCGGAGGCGAGCATGGCTAACAACAATAATTCAGCTAATACCGCTAATACCGCTAAAGCGGCGATGCCATTACTGGCCGAGACTATTCCTTTGCGTGGGCGTCATCTTATTGAAGCCAGTGCCGGTACGGGCAAAACTTTCAACATCACCCGAATTTATTTACGGATGATATTAGAACGCAGGTTAAGCGTTGATAATATTTTGGTGATGACCTTTACCAAGGCGGCCACCGAAGAGATCCGCGGCCGAATTGACGAGTTTTTACGGGAAGCCCTGGCCAATTGGGATGGGTACACTAATGACCCTAAGCAGCCATATTTTCAACAATTAGCCGAAACCCTTGGCGAGCAAGGGGTTGATGCTAACACGGTGAAAGCGTTATTAAAAAGTGCTTTAATCAACTTAGACGAAGCTGCGATTTATACCATACATGGCTTTTGTAAACGGGTGTTGTCACAACAAGCGTTCGCCTCCGGGGTCAATTTCAATGCACGAATGGAAGTTGATGACAGTGAATTAGCCCTAGAAGCGTGCCAGGATTTCTATCGGGTAATGGCAAAGTCTGAGCAAACCGGCGACTACGCCATTCTGGTACAACAATGGCCGACACCAGAGAGTTTCCTTGGCAGTTTTAAAGCACTACTCAGTGATGACAACTTACCTTCGATAACGTCAAAACAAAGTGTGGTGAGTGCGCTACAAGTGCTTGCTCAACAAAGTTTAAATTGCTTGTATCAGCATGAGCAATTAATCTTGACTGAGCTGGTAAATAGCAGCAAAGAACAGCAAAAGCGATTGCAGGAATTTGAGCTGTTAATCGACTTTATCAAGGCCGTATTAAACACCAATTTAACCGACCATTGTGCGCTTGATAAACTGGCAATAATTGCCCCTGATTTTAAATTTATCGCCAAATCGAGACTGCCGCGAGCTGCCGCTAAGAAAGATATCAAGGCAGCTCTGCTTAGTGCCTTTGCCATTATCGAAAAATTTAAACAGTCATGGCTTGATTTTGGTAACGCGTTACTAAAATGTGGCGCCTATGAAGTTGCACTAATGGCTCTTGAAGACATTAAAACCAAGGTGTCCGTTAAAAAACAGCAAGCCAACGTACTAAATTTTGATGATCTTATTAATCAACTGGCAAGTTCGCTAAAACGAGAAGCAAATGGCGAAAACATGCCATTAACACAAGCACTGTTGGCTCAATACCCGGTGGCATTAATCGATGAATTCCAAGATACCGATGGCAAACAGTTTGCCATTTTAGAGCAATTGTATTTTCATCCGAAAAGTGCCATTTCTGGCTCCGAAAACGACGCCTTAGAGCAGCCGGGTAACAAGTTAGCTTTATACTTAATTGGCGATCCTAAACAAGCGATTTATGCGTTTCGCGGTGGTGATATTTTTACCTATTTAACTGCCGGAAAAAGAGTGCAACAACAATGGTTGATGGACACCAACTGGCGTTCATCTGAGCAGATGATACGCGGCTACAATCATTTGTTTTATGGCAACGATTTAAACGCAGACAAAAAAGACATCTTTGGTTTTGACATACAATATCAGGTGGTAAAAGCATCTGCGACGGCCAACAAACAACAACTGATTGACCCGCAACAATATACAGCATTGCAGTTCATCGAATTTACCGCCAGTGACGAATATATCTGGGCAAAAGCAGTAAAAACCGAATTTCGGGCCAATATCGCCGATTGGTGTGCTGCAGAAATAAGCCGACTACTGACTCAGGCAAGTATTGCGACGTCATCAACATCAACGGATGATAACGTTACAAATAGCGCAATTAAGGCGTCTGACATCGCTATTCTGGTTCGAGATGGCCGTGAGGCGGATGATATTAAAGCGGCGTTAACCAGGCTTGCCATAAATAGTGTTTATCAGTCACAACGTTCAAACTTGTTTTCAACTGACATCGCCAAAGATTTCATCGCGGTGTTAGCGGCAATTATTAACCATGAAGACGATCGCGCCTTTATTGTTGCCTTGTCTGGACCATATTTTGGTTACTCCACGCAGATGCTGTTTGCCTTGCAAAATGATGAATTGCAATGGGAAAGGCTACGTAAATCGTTCAATGGGTTGAAGGCCATTTGGCATAAACGCGGTTTTATGGCGATGGCGTTAAGGTTGCTGCACGATTATTATCCCGGCTGCATAGATAACAGCGAACGGCAATTAACCAATATCATTCATTTATTTGAGTTATTGCAACACGCCAGTCAACGGTTTAAGCAGCCGCAAGAGTTAATGGCCTATTTGCAAGAGCAATGCATCAATCTCTCGTCTGCGGAAGCAGAGTTGCGCTTAGAAAGCGATGCCGATTTGGTACAAATTGTTACCCAGCATGGTTCCAAAGGGCTGGAATATCCGATTGTTTTTGCGCCTTTTGTCAGCCGCCATAAAAATCCGGTGAAATTTGGCAACCTGGACAAGGAAGTATTGCGCTTTCATGATCAGCAAGATTTGCTTAGCGTACATTTGGGTAAAGATGAAGATGGCCGAATGCGCATGGCCGAAGAAGGCTATGCTGAAGATGTTCGCTTGTTATACGTTGCCGTCACGCGGGCTAAATACCGTTGTTATCTAGGTTGTACTCAGTTTAAGGATTATCATTTATCGCCGCTTGGGCAGACATTAAAACTGGCCAAAGGCGATAGCTTTAGTAGTCAATTAACAGTGCTTATCGATGCCAGCCCAGAAACCATAGGGCATTTATTGCTTGCCGGAGATGATTTTATTGGGCAACCAATGCCAGTAAGGCAAGAGCAGAAAAAGTTTGCTGCGGCCAGTTTTCAGGGCCGAATCGAGAGAGATTGGTGGTTAAGTTCATTCTCCGCGTTAACTCGCAACATCCGTCACAGCGGCAGAACCGCACCTGATAGAGATAATGAAGGCCAACAGCAGGTAATCTTAAAGAAAGATTTGTTAAGGTTTGCCTTCGCCAAAGGAGCAAAAACCGGCAATTTACTGCACGATTTATTTGAGCATACTCATTTTGACAAGCCTGACTGGAGCACGGTTGGGCAACGCTATTTGCTTAAGTTTGGTGAATTGCCAGTTGGTTTTGAACATCAGGACGTGTATGACTGGTTAGACGATTGTTTACATACTCCGCTAAATGACTCGGCATTAACCTTATCGAGTTTAAAATTTGAAAACACCCTGCGCGAAGCGGAATTTTACTTTCCGATGGAAAATGTAAAACTTGACCATTTACAGCAACTCCTTGACCAATTTCGAACCGGTCTCGAACTCCCTGCAGAGCAGCTGGCAAAAATCAATCATCAGCTGCCAGGTTTTGGTCAATTAAAAGGCATGATGCATGGCTTTATCGATTTAATTTTCGAAGCCGATGGTAAGTATTACCTGTGTGATTATAAATCCAGCCATTTAGGCGATCGTTTTCGGGATTATTTGCCGGTTGATCTTGCTAGCCATGTTGTTGAAAACTTTTATGATCTGCAATTTATGATCTATTCGCTTGCGCTGCATCGCTATTTAGCCCGGCGGATAAAAAATTATGATGTAAACCAGCATTTTGGTGGGGTTTATTATTTGTATCTCAGGGGCATGAGTGCGGCAAATGATAATTTTAGTGGTGTGTTTTACCAGAGCTTGAATCAAACCTTACTGGAAAATTTAGATAGCGTATTTAGCGGTAACAATCAAATCGTTAAAGGAGAGAGCAATGAGTAGTTTTAGTCTCTATAACAAGCAAAGAGCAGAGCTAAAACACCTGCCTTACACTAATTTTTATCAACTGCAGGCAACGCTTGAGGGTATTGAAGCCATCGATTATTACCTGGCAGAACAGCTTATCGAAAATGTTAATACTGATGGCTTGGCAGCGCAACAGATAAGTTGCTTATTTCATCTGTTTTTAGCGCTAAGTGTAAGTCAGCGCGACGGTCACAGTTGTTTAGCAATACAAGCGATTGCCAATACTACTCTTTGGGCAAGTGAACAAAAAGCAGAGCAGGGTGAACTCACAAACAGCTTGGCTGAAAATAAAGTCGGTTATCACTTTCATCAGCATGCACAATTATGTGCTCTGCTAGAAAAAGTGTTAGATAAAGAGCTCACGGCTCCAGCGCAATCTAATCGCGGTTTTCACGGTGAGCAGTTGTTAGTGATATTTGAATACCAGCAATTGTATTTACGTCGTTATTGGCAATTTGAGCAGGAGTTGGCCCAATTCATTCATCGCAAAATTGGCCAGAATAGTAACGCCGATAGACAGAGTGTTGAACAAGCAAAACACATAGTACAAAGCTTATTTACCACAACTACCGGGCAAGTAGATTGGCAGCTAAGCGCAGTTTGTAATGCGTTGAATAAAACTTTTTCGATAATCGCTGGTGGCCCAGGCACGGGTAAAACATACACCGTAACTAAGCTACTTGCCGGCTTATTAATGCAGTGCCCGGATGCCAGTATTGCCATGGTAGCACCTACCGGAAAAGCTGCGCAACGCTTGTCAGAATCTATTGTCGCTGCGGTTAACAGTTTTGGCAATAACACGCAAATAAGTCCTGACATTTTAGCGCGTATTCCAACGACAGCATCGACCATTCACCGGTTGCTGGGGGTGATCAAAAACAGTCCCAATTTCAGGCATCATCAGCATAACCTGTTGGCCCTGGATGTGTTGTTAATCGATGAAGTGTCTATGGTTGATTTACCCATGATGACCCGGGTTTTTAGAGCATTACCTGAACATTGCCGGGTGATTTTACTTGGCGACGCCGATCAATTGCCTTCGGTAGCAACGGGCAGTGTTCTCGCCGATTTAGCGCCATGGCCGAGCACGCAATACAGCACGGTAAACAAACAATTTATCGAGAGTTGTAGCGAGCAAGAATTGCCAGACTTTAGCGAAAATCCGGCGATTGATTACTTAACCTATCTAACTTTTAGCCGTAGATTTTCCGGGGAAGGGGGCATCGGTAGCCTGGCCAAATTAACCATTGCCGGTCACGCTGAGCAGTCCTGGTTACGGTTAACATCTGCGCAGGACGCAGAAGTGAAATTTATCAATAATAAATCGTTAACCGAATATATCAACGAGCTGACAGAGCAATTTTATCAGCCGATATTCAAAGCCACTAGTATTGAACAAGCCTTCACTTATTTAGAGAGGTTTAGGATCCTTGCCCCCACTCGCGCTGGCGAATTTGGTTTGCAAAATTTAAACTTACTGGTGGAACAACAATTGCTCAAACTTAAATGTATGCCTTTTAAGCAAGAGCTTTATCATGGCCGGCCAATTATGATCAGTCAAAATCATTACGGCGTTAATTTGTATAATGGCGATATTGGTCTGCTGTTTAATGATGCCAATGGCAAACTAATGGCGTACTTTGCTGATAACGAAGGCTACCGTGCTATTTCCATTGCGCGTTTACCCGCTTTTGAAACGGTTTTTGCCATGACCATCCATAAAACTCAAGGCTCTGAGTTCGAAAATGTGGCAATAATTCTTCCGCAAACCCGATCAAATCGTTTATTATCCCGGGAATTAATTTATACCGGTATTACCCGAGCGAAAAAACAACTGCAATTGTTCTGCACGAAAGAGGTGTGGACAGCAGCGGTGGCACAAAAAGTAAGCCGAGCTTCGGGGTTAACACAACGGTTATTGAAACTATACCAAATTGGTATTATGACTAAGTGAGCTTTTTAGATGAATCTTTTGAACATAGATAAACAACGTTATCGACAACACTTAAATAAAGTTATTGTTGGCTTTATTGCCAGTTTTTTGCTGTTGGCACTGGTTTTTGGTCAGCTATTAATCAGTATTTTTGCCGAACCCGGTGGAGATAATTTTTGGTTAAATTTGAGTGGTGTTGCCATCGCCTTTATCATCGTTGCCAGTGTGATTAATCATTTTAAACACCATCCGTTTATGACTGAAATCTTGTATGTTTGGCAACTTAAACAACAGATAAATTACATCTATCGAAAACTAAAGCCTATAGAAGCGCAAGCGTTTACTCAAAGTAATATTAATGCCTTGATCTGCTTGAGCTTTTACTATCAGGCATGTCGACAACTTTACCTGTTAGACGACAATACCATTACCCTGTCATCGTTAACTACAGCCGAAAATAAGTTAAAACTATTTATTGATGATCACAATTTAACCATTGATAGCAAGGATTATCAGCAGCAGTTATTAACGGCGTTTTAACACCGTCATTGCCGGATTAAGCAAATGCTGCTTATCTCAAGCCCAGTTCAGACATGCCAGAATTTCTCATGCTATCTATCTGCTTTTTTGCCATTAATGGCTGTTATTTAACCCTTTAACAATGCGAAACTGCCGAACAAGCACTAATATTAATGGGTGCTTGTTCGGTTTTTTGATTTTAAATATACCAAGTCCGATAATTGATTGGTATTGCAAGTAATTTTTTTTATCAGCCTCCTCTGACTTCTCCGTTTTAATTACTAAGGATAGTGAGTGACTGAACCAGATATTGAATTTGTACTTGACGAATGGCTGATTTATCCCGAAAAATCAGCCATTAAACGAAACGACGAAATTATCCATTTAGAACCTAAAATAATGGAGGTATTGGTTTACCTGTTAAAAAATGCCAATAAGGTAGTCTCTCGTGAAGAATTAACCGAACAAGTGTGGCAATCGCGCTTTGCGTCCGATGAAGTCATAACCCGGGCAATCTCGGTATTACGCAAAAAGCTCGATGACACCGGTAAAGTTCATCGTTTTATTAAAACCATTCCCAAACACGGCTACGTATTAGAAACCAATGAACAAGTGATTGAACATAACGATGCGGTTGAACATCATCGCGAGCCAGAGCCGGTTAATGCCCTTGAAATCCAAGTTAATCGCTTTATTAAACCGCTAACCGCGTTGCTGGTTGCCGTATTTTCCATTGCGATTGCCGTTGCTATTGTCAGTTATCAATATTTTGTTGATCAACGTCAGCAAACCGCTGACAACAATATTACTTTACGTATCGACGATTTTACCGCGACCGATAATCTTGATTCCAGTGCCATGGTTGCCAGGGTACTTACCGAACAATTATTGACGACACTAAGTAACTCCACGGTGGCCAATGTCACATTAAATTCCAGTATTTTTGATGATATTAGCAGTACCGATAATGAGTTTTTTATCAGTGGTGCGGTAAAAGAAATTAATAGTGAATTTCATATCAATTTGCATTTTGCCGATAGCGCAACCGGTAAGATATTATGGAGCCAGTCGTTTGCTGGAGAAAAGGCGAACTGGCATCAATTAGTCAGTAATGTTAGTCAAACCATAGAGTTTTTTTTCAGGGTGGCGCACAAAGAAAAATTAGACTTAAAAACGCTGTCCTTAAAAACCTTACAAGCGTCCATTTTAATTCACCAGGCACGGGAACTAAGGTTTGTTGGTTCTGTTGAAAATTTTGAGTTGGCGATAACAATATTACAAAACGCCGTACTTACCTATCCAGATGAACATCAAATTATCACTGAACTGGCATTAAGCTATTTGCGTACCCGTGGTGATTTCTTTAATGCTGATAATCTGCCCTACATAAAAAGGTTGATCGATCAGGCAGAGCAAAATAATTATCACGGTGGGGTTTATTGGTTAGTAAAAGGTTTATATCAATTTAAAGTAGATGAAATTGACTTACCGACAGCAATTAGCTATTTGCAAAAGTCGCAAAAACAGGTGCCAGAAAATGTTGAAGTACTTACCTTATTATCGAACCTGCATCGAGTTAACGGAGATGCGGCGAAAGCCACAGAACTGGCACGAAAGGCACTACAAATAGAGCCAGAATTTTCGTTAGCGGTATTTTATCTGGCTAAATTAGAAAGCCAAAGGAATAATAATGTACAAGCAATCAACTTGCTCACCACTTATTTAAAGAAATATCCGAATGATTATGGCTTAAGTCATTTACTGGTAAAACTATACAATGGCACAGGTAAATTTGATAAAACCATCAATTACCTAACAAACATAAACTTGGAAAATC
Source organism: Thalassotalea sp. ND16A (assembly GCF_000764205.1). Taxonomy (GTDB): domain Bacteria; phylum Pseudomonadota; class Gammaproteobacteria; order Enterobacterales; family Alteromonadaceae; genus Thalassotalea_A. Next base: position 130,767 of record NZ_JQDZ01000030.1, read on the forward strand.
AAAAAGAGCGATTAAAAGAATACATTGCTGATGGTTACTTTTTTGTTGGCTTAACCGATAAAGCCATTGAAACCTACCTGCAAGTGGATACCATTTCACCCACCCATCAATTTCAAGTGCAATGTATGGTGCTAATGCTTGAACGTAAATTTGTCCAAGCAAGTGAAGCCTGTAAGTTAGCAGACAAAAGTAAAAACCCCCGCGGCAGATTTCACTACGCCAGAAATTTAATGTTGCAAGGTAAATATGAGCAGGCAAAAAATCGTTATAAACAAAGCTTTGACACCATAAATGCCGACATTAATGCCATCAATTTACGATCACTCATCGATGAAAAAGTGGATTATATTTGGCTGTTGTCGCAGGCCGGAGAAATGCAACAAGCGCAACAGTTGGCAGCGCCACTACTTGCACGCTTTAAACAATCGAATCGTTTGGGCTATCTTGGCTATGGCATCTCTGATGTGGTTATCTTAATTGCTCTAGGACAAGAACAACAAGCATTTGAAGCATTTTCAGTGGCGTTAGACAGCGGTTGGTTACAATGGAACCATTGGCTTTATAGTGGCCCACATCCGGCGTTAGAGCGTTTAAAAGCGGATCCTAGGTATGAGCAATGGCATAACTACATTCAGCAAGCCTTGGCCAATCAAAGAGTTAAAATTAGTCAGCCAGATAACCTGGTATCAAGGTAAGCGATTAATTTGAGATAGGTATTAATGCTGAGTTAATTAAACATCTGCTCATTTTTGCTGGTTAGCAAAAAAAATCATCAACTAACATTGAATTAGTTGATGATTTAAATCGTTGTTGCTTTTGAGAATATTGACAGTAGTTACTGTGACTAGTTAATACCATTTGTTAGCTTGCTATCACTTAATGATTAAAAGTTAACGTACAGTTTTTCTGAATCATTTAACGCGACATCTTCAATGCTCACATCACCGAGCGCTTCGTTTAACCGATCTGCCGTTTTATTGGCACCGTGGTTGGCGGCAAATTCTGAAATGTTTTCACCATTACACACCACTTTAAGTGCCACCGTTTGTGTTTTTAAACGATAGCTTTTGACCGTGTAACTGAAACGAATAGTATTGTTGGATTTCGCTGCTTTACACACGTCAATTAATGCATTTTCCATATAGCTAGACATACCAGCTGCTTGTATAGAACTTGATAAAAATAATGAAGATGCGATAACTAGTGCGCCAGTAGTTAAAGTTAATTTGCTGTTATTCATAATATGCTTTCCTTTTTCATTGTGTGTTTATTATTTAGTACCTGGCTTCTTTCAAAATAAGTAGCTTTAAGTAGTAGATTGTTACCCAATCTGATAATAAATCTGTTTCTGTGTTTTAATTATCAATGTCCGTTGAAGACCCTTTAATTAAAGGTGTTTTTTACCTTAAAAACCTGATTAAAATATGATGAATATCTATATAATATCTATGTGAAACATTAAATATCAGCCACTTAACGTAAAAGTTGTGTGAAGTGTGACTAAAAAGCTGAAAATTTGTTAGGTCAAGCTGTGTTTTTTGTAATGTTTGTAACAAATCATGTTTTCGCAAAATCTGGCATGAATATTTATTTAGTATTTGTGAAAAGTTATTAAAAAACTCGGTTGGTGATGGATTGGGTAAAAACGGTGAGAAATTTTCATGTGAAAGTTTTGCCTAATGCCAAGGGCAATATTGCCATTCCTTTTCACTCTAAAAGCAGGTACCGCGCAAGCCGGCTGGCAGGTAAAACGCTAATGTGGCTATTTTTAAAAATGAAGAGTAGTATCAAATTAAGGGCTGAAAAATAAATGTTGATAAAACACTAAATATTCTTGATTTGAATTAGGCATTTATTAATTTTGAACTAACCTTAAAAATATACTCAGTGGTGTTTTTTCTGAGCGGGTTTCATACCAGTTTGATTCGTCAACTTGGTATCAGTTAACAATTCAAAAACAATGATAAAAGGGTGCGCCAATGCAATCATTACAAGTTAAAGATTATTTAAACCATCATCCTGTTACGTTTAAGCCAAATATGGCCATCGAGGAAGCGTCAGAATTATTAACCAAAACCCACGAACTCGGCGGTCCGGTAGTCGATGAATCAGGTAACTTGGTTGGGTTCTTGTCGGAATCTGATATTTTGGCAAAAATGCTGGAAACCGGTTATTACAGTGAACATGTGTCATCGGTTGATCAATTAATGCGAACCGATGTATTAACGATGAAGCCATACACCAGTATTGTGGAACTTGCGCAAACCATGTTGCAGGCAAAACCGAAAGTCTACCCGGTGACCGATGATGACGGTAACTTACAAGGGACTATTTGCCGTAATGATGTGCTGGCGGCGCTAGATCAACACATTAGGGCAAGTTTTCATGTCAGTAAACAAGTTGGTTAACGGCTAAAAAACCACAAAACCATCCTCAACAGGCAACCTGGCGGTTGCCTTTATTATATTGGTGCACAATATCCTTTCATTGCTTGCAACTATACTTGCTATTATTTACTGATTTTCTTGATCTTAACTGCTAAAATTTGCGCCACTAATAATGAAATTTCCTACGAGTAAGTTTTGCCCAAGCAATCATCAGATCACAATTCCCAAATATCTATACGACTACAACCGTTATTTCAACAATTAGCACAAGTGAGAAACTGTGATCGTGGCTTGCTTAAAAAGCGCTTGCATGGCGTAAAGAAAATATCGAATGCCACTAAATTACAGGATGCAATGGCAAAACTGACGGTCGCAATTGAATCATCGATTAAACGAAAGCAACGGCTCAAAGCCAATGTTCCCAACATTGAATACCCTGAGCAGTTACCGGTTTCACAAAACTCGGCAGAAATTGCCAGGGCGATCGAAGATAATCAGGTGGTGATCATTGCCGGAGAAACGGGTTCCGGTAAAACCACGCAAATTCCAAAAATATGTTTGGCCCTTGGCCGTGGTATTGAAGGCTACATTGGCCACACTCAACCACGACGCATTGCAGCCCGTACCGTGGGAAATCGTATTGCCGATGAGTTACATACCAAGTTAGGGGAACAAGTAGGTTACAAGGTTCGCTTTACCGATCAGGTTTCTGAAAATACTTATATTAAGTTAATGACCGACGGTATTTTGCTTGCCGAAATGCAACGAGACCGGCTACTACGCCAATACGATACCATTATTATTGATGAAGCCCATGAACGCAGTTTAAATATCGATTTTATTCTCGGTTACTTACGACAAATATTACCGAAACGCCCCGATTTAAAAATTATCATCACCTCAGCCACCATAGACCCAGAACGGTTTTCAAAGCACTTTAATAATGCGCCAATCATTGAGGTCTCAGGCCGAACCTATCCGGTGGATATTTTATATCAGCCATTAGATGAGCAAGACAATGATTATGTCAGTGGTATTATTAATGCAATCGAGCAGCTTGATGATTTGCCATTGGGGGATATTTTAGTCTTTTTAAATGGTGAGCGGGAGATCAGAGATGTTGCCTATGCACTCGAAAAAGAAAACTTGCGCAATAGCCAAATACTGCCGCTGTTCTCCAGATTAACGGTAAGTGAGCAAAACAAGATATTCGCGCCACATAGAGGGCGAAACATTGTATTGGCTACCAACGTAGCCGAAACCTCACTTACGGTTCCGGGTATCCGCTATGTGATTGACCCAGGTACCGCTCGTATATCCAGATATAGTTATCGCACCAAAGTACAACGCTTACCGATTGAACCTATCTCGCAAGCCAGTGCAAATCAACGCTCAGGTCGTTGTGGCCGTGTCGCCGCCGGTGTGTGTATCCGTTTATATTCAGAAGATGATTTCCTTTCCCGGCCAGAATTTACCGACCCGGAAATATTGCGCACCAATTTAGCTACGGTTATCTTGCAAATGTTATCGCTGGGTTTAGGTGAGATCCAGCAATTTCCGTTTGTACAAGCACCGGACAGTCGTAATATTAATGATGGCATGCGGTTATTAGAAGAGCTTGCGGCAATCAAATCGGCGACAGAAACTACGCCATCATTAACCAATACCGGCCGAAACTTAGCAAAGTTTCCGATTGATCCGCGTTTGGCAAAAATGTTGCTCACCGCCAACGATTTTGGTTGTTCGCAACAAGTCGCCATTATTGTTGCGGCCTTGAGTATTCAAGACCCAAGAGAGCGGCCGATGGAAAAGCAACAGGCTGCCGATGAAGCCCATAACCGCTTTAAAGACAAACAATCTGATTACATTAGCCTGTTAAATTTATACCACTACATCCAAAGTAAACAACAAGAGCTGAGCCACAATCAATTTCGACAGTTATGCAAAAGAGAATATCTCTCCTATCTGCGTATTCGTGAGTGGCAGGATATATTTACCCAATTAAAACGAACCTTTATTGAGAATAAATGGTCATGGGCAAAGTATGATGGTGAAGATGATTCAAATTATGACATTGTTCATCAGGCGATATTGTCAGGCTTGCTAAGCCATATTGGTAATTTGGACGAAAACCGTGAATATAAAGGCGCCCGCGGCAGTAAATTTTTCATATTTCCAGGTTCCGGTTTAGCGAAAAAAACACCAAAGTGGTTGATGGCGACAGAATTAGTCGAAACCAGCCGCTTATTTGCCAGAATGTGCGGCAAAATTGAACCTCTATGGTTAGAGTCTCTTGCCGAGCATTTAATTAAACGCAGCTACTCTGAGCCCCATTGGGAGAAAAAACGTGGTGCGGTTGCAGCGTTTGAGCAGCTAAGTCTTTACGGGCTGGTGATTGTTGCCAAACGAAAAATCAACTTTAGCGCAATTGAGCCGGATACTTGTCGAAAGTTGTTTATCCTTGAAGGATTGGTGCATGGTGACAGCAACATCAATGAAAAATTTTTACTGGCCAACAACAAGCTGGTTGCTGCCATCGAAGATCTGGAAGATAAAGCACGCCGTAAAGATTTTTTGGTTGAAGAAGAAGAACTTGTCGATTTTTACCTGGATCGTATTCCATTGACCGTTGTTTGTCAGGCCAGTTTTTTAAGCTGGTGGAAAAAAGCGAAAGTAAAACAACCTGAGTTATTAAATTTCTCAAAACAGCAGTTACTAAAACAACAAGGGCAAAAGCTCAGCGCCAAGGATTACCCCGAAATATGGCAACAGGGTAACGTGAGTTTAGCGTTAAGCTATAATTTTGAGCCGGGCAGTGATGATGATGGCATTAGTGTCAATATTCCGGTTGGTATTTTGAACCAGATTGATGAGCAAGGATTTGAATGGTTAATACCGGCGCTTCGCCTCGAGTTAATTACCGCTTTGATCCGTAGTTTACCGAAACAGCAACGCAAGAATTTTGTCCCGGCACCAAACTATGCCGACGCTTGTTATGAACTGATATCGCCTGAGCAAGGCAAGCTAACCGATGTTATTGAAAAGCAATTGTTAAGGATGACTGGCGTGAGGTTGCCTGAAAATAGTTGGGATTTCAGTAGTTTAACTCAGCATCTTAAGATGAATTTCAAAATTTTATCAAATAAGGGCAAGTTAATAAAACAAGGCCGTGATCTCGGCTTGTTAAAAGACCAATTGCAAGGCCGGGTGAAAGAGTCGATAAAACAAGTCGCCGAAAAGGGCATCGAGAGACAGCATATTCAGCAATGGGATTTTGATGCCATTCCAAAGTCGTATCAGCGTAAAGCCGCGAACATTACCATTCAGGCATTCCCGGCATTGGTTGATCACCAAAAAGATGTAGCAATTGAACTGTTTGAAAACCAGCAAAGCGCCGAACAAGAAATGCTGAAAGGGGTAACACGCTTAGTGTTGTTAAACACTCCTTCTCCAGTGAAATACTTAGAAGCAAAATTGCCGAATAAAGCAAAATTGGGCTTGTACTTCAATCCCTTTGGCAAGATCAGCGAATTACTCGATGACTGCGTTCTCGCTTGTGCTCAGCATTTGATTAAAACCAGTGGCACTGTACCATATGAACAACAAGGCTTTGAACAAGCTCGTGATATTGTCAGAGCGGAGATTGCCGATAACGTATTGGCCGGTGCGATAAAGCTAGAGCAGATATTAACGATACGCCATAACATCGCGAAAGCGCTAAAAGGTAAAATGGATCTTAATGTGATCCAATCTCATGCCGATATTAAACAGCAGTTAGAAAGCCTGGTATTTAAAGGGTTTGTCAGTCAAAGTGGGGTCGATAAACTAGATAATGTGCAGCGCTACTTAAAAGCGATTGAACGCAGAATGGAAAAATTACCGATAGATCCTAATCAAGACAGATTAAAGTTAATCGAAGTACAGAAAGCGCAAGAGCTGTATCAAAACTTATTGCTTAAACAACCGAAAAATCAACCGGTAAGTCACGAAATCAATGATATTCGCTGGATGATTGAAGAGTTTCGGGTATCGGTGTTTGCGCAAAATCTTGGTACTGCGTTTCCCATTTCGTTAAAACGAATTAAAAACCGGGTAGCTGTATTAAGCGTCTGATAGTTGTTAAATCGTATATTTAATCAACTGATTTGATTGACAAAAGGTGTTTAACTTTCTATAAAGGGGGGGGTTGCTACAAAGGATGAAGAGGTACCTATGTACAAGTTTGAGCAAGGGTTTGATGATAGTCGGGCAGTTTTTCGAACTATGGTCAATCAAGAAGTCAGCATTATTTTACTCGATGCCGAAGCAAACATTGAAACTACGGCCAATTGTCGAGACATCAGTGATACCGCTATTGCCCTGGAATTAACTCACCCGGTTGAAATAGGGACTTTATTAACCTTAACATTAGATAGTGATGATCAACTCTCGGTGCCGTTAACGGATTGCAAAGGCCGAGTATTACGTTGCGAACAAGAAAGCAAAGAGCTGTTTTTGCTCGCTGTCGAAATCATCGACAGCGAGTAATACCAATCCACCAAAGTCTAAGCCAAACGGATTAATCCATTTGGCAAATCAGGCCTTTAAGATAATAACCTTCTGGATAATTTAACGAAATAGGGTGATCGCTTGCCTGTTGTAAGCGCTCGATGATCCTGCCTTCGCGTTTGGCGTCTAAGGCAGCATCTGCGACAACTTTTTGAAATAACCCGGCATCCATCAGCCCGGAACAAGAAAACGTAAACAATATGCCATTTTTATTCAATAACTGCATCGCCAGCATATTGATGTCTTTATAGCCTCTACATGCACCGTTTAATTGTGCTTTTGAATCGGCAAATTTGGGTGGGTCGAGGATGATCATATCAAACTTTTTGCCCTGCTCACGGTATTGGCGCAATAATTTGAATACATCTTGTTTTATGAAATTAACGTGACAATCTTCTAAGTTGTTAAGTTCAAGGTTTTCTTTGGCTAAGTCTAACGCTTGTTGTGAGACATCGACGTTAGTGACTTCTTTGGCGCCTGCTTTGGCACAATGCAGCGAAAACGTACCGGTATAAGAAAAACAATTTAACACGGTTTTGTCTTTCGCATAGCGCGCGGCGGCCAGGCGCGAGTCGCGTTGATCCAGATAAAAACCGGTTTTATGGCCTTTCTCAACATCCACTTTAATCTTTATGCCATGCTCTTCAATAACACATTGGGTAGAATCGAGTGGCTCACTAATCCAGCCTTTGCTCAAGCTTAACCCTTCTTTTTTACGAACGTCGACATCAGAACGTTCATAAATGCCATGATCTGGGTATAACTCGCTAAGTACCCTGAAGATACTGTGTCGATGAAAATCGGCGCCGGCACTTAATAGCTGACAACTGATGATATTGTCATAAACATCTATGGTTAAGCCGGGCAGGTTATCCGATTCTCCGGCAATTAAACGAAATCCGCTAAGCGCGCCATCTTTAATCGGCTTTTCTCGTAATTGCGCGGCGTTGATTATTCGTTGTCTGAAAAACTCGTCGTCAACCGCTTCGCTGTTATCAAATGTCCAAATTCTTACCCGAATTTGTGAATCAGGGGAATATGCGCCTTTTGCAATCCAGTTTCCTTTACTATCATATATATCTACAGTCTCGCCACTTAACGGTTTGCCAATAACTTTATTAACGGCTTTTGAAAAAACCCAGGGATGGCGGCGTAAAAGTGATTTTTCTCGCGCAGGATTTAACATTATTCGTGCAGACATACTATATTCTTTATATCAGGTGAAAAGAACACTGATTGTAAACTAAAGCAGGCTAAGTAAACAACGAAGGTTTTAGGTTGTTATTTAAGATGGGCACAATCGAGCAACAATAAAAATAGGATCAATTATGAAAGTTTGCTATATCGCAAAGATAACCGGTGTTGTGCAAGGAGTTTATTTTAGAGCCAGTACGCAAAATATGGCGATAGATCTGGCACTTAGTGGCTATGCACATAATCAGGAAGATGGTAGTGTAGAAGTCATGGCGTGTGGTGATGAAGCCAATGTTTTACAAATGCTGGCCTGGTTAGAACAAGGACCTGATGAAGCGGAAGTTGAAAATGTTACTGCTGATCCCACTCACATAAGAGATATTAATCATTTTTCTATCGGCTGAATTTAGCCACGCAGTAATGCCCATTCGCCTAATTAATTGTTCAATAAATTAGGCGAATTGGTATTAAAGGATAAGCAGTGAAATATATAGAGGTAAATGCACAACAGGAATTAGTTTTTAACGAAACCGATATCCCTGAAATTGCAGACGATGAGTGTTTGTTAAAAGTAAAAAGTTTTGGAGTAAACCGTGCTGACCTTCTTCAGCGCGCCGGAAAATATCCCGCACCACCTGGTGAATCACCAATATTAGGGCTAGAAGTCTGTGGTGATATTGTAAAAACAGGAGATCAGGTAAATTCGTTTTCAACCAAAGAGCGAGTTTTTGGCTTAGTTGCGGGTGGTGGTTATGCTCAATACGTGAAAATTAAAGCCGCACACATGATGACACTTCCCGATGAACTTAGTTATGCCCAAGGTGCTGCAATTGCAGAGGTGTATTTAACTGCCTATCAAAGTTTATTTAGTATCGCAAAGCTGCAAACTACCGATCATATCTTAATACATGGTGGCGCGAGTGGAGTTGGTACGGCCGCGATACAACTGGCTAAAGCCATCGGAGCTAAGGTTACAGTCACCATAAGCAATGACAGAAAAGCGCAAGCGTGTAAAACATTAGGCGCAGATAATATTATCAATTATCGGCAGCAAGATTTTGTCGCCTGGAAGAAACAACATCTAAAATCCGGTTTTAATGTGATTTTAGATATCGTTGGTGGTGATAATGTACAAAAAAATATTGATGCGGTAGCACTCGATGGGCGCATTGTAATGCTAGCCATGTTGGGCGGCCGTTTTTGCGACCAGGTAGATGTTGCTAAAATGCTGTTCAAGCGAGTCAATATCCACGCCAGTACCCTAAGAAATCGCAGCGATGATTATAAAACTCAATTGGTGGCTGACTTTACCAAGCAATTTTCAGCAGCGGTAAAGGGGCAACAAATTAACGCCGTTATCGAGCAAGAGTTTGACTGGCAACAAGCAGACCAGGCGCACCAACTGATGACCAGCAACAGCAATATTGGTAAATATATTTTAACCATTCCTGATATCTAACATAATTAATGTCTAATAAATGTAACTATCTGATTTTCCTTGCGGTATTTAATCACACACGTTAAATTAAAATTATGGAATAAATAATAACCATGGTTTTTAGGGACGTAAGATGAATATGACAAGCATAGTTCTTTTGCTCATTATTGCCGCATCAGTGATGTATATTATTGGTATTTATAATCAATTGGTGGCGTTAAAAAATCGCTATAAGAATGGCTTTGCCCAAATTGAAGTGCAATTAAAACGTCGCTACGATTTGATCCCAAACCTGGTCGAAACCGCAAAAGCCTACATGAACCATGAAAGAGAAACGTTAGAAGCGGTTATTGCTGCGCGAAATGGTGCCGCTAAAGGTTTAGCTGCCGCCGCATCACAACCGGGCAATGCTGCAGCAATGCAATCCCTGATGGGGACCGAAGGCGCGTTAATGGGCGCGTTGGATAAATTGAATGTTGTCATGGAAGCGTACCCTGACTTAACAGCCAATGAAAATATGATGCAGGTCAATGAAGAACTGATCAGTACGGAAAATAAGGTGGGCTTTGCCCGGCAGGCCTTTAATGACCAAGTGATGAGCTTTAACACTTACCGACAAAGTTTCCCACAACACTTTTTTGCTGCCGCCTTTGGCCATGCAACCGATGCCACCTTGCTAGAATTTGCCGACAGTAAAGCAATACAATCGGCGCCCAAAGTGTCTTTTTAACCAAGAGCTGGCCCGTAGCCCATGGACTTCTTTCAGGCACAACAACAGGCGCGAAAAAACACTTCGCGTCTGATCCTACTTTTTTCACTTGCGGTGCTCAGTTTAATTGTCATCACCAATGTGTTGGTGATGTTTCTTTTTGGCTTTCTCGCCGCTGATGACATCCACTCCATTGCCAACAATACCACCAGTAATGGTTTATTTGGCCAACCGTTTGATTGGCAAATGTTTTTATTTATTAGCGCGGTGGTGTGCCTGGTGATTTTTATTGGCAGTGTCTATAAGTCGGTACAAATAAGTGCAGGAGGAAAACGTATCGCCGAGTCGCTGGCTGGCAGAATTGTAAACTCAGACACAGGTAATTTAGCCGAGCGCACCTTATTAAACGTGGTTGAAGAAATGGCAATTGCTTCTGGCTCACCGGTACCAACCGTGTATTTAATGGACCATGAATATGGTATCAACGCCTTTGCCGCTGGCTTTAGCCAATCGGATGCAATCATTGCTGTCACTCAAGGTTGCCTTGATGCCCTGAACCGTGAAGAAATACAGGCCGTAATAGGTCATGAGTTTAGCCATATTTTAAATGGTGACATGCGCTTGAATATGCGCTTAATTGGCATACTGCATGGCATTTTGGTGCTCGGCTATATAGGTTATTATATTTTAAGAACGTTTCGCGGCTCAAAGAAACATGGCGCGGCCATTTTAGGTCTGGGTTTTGGTCTGGTGGTGATCGGCTTTGGCGGTAACTTTTTTGGCAATATGATCAAAGCCTCGGTCAGTCGCAAGCGTGAGTTTTTAGCTGACGCTTCGGCAGTACAGTTTACCCGCAGTAAAGATGGCATCGCCAGCGCTTTACACAAAATATCAAAACACAGTTATGGTTCAGAACTCGACTCTGCAAAAGCGCCACAAATGAGCCATGCCTTTTTCAGTTGTGGCGTCAGTTCATTTTTAGAGTCGATGTTTGCCACGCATCCGCCCATTGATAAACGCATTAAGCGTATTTCACCGTATTTCTTTAGCGAACACACCATAAAACAACAAAAGCAGCAAAACCAACAGGCCAGTGATGAGAGTACGGCTAAGCAAAATCAAACCAGCGGTATTGTCAGCCCGCAACATTTTGCTCAATCCGCGGCACAGATGAGTGCTAGCGTTGTCGCCGATTCTGTGATCAATAGCATAGGTAAAATTAATCATGCGCAACTTGCGCACGCCAATGCATTAATTCAGCAACTGCCAGAGCCAATATACCGGGCGTTGCATGATAAAAACCAGGTTAGGGCGGTTATCTATTGTTTATTGTTAAGTAATGAAAGTGAGGTGTTAAACAAACAGCTCATGCACCTAAAAAACAACATAGATGCGAACATCATTGATTCTGTTTTTGCCCTGCGACAAAGCATCAGTCAATTAGACAAAAGGTTTCGCCTGCCAGTTATCGATTTAGCCCTACCTGCGCTGAAACAACTCAGCTTTGAGGAATATCTTCAGTTGCAACAACTCATCTCTCATTTGATTCAGGCAGATAATAGCGTAGGCATGTTTGAATGGGTTTTACAGAAAGTATTATTAACACACTTAGCCAGTCAGTATACTAAACCGGTTAACACGCTAGGGCGCGGCAGGGGGATAATGCCGTTAAATGCGCAGAGTAAACAACAGGCGATTACGATATTAATCAGCCATTTATTTCAGCAGTGCGTCGATGATAGCACTGCTCAAAATGCGATTATTGCGCTGATTAAAAAAGAACTGGGATTAACTCACCCGCGTTGACTCATAAGAAAAGGTAACCGAAGGTTATATCCTTATTCTCACATTAGGTGTAACCGTAATAAGTTTAAATATGACTTTCAGTTTCCTTTCTATTTTAGTCTTTAATTGAAATGGATCTA